>JAYTVC010000040.1:0-20094 GCA_043744215.1 Pseudomonadota bacterium
AAAAAGAATTCGCGCGTATGGAGAAATTTTTCACCGCGCCGAGCTATGAAAAATTCTCCGGCGACGATACGGAATATGCTGAAAAACTCAATGCAATCAAAGGTTTTGGTAATTGGACGAAACGCAGCGTTTTCGCCCATAAAGTGGCCGGTTATGCAGCCGTGACGCTGTCGTTAAAGCCGACAGGCGTTGCACCGGGCGATGCGACGGACAAACAACTTGATGCCGTCGCCGATCTCGCTGATGAATTTTCCTTCGGCGAACTGCGCGTGTCGCACGAACAAAATTTAATTTTGGCCGACGTGAAGCAATCAGATTTATTCGCGTTGTGGGAGAAAGCCAAAGCTATCGGCTTCGCTACACCGAATATTGGTTTGCTCACCGACATCATCTGCTGCCCCGGCGGCGACTTTTGTTCTCTGGCAAACGCGAAGTCCATTCCCATCGCCGAAGCGATTCAGCGCCGCTTTGATGACCTGGATTATTTGCACGACATCGGCGACATCGAACTGAATATTTCCGGCTGCATGAATGCCTGCGGCCATCATCATGTGGGCAGCATCGGCATTTTGGGCGTGGATAAAAACGGCAGTGAGTGGTATCAGGTTTCTATCGGCGGTGCGCAAGGCATGCAGGCGTCCCTAGGCAAAGTGATTGGGCCATCATTCGCGCAAGATGCCATGCCCGACGTGATTGAAAAACTGATTTCGGTTTATGTGGATGTGCGCAACGAAGGGGAAACTTTTATCGACACCGTGCGCCGTGTGGGCCTCGATCCGTTCAAGGCACGCGTGTATGCCAACAAACAACATCGCGAGGAAACAGCGGATGCCTAAAATTATTGTCGATCGCGCGATGGTTGAAGACCGTTGGCAATTGGTCAGACTTGTCGACGACGGCGCGTTGCCCGATATTCCTGCCAATGCTGATGTGATCGTGCCGCTCAAATCATGGCTGGCGCAACGCGATGCTTTGCTCGCGCGGAACGGAAAACTCGGTGTGTGGCTGGCGCCAAACGATGATCCTGCTTTAATCGCCGCCGACCTTGGCGCCTTCAATGTTATCGCCGTCGATTTCCCTCAATACACCGATGGCCGCGGTTATTCGATTGGAAGGTTGCTACGTGAACGCTATAAATATTCTGGCGAGTTGCGCGCCATCGGCGACATTATGAAAGACCAGGTTTTTTATTTGCATCGTGTCGGCTTCAACGCGTTTGCGGTGCGCGAGGATAAGGATGTTGAGATGGCACTGACGGCGCTGAATGATTTCAGTGAAACGTATCAAGCATCGGTAGAGCAGCCGTTGCCGTTGTTTAGGCGGCGTTAATAGTTCCGTCATTCTGAGCCGGTTTTGCGAAGAATCTGTTTTTTCCTTGAATACAAAAGCAGATCCTTCGTACCTCAGGATGACGGTGAAAGTGCAACGGTGAAAATACAAATGCAGCCGTTGTTTAGATAATGTTAATAGGATCGTCATTCTGAGCCGCTTTTACGAAGAATCTGTTTTTTGATTTAATACAAAAGCAGATCCTTCGTGCCTCAGGATGACGATGAATTTGAATATTTAGGCTTTGACATGAACCAAACACTTGACCAAAAAATTCTTGGCACCCGACAAATTCTTGCCGACATCGAGCGCGATTTTTCGCCGGCGACATTTGCCAACAGTTTCGGCGCAGAAGACATGGTGCTGACGCATTTGATTGCGCGCGAATTCAAGGCAATTGAAATTTTCAGTTTGGACACCGGCCGCTTGCCGCAAGAGACTTACGCGTTAATGCAAAAAACCACCGAGCGCTATGCGCGAAAAATCAAAGTGTATTTTCCCCAAACGGCTTCCGTTGAACAATACATAAAAATCAATGGAATCAATGGGTTTTATGACAGTATGGCGCAGCGCAAAGATTGCTGTTTTGTGCGCAAAGTGGAACCGTTGAAACGCGCGCTGGCAGGAAAAAAAGCCTGGATCACCGGCCTGCGCCGCGACCAGGCACCCACGCGAAAAGATTTGGGCGATTCGGAATTTGACAGTGACAACGGCCTGCAAAAATTCAATCCACTGATTGATTGGACAGAAGCGGATGTGTGGTCTTACATCAAGCAATACAACATTCCCTACAACGCGCTACATGACAAAGGCTATCCGTCGATTGGCTGCGCGCCTTGTACGCGGGCTATTCAGCCGGGCGAAGATGTGCGCGCGGGAAGATGGTGGTGGGAAGATGCGCAGCAGAAAGAATGTGGATTGCATGCGAGGGAACTGACTTAGAAATTTTGCCAACAGTACAAAATCCTCACCACAGAGACACAGAGACACAGAGGCACAGAGGCAAATCTATTCAAGCATGTTGATACTTTTTAGATTCACTTGCGAGCATTACGAAAACTAATACAGAACAAAACCCTCACCACAGAGACACAGAGACACAGAGGAAAATCTATTCAAGCAGGTTGGCATTTTTAGATTCACTAGCCACGCTTTGGGAAAACAGATTTTTTGCATCAAGCATTTGTTTTTCTCTGTGCCTCTGTGCCTCTGTGGTGAGATTTTAAATATTCAATTAAATCAAATACTTATGAACAAACCTATCGAACTGAATTCAATCGCCATGTCGCCGCGCTTGTCGCATCTTGACTGGCTCGAATCGGAAGCGATTCACATCATGCGCGAAGTGGCGGCGGAATGCCGCAACCCGGTGCTGTTGTTTTCCGGCGGCAAGGATTCCATTGTGATGTTGCGCCTCGCCGAAAAAGCGTTTCGCCCGGGCAAGTTTCCGTTTCCGTTGATGCATATCGACACGGAACACAACTTCGATGAAGTGATTCAGTTCCGCGATGCGCGCGCGGCGGAATTGGGCGAGCGATTGATTGTGCGCTCGGTGCAAACCTCCATCGACAACGGTCGCGTGAAACTCAAGCACGTCGGCGAAAGCCGCAACGTGTATCAAAGCGTGACGCTGCTCGACGCCATTGCCGAATTTGAATTCGACGCCTGCTTTGGCGGCGCGCGGCGCGACGAAGAAAAAGCCCGCGCGAAAGAACGCATCATTTCTTTCCGCGACGATTTCGGCCAATGGGACCCGAAAAACCAACGGCCAGAGTTATGGAATTTGTATAACACGCGCACCAATAAAGGCGAGAACATGCGCGTGTTTCCCATCAGCAATTGGACGGAGCTTGATGTGTGGCAATACATCGAGCGCGAAGAGTTGGCGGTGCCGAGCATTTATTTTGCGCACAAGCGCCTGGTCATTCAACGCGGAACTGCGTTGATTCCCGTCACGCATTTGACGCCACCAAAGGAAGGCGAAGTGGTTGTAAGCAAATCCGTGCGCTTCCGCACCGTGGGTGACATCACTTGCACCTGCCCGGTGGAATCGGGCGCGGATTCTGTTGATGAAATTATCCGCGAGACGATGCTGACGCGCATCACCGAGCGCGGCGCGACGCGCATGGACGACCAGACGAGCGATGCGTCGATGGAGCTGCGCAAGAAGGAAGGTTATTTCTGATGACCACCCACAACATTGAACTCCTGCGCTTCACCACTGCCGGCTCTGTCGATGACGGCAAGAGCACGCTCATCGGCCGTTTGTTGTTTGACGCGAAATCCATTTTTGAAGACCAGCTTGCGGCTGTCGAACGCACCACGGCGAAACGCGGCGGTGAAGGTCTGGATCTCGCATTGCTCACCGACGGCTGGATTGCCGAGCGCGAACAGGGCATCACCATCGATGTGGCCTACCGCTATTTCGCCACACCGAAACGCAAATTCATCATTGCCGATACGCCGGGGCACGAGCAATACACGCGCAACATGGTGACAGGCGCTTCGACGGCAGACTTGACGATTATTCTCATCGACGCACGCAAGGGCGTGTTGCAGCAGTCGCGCCGCCACGCGATTTTGGCGTCGCTGTTGAAGATTCCCCACGTCGTGGTAGCCGTCAATAAAATGGATCTGGTGGATTATTCGCAGGACGTATTCAAAAAAATCCATCAGGATTTTTCGCTCTTCTGCGCGAGGCTTAACATCCCGCATATTTATTTTGTGCCGATGTCGGCGCTAAACGGCGACATGGTGGTGGATCGCGGCGGGAATTTGAATTGGTACAACGGGCCGACGCTGCTGGAACTACTGGAAACCAGCCGCGTCGCGGAAACTGCGTCACCGAAATTACGTTTTCCGGTTCAGCTTGTGAGCCGCCCGCAATTGCCGGAGCTGCACGATTTTCGCGGCTACATGGGCCGAGTGGAATCGGGTACGATTTCCGTTGGCGACAGTGTGACGGCTTTGCCATCAGGCAACACGACTCGCGTAAAAGATATTGTGACGTTGAACGGTTCATTGAAATCGGCCCGCGCACCCCAATCGATCACCGTGCTGCTGGAAAATGAAATTGATATTTCGCGCGGCGACATGTTGGTGCATGTAAACGATCAACCTCGCGTAACTAAAGAAATCACTGCGATGCTGTGCTGGATGGATAATTTCCCGCTAGACACGCGACGCAAATATCTGGTGAAGCATACGACGCATACGGTAAAAGCCATGTTCGCGTCGTTGGATTTTCATCTCGATGTGAACACGCTGGAGCAACATCCGTCGCCGGAAACGTTGAAGCTCAACGACATCGCGCAAGTGCAACTCAAATTGCAAAAGCCGCTGATGGTTGATGCGTATCAAAATAATCGCGCGACAGGTTCATTCATTGTGATTGATGAAGCGACCAATCACACAGTCGCGGCTGGTATGATAACTAATTGATTATATTCAATAATTTAACTATCGTTCTGAGTGCCGTTTGGCGAAAATCTGTTTTAACAGGAAATGAAATGCTTCGCAAAATGCCGCCTAGCATGACGATATTTTTGATGCGTGAAGAAATATGGGAGTCATCAGATGAATAAAGTGTATCTCGTTGGTGCTGGCCCTGGCGCGCCAGATTTGCTCACGCTACGCGCCGCGCGTTTGCTTGAACAGGCAGACATGGTTTTTTATGACGCGCTGGTGCATGCCGACACGATAGCGCTGGCGTCGAACGCAAAAAAAATCGCTGTCGGCAAACGTTGCAGCCAAATATCAACCGACCAACGATTCATTAACCGCATGTTGGTAGAAGCGGCGACGAAACATAAAATCGTCGTGCGCTTGAAAGGCGGCGACCCGATGCTGTTTGGCCGCGCAATGGAAGAAATAGATGCGCTGGCTGCGGCAAATATTGATGTTGAAATCGTACCCGGCATTACCGCTGCACTGGCCGCCAGCGCGGATTTGAAAATTTCACTCACCGAGCGCGGCATTGCGCGGTCTGTCACCTTTGCGACACCGCGCGTCGGCGCAGATGAAAAACAAAACAATTGGATGCAGCGAGCGGCAACCAGCGACACCACCGTGCTCTATATGGGCGTGGGCAAATCGGCAGAAGTGGTCGATGCGTTGCTTACGCAGGGCAAGGGCGGCGATACGCCGGTTGTCGTGGTGGAAAACGCGTCGCTGCCGACGATGCGAAAAATCGTGACAACGCTTGATGGCCTGCGCAGTGCAGCGACATGGGGCATCAGCGGCCCCGCGATGGTGTTGATGGGAGACGTGTATCGGCGCGCTACTATCGATATGGCAGATGAAGAATGGTTTGATGCGGTTCAGCCAACACGCGTGGGCAGGTAAACTTTTGCTTTTTTTTCTTGCTCGCCTGCACATCCGCGCGCAGCTTGCTACACTGATGGCATGCAAGCTGACTTCCTGATTATAACGGCACAAAAAATTTCGCGCGGTACCGCGCTCGCGCTATGGGCAGCGGGATTTTTTTGTGCCAGCCAAGCCAGCGCAAAAGTGGCCCCCGCGTTGCCGCCGCCTGCGGGCGATTACCAATGCTACGCGTGGTCGATGACGGGCAGCAGCAAAACACCACGAGGCCATGCGCCAACATTCGGGCAAACGCGCAGCCCGCTGGGCACCATCTCGCTCGACGGAGAAGGCGCATATAACAACTCTTCGTACAAAACTTCCGGCCGTTATACCTATAGCTCCAAACGCGGACGCTTGTCGTTCATTAGCGGCAAGCTGGCACCATTGAAAGCATCGGCAGAATTGGGCGAGCAGGAATATCGGTTGCGTTTTTCAACTTACGCCAACGCGCCGATGCCCGGCGACAAGCCGCCGCCGGATCAAGTGTGCGTGTTAAAAGATGCGCGCTTCAAACCGAGCAAAGAAAAAGTGCCGGATCTTTTGAGTGAATATGCGCGCGAAAAAAGAAACGCTTGAAGTCGCTTCAGGCAAATCGGGTTAGTTTTATAACTATTTGATTTTATTCAATATTATGGGTTGTTTGAAGCTACCTGCTGCGCTGGCATCAACGCGCTGAAGTCATCGATGTAATCTTGAACTTTTGCGATGAGGCGCGCGCGCTGTTTGGGTGTGAGCATGCGATCCACTTCCAAAATCAAGTCGAGGGTTTTTTCCTGCTGCGTTTTTGCCAGCGTGTCGTATTCCGGCGCGCGGCCCTGATCGAATTTCTCCAGCCAGTTTTCCAGTAGCGGCGACAAATTTTTGGCGTCGTGGTTTTTTTCCAGCAGCCATACAAATTCGCGCTGGCGGCGTTTGCGATCTTCGAGAATTTGCGGGTAATACAGCGGCCATTCGGCCATCGCTTGTACCACGCGCCCTTCCTGCTCCGTTGAAAGATTGCCCACCCATTCTTCGATGGTCTTGATCATTTTTTTGGTGCGCGCGTTGCGCTGATCGTCTAGGTTGCCGTTGAGTTTATGTTCGCTGGCAAATTTTTTATTGTTCTTCGCATATTTTTTTTCCAGCGTTTTGATTTGCTCTGGCGTGAGCGTCACCAATAATTCCGCCGCGCCGGGTGCTGCCTGCTGCACGAGATGACGATAGCGCAATTGCGCCGCGTCCATAAACCAGTGGATGTCGTCGCGGCTGACGGGCTGGCGCATTTTTGTTTGCGCCGCCGTAAGTGTTTCGACATAGGCCGGCAGTTCTTCCTTGCGATGCCATGTTTGCAGCGATTCAAGCCGTGTTTTCAGCAACGCATGTTGTTCGGCGCGCAGATCAAAATAACCATCGAGCGTCCAATTGATGGCGATGTCGGCGTTGTTGTACGCGAGCTTGAACATGCTGCAACCACCGGCGAGCAGCATAAACAGCATAAGCGCCATAATCGGCCAGCGGCGTGTCGTTTGCAGTTTCACGGATTTTTGCATCATTTTGCTTGCGCTACCTTCTGAAGACTTTCTTCAACGCTTAACTACGCCGACGCGCCGACGGAGGATTATTCTAGACCGCGCCTGCTCCCGCAGGCTAAAATTCCCTTTTGATTTTATTCGCATTCTGCGACAACGGACATCCATGCAGGTTATTCGCGGCGCGCCTGCGCCCACACCGGGTGCTTTACCGATTGCCCTCACCGTGGGCAATTTCGACGGCGTGCATTTGGGCCACCAGGCCATGCTCTCACGCTTGCTGGCCGCCGCCAAGGCACGCGGTGTCGTGGCGTGTGTGATGACTTTCGAGCCGCACCCGCGCGAATTTTTTACGCCTGCCAGCGCGCCCACCCGCCTGACAACTTTGCGCGAAAAACTCGAATTGCTGCAAGGCTTGGGTGTTGACCGCGCTTACGTCATGCAGTTCAACCAAAAATTTTCTGCCATGAGCCCGCAACATTTTATCGATGATTTGCTCGTGGCGCGCCTGAAAACAAAATGGTTGCTGGTGGGCGACGATTTCCGCTTCGGCGCACAACGCACGGGCGATTTTGCGTTGCTGGCGCAGGCCGCGCCACAAGCGGGTTTTACCTTGCAGACCATGGAAAGTTTTACCCACAACAGCGAGCGCGTGTCGAGCACGGCCGTGCGCAATGCGCTGGCGCGGGGCGACCTGGCAAGGGCGCGCGAACTGCTGGGCCGCGCCTATTTCATCTCTGGCCGCGTGATGCACGGGAACAAATTGGGACGCGAAATCGGTTTTCCCACGGCGAATATTCAAATGCGCCACAACCGGCCGCCGCTCACGGGCATCTTTGCGGTAAAATTGCAGACTGAGTCGGGCGATGTGATGCCCGGCGTGGCGAGCCTGGGCATGAACCCGACGGTGAGCGATGAAAAAATCGCCAAGCTCGAAGTGCATTTGTTTAATTTTAACGGCGACTTGTACGGCAAGCATGTTCGCGTAGATTTTTTGAAAAAACTACGCGACGAAGAAAAATATGCCGACCTCGATACGTTGAAACGCCAAATCGCGCTCGACGCACATCACGCAAAACAATTTCTGGAAACACCATGACCGACGCTACTGAACAAAAAACCGATTACAAAAAGACACTGAATCTGCCGGACACGCCCTTCCCCATGCGCGGCGATTTAGCCAAGCGCGAGCCGACGTGGGTAGCACAATGGCAGGAAGAAAAACTATACGAAAAAATCCGCGCGGTTTCTAAAGGCCGCAAAAAATTTATTCTGCACGACGGCCCGCCTTATGCAAACGGCGATATTCACATCGGCCATGCGGTAAATAAAATTCTTAAAGACATTATTGTCAAAAGCAAAACGCTCGCCGGTTTTGATGCCGTGTATGTGCCGGGCTGGGATTGCCACGGCATGCCAATCGAAATCCAGATCGAAAAAACCCACGGCAAAAATATTGCTGCGATTGACGTATTGAAATTATCGCGCGCCTATGCAAGCGAGCAAATCGAAAAACAGAAAAAAGATTTCATTCGTTTGGGCGTTTTAGGGGATTGGAATAACCCTTACAAAACAATGGATTACAAAGTAGAAGCGAATGAACTGCGCGCACTGGGAAAAATTCGCGAAAAAGGTTTTCTCTACCGCGGTTTAAAGCCGGTGAACTGGTGTTTCGATTGTGGCTCGGCCTTGGCCGAAGCGGAAGTGGAATACGAAGATAAAAAATCCACTGCGATTGATGTAGGTTTCAGTTTGATTGACCGTGACAAACTGGCGAAAGCGTTTGGCGTGTCGATTGCTGCCGACAAAAAAGTATTCGCGGTGATCTGGACGACAACACCGTGGACGATCCCTGCCAACCAGGCGTTGAACGTGCATCCTGAATTCACCTACAACCTGGTTGAGACGGAACGTGGACATTTAGTGCTTGCCGCCGATTTGCAGCAGGCTTGCCTTTCACGTTACGGCCTCGCGGGAAAATCCATCGCGAGTTGCAAGGGCGCGGCGTTGGAACTGATTGCGTTCAAGCATCCGTTTTACGACCGGCTTTCGCCGATTCAATTGGCCGAGTATGTCACGCTGGAAACGGGCACGGGTATTGTGCATTCGTCGCCGGCCTACGGCGTCGATGACTTCAGCACGTGCAAAAAATACGGCATGAAGAATGAAGACATTCTCACGCCAGTGCTGGGCAACGGACGCTACGCGGATACGCTGCCGTTATTCGGCGGATTGAATATCTGGAAAGCGCAGCCAGAGATTGTAAAGACCCTCGAAGCGCACGGCGCATTGTTCAAGGCCGCGAACTTCGACCACAGTTACCCGCATTGCTGGCGGCATAAAACGCCGACGGTGTTCCGCGCGACTAGCCAATGGTTTATCGGCATGGACGTCGTTGGAGGGTTGAAGAATGACGCCGGAGGGATGGAACAAAGCCTTCGGCAAAATGCGTTGGCCGCGATTGATGCGACGGAATTTTTTCCGGCATGGGGCAAGGCGCGCTTGCATGGCATGATCGCCAACCGCCCTGACTGGTGCGTGTCGCGTCAGCGCAATTGGGGCACGCCGATTCCGTTTTTTTTGCACAAGGAAACGGGCGAGCCGCATCCGCGCACGGCGGAATTGCTGGAGCAAATTGCCCAGCATGTTGAGCAACACGGCATCGAGGCCTGGCAAACTATCACCGCTGAAGAAATGCTCGGGGCCGACGCGAAACACTATGACAAAATGTCCGACACGCTCGACGTGTGGTTCGACTCGGGCACGACACACGAGACCGTATTGCGCGCACGGCCTGAACTGAATTTCCCTGCCGATTTATATCTTGAAGGTTCGGACCAGCACCGCGGCTGGTTTCACTCTTCGTTGCTGGCGAGCTGCGCCATCAACGGCCGCGCACCCTACAATGCGCTGCTGACCCACGGTTTTGTCGTCGATGGCAACGGCCGCAAGATGAGCAAGTCGCTGGGCAATGTGATCGCGCCGCAAAAGATTTTCGATACTTTGGGCGCGGACATTTTGCGTTTGTGGGTCGGCTCGACCGATTACTCGGGCGAACTGAATATCTCTGACGAAATTTTGAAACGCGTAGTGGAGACTTATCGCCGTCTGCGCAACACGTTGCGGTTTTTATTGGCGAACATTGCCGACTTCGATGCAACCAAACATGCGATGCCGGTTGAGCAATGGCTGGAGATCGACCGCTATGCGTTGGCGCTGACGCAAAAATTACAGCACGAAGTGACTGCCGATTTCAATCATTATGAATTTCATTTCGCACTACAAAAACTGCTGGCGTTTTGCTCGGAAGATTTGGGCGGATTTTATCTCGACGTGTTGAAAGACCGGCTGTACACCGCCGGTGAAAATTCTGCCCCGCGCCGCTCGGCGCAAAACGCGTTGCATCACATCACGCATACCATCACGCGTTTGCTGGCACCCGTGTTGAGTTTTACAGGTGAAGAAGTGTGGAACGAACTGTCCAAACAAAAAGACGACAGCGTGTTTTTGCACCAATGGCACCAGTTGCCTGCGCTCGGCAATGCCGACGCGCTGCACGCCCGCTGGTCGCGCGTACGCGACATCCGCGCGGCGGTGCTGAAAAAAATGGAAGAAGTGCGCGTGTCGGGCGCGATTGGTTCCTCACTGGCGGCCAATGTCAGCGTGCAAGCCAACCATGATGACGCAAAATTTTTGCAGACCTTTGATGACGATCTGCGTTTTGTATTCATCACTTCGCAAGCGGTGGTCATCAATGGCGTTGATAAGGAATTGCACATTTCCGTCGAAGCCAGCAGCCACGCCAAATGCGAACGCTGCTGGCATTACCGCGCGGATGTGGGCGCAGATAAAAAT
Source organism: Pseudomonadota bacterium (assembly GCA_043744215.1). Taxonomy (GTDB): domain Bacteria; phylum Pseudomonadota; class Gammaproteobacteria; order Burkholderiales; family JBEEJL01; genus JBEEJL01. The sequence goes on from JAYTVC010000040.1 coordinate 11,058, forward strand.
CACGCAAGCATTTGTGGCCGTTGCGTGAGCAATTTATTCGGCGCAGGAGAAAAACGTGTATATGCTTGATTATATTGAAAAAAAATGGTATTCGTGGCTGTGGATTTCAGCCGTTGTGATCGCGCTGGATCAGATCACCAAACAACTCATCACGCAATCGTTTGCGTTTGCCGAAAGCAAAACGATTACGTCGTTTTTTAATCTGGTACTGGCTTACAACAAAGGCGCGGCGTTCAGCATGTTGAATGATGCCAGCGGCTGGCAGAAATACTTTTTCATTTGCATCGCCCTCGCCGCATCGGCGTTCATTATTTATCTGCTGCGCAAACATTCGGCAGAAAAAATTTTCAGCGTTGCGTTGGCGCTGATACTCGGTGGCGCGCTGGGCAATTTGATTGACCGCGTGTTGTTAGGCCATGTTGTCGATTTTATCCAGGTGCACGGTGCCGGCTATTATTTTCCGGCGTTCAATGTGGCGGATTCGGCTATTACGATTGGTGCCGGGCTGTTGATTTTTGAAAGTTTCAAAAGGCCGGCGTAACCGCTTCTGTCATTCCCCTGGAAACGGGATGACAGAGAATTGGGTACCGGCCTGCATTGGGTTAACCCTTCTTTTGCGTTAAAATCTTTTTCAAACCTTTGAGACCATCATCATGGATGTTTTACTTGCCAACCCCCGTGGATTTTGCGCCGGCGTGGACCGCGCCATCGACATCGTCGAACAAGCCCTCGTGCTTTACGGGGCGCCGATTTATGTGCGCCATGAAGTGGTGCATAACAAATTTGTCGTCGACGGCCTCAAGGCCAAAGGCGCGATTTTCGTTGAAGAATTATCCGACGTACCATCCGGCAGCACGCTGATTTACAGCGCCCATGGCGTCGCTAAATCGGTGCGCAGCGAAGCGGAAGCGCGCGGATTGAAAATTTTTGACGCGACCTGTCCGCTCGTTACCAAGGTTCATGTGGAAGTTGGCAAGATGCACGCGGCAGGAAAAGAAATCGTCATGATTGGCCATGCGGGCCATCCCGAAGTGGCCGGCACCATGGGCCAATGCGACGGCGGCATGTATCTGGTAGAAAATGAATCCGATGTAGCCAAGCTGAAAGTGAAAAATGAAAACGAATTGGCTTTTGTCACGCAAACCACGTTATCAGTCGATGACGCCAGCCGCATAATCGACGCGCTGAAAAAGCGCTTCCCCAAAATTGTCGGCCCGAAAAAAGACGACATCTGCTACGCCACACAAAACCGCCAGGACGCGGTGAAAATGATGGCGAAAAAATGCGACCTCGTCATCGTGGTCGGCTCGCCCGCCAGTTCCAACTCCAACCGCTTGCGCGACGTGGCTAACAATCTCGGCATCGAAGCCTATCTCATTGACAATGCAAGCGAGCTAAATGCCGACTGGTTAAAAGGCAAAAAGTATATCGGCGTCAGCGCCGGTGCATCGGCACCTGAAGTGCTGGTGCAGGAAGTCATCGCCCGCCTTAAACAACTCGGCGCAGCACAAGTGAAAGAACTCGACGGCATTACCGAGCACGTTACCTTCCCAATGCCGAAGAATTTGATACCCATCGCGGTGATTCCCCGCTAGAATTTATTCAGACCATCTACATTTTTGTGATGCCGGTCACAAAATCAAAACAGAATGTGAAGCCTGTTTATTAGCGTCGCTTCGCATCACGCTGTGATGCAGTTCACATAAAATGGTTTCAGGATGCCGTTCATTCCCCGAACTGCCAACGCCTGTCGGATTCCGCTTTCCTCTCTTATATGTCCTGAGCATAATCCGTTCATCGATTCATCCGTATTTATCCGCCTGCCATTTTTGGACTGCGTAATGAACAACAGAAAACACAATTCGGGCCTGACTTTAATTGAACTTGCCGTGGTATTGGCCATGGTGAGCATCATCGTCGCGATCGCGACACCCAGCATTACCGAGACCATACAAAAAGGCCGTTTGTCCTCCGCCGCAAATTCGCTCGCAGAAGACCTGAACCTTGCCCGTAACGAATCGCTTAAACGCGGTCTTCGCGTGATGGTCAAGTGCCAGGGCTCAGTTTCCGATTGCACGGCCAACCCCAGCAAGTGGCTTGGCGGATGGGTAGTCTGCGTCGATAACCTGACCGGCTCCACCACGGTAGGCGCCGATAACGTGTGCGATCCTACGACCACTACCCAGGTCAACCCGATTCGCCTAACCCCGCCCATGATGGCTGGCATTACGGTTACCAATGCCGCTCAGCAGATCAGTTTTTTGCCTACAGGCTATAGCACCGGCACGGCAAGCTTTACGCTGAAACACAACAACATTACTGCAACGCGCACGGTTACTGTCTCCCCGTCCGGGTTTGTCAGCTCAAAATAGGCATGGCCATGAACCGTACATCGCAAATAATTAAACCACGCCAACGCGGCTTCACCCTGTTGGAAATTCTGGTGACTTTGGTTATCACCGCACTGGCTCTGCTTGGCATTGCCGGTATGCAGACTTTTTCGCTAAAAATGAACAAGAGCGGCGAATCGCGTACCTATGCCTTGATGCTGGCCAACGAAATTGCCGAACGCATTGAAGCCAACAACATTGCCGCAACAGAACCGGCCTCGGTAGGCGGCAGTGCATACGAAAGTGCAGCCAGTAACACGGCCCCTGCTTGCACTACCGTTCCCTGCGATCCCTCAGACCTGGCCGCCTACGATGTCAACAAATGGTTTAATCAAATCAGTAACAATGCGCTTTTACCCGGCGGATCCGCTGCGATTACGCGCGCCTTCACCACCGCTACCGTGCCGCTTTACACTTACACCATTCGCGTATGCTGGATTGAACGCAAGGAAAAATTGGACACGCGAACCACAACCGGCGATTGCAGCCAAACCAATCCGTCCCTGCAAACACCGGGCATGATGTCCGTGGTTGCGACGCGCACCGTTTATTCAGCCACTGTTGTGGGCCAATAGCCATGCACAACTCCATTTTTACGAGCCAACCCATGCCTCTTTCTACCAAAACATTCAACCCCCATCAACGCGGCTTTACCATCATGGAACTGATGGTAGCGCTGACAGTAGGCATGTTGATATTGGTGGCATTATCGTCGGTGATGGTCACCAGCGTGGGTACCCGCAGCTCGGGCGACCGTAATGCCCAATTACAAACCAATGCGCGTTTTGCGCTAGACGTTCTCCGCCGCGATGTGCAACACGCCGGCTACACCGGCCGTCTGGTCTATCGGCCGCAAGCAGACGATTTGGGCAATGAGGCATGGACCAAATCACCCGTAACCATTACTACCGCATGCAGCACCAACACCGGCATTCTCCGCTGGCCGGTAGAAGGATCAAACAACACCAATAGTTTTCCCGGCTGTATTCCTGCTGCTGAGTATGTAGCAAACACCGATGTACTGCTGGTGCGCCATGCCGGTGCCAATCCGGTTTCAATCAGCCCTGAGCAGCGCGTGGCGAATACCTTGTATTTTTATTCCAACCCGAAAGAACTGCCGGCTAAAAATTTTACCGGCTTGGGTACCAGCACCCCATCCGGCGCAGTGACCGATGGGATTTACCCGGTTGAAGAAAATATTTATTACATCCGCCCATGGAGCTTTAGCGCAACTGAAGTGCCGATGATCCCGGCACTGGTGCGCAAACGTCTCGGTGCCGCTGCCGGCGGCCCAAAAGTCGGCGGCGACGACGGTAACGGCATCATAGGCGACACGGCAGAACTGATCGCCTCGGGCGTGGAAAATATGCAGATTCAATACGGTATGGCTGTACCAGGCGCGACCAATCCCGCATTCTCGTATCAGAAATTCGACACGGCATTTATCAGCCCGAGCAATCCGGTCAACATGATCGATACATTGCAAACCGTACAGATCTGGCTGCTGGTACGCGCCCCAACCATTGAGCCTGGCTATAAAAATTCTACGACTTACACCTTGGCAGGTATCGCCCAGCCTGCAATGAATGATGGCTACCGCCGCACGCTTATCAACTCGGTGATCCAGGTGCGCAGAGCGACAAAAGGAAAATAATCATGCGAAAACTTTTTACCCAACCTTTGCAAACCAGGCAGCGCGGCATCTCGTTGCTGATGGCACTGGTTTTGCTAACCGCAGTGATGCTGATTGTGGTGATGACCTATCGCTTGTCCAGCTCGCAATCCCAGTTGGCCGGCAATCAGCAATTCCAAGCCAATGCATTGAACGAAGCGGAGCGCGCCATCTCAGCGGCTGAAATTTGGCTCTATAACGACGGCGATGTCAAAGGCAATCGGGCTCACAAAAATTTTCTTCCCGGCGGCCGCGCTACTGGCGTCACGCATAGCGGACTGTACGCGCCCGGTGAAACGATCGATATCAACAGTGCGAATACCTGGATGGGAAGCGATCTGTCCTTGCAGGCCAACGGTACTGATACCAGCCGTTATTTCATTCAATTTCTGACGAGGCGCTGCAAGCCCGGCTTCAGTTGCAGTACAAGCAGTGCCAGCATTAACAGGGAAGTGTTGGTTTTCCGCGTCGTCGCACGTGGCCTCAGCCAAAAGAATGCGATGCGTGTTGTTGAAACAAATTTTGTGTTGGATGCCCAATAAAACTGACAAAAGACTCAGCAGATTCATATGGTTGGCTTTACGGTTTATTAATTAAATTTACTTACTTTACCCCCAGGGGAATATTATGAAAAAACTGAATGAAATCAAATACTTAACTTTATTTATTGCGACAATGCTTTCGACATCGGCTCACGCCATTGCGCCGTTCTCGCCGGATACGCAACCCATCACCACAGGCGCTTTACCGGCGGTGTCTTCACCCTTTGTCGGCAGTGGCGTTGAAAAACAATATTACGGCTGGCATGAAACCCTGAACTGGAGAGGCCATCTCGAGGCCTACGCGCTCGATAAGTCGGGCACGGTAGCGGGTGCTGTATTGTGGGACTCGGGGATTCAACTCAACGCGCAAACGCCGGCTTCGCGCAAAATTGTCACCATGCAAGGCGCAGCCAAAATTGAATTTGCCACCGCCAGCTTATCTGCGGCGCAATTGGGTTTTCTGGGCACCACGGCTACCGAGCGCACCGACGTGGTCGATTACCTGCGTGGCGTTCGCACAAAAGAAAAAACTACCGTAAATCCAGCAGGTATTTTTCGTGAACGCACTTCCGTCTTGGGCGACATCGTTCACTCATCACCTGTATTCGTGGGCGAACCCAAAGGCGGTGAGCTGACTTCAGATTACACGGCATTTAAGCTGGCCAATGCCAACCGCGCACGCCGTATCTATGTGGGTGCCAATGACGGCATGCTACACGCTTTCGACGCGGGCTCTTACAACACAACCACCGGCACATTTGATAATGGCACCGGCAATGAAGTGTTTGCCTACATTCCGTCGATGTTAATGCCGAAATTGAAAAACTATACCTCCCTTACTTATGCCCACAATTATTATGTGGATGGCGGCATCAACACCTCTGACGCCAAGCTGACTTCAGACAACAGCTGGCATACCGTTCTGGTGGGTGCTCTGGGTGCGGGCGGCAGAGGCTTATATGCGCTTGATGTCACCGATCCGACAGCCGCTACGCCGGCGACGGCGGCAAACAAAATTTTATGGGAAATTACCAACACCTCCATAAACGGCGTCGCATCAACCGATTATGAAGATTTAGGTGACACTTATAGCTCGCCAGTTATCGCCAAAATGAACAACGGCGTGTGGGCCGCGATTGTAGGCAATGGCTACAACTCGATTAAAACCGGCAAGGCCTATTTATATGTGATTAACCTAACCACTGGCGCGCGCATTGCGAAACTCAAAGTTGATAAGACCACCAATGCAGGATCAGTAACCGCACCCAACGGGTTGTCTTCACCTGCAACCTACGACACTGATGGCAACGGCACGGTAGACACGATCTATGCTGGCGACGTTAACGGCAACTTGTGGAAATTCGATGTCAGCAGCAGTAACCCCGGTGACTGGGATACTTCAACGGCCATTAGTGAATTGGTAGTGACCAACACGCAGCCTATCACCGGTGCGCCTACCATCAAACCGCACCCGCTGGGTGGCGTGATGGTAAATTTTGCAACCGGCGGCTATTTCACTGCTGCAAACGTCAGCGATGCGACGGTACAAAATTATGCGTTCGGCGTATGGGACGGCGCGCCGGCGGCCAATGCCGCTTTCCTCGACCAGACCATGAGTCGCGTTGCCTACACTATCGCCGCTACCGCCACTACAGCTACCATCAGCGCCAATGTGCTGGAGAATTCAGCCAAACCGGTAAATTACACGGACGCTTCCAGCCCTGTTATCAAACCCCTGCACAAAGGATGGAAAACGGCCTTGCCCGCAGGCGCCAGCGTGGTGGCTGATGGCGCGTTCATCGTCAGCGATCGCTATACCTTTGTTGCAAGCAATCCTTCCGCTGCTGATCCTGATACGGGCAACTGGCTGGTGGAGCTGGACTATCTATCCGGCGGCGCGCGCAACAAACCGTTTTTTGACCTGAACAGCGATGGCATTCTGACCGATCAAGACCGGGCCAACATACCCGCGCCCATTCCTCCCGCTACGACCTCTGTGTTAACCGGTGCCAGCGTACCGGTTGGTATATTTATTAATCAGGGCGTGGCTTCGCAGCCTGTTTATACCAGCCCAATCGGCCAGTTCGACAAGATTGTCTATTCTGTTTACGTACCGGGTACGCTTCCCCTGCCACCGAGTCCTGGCGTCGTAGGTTTGCCTGGTGGCCATTTCGATACCGAAGTCTACGATAAATTGGCGGTGCAGACTTCCCAGCATATTCATCAATACTCCGACGTGTACGACGCGACGGGTATCAATTTTCTCAACGCCGCCATCACGGCATACGATATGAAAGACCCGGCAGCTAATGCCAGTACCAACCGCGTGCCGCCATACGACGCTGCCGCACCCGGCAATAAATTCTTTATTATTGTGGCGAACGGTGATCTGTCAACCTTGGCGACCGTGCGCATCAATGACGATCGCTTCCCTGCACCTACTTATCCGAACACCTACCACAAGCTTTATCGACTTGCCGATCTATCTGCTTTCTCTGTTGAAGTACCGCGTGACGTCTTTCTCAGATTTGGCTTGCACCCAACCGTACCCGGTTGTGTAAAAGGCGCCGGCGCCCAGATTATGCTTCCGGGCTTTGCTACGCCGCAATGGGTAGGCGGCACTCCGGGCAAACTGAAAGAGTGGCGCAATGGCGCCTTGACCATCCAGGTTGTGAAGGGCGATGCGCCTGATAGCGCGATTCGTCAAAACGTGTCTGGCCGGCCCGAAAAAGGCTATGTGGTCACCGACGACCAATACTTGCTGCACGAATACAACATCTACCGTCACACAGGCAATTGCTATGACCAGACAAACTGGGACCCTACTCCGCCAGCGGAACCCACGTCATTAAGAGGGAATGCACCGGCACCAAAAGCGGACGCAACCGACCCCGGCCATGGCGATGTGCCTACCCTGCTGAATACAAGCACAGTAACCACGGCGCTCTCAAGCGGGGGTAAATCTGTGGTGAGTACGTCTGTTTATTCGGACCTGAATACCTACGAAACCACCATAATCTACGACGTAGCGGGCAAAGTGGTGAGCATCAACACCATAAAAACAGACTCTAACTTTTGCACCGGCCCGTCTTGTGCTGGTGGTGACCCGAAGGTACCCGTCTGCGTGAGCAACCCGGCCTTATGTAAAAAGCAGGATACCTTGCGCGGCAGCCTTGGCCGTGTAGGCTGGCATGAGTTATTTAATAATAAATAATGGGTAAAACAATGCCCGGGCGCGCACCGCCCGGGCATTGCCGCCTTCGTTACCAGGAGAAAATGTGATGAAAAATTTATTCAATCGGCGCTTGCACAGCCCGGCAAAAAACGGCTTTACGCTGGTGGAGTTGGTAGTGGTCGTCGCCATTATTGGCATTTTGATTGCCATTGCCTACCCGAACTACAACCAATATTTGCAGCGCGGCAGCCGCGAAGCGATGCAAGCGGAATTGTTGCGGATTGCGAGCTTGCAGGAAAAAATTTATCTGAATTCCAACTCGTATGCGCCTTCCGCCAACTTAGTGATTACTACGACCAATGTGTACAACGGCACCAGTGCAGGTGGGCTGACTTCGTCGGCAACGTCTGAGGATGGCAATTACACCATTACGATGAGCACGCCTACCGGCTGCAATGGCGGCGCCACGCCTTGCCAGTCGTTTGTACTGACTGCTACGCCCATTACCGGATTACGTCAGGCAACGGATACATTCGGCGCTATGTCATTCGGTAACGACGGCACCAAAACCCGCAACGCCGAGACTGCAACACCCATTACGCATTGGTAAATTCGTCAGTAACGACCAGCTTGCTATGGGCAGATAAAGCCATCATGATGACATTCGTGTTTTAATGCATGAGGCTCCCGCAGAAATCCGGGAGCTTTTTTATTGTGCCTGAACCTCTTTCTCCCGACTTTCTCATTATCGGCGCGGGCATTATCGGCCTGTCGTCAGCCTTCGAGCTCGCCCGGCGCGGCGCAAAGGTCACCATTATTGACCGCGGCATTGCGGGGCACGAATCGTCGTGGGCGGGCGGCGGCATTCTTTCGGCGTTATTGCCTTGGGAATATAGCGCGCCAGTAAACCGCCTGATTTCCTTCGGCACATCTGGTTATGCCGCCTGGGTTGAAGACATCGAAGCACGTTCAGGTCTGAGCGCCGAATATGTTGTAAGCGGCATGAACGTGTTGCCGCCATTTGATCGCGCCGCGATGTCGCGATGGCTGGCGGAGGATAAAAACCGCGGGCATACACTGGAAGACGGCACACTTTTTTTACCCGCTGTTGCGCAAGTGAGGCCGCCGCGCCTGCTTGCGGCCTTAGTAAACAGCCTCGTCCAAATGGGCGTCGATATCCGCGAAAACCTGCCCGCCATTCGCCTCGAGCAGGATGCAAAAACAGTCTCCGGCGTGGTGACGCCAACGGGAAAATTGA
>JAYTVC010000041.1:0-1643 GCA_043744215.1 Pseudomonadota bacterium
CGACGGCTGCAGGAAAATTTTCAAACGAACTGGCGAACTGAATCACCACCGCATCACCGGTAGGCAATCTAACCAGCTTTGGCGCAGCCGTGCCGGCCATCACGCCTCGGGTTTTCAAGGTGCCGAGCGGCATGCGTACGCCACCCAGTGCTTGTTCCCATTTGGCCCTGGTAATCGCTTTCTGGAAAATCGCCGCTGCGCGATCCCAGCTTTCGCCGAATTTGCCGGTATCCGTCAGTGCCAGCCACGATTCCGCTGCAGTGACGGCTTGGCTGACATCTTCTGCCTCGCCCGCTGCGGCAGCGGCTCCGGCTAGTGCCAAAACTACTGCCAATGCTGTTGCAAATCTTTTCACGATGTCTCCCGATTCAGCGACGCGGGCAAACGCGCCAAAAATTTCAAAGTGCGCCAATAACAGGCTGTGTCTTCGCTTCGGCGCGCCAGCGCAACAGACCGATAGCGTAAGTTGCGTAATAGCCGGCCATGGTGCCGATAATGATTAGCGTGAGAGGGCTGCGGCCAAAATTCTGTGTGGCAAATTGTGCTTCTGCTCCCGTCAGCGCCATTATCTGTATCAACCGATAACCCATGCGGGCAACGAACACAATCGAAATGGCAATGCCGATATGCGCGCTGGGCGTATAGAAATAACCGAGATCGGTCTTCTCGAACTTCGTCAATCGCAATCCCCACACGGCAAGGCCGATGCCGGCCGCGAGGCCAGCCAGCAGTGCCAAAAACGCAAACGGCGATGTCAGCGCAGTCAGCCCCAGCAACACAATCAGCAGGGGAAAAAATATCGCCGCCGCCCAATGTCGCCATGCGCGTGATTGCTGGCGGCCAATCAAGCGTCGAATGCGCGAATACATGCGCCATACGATCAGCAGTCCCACCGCGATCCAGAGCATTGTTGATGTTGTCATTGCGTTCCTGTGACTACACTGTTTGTCAATTTCACACTTTGCCGGATTGGTAACCAAGCATTTGTTGAGAGCTTAAATGCAGCGGAGGTTGTCAGCAACAGCAGTGCGACGAGCGGCGAATGGTCGCGACAAATGTAGCGCGGTGACATTCAAAGCTACAACAATCTCTAGCATTGGCGAGCCCTCCAGACCATAAGTATCTGGAAACGCCCATGAATAGGCGATCTACGTGGCCATACGCTATAAAACAAACTACCTCTGCATCCGTATTGAACCTGTTCACTCCGGCGGTCGAAAGCCGTCCTCGATCCAGGCCATTGCGCTCGCCTCGGTCAGTTTGAACGATGACGCTACGCGCACATGCGCCAGCGGCGGATCGTCGCGTTTACGTGCTTCCGCCGCGGTCAACATGGCATACGGGTTTTCTTCATCAGGAACGATGTCGAGGGTGACGGTGACAGTCGCGCCGCCGCTGACAACCACAACTTTCTTGTGCAAGGTCGCATGCAGATGCTGTTCATGTCTGCGTCGAACTTCATACGCCGTTTTGACGAGTGTGTGAAACGCAGTCGCATCCAGCGGTTTCGGATTTTTCTTGTCGCGCCCCATCGTCCACGGCCCCACCAGCGCCGGTTCAGGCTCGCCGTCCTTGGTCATCTCAACGGCCCAGCCATCGTCATCTTCGTTCTTGATTACGCGTGCAGTCCAGCCGTCGTCAAC
>JAYTVC010000042.1:0-19424 GCA_043744215.1 Pseudomonadota bacterium
TAGCAGCCGGTTCCAGACGAGCGGGCAGGGCAACTTGCCGCTGATTAGCCAGTTCATGCAAAAAAGTTACTTCCTGCGGCAGGGCCTCGCAGCTTTCGCCATTGATAAAAAAACGCGCGCCGTAAAATAACATCCGACTTTGTGGCGCGAGCGATACTTGACGTTTTTTTGCGCTGGAAAGAAAAGTGGCCTGTGCGATATTTGTTGCGGGCGGTGAAAAAAATACATGGGGTTTGGGCTCGGTCAGATAGCGCCCTAAAAACGTGCTGACATCAGCCTCGGCCCAGCGGATTTTTTTCAAAATGGCGGCGACCTTTTCCAACATGGCTGCGCTGATTTGCGCCGGATGCTGTTGCAAGCCGAGATCGGGGTCGGTGTACATGCCGGATAGCGACAAATTATCTTGCAGGTGAATCAGAAACTGCGTCGCCAATTCCTGCGCTGACGGCGCGCGAAAACCGATCGAGTAAGTGGTGCACGTCGTCTCGGCCGTGCCCTTGTGCGCGTAATTCGGCGGCAGATAGAGCATGTCGCCCGGCCCCAGCACCCATTCCTGCTCCGGTTTGAATTTGTTCAATATTTTTAACGGCGCATCCGGCGCCAGCGTTAGATCTTTTTGCGCTGAAATTTCCCAGCGCCGCTGCCCTTCGCCTTGCAGCAGGAATACATCATAAGAATCGAAATGCGCGCCCACGCCACCACCCGGGGCGGCGATGCTCACCATTAAATCATCCAGCCGCGCATGAGGAATAAACGAAAACTGCTGTAACAGCGATGCGCCAGAAGGCGCGTGATGGTTGAGTTCCTGAATCAGGATAGTCCAGTTTTTTTTCGGCAAACGCTTGAGATACGATGGCTTGAATGGCCCGTGCTGCAAATCCCACTGGCTTGCTTCGTGCTGCACTAGGCGCGATTGCACTTCATCGCCTTGCGTCATGCCCAGGAGATTTTTTATCGGCAGCAAGCCGATAAAGTCGGGAAACGCCTTTCGGATGAGCAACGGTTTTTTTTGCCAATAACCGCGCAGAAATTGTGTTGCAGTCAGGCCGCCGAGATGAGGGATTTTTTTTTCGGGCATGGGAGTTGCATACGTGTCGAGTAAAGGGTTTAAAATATTCACTGAAGCATAGTGCGCATTGTAGTGGTTTCTGCCGTGATAAAGCGTACTACGTTTTTTGTTTGAGCATTTTCTCGCCGGGCCGAAATCGGTTAAACTATTGTCGTGTTGAATGGGAGTCGCCATGTTGGAAATCGGGCAACCCGCACCGCAGTTTACTTTGCCGGACGCGGGCATGGAGATGGTGAGCATTGCCGCACTCAAGGGCAAGAGTCATGTTGTGCTCTATTTTTACCCGAGGGACGATACGCCCGGATGCACCTTGCAGGCGCAGGAGTTCAGCGATCTGGAAGATGAATTCGGCAAGCATCACGCCGTTGTGTTCGGCATTTCAGGCGACGACAGCCTGTCCCACGCGAGCTTTCGCGACAAGCATGGCCTGGCAGTGCAGTTGTTGGCAGATACGGAGCACGCAGCGTGTAAAAAATATGGCGTGTGGCAAGAGCGGGAAAGGGACGGCATCAAAAAAATGGGCATCGTGCGCAGCACGTTCATCATCGATAGGCACGGCATCTTGCGCCACGTCATGCCCGAAGTGAGTCCACGCGGCCACGCCGCAGTAGTTTTGAAAATCATCAAGGAGTTACAGTAATGCAAATCGCAAAAAATTCCGTGGTCACACTTCGTTACGAGTTAACCGATCTCGAAGGTAGCCCGCTTGAGCAAGGCGATCCCATGTTGAGTTACCTGCACGGCGGCTACGATGGTATTTTCCCCACGGTAGAAGAAGCGCTGCACGGCAAATCCGAAGGCGACAGCATTGATTTACGGATGGAGCCCGACGATGCCTTCGGCGAATACGATGAAAATCTTATGCGCGTTGAAGCGCGCGACATGTTTCCGCCCAATGTTGCGGTCGGTATGCAATTTGAAGGCGGCGCAGAAGGCGAAGATGATGATGACTACATTCTGTATACCGTCACCGACGTAGCCGACGACAAAGTTATCGTCGATGGCAACCATCCTCTGGCTGGCATGACACTGAATTTTAAATGCACTGTCACTGAAGTGCGCGAAGCGACCAAAGAAGAACTCACCCACGGCCATGTGCATGGCGATCATGGGCATGTGCATTGAGATTGGTTTCGATGGTAGAAATAAAAAACGGCGCGTATGCGCCGTTTTTTATTTTCCTAGCGCGATTTTATTTTCTTAGCCGGTTTTATTCAAGAGGCGGTTTATATTCAAGAGCCAAGGCAGCTATCCATCATAACCGGCGTGGTCTGCCCTTTCAATAAATGCTTAACGAATTAAATTGCGTAACTTATTGATTATAAACAGTATTTTATCTTCCCGGTTCAAACCGGAATACGTTCGCGCTTGCCGCATCCACATGCACGCGCAACCAGTTCACGGCGGGTGAGCCGAACACTTCGACGCGGGTAAAATTTTTCACGCGCTCGGCCTTTTTGAAATCGCGCAACGGTTGATCGACGCGATAAAAATGCGTGTCACCATGGGCCAGCACCACTTGGCCACTGAAATGCAAACTCTCCTCGCGCAACAGATCCAGAAAATCAATATAGCCGCGCAATCCCTGGCGCGCGGTGCCGTATTCAAACATCGGGTCAGCCTGGATAAAAAACATCACGCCCGGCATCTTGTCGCGCCTGGCCAATTCAAATGCTTGTTTAATCCATGCGTAATTGGCGAGGTTGCGTAATCGCGCTTCCTCATCATAGGCCGGCAAGATGCCGATATTATTATTGCTGCCCGGCACATTCAACGCCACAAACAAAACATTGGATTGCACCCAGCGCACGTTTTCCCTATAGAGCTTGAATGCTGCGTCATCGCTTTGGTGCTTTAGCAAAATATTTTTCTTGCCTAGACTTTCATCCTGGGTAAAAAATATTTCGCGCAATTTGGCCAGCCGCTCCCGCGTATCGTAACCACCCGCTTTCTGACGATGGCAGTCGGTCCAATCGTTGTCGCCTGGCACATAAACAAAGGGATGCGCAGATTGGTTGAACATTTGCCTGCGTTGTACATAAAGCGCGTCGGTGCACGGGCTGCTGCCCGATTTGAAATCACCCACATGCACCACGAACGAAACATTTTCACTGCTGATTTCGCCCAACATGCGTTCGACATCCAGCACTTCGCCGTCGTAATAGGGCACATCGCCCATGAGCGCAAAGGTGAAGGGAGTTGAATTTTCAGCAAATCCGCTGGCGGAAAAAAATAACAGCAACGCGGAAACGAGGCGACAAAAATTATTCATCCGCCATTTTTCTCAATTGATAAATCAGTTCGAGCGCTTGCTTGGGCGAGAGTTCATCCGGTTTGATATTTTGCAGTGCCAGTAATGCGTGATGGATTTCCGGCTCAGCAGGCACCGGCGCAGAAAAAAAATCCGCTTGCGAAGCATTGCCAGGGCTCTGGTTTTCCAATTGCGTCAGCCGTTTTTTTGCTGCGTTGATAATCGCGCGCGGCACACCAGCGAGTTGCGCAACTTGCAGGCCGTAACTCTGGTTGGCCGGGCCGTCTTCAAGCGCGTGCAAAAAAACAATCTTGTCGTGATGTTCTACCGCGTCAAGATGGGCATTGGCGATTTGCGGCAAGTCGTCGCTCAAGCGCGTCAATTCAAAATAGTGCGTGGCGAACAAAGTATAACTGCGCGTTTTTTCCGTGATGTGGCGCGCAATCGCCCACGCCAGCGAGAGGCCGTCGAAAGTCGAAGTGCCGCGGCCAATTTCATCCAGCAGCACCAAACTGTTTTGCGTCGCGTTGTTGAGAATATTTGCCGCCTCGGTCATTTCGACCATGAAAGTCGAACGCCCGCCGGCGAGATCGTCCGCCGCGCCGATGCGAGTGAAAATTTGATCAATCGGGCCAATCATAGCGGACTGCGCGGGTACAAACGCGCCGCAATGCGCGAGCAGCACAATCAACGCGACCTGCCGCATATAAGTTGATTTACCGCCCATGTTGGGGCCGGTGATGAGCATGAGTTGGCGCGTGCGCGAGAGTTGCGTGTCGTTGGCGATAAAATTTTCCACTTGTGCTTCGACGACGGGATGGCGGCCGGCCTCAATGCGGATGATTTCGTCGTCGGTAAATTGTGGCGCGGAATGCTTGAGCGCGCTCGCATTATGCGCGAAGGCACACAACACATCGGTTTCGGCGACGGCTATGGCGATTTTTTGCAGAGAGAAAATATGTGGCAGCAATGATTTGAGTAAGGCTTCATACAATAATTTCTCACGCGCCAGCGCGCGATCATTGGCGGAGAGCGCCTTGTCTTCAAACGTTTTCAATTCCGGCGTGATGTAACGCTCGGCATTTTTTAATGTTTGGCGGCGGCGATAATCGTCGGGAATTTTTTCCGTGTTGGCGTGGCTGACTTCAATATAAAAACCATGCACGCGGTTGTATTCGACTTTCAGTGTGTTGATGCCGGTGCGCGCTTTTTCACGCACTTCGAGTTGCAATAAAAATTCGCCGCAATTATTTTGAATACTGCGCAATTCATCCAGCTCAGCGTCATAGCCATCGCGAATCACGCCGCCTTCGCGCAGCACTGAGGCAGGTTCATCCTGTAATGATTTATTCAATAAAATCAATAGGTTACTTTCACAGGCTAAATCTGCGCTAAGAGCCTCCAAACGCGGGCTGTCGAGCGTATTCAACACGCTTTGCAATGTTGGTAACAACGCCAGCGCATCGCGCAGGCCGGACAAATCGCGCGGCCGCGCCGATTGCAATGCGATGCGTCCGTTGATGCGCTCTATGTCGGCAATTTGTTTTAATGCGTCATGCAGTTTTTCTTGCGCGCTGTTATTTTCAATCAGCTTAGCCACAGCGTCGTGGCGCAGCTTCAAAGTTTCGCGATTGCGCAGCGGATGGTGCAGCCAATGGCGCATCAAGCGGCTACCCATGTTATTCGCTGTCGCGTCGAGCTGCGACAGCAAAGTCGGCGACGCTTCGCCGCGCAGTGTCTCGCTGATTTCCAAGTTGCGCCGCGTCGCCGCGTCCATCAGCACATACTCGCCCGCGTGTTCCAGCGTAAGCCCGGTGATGTGCGGCAGCGCGCTTTGCTGCGTGCGCCGCGCGTATTCGAGCAGCGCGCCCGCAGCGCCGATGACGGCGGGATAATTCTCAATACCGAAGCCTTGCAAATCATGCACGCTGAAATGCGCCTGCAACGCGCGCGCTGCCATGCCCGCGTCAAATTGATACGCAGATAATTTTTTCACTACGCATTTGGTCGCGCTGCTTTCGTATTCCTGCGGCGCGAGCAGTTCCGCCGGTTGCAGACGTTCAAGCTCGGACAAAATCTGCGCGCTGGAAATTTGCTTAACGCGAAATTGCCCGTTAGCCAAATTCAGCCAAGCGAGGCCAACGATTTCGCCTTGTGGATAAACTGCCAGCAACAAGCTGTCTTTGTTTTCCGTCAGCAGCGCCGAATCAGTCAGCGTGCCGGGCGTGACGATGCGCATCACTTTGCGCTCAACCGGGCCTTTCGATGTCGCCGGGTCGCCAATCTGTTCGCAGATTGCGATCGATTCGCCGAGCTTCACCAGCTTCGCCAGATATTGTTCCGCCGCGTGATACGGCACACCGGCCATTTTGATCGGCGTCCCCGCCGACGCGCCGCGCGATGTCAGCGTAATGTCGAGCAACTTCGCCGCGCGGACAGCGTCGTCAAAAAACAACTCGTAAAAATCCCCCATGCGGTAGAACACCAGCATGTCCGGGTAGTCGGCCTTGATGCGCAAATACTGCTGCATCATCGGCGTATGTTTTTCCAGCCCGATGGTGGAGTGATTCATGTTTATCAAACCCGAAGCGTCAACTTGAAAGAGAATTGCGATTTCACCAGCCGAAGCGCAGCAACTTATGCCGCGCGTCTGGCATCAGCCTTTAGCTTGGTTGCCCTTGTCGGCAGTGATTTGATTTCGGTTCCGCTGGTTTGAGCGGCCACGCGTACATCGAAAAGCGCCTGCAGATTCATCCAGAACTGCGGGTTGGTGCCAAACCAGTGGGCAAGCCGTAATGCAGTATCGCCTGTAATTGCGCGTTTGCCGTTAATAATTTGGCTGACCCGGTTCGCCGGTACGCGGATTTGCCGCGCAAGTTCGGTGGCGCTCACGCCAAGCGTGTCAAGCTCTTCTGCAAGAATTTCACCTGGGTGTATTGGTGTGCGGGACATGGTCATTTCCTTTCAATGATAATCAACGATCTCAACCTTCGACGGACCGCTTTGCGGCACTGGCCATTCAAAACAAATCCGCCACTGCATGTTGATGCGAATACTGTATTCGCCTTTACGAGCGCCTTTTAAGGCTTCAAGAGAGTTAGAGGGCAATGCTTGCAAATCAGCGAGGCTGGTTGCGGCGTCGAGAATGTCGAGCCGTTTTTCAGCTTGGAGGCGAAAACTGTCAAACGCTTTGACACGTTTTCCTGCTGCAAACTCGCCGGTGCGTTTGTCTCGATAACTTAAGATCATGAACTAATAATTTAACAAATTAGACGATGTACGTCAAACGTAAATAGTTGGCGGATTGGAAATCGTAGCTTTCATGGCAACGAATGTTGCTTTTTTGGATTCAAAAAGCAAGAGCAGATTATGGATTGTGGAAAAAGGGTGTTTTTATCTGATCAAGCTTGAGCTGCTATCAACCGGATTTTTTCCATTAGTTTAGGCAATCGTTGCTGACTGGCACGATCAGCCGGCAAATGACCGGGGAGTGCGTCAAGAAAACGAATATTTTTCAGAAGATTTGAAAACTCCGAGGCAAGGTAGCTGCGTAATTCGTCGGTAGCTTGCCCTCCTCATCTAGCAGTGGTTGCCGGCCATCAATAATGGTAATCACATCTTCCAAATCATGGCTGGCCATGAAATCGTTGTTGCCACGTCCTTTGAATGCTTCAAGTTTTGTTCCAAGAAATACTGGCGCGGAAATAAGTTTAATAGTCGCGCCACCAGAGAGCTGCACTGGGTTCGCGCTAGTCACGGCAAGCGGATACCAGCGATTGTGAAAGCCGAGGATGTCAGACGCAGACGGCATCAGATCAATGATCAAATCACCGCGCCTCCAACGGCATATAGGCGCATCTGTAGATTGATCATTCGCAAAGCCCAGCTTGGCAATTTTTTTCTCAAGCAACTGGTATTCATGTAGCGAGGTAACTTGCGCCACCAAATCAACATCGCGTGTTACGCGTATAGGCTGGGAGCGCACGTTGGTGACTAGCAATCCCGTTGCACAACCGCCAACAAACACCAGTGAATCACACAACTGCCCCAGCGCCAGCGCTGCCATATTCAGGATGGCAAGATTTGCTTCGTCGCCAGTATTGATGCTCACGACAAACGAGCCGCCAAAAATTTACCCGCAAGCTCGCGCTCTCGCGATTGACCGATGCGCATCGCATCGAACAACGCCAGCATTTCATAAAGCTTGCTGTCGGCATTGGCCGCGAGCGGCAACTTATCGTAAAGAGGCAACAATCCAGGGCCGCGTGCAATGCCGTCCGGATGCGGCCACACTGGCGGAAACTGATCAGCAAACATCACTTGTTCTTTCAACGGGCTGGCTCCGTGCGCTGTGGGGAAACCTACCGTCAACTCCGTTCGCACGGGAGGGAAAACATAAATCGCGCCTTGAGAAATAAAAGGGATATAAGCCGTCGCAACCGGCTTAGGCTTAACGTCATCATCACGCAACAACTTTACAGCCAACAAACGTTGCACCGCGCGGTGTGCCTCAAACGGTGACAAATACATTTGCCGCGCCAACTCTTTATAAGGCAGCCACGTATCTTTAAGCGCGATCAGCTTAAATAACACAGCCAAGTCCTGCGGTTTAAGTGTCCACTGGCGATTGCTGTCACGTTGGGCGGGGAGCATAGTAAGTGTTTCCATAATATATTTGCAATATGCATATAGCATATCAAACAAATTATATTATTTCAATAAGAAATTTTCACAAATATTATTAATATAAACAATTATATATGATTTATATATAAAATATGCATATAGAATATATTCTAAATTGAAAAGGCATGTTTGGCTAATCTTGATTTGTAACACTATCCTGCAATGATATGCCCATCTGAAACAATTCACGCATAGCGAATGGGGGGCTAAGTGTTAATGACTGGTTGAGGTTGGCGGGCAGCAAAAGACGGGTAGCAGGAGAACGAACCTAGATGGCAATGCATGGTGTCTGTTGACCGCCCACAAAATAACGTAACACATTTTTAAATGGAAAAAGAAAACGGCGAACCGAAGTTCGCCGTTTATATCGGTGGGCATTTAAGCCCTTGTTGCCGACAGTCCCCACCATCGGAATACCTGATACGATTATTGATCTGAGCATGGCTTTGACGACTCATGATGCGATAAGTGCCATACTTCAACATTCATAGCAGCAACGATTCTTTTAGCCAACTCGAACATCAAGAAGAAAATCCGCATATGAACCACAGCGACAAACTGCGCCAACTACACAAAATTTTATCGGGGCATCGATACCCCGTTTCTAATTCCACGCTGCAAGAAAAACTTGGCTGTACTCGGGCGACTATTACGCGGCTGATCAGCGAGCTTCGCGACCGGCACGCCCCTCTCGAATACGACCGCGCTGCCAAGGGTTATCACTACACGCAGAAATTCGACCTCGAATTACCCGGCTTCTGGTTTGACTCTAACGAACTTCTCGCGTTGCTGACCATACAGCGCCTGCTCGCTGAAGCCGGGTCTGGCTTGCTAGCCGGGCTTCTCAATTCGTTGCAAACCAGAATTGAAAAAATTCTCGAACGCGATGGCGTAAGCGCACAGCACATCACCCAGCGCGTGCGTATTTTGCACATGGCTTCGCGCAAACTTTCGGCGGAACATTTCCAGACCGTCGCGGGAGCAACAATTCAACGCAAGTGCTTAGTAATTAGCTACCACGGGCGCGGGCGCGACACGGAAACCGAACGCCAAATTTCTCCACAACGGCTCATCCATTACCGCGATAACTGGTACCTGGATGCCTGGTGCCATCAAGCACAAGCTCTACGCAGCTTCGCGATTGACCGCTTACGCGCAGCAAAAATGGTTGAAGAATCTGCGCGAGAATTTGCCTACGCTGATCTAGACGCGCATTTCGCTACAAGCTACGGTATTTTTGGAGGAGCTTCGCTATACACTGCCGTGCTTCGTTTCAGTGCCGAACGCGCGCGTTGGGTCTCAGACGAACAATGGCATCCGCAACAAATGGGAAAATTTCTCGGTGATGGCCGTTACGAATTACATATTCCCTTCGCCAATTCGCACGAACTGATCATGGACATTCTCAAGCACGGCGCTGAAGTGGAAGTAATGGCCCCGGATGTCTTACGCGCTGATGTGGCAGCAAAATTATCCAAGGCTACAGAAATTTATAAACCAAAGCTGAGGGCAAAAATATGAAAATCGGACGCATCGACCCTTGCCCCTGCGACAGCGGTAAAAAATATAAACAGTGCTGCATGCTCATTGGGGAAGCGCAACGTATAGCGGAATTGGATTAACTCAGACTGCGCCGCGCCATCGAAGGCTCGGCCTTACAAATATTGACATTTACCAAAAGCAATTACGGAAGCGACGCATTACTGGAAACGAGGATATTTTTATTTTACGGGAAGATCAAGTAGAGAGAATTATTAAATATAATCAAATGCTTAGTAACAGGATCATTATTTGAGCCACTGGCTATGTTAAAAAGACAATAACAACTAGGGAGGCTGATATGTCGCGCCGTTATTTTATCCAAGCACTGTTTGGCGCACTCGCATCGGGCGTAGCCACGCGAGCATTCGCAACTGCCAAACCCTTCACGCCAGCAACCACGCCACCCGGAAAATTAATTCGCCTGCAAACTTCATCGCTCGCCGGATTTCAATACCACGCAGCAGAATCCGTGTGGCCTCAGCTGCGCGAACATGAAACGGTCATACTATTGCGAGAACGCGACAACCCATCAGACCACAACGCTGTAAGCATCGAATGGCAAGGCCACAAACTCGGTTATTTGCCACGCACCGACAATGTCACCCTCGCACAGATGCTCGATCGTGGCCAAAATTTACGAGCGTCAATAGACCGTTTGAGAATCAGTAGCAATCCGTGGAAGCGGATGGATATTGGTATTTTTTTAATGACATGAACATTATCAATAAAACACCGCCCTACATTGCCCATCATCGCGAAAGCGATGGCGATGTTCAATCTCTTGAGCAACACCTGCTTGGCGTGGCGCGTATGTCGTGCTTATATGCCAAGAAAATCAACTTGGAAAGCCAAGGAGAATTAATTGGCCTTCTCCATGATTTAGGTAAATATAGTCATGCATTTCAGTCCTACATCAAATCTGCCGTCGGCCTGCTGAATCAAGACGAGGACGAAGAATTTGTTGATGCTGCGGGCTTGAAAGGAAAAATTGATCACTCTACTGCTGGAGCACAACTGATTTGGAAAGAACTCTCGAAGCAGGGGCCAATCGGCCACATCGTTGGCCAAATCCTCTCTTTATGTGTTGCCTCACATCATTCTGGCCTGATTGATTGCCTTTCGTCAGATACGAACAGCCTTGGAGAAGATGTGTTCAGCAGACGAATGGACAAGGTCGATGAGCGCGCTCACCTGCAAGAGGCACTTGCCAAGGCAGATGCTTCGATCCTCTCCCGCTTAAACGAACTCACCAGCAAACCTGAGATGCTGGTCGCTATGCAAGCCGCGATCACAAAAATTGTACGCACTGCACCAATCAAAGATGACAAAAGCATTGTGGCTCAACAGCAGATCGGCCTGCTGGTTCGTTTTCTGTTCAGTTGCCTGATTGACGCCGACCGCATTGATTCCGCTGATTTTGAAAAACCCAAAGCAGCGAAGCTAAGGCCACATGGTCGTTACACCGAATGGGATGTATTGTGCTACCAATTGGAAGAGCATCTCGCAGGACTTAAGCCCAACAAGCCAATTGACCACCTTCGGCGTGACATTTCCAGTCACTGCCGAAATGCCGCGTCACGCGGCAAAGGCATCTACACCCTGACCGTACCCACTGGCGGCGGCAAGACGCTTGCCAGTCTGCGCTTCGCGCTGCTTCACGCAAAAATACACAAAATGGATCGGGTGATCTACGTTATACCGTTCACCTCCATAATCGACCAGAACGCCGAGGTGGTGCGCAAGATTCTTGAGCCAGATGGAACCTTGCGGGGTAGTGTTGTTCTCGAACACCACTCCAACCTAACTCCTGAGGAGCAAAGCTGGCGCGCTAAAATCTTGGCGGAGAATTGGGATGCACCAGTTATCTACACCACGAGTGTGCAATTCCTGGAAACGCTCTTCGGCGCCGGAACTCGTGGTGCACGTCGGATGCACCAGTTGGCGAATGCTGTGCTTATCTTTGACGAAATCCAGTCGCTGCCAGTAAATTGCGTTCACCTGTTTAACAACGCCATCAATTTTCTGGTCGAACAGTGTGGGTGTACCGTTGTCCTGTGTACCGCCACCCAGCCCCTTCTCGATAAAGTTGACCACAAGAAAGGCGCCATTAGGATACCCGAGGGTAACGAACTGATTCCAGACGTGAAACGACTGTTCAACAAACTGAATCGGGTAGAAGTGAAAGACCGACGCAAACCTGGAGGCTGGACACATGACGAGATTGCTGTGCTAGCTCTGGAAGAGACGCGTCGTGCTGGAAGTTGTTTAGTGATCGTCAATACCAAGAACGCGGCACAAACTCTGTATCGTTTATGCAAGGAACAGGCAGATGCTCCGCTATACCACTTAAGTACCAGCATGTGCCCGGCGCATCGTAGAAAAATTTTGAGCGAGATTCGGGAGCGTTTGGAAAAACAATTACCTGTACTTTGCTTTAGCACTCAACTCATTGAGGCCGGAGTGGATGTCGATTTTGGCGCGGTTATCCGTTTCACTGCCGGACTGGATTCGATCGCCCAAGCTGCAGGCCGCTGCAACCGCAACGGGCGACCTGAACGAGGGCTTGTCCACGTTATCAACCCGAAAGATGAGAATCTGGACATGTTGCCGGACATTCGAATTGGTCGTGAGAAAGCCGAGCGTGTACTGGACGAATATGAGGATGACCCAACGCTATTTGGTGATGACCGAATTGGCCTCGAAGCAATGAAGCGGTACTATTCTTACTACTTTTTTGATCGACAGAATGAGATGGATTATCCGTTGACAGCAAAATTCCTCGGGCATGACGATACCCTGCTCAACCTACTGTCTGGGAATTCAGCGGCGGTAGCTGAGCATGGAAGGCGAACAGGCAAAGCGCCCAATATTTACCTGCGGCAGTCTTTCATGGCTGCTGCCAAAGCGTTCAAGGCTATTGACGCACCGACGCGCGGCGTCATTGTTCAGTACGGCCAGGAGGGGCAAGCGATTGTCGCTGATCTTTGCGCAGCTTACTTGCCTGATAAAGAATTTGACTTATTGCGCCGCGCTCAACAATTTACCGTCAATGTTTTTCCAAACGTTCTGGAACGACTGACAAAAGCAGGCGCGGTACAGGAAATACAAGAAGGAACGGGTATTCTGTACCTTGATTACCGTTACTACAGCGATGAGTTTGGAATGAGCGAAGCACCAGTAAAAAATATGGAGGCTCTACATGCTTGAACGAAACTGTATTGAATTCAAAGTCTGGGGGCGACACGCCCTGTTTACCGACCCGCTGACCCGCATTGGTGGCGAGAAGTGTTCTTATCATGTCCCCACCTACGAGGCACTCAAAGGCATTGCCAAGTCAATTTATTGGAAGCCCACATTCACCTGGGTCATTGACGAGATACGAGTGATGAAGCGCATCCGCACACAGACGAAGGGCACCAAGCCTTTGGAATTTGGCGGGGGCAATACGCTCGCCATTTACACGTTCCTCGCCGACGTGGAATACCAAGTGCGCGCCCATTTTGAATGGAATGAACATCGGCCTGAATTGAAGGATGACAGGAACGAGGCCAAGCATCACATTGTCGCCCAACGTATGTTGGAGCGAGGCGGGAGACAGGATATTTTTCTGGGCACGCGGGACTGCCAGGGATATGTCGAGCCGTGCAAATTTGGTTCTGAGGCCAGTCCTTACGATAGCGAAGGCGAGTTGGCTTTTGGTTTGATGTTTCATGGCTTTGACTATCCAGATGAGTCTGGTGAAGACAAACTCTATGCGCGCTTCTGTCGCCCAACGATGATAAACGGAAAAATTCGATTTGATCGCCCGCAGGATTGTGCGACACGCAAATGCGTTCGCGAAATGAGTGCCAAAAAATTTGATAAGAAACGCAATCTACTCGGCATAGAAGTCGAGGAAGCACGGATGGAGGAATGACATGAGCTGGATTCAGAAACTCCACGAAACATACGAGCAGTGCAAGGGGCGTGAGCCGCCCGGCTCAGCGCGCATGATGCCAATCAGCCATACCCCGCAACAAGCACATGTTGAAATAACGCTTGATATTGATGGTAATTTCAAAAGCGCGAAAATTGTTCAGAAGGAAGAGACCGTAGTTCCAGCGACTGAAAAATCAGCAGGAAGAACTGGTTCAAAACCACCACCACATGCCCTTTGCGACAAGGTTCAATATTGCGCAAAAGATTACGTGGAACATGGGGGAAAGAAACCTTCTTTTTTCAAAGAATATGAGACACAACTTTCCAAGTGGTGCGACTCTGAATTTAGCCATGCAAAAGCTAGAGCAGTGCTTGCATACATTAGCAATCACGGTGTGGTAGTTGATCTTGTTAGGGAGCAACTTCTGCACATTGGATCAGATGGAAAGTTGCTTACCCAATGGGGCGGTACTGATGCAATACCTGACATCTTTCGTTTGCTAACAGCCAAGGATGGTGAGCGAGATCAAGGGGATGCTTTCATCCGATGGCAAGTCAGGGAACCTAACAATCCCTGTTCGGCGGCTTGGGAAGACACGTCCTTACAAGATGCATGGAACTCGTTTGATGCCGGCACGAAAGAGTTAAAGGGAGTGTGCATGGTTACTGGCGATAACCACGCCGCACTTACCGCAAACCACCCCAAGCGAATACGTCATGCAGGGGATGGTGCAAAACTGATTAGTGCCAACGACAGCACAGGCTATACATTTCGAGGCCGGTTTACGGATGACACTGGACAGCAAGCCTGTGGTGTCAGTTATGAAGTTACCCAAAAAGCCCACAATGCTCTGCGATGGCTCATTGATAGGCAGGCATACAAAAATGAGGATCAGGTGATCGTCACTTGGTCGGTTACGGGTAAGCCCGTGCCAGATCCGTTCAAGGACTCTCTGTCACTTTTTCTCGGTAGCGTGGAACTCCCCCAGGCTTCTGCTGAAATCGAACGTCCTGATGTCGGCGATGTGGGTCAAGCTTTTGCGATTAGATTACGTAAAGCAATTGCGGGCTACAGCGCGAAGCTTTCCCCCAACGAAGACATCATTGTCATGGGGCTGGACTCCGCCACCCCGGGACGGATGGCTATTACTTTCTACCGCGAACTGAAAGGTTCCGATTTCTTGGATCGCTTGCGAAGTTGGCACGATAGAAATGCTTGGCCACAAAACTTTGGCAAAGATTCCAAGTTTGTAGGTGCTCCGGCTCCGCGAGACATTGCCGAAGCTGCTTACGGTCGTCGTCTCGACAACAGTTTGCGTAAAGCTACGGTAGAGCGACTGCTGCCGTGCATCGTTGATGGGCAAGCATTGCCACGCGATCTTGTTGAATCGGTCGTGCGTAGAACCTGCAATCGAGCTTCCTTCGATAAAGATAAAAACGGAAAGCAGTGGGAGTGGGAAAAATATCTGGGCATTGCCTGTGCTCTGTTTAAAGGCTCTTACATAGAAAGGAAATATCAAATGACATTGGAAACCGACCGGACATCACGGGATTATCTTTACGGACGCTTGTTGTCCATCGCTGAGCATATCGAAGGCCGGGCATTATATGTAGGCGGCGAGAAGCGCGACACAACAGCCGCAAAGTTGTTGCAACGATTCGCGGATCGCCCGAATAGTACATGGCGAACTATCGAACTTGCGCTTACCCCTTACAAGGCTCGACTTCGAGCAAAACGCCCCGCTTTTTTGCGCGAGATGGAAACGCTACTTGATGATGTCGTCGCAATGTTTGAAGGGGATGAATTCTTGAATGATCGGAAGCTTTCTGGTGAATTCTTGCTGGGCTATCACTGCCAGCGGCAAATACTAAGCCTACCCAAGCTAGACAGGTCAGATAGTTCTGAATCTGATGACAGCACAACCGATACAGATAAATAAATTTACCAAAGGAGAAAACAACATGAACTCGCTGCAAAACAAGATTGACTTTGCTGTAATTCTTCGCGTCACGAATGCCAACCCTAACGGCGATCCTCTTAATAGCAATCGTCCCCGGACCAACTATGAAAATTTTGGGGAAATCACCGATGTTTGCATCAAGCGAAAAATACGGGATAGATTAGTAGAACGATTTGTGAAGCTTGGTGGTAAAGAAGGAAAACCTGAGGCAAAAGGACAGGCTGTGTTTGTGCAGGCCGATGATCGAAAAATAGATGATGCAAAAAGCCTCCGCGAGCGTGCAGATAGCGCCTTCAAAACAGCAGGAAAAACGCTCGGTTCTGACGAGACGGTCAAAACCGCATGCAATGAATGGTTTGATGTCCGCGCCTTCGGCCAATTGTTCGCTTTGAAAGCCAGTAAAAAAACAAAAAAGAAAGAGGAGGTTGGCGGTGATGAAGAGGGAGATACCGGAATTTCCATCGGCATTCGCGGCCCTGTGACTGTGCAATCCGCGTTCAGCATTAAGCCCATCGATATTACCAGTACACAAATTACTAAAAGCGTCAGCGGTGAAGGTGATGGTACTAAACGGGGCTCCGACACTATGGGTATGAAACACCGCGTCGATCAAGGTATATATGTTTTCTACGGCAGCATGAATCCTCAGCTTGCCGAGAAAACAAGGTTTAGTGACACAGATGCTGAAACGATAAAACAAATATTTCCACGTTTATTCGAGAATGACGCCTCATCCGCAAGACCTGACGGAAGTATGGAGGTGATTAAATTATTTTGGTGGAGACATAACTGTAAGGCTGGGCAATATTCTGCTGCCAAAGTCCATAGGACATTATCTGTAAAAGCTGACGGAAACTATGAATTAGCAAAGCTTGATGGTCTAGTCCCTGAAGAAATCGACGGGTTTTAATGGCTAACTACTGCACTATACCCGACGATTTCAGCGACTACGAAATTCACGTTGCCGCTGACAAGCTCCCTGCCGGCGTGGCGCTGGAGCGCAAAGTTGGCTGATATGCGTCAGACCGACGAGCTTGACCCCATCATGCTCTCGGCATTGCAGCACTACAGCTATTGCCCGCGCCAGTGCGCTTTGATTCATGTTGAGCAAGCGTTTGACGACAACGTGCATACCGCGCGCGGCAACGCCGCGCACGATAAGGTTGATGTCGCCGGTTATGAAGTGGCCGATGGGGTGCGCATTGAGCGGGCATTGCCGGTTTTTTCAGATAGGCTCGGCCTGATCGGCAAATGTGATGTGGTGGAATTCCACCCCAACGGCGCGATTTACCCTGTCGAATACAAGCACGGGCCTAAGCGCCAAAAAAACCACGACGACCTGCAGCTCGCCGCGCAAGCGCTATGCCTGGAAGAAATGACCGGCAAGCCAGTTACACGTGGGGCGATTTACCATCACTCCTCGCGGCGGCGGCGCGAGGTGGAAATCACGCAAGCGTTACGCGAACAAGTTTCCACCACAACCATCGTAATTCGCGCGATGCTAACGAGCGGAAAACTGCCACCGCCGGTGAACGACGACCGCTGCAAAGAATGCTCTCTCAAGGAAATTTGCCAGCCTGAAGCGATGGCCGCCAAGGAAGTAATACATTCAACCCGCAATAATTTGTTTGACCCGGATGCGGTGTAAAATTGATTTATCTGATAATTTTGATGAAAGGAAGCCAACATGGACTGGAAAGATCATATCGTGGCGAATCCTGCCATATTGGTGGGCAAACCCGTTATAAAGGGTACGCGCTTGTCAGTCGATTTTATTCTCGAATTATTAGCCGCCGGCTGGGGGGAGCAAAAAATTTTCGCCAGCTACCCTCAGCTAAAGCCTGAGGACTTGCAGGCAGTTTTTGCTTTTGCCGCAGCTTGTCTTAAAGATGAGGAATATATTGCGCTGGAGCGTATAGCGTGACATTGCAATTTCTCGCGAATGAAAATATTCCTCTACCATCAATCACACAGCTACGACTAGATGGCTATGACGTTGCAAGCATTACCGAGCGTTATCCGGGTATTACTGACGAAGAAGTTTTGCGTATTGCAGTGGCAGAATCGCGCATCGTTCTTACATTCGACCGCGACTACGGCGAATTGATTTTTTCCCAGGCTATGCCATGCCCACCGGGGCTTGTTTATTTGCGCATCACCCCTCGCGACCCGCTTGAGGCCGCTGCGCTGTTGGTTACGTTAATCAAGCGTAATCCGCGCGACTTGTTTGGTCATTTTATTGTGCTTGAGCGTGATAATTTTCGCCGCCGCCCACTACCGCAAAAAAAATAATAGCAAGGCACGCAAATTCCACAATGCAGCAAATCCTCAATACTCTTTACATCATGACGCCCAATGCCTATGTGCATCTGGAAAATGCCACACTGCGCATTGATGTTGATCGTGAAAAGAAGTTACAGGTGCCGCTACATCATTTGGGTTCTGTGGTGTGCTTTGGCGACATCATGCTTTCACCCGCCATCATGCATCGCTGCGCAGATGAAGGAATCAGCTTGGTGTTGCTCACCCGCAACGGCAGGTTCAAAGCACGGCTTGAGGGTGCAATCAACGGAAACATTTTATTACGACAGGCCCAACATATCGCCGCAGCAGACAAAACTTTTGCACTAAATTTCTCTCGCGCTCTTTTGGCCGGCAAGCTTCGCAATTCCCGCCACGTGCTCTTGCGTGGTGCGCGAGATGCCGAAGATGAAACCGACCGCGAAATCATCAGCGGCAAAGCGGAAATACTTGCGACTTCAATTAGAAATCTGCCGGGCGCGGAAGACCTCAGCATTGCGCGCGGCATCGAGGGGGATGCAGCCAAGCAATACTTCTCCTCGCTTACTTATTTGACACGGCACGATATACGTGGCGCATTTGCTATGAACGGCCGCACGCGCAGGCCGCCGCTAGATAGGATGAATGCACTACTCTCCTTTTTATATTCCATGGTAATGAACGACTGCCGCTCGGCACTTGAAACTGTCGGCCTCGACCCGCAACTGGGTTTTCTTCATGTCGTTCGTCCCGGTCGCGCCGCGCTGGCGCTGGACTTGATGGAAGAGTTTCGCGCCGTTCTTGCAGACAGGCTGGCGCTCACCTTAATTAATCGCGGTCAAATTGCGTATAAAGATTTTGACATGCGAGAAGGCGGCGCCGTACAAATGTCAGACGACGCGCGCAAAACCCTTGTAGTAGCCTACCAGGAAAA
Organism: Pseudomonadota bacterium; assembly: GCA_043744215.1. GTDB lineage: Bacteria > Pseudomonadota > Gammaproteobacteria > Burkholderiales > JBEEJL01 > JBEEJL01. Next base: position 18,642 of record JAYTVC010000042.1, read on the forward strand.
AAAGCAGGAAGAAATTTTGCATCCGTTGCTAGAGCGCAAAGTCCCCATCGGCTTGTTACCCATGTTGCAAGCCCGCTTCATGGCCCGCACCATTCGCGGCGAAACGGAAAGTTATATTCCGTTCTTGGCGAGATAATAATTGTGCTAATCATTGTGACATATGATGTCTCGACCGAAACCAAAGTGGGTAGGCGACGGCTGCGTCGCGTAGCTAAGGTGTGTGAAAGCACTGGGCAACGTGTGCAAAAATCTGTATTCGAATGCCAGGTTAATCAAATGCAATATGAAGAACTTGAGCGCCGCTTACTGGCAGAGATTAACCAAGATGAAGATAACCTGCGGCTATATCGACTCAGCGAATCAGCGAGCATGCGCGTAAAAGAATATGGTAAATTTAAGGCAGTGGACTTCATCGCTCCACTCGTTTTGTAAGCGCGAAGCTAAAGCAAAGCAAAATGGCGCACAGGTTCGCGATTAATGTAAAGCATTGATTATATTTAGTTATTTATCAAACTACCATGATGAATTCCAACACAGTTTTAATGTTAGCAATGGGTTCGCGCAAACAACTAAAAATGTTGAATGGATTCATTTTGTTGCAATGGTAGAGCGCCCGCGCGCGTCGCGCGCGGGCGAGGATTGAAACATCGACTGGTGTTCCGAATAAACTTAAATCGCCTGCGCCCGCGCGCGTCGCGCGCGGGCGAGGATTGAAACTGCCATTGTCATGCTATAGCCGTTTATATTTTTTGCGCCCGCGCGCGTCGCGCGCGGGCGAGGATT
>JAYTVC010000043.1:0-1621 GCA_043744215.1 Pseudomonadota bacterium
CCCTTGCGTTCGGCCTTGTTGACCTCAAAGGTGGCGTTCTCGCCTAGGCGCACGATGCTGCCTTCGTTGAGCGCAATCAGTAGCCGTGCGCCCTTTCCCGTTCGTAGTCCATCGCCTGGGAAAAGCTCGATGCCGGGCGACGCTGGCACCGTCAATCCGCCTCGATCCAGCCAGGCGGGCAATTGGAGGCTGTCGATCTTGCCGACTGACGACTGCGCGAAAAGCGGGCCCGAAAAGATTGCCGCGAACGACAGTAGTGTGGCAACAATGAAGTTTTTCATATGATTTCCTGGATTGTTTGGCGACGCGTTTACGTCGGTAAAAAACCTGTATGCAACATAACGAGCGCGCGGGTGACGTGCGGGTGACCCGCAGTTAACCTCTACACCGCGCCAAATCAGCACCCAATCAGAGACAAACCACGCCGGGACGCGAGGGGTGCCTCTGTATAATGCCTGATTCATAAAACATACGTTTTTGCCCCGCAAATGGATTCAATGCAACAGACAAGTTACGACCCCAAGGCGATCGAACACGCCGCACAACTGGCATGGGGGTCGCAAAACGCCTACCGCGTCACCGAGCACGCCAAAGATCGGCACGGAAATCCCAAGCCCAAGTTTTACGCCTGCTCGATGCTGCCCTACCCTTCGGGCAAGCTGCACATGGGCCACGTGCGCAATTACACGATCAACGACGTGATGCTGCGGCATTTGCGCATGAAGGGCTACAACGTCTTGATGCCGATGGGCTGGGATGCGTTCGGCATGCCGGCCGAGAATGCGGCGATTGCCAACGGTGCGCCCCCCGCCGCGTGGACATACCAAAACATCGCCGACATGAAATCGCAGATGCAGCCGCTGGGGCTCGCGTTCGACTGGTCGCGCGAAGTGACCACCTGCAAGCCGGACTATTACAAGTGGAACCAGTGGTTTTTTTTGAAGATGCTCGAAAAGGGCATCGCGTATCGCAAGACGCAAGTCGTGAATTGGGACCCGATTGATCAAACCGTGTTGGCCAACGAGCAAGTGATCGATGGTCGCGGTTGGCGCTCGGGCGCTTTGGTTGAGAAAAAGGAAATCCCCGGCTACTACCTGGCGATCACCAAGTACGCGGACGAGTTGCTCGACAGCGTGAAGAACAAACTCACCGGCTGGCCGTCGCAGGTTCGCACCATGCAGGAAAACTGGATCGGCAAATCGGTGGGCGTGCGGTTTGCGTTCGCTCACGCGATCAATGACGAACATGGCGCCATTCAGGGCGGTAGGTTGTTTGTGTTCACCACGCGCGCCGATACCATCATGGGCGTCACGTTTTGCGCGGTGGCCACCGAACATCCGCTGGCGATGCACGCAGCGAAGACAAACGCAGTGGTGGCGAAGTTTATCGAGGACGCCAAGCATGGCGGCACCACCGAAGTTGAGCTGGCGCTAAAAGATAAAGAAGGCGTGCCGACCGGCTTGTTTGTCACGCATCCGCTGACGCAGGAGCAGATCCCCGTGTGGGTCGGCAACTATGTGCTGATGGCTTACGGCGACGGCGCGGTGATGGGTGTGCCGGCGCATGATGAGCGGGATTTTGCGTTTGCAAAGAAGTACACCCTACCGATCAAACAAGTCGT
>JAYTVC010000044.1:0-19012 GCA_043744215.1 Pseudomonadota bacterium
CGCGTGGAGGAGACTAAAACCGGCGTGGATATTTTGTGCGCAGAAAATTCTGCCAATGGCCCGCGTACCTTTGTGGTCAAGGCGAAGCGCGCAGTGTGCGCGATGCCGCTGTTTGTCGTGGCAAAAATTTTTCCTCAATTAAAAGAATACGGGTTTGATAGTAACGCGCATCTGCCCAGCTACGCGCCGTGGCTGGTATCGAATTTTTTACTCAAAGGTTTTCCCGCAGAAGCGGAAGGGGTGCCGCTGGCGTGGGACAACGTGATCTATCAGGGAAAAGGTTTGGGCTATGTCGTCTCGACGCATCAGGATATTCGCCAGGCCGCGCCGGCGAAAACGGTTTTCACCGCGTATCAGGCCTTGTCAAATCGTTCGCCGAACGATGTTCGCCAATGGTTGGCCAAGGCCAGCCCGCGCGAATTGTATGACGAAGCCGCGTGCGAACTAAAGCAAGTGTACGACTGGCGCTGGCCGTTATCGGTGCAGGCATTGGACATTACAGTGCGCGCCCACGCCATGGCGTCGCCGCTGGTCGGGTTTCGCGCAAATCAAGGCTTGGCCAATTTGCGCCATGCCGACGGAAAAATCCTCTTCGCCCATTCCGACCTGTCGGGCTTTTCGGTATTTGAAGAAGCGTCATGGTGGGGCTATCGCGCGGCGCAGAAAATTCTGGCGGGCTGAATTATTCGTCGCTTATCAACTGATCGGCGCGGGTGAAAGTCCAGGTGCGGGTGATGTGCAGTACGTCGGTGTCTTTGCGGATTTCCGGCGGAAAGGGTTTGAACGGCGCGGAGAGTTGCACAATGCGCTCCGCCGCCCGGTCAAGAATGGCATGGCCGCTTTTTGTGTTGATTTCAATGCTTTCGATGCTGCCGTCAGATTTGATGCCGACGGTAAGTTGAAGTTTGCCATACAGCTTTTTCTGTTTGGCTGCTTCGGGAAAATTTTCCGTGCCGACTTTTTCAATTTTCTCGCGCCATTCTTCCACGTAACCGGCAAAGCGATACTCCTGCGTGCGTGCGCCAATATAGGTGCGCTTGGGCCGCTGCTGGTAGGCTTTTAATTCTCGCGCAATCTGCGCCTCAAGCTGTGATTCGAGTTGGCTGGTCGCCAGTGTGGTGGCCAGCGCGCCAGCCACGGCGGCGGGGTCGGGCTTATCGGGCTTTTTCGGATCGGTTTTTTGCTCAATGGCGCGCTTGGATTTGATTTGCGTCATCAGGGTTTTGGTTTGTGTTTCCAGTTCCTGTACGCGCTGCTGCGCGCGGACCGCTTCTTCTTGCGCGATGACTTCGGCGCTGTCTTTGGTTGCGGCCAGATTGGATTTTGCGCGCAGCTTCTCATCGGTGTTGCCGCCACCATCGAGATTAACCTGGGCCAATGCGTCGGCCTTGGTCGGTTTGGTTTTGGATTTGCTGTTGACCAGCACCACTTCGATGGGTGCGGGCGGTACTTTGAATTGTTTGACTTCGGGAATCGAGAAGCTGACGGCGAAAATAATAAACGCATGCACCGCCAGCGACACCGCCAGCGCCTTGGCGAAAGCGTTGGTCGCTTTCTCCATCCACTGTGCCGACTGATTGGCGCTAGCGGAGGGTCGATGTATCGACTGGTTTGCGGTTGAAGGTGCGTTTTGCATGGCAGACATTGTAAGGAGAATTCACCAAGCTGTCATGCAATGGCAGCCGATGTCGCCAGGGTGCAGCGCAAATCCACCGCCCAAAAATCAATCGATTGAATGGCGGCACGCACCGTGGTGCCCGGCGTGGTAATCGGCAGGTCGACCACTTTAGCCACCAGCGGCAAATTATCGAAGCGCACCAGATTGTCGCGCAGCACGGTGGCATCGGCCTCGCGGATATTTTCCTGTTCGAGATAACGCAAACACCAATAGCGTTCCATGGTGCGTTGGAATTCGCTGTATGCGTCGTAGGTGATGTCGAATTGACGCATGGCGTTGAGCAGCCGCTCGTCGCGCGCGGCATAAATGGGCGCGTTGCCGCCAATCAGCGCAAGCAACTGGCGCTGATTGATCAGGTCGACATAGCGGCGCAAGGGCGAACTGGCCCAGGTATATTGCGCGACGCCGAGGCCCTGATGAGGGGCCGGCTGGTCAGTCATACGCGTTTTGCCGTTGGCTTGCGCGCGATAAATCGCCGCGAACTGGTTATCAGCCAGCAACTTGCCCCAGGTGCTGTTCACAAAAATCATCAGCTCGGAGACCAGTTTATCGACGGGGCTGCCGCGGCGGCGCGGTGTGATCGTGATGCGGTCATCGATCACATCAAAGTTGTAATCGATTTTATCCATGCCGTTGTTCCCCTTGCCGCGCGCGGCCTCGAGTGCGAGTGCAAATTTATACAATGAAACAATTTCATTCTTGTGGTCGAAATCGCCCAGACCTTGCGCCAAACTATTTTCGTTAAACGCTTTCTCCAGCGCGCCGATGCGCACATTGGCCGCGATGTGCACCCGCTCGGCGCGGCTGCTGGTCGAGACGACAGCGTAACCTGCCGGGTCCACCTCCACATACATTGATAGCACGGGGCAATCCTGGCCCTCATGCAAAGAATAGTGAGCGATGGCGCTGTCGGGCAACATGGTGATTTTTTTACCGGGGAAATACACAGTCGATAAACGTTCGAGCGCGATCGCGTCAATGGTCGATTCGGGCGCAATGCCCAGCGCCGGTGCGGCGATGTGAATACCGATGCGCAGATTACCGTTGCCCAAAGTGGTGAGCGAAAACGCGTCGTCTATTTCTGTCGTATCTGCATCATCGATACTAAAGGCGCGCACGTTGGCCAACGGCAAATCATGGTCCAGTTTTGGCAACGCGATGTCATCAAAACTAGTGCCTTTAATAAAATACTCAAACAAAAAACCATTGAGATGAAACTCGTGATGCGATTTGATGCCGCCGCATTGTGCGAGCAATTGCCCGGCGGTTAAATGCGTTCGCGCGCAGGCCGTTTCGAGCGCTTTCACTTCGATCGTGTTGCGATCGGGCTTGTATAGTAAGTAATTGATTATATTGATAAATTCAGGCGGTAATTGTTGTGCGCAAAGTTGTTCAACGTAGCGCGTTTGCTGCTCGGTCTGCAAACGTTTTTTCTCCACGCTGGCGAGGGCCGCCTTGAGTGATTCTTCCGGCGCGGCCTTATAACGGCCTTTGCCTTTTTTATAAAAATACATCGGTGAATCGTGCAGGCGCGTTGCAACAGCGGCCGATTCGACAGCGCTCGGCGCATGGCCGAAATATTCTTTCGCCAAATCCTCAAAGCCGAATTCGCTGTCGCCGCAACACTGCCATAAAAAATTCGTATCAATTTCTTGCGCAAATTTTTCTGATTGTGCGATGAACTCGCCCAGCGCCGGTTCCTTAAAACTCAGCAACACATTGCCGGCTTTAATCTTGGAGCGCTTACCGTGAGGCGCTTCCACTTGCAATGAAGTCGTGTTGTCAGCGAGCACGGTGCCGGTTTTGAAACCGCCGTCCTCTTCGTAAAAAACATACATTGGGGAATATTTCTATTGATCAGCGAAGGATACGATTGTATCAAGATACGCGTCGAAATTCTGAAAACCGTGGTCACCGCCTTCAATGACGATTTGCCGCGCGTCGTGGAATTTTGCTACCGCCAGTCGGTAATCAAGCACTTCATCGCCAGTTTGGGTGAGCAGCAAATAACGCTCGGGCTGGGTAATTTCGGCGACAGCCAATGTTTTCAATTGGGCGAAATGTTCGCGAGTCAGCACATATTCTTCGCCCGTATAATAATTTTTCTGCGGGCCAATCAAAGTTTCCAGCGATAGGGCGGGGTTCACCGCCGGGTTGACCAGCGCCGCCTTGCAGCCGTATTTTTCCGCCAGATAGGTCGCGTAATAACCGCCGAGCGAACTACCGACGAGTGTGATGTCGTCGCAGCTACCCATTATCATTTCAATTTGCGCGATCGCTTCAATCGGCCTGTGGGAAAGTTTTGGGCACACAAATGCATCAGCGCGCTTGAGTGACATCATTTTCTCGCGCAGCAGCTTTGCCTTATGCGAAGCGGGGGAGCTATTAAAACCGTGGAGATAAATCAGCATATGCTGGCTAATCAGAAAATTTCTGTCATTCCCGCGCAGGCGGGAATCTAGCGAATTAAAAAACAACCCATCATTTCAAAAAATTTCTGTCATTCCCGCGCAGGCGGAAATCTAGCGAATTAAAAAACAACCCATCTTTATTTAGAGAAAAGTTAAAAACCCTTTTATATTTATACTGGATACCCGCCTGCGCGGGTATGACGGTAAAAAATTATTCGGTTAAAAGACTAAACAGCAGGCGGCGACATCAAATCGAAATTACGCCTCGTCCCACTTCAATCACATGCCCCGATACAAAAATGCGTTTCTCCGCATCGACCATCAAACCCAGAATCGACGGCCGGCCGAGGATATCGCCCTGGCGAATGGTGACGGTATGCGGCAGCGCCGTTTTTTTCTCCAGCAACCAGCCGCCCAGATTCGCTGCGGCAGATCCGGTACCGAAATCTTCGGCAATCGTCCCGCCCATGTTGGGAAAAAAGAAACGTGCTTCCATCACATAGGGCGCCACTTCAGCCCACACGTAAACCTTGAATTCGCCCGACGCATTGGTCGCGTATTTTTTCATCAGCGCGCTGTCGGGCATGGCGCGGCGCAGGGCGGCAACATTTTTCAGTGGAATCAACAATTGCTCGCTGCCCGTATTCACCCAGCGCGGCGCATCGTCGATGTCGGCTTCGCTGACATTCAACATTTTTGCCAGTTCGGCGCGGCTGGCCGTTACGTCACGATAAATCGGATCATTCGCTTCCAGCGTCCAGTCATTGCCTGCGGCGGCGACGCCGATGATGCCGGCTTTCATTTCCAGTTGCAGTTCATCGCCCGTGTTGCGCATGGCGCGGATTACATGGGCCGTGCCCAAAGTGGGATGGCCGGCGAAAGGCATTTCGAACGACGGCGTGAATATTTTCACTTTTGCATTGGCATGTTTGCTCGGCAAAATGAAAGTCGTTTCGGATAAATTAAATTGCTGTGCAATGACCTGCATTACCGCTTCGTCCATTCCCCGCGCGTCTTCAAACACGCAAAGAGGATTGCCGGAGAACATATATTTTTTCTGACAGAAGACATTGACGAGTCGATATGCGTAGTTGGCCATGCTGGTTTTTCCTTGGTGGATTCAAAAATATTTCGGGTTCAAATTAGTTGTAGGCTGGATTTCATCCGACAGCTTTCAATTGTGTTAACAGCTTTTCATGAATGCCGCCAAAGCCGCCATTGCTCATTACTAAAATATGGTCAGTGGGTTTCGCGGCGGCGACAATTGCGTCAGTCATTTGCGTCAGGTCATGATAAGTTTTTGCTTTCGCGCCCAATGGCGCGAGCGATTCGGCTGGATCCCAGCCGAGATTTTTGCCGTAGCAAAAAACCAGATCGGCTTCGCGCAAACTATTTGGCAGCGCGGCTTTCATCACGCCGAGTTTCATGGTGTTGGAGCGCGGTTCGAGCGCGGCGAGGATGCGCGCCTTGCCGACTTTGGCGCGCAGACCCGCGATGGTCGTGTCGATCGCGGTAGGATGATGGGCAAAATCGTCATATACGGTGATGCCGCCCTCGACGCCGCGTATTTCCATGCGCCGCTTGACGTTTTGGAATGCGCCGAGCGCGGCGATGCCGTGTTCAATCGGCACGCCGACGTGGCGCGCGGCGGCAATCGCAGCGAGCGCGTTGAGACGATTGTGTTCGCCGATTAAATCCCATTTCACCGCGCCTTGAGATTTTTCGTGCAATAAAATTTCAAAGCTGCCGTCTTGTTGGACGTTACCAATATTCCAGCCCGGGGTCACGCCGAATTTTTCTACCGCGCTCCAGCAGCCGCGCGCCAGTGTTTGTTCCATGCTCACTTCGCGGCCATTGGCGACGATCAGCCCGTTGGCAGGAACGGTGCGCACCAAGTGGTGAAATTGCGTTTGGATTGCATGGAGGTCGGCGAAAATATCGGCGTGGTCGAATTCGAGATTATTCAGCACCGCCGTGCGCGGGCGGTAATGCACGAACTTGGAACGCTTGTCGAAAAACGCCGTGTCGTATTCGTCCGCCTCGATGACAAAAAACGGCGACACATCTTTTAAGCCGGGGTTTTTTGTGGCGATAGGTTTCGGCACGGCTTGCGGCAAACGCGCCGACACGCCGAAATTTTGCGGCACGCCGCCGATTAAAAAACCCGGCGCGAGTTGCGCGTATTCCAAAATCCACGCCAGCATCGACGATGTCGTCGTCTTGCCATGTGTACCGGCGACGGCGAGCACCCATTTGTCGTGCAATACATTTTCTGCCAGCCATTGCGGGCCGGAAATATACGGCAGGCCGCGGTTCAAAATTTCTTCCATCAACGGATTACCGCGCGACACTACATTGCCGATGACGAATACATCGGGTTTCAATTCAATTTGTTTCGCGTCAAAACCTTCGATGAGTTGAATACCCATCGCTTCGAGCTGCGTGCTCATCGGCGGATACACATTCGCGTCGCAGCCGGTCACGCTGTGGCCCGCGTCGCGCGCGATCGCAGCCAAGCCGCCCATGAAAGTGCCACAAATGCCGAGAATATGTATTTTCATAACTAATTGATTATATTGAGTATTTTTACTGATTATGAACGGAAAATAAAATACACCGCGCCGAGCAAACAAATGCCGGCGTAAAGAAAATCCAGCTTTAATTCCTGGTTCATATACAGCACTGCAAACGGAATAAATACCGACAACGTAATCACTTCCTGCATGATTTTAAGTTGCGCGAGACTCAGCGAAGTAAAGCCGATGCGATTGGCCGGCACCATCAACAAATATTCAAAAAACGCCACGCCCCAGCTCACCAACACCGCCACATACCACGCGCTGCTACTGTGGTTTTTCAAATGGCCATACCAAGCGTAAGTCATAAAACAATTCGATGCGATCAGCATCAGCACCGTCAACATGACGGGCGAAAGCGGCAAGGTTGTCATGGGGAAAAATCCGCGAACACAAATATCGATATTGTACCTGTTCGCTTAGCGCGCGAGAAACGCAGGTTGGTTTGTAGGTAGGTTTTTGTAGGGTGCGCCACGCGCACGCGTAAGGTCCATTCGAGCACCACTGTTTTTATTCAACAGCGTAACGCGTGCGCGCGGCGCACCCTACGTTTTTGCAAACGCCAATACACCAATGCTTCCGCGCTTAATTTTTGCGCAGCCAATCAAGTCGCTGATTGATACTGTCGCGCATTTCCGTATTTAATCCCGGCGTGTTGCCGATGCGGAATAATTGAGCGCGATCAGGCCGCGGCAACAAAAACACGCGCCAGAATTCGCGCACGGAAATCGGATCAGCATTACGTTCGACTAAAGAAAATTCATCACCCGCCTGTATCACGCCGGTTTGCAGCACACGGTAATACCAGCCAGCGATGCCGCGCTCCTCGACAAAGCGTGAAATATCTTCCATGCCGTAACGCGCGTTGATTTTCCAGCACGGGCTACGTGGCTGGCTTACCTGCACTTTGCATGCGCCGATTTGAAATACGTCGCCGATGCAAACCGTGGTTTCATCCCAACCTTCAGTCGAAATATTTTCGCCGATACTGCCGGGCACAAACGCAGTTTCAATCTCAGGAAAATATTCTTTTAGCAGCGAATAATTTTCCGCCGCGTAATGATGCACAGCCTTATCCACGCCACCATGAAAGCGCCGGTCTGCCTGCACATCGCCAACGATTCCCTCAAGCGTCAATTCCACCGCGCCAGTTACCGTCTGCTTGAAAATCCCGCTCGCATGTCCGCCAGGCAGGATTTGCGACTTTCCGGTAAATATTTGATTTATATAAGTTTTTTGCATAAAGAAAAAATCGGAATGAAAATTACTGCAGAACATCAGTAGTATTGTACCTACTGTGGAATTCGAGGCTTATCGCAGATAATTTAAGTGTTGCACAAAATATAGATGACTTAATTCATGATTTTCACGATGTGATCAGGAAAGTTTCAGATTACTTTCCGCTTGTGGTCCTGCAAGTGATTCCGCGCCGATAGACCCAACTCCAACCCCAACGCCCGTACCCGTTGTCGGAACGATTAAAGGTACTGCATTCGCTACCGACACCGCAGCTCCCCTGGCGAATACCAAAGTCAGTGTTGGCGATGTTTCCACCACGACTGCCAATGACGGCAGCTTCACCCTGAATAATGTCCCCGCTGCAGAACGCGCGGTAGTGAAATTTGAAGCCACCGATTACGCGCCAGCATTCAGCACGGTAGCCGTAGCCGACAAACAAACCAGCACAACACAAGGACAGCTAAGCAAAGTTGGCGCGACAGCTACATTCGCCGCGAACACCGCCAGCACGGTCGCCGTACCTGGCTCGACCGCACGAGTGGCTTTGGCTGCTGACACTATTGTCAACGCCGCAACCGGCGCAGCGCCGAGCGGTGCCGTCACAGTAAAAATTACCCCGATTGACCCCGCCTCGAATCCGCAAAGCATGCCCGGCGATTACACCTCGCTCACGAGCGCGGGCGCGGTGCAAAGCATCGAAAGTTTCGGCGCGCTCAATGTCGAATTAAAAGACGCAGCAGGCAACAAACTGAATTTGGCGCAAGGCAAAAGCGCCACCATTCGCATTGCCGTTTCCAGCCGCACCGCCGCTGCCGGCAACCCCGCCACCATTCCGCTGTATTACTTTAACGAGAGCAATGGCCGCTGGGTGCAGGAAGGCACCGCTACTCTTTCGGCAGACAAGCAATATTACGAAGGAACAGTGACGCACTTTTCAACCTGGAATTGTGATCGCCCGATTGAAGAGACGATTTATGTCAATGGCTGCGTAGTCGATACTGCCGGTAAGCCAGTTTCCAACACTTACGCTGTTGAAAGCGAAGGCATAGATTACACAGGTAGTGCTTATGCCAGGACAGACGTTGACGGTAAGTTTCGTGTGGCCATGAAGAAAAATGGTATCGCCACTGTGAGCATGGAAAATAACGTAGGGCCAGGGCTGTACAGACAAACAGGCCGCGTTAAAGTGGGTCCTTCCCCTGTCGATATCACCTTACCAAGCTGTCTGGTGCTAAGTGATCCGGCTTATAAGCCGCCAGTCATCTTATATGCGCCTAAGGACGTATCCGTTTTGTTTGGTAGTGATGCATATTTTAACATCTACGTAGATTGTTATGGCCCTAAGAGATATCAGTGGTACCGCAATGACGTAGCTATAGTTAATGCAATTGGTTCGAATTTGATTTTGAATAACGCGACCATGGCTGATAATGCGTCCACGTACAAAGTAGTAGTAAGCTGTTTGAGTGATACTGTGACAAGTACGCCAGTTACGCTGACGGTGTTCGGAGCACCGGTGGCGCCAACTATTACGACACAACCAGTGAACGAAACGGTAACGCAGAATCAAACGGCCCGTTTTTCTGTGGTGGCTAAAGGGACTCCGGATCCTACTTATCAATGGTTGCGCGATGGCAAGCCGATACCCGGCGCGACGTCTTCAATGTACATCATCCCGGCGGTAGATAACACCTACAATTCCGCGCAATATTCGGTGACGGTGACTAACGCAGGCGGTAGCGTCACTAGCACAGCGGCAACATTAACCGTGGTTGCAGCGACACCACCGGCGGTTATTACTCAGCCCACTAATAGCACTGTGAATATTGGCCAGAACGCGATATTTTCTGTAAATGCGTCAGGTACAGGCCCGTTAACCTACCAGTGGTACCGTAACGGTACTGCAATTGCTGGCGCAAGCGGCTCCATCTACGTCACACCACTCGCCATAGCGGCGGATAGTGGAACCCAGTTCACCGTGAAAATTACCAACTCCGGTGGTAGCGTCACCAGCAATCCGGCTACATTAACCGTCGGTGCGATTTCGATGGCTGATATCAATGCGCTTGCTGTTTTGATGGCTCTGCCAGGAGGTTTTGAATCAAATGGCTCAGATTTTTACGGCGGCAATCATATCGCTAGACCTGCGCTTTCAGTCTGTTCATCAGGAAGCTACACCGCCACGCTGGATGGTTCGCCAATTTTGCCCGGATCGACCGAACCATCAGGCCAGCATACTATCGCAGGCACATTTACTAATTGTGTCGAGGCACAAACCAAATACACCGGTAGCTATAGTAGGACTTATAATGTTGACAGTACATTTCTGAACGGCTCCGGCGTATTTACCACAACGAATATGAGGGAAATTAGTACTGTCACCGGCGCTCCAAGAGATGTGACTATCAATGGTCAGGTAAGTGGTAGCTTCACAGGGCAAATCGTAGGAAATGTCAAAACCGAAGAGAGCACTTACACCGCTGTTCCTGGCTCGACGGTCAAAAACAATTTAACCAATAACACAGCAACGCATGTTTCAGGTTCAATAAGCACTCGAAATGTGGGGGATCTTTCCGGTTCGATTCAAGGTATCCAGTTAGCCCGCGTTAACTACAATGCAGCGACTTATACTATTGGCGCTAAAAAGTTTGAGGTCAGCGGATATTACAACCTTGAACCCGTTGCCGGAGTGTTAAAAGCCACTGGCGAGATCATAGTGAAAGCTGATGGTGTACAAGTAGGGAGGCAATATTTTGATGCGGCAGGTAATGTGCGATATGAAATAAACAGCCCGCCTCCGCTATTCGTTTTGCCACCGAGCTCGCCCAAATTGTTTGGCCGTTTTGGGCCGAAGTTCTGAGTTAGGGAATAGCAAAAAAATCAACGGCGCACTTCGGTGCGCCGTTTTTTATTCCGATTTTCACAGTAAGTAAACCGAACGTCACCCACCCCGTTGTTTAACCGCCCGCTCGTGGTATGATTTTCGGGCAATTTATTACAACCATTTGAGGATTCCCCACATGAAAAAAACCAGTTTGTTGTTAGCCGCACTGTTTGCCGCATTCACTTTATCTGCCCAAGCCAAAGATGAGCCGAAGGCCGATTCGAAAGCCGTTGTAGAGGAAAAAGTCGAAGGCATGAGCAAAGACGCGGAAAAGAAAGCCGAAGCGGTAGAGAAGAAAACCGAAGGCATGGCAAAAGGCGCTGAGAAAAAAGCTGAAGGTCAAGCCAAAGCAGCAGAGAACAAAGCCGAAGCCAAAACCAAAGGCGACGACAAAAAAGCTGAAGCAGCCAAAGTAGTTGATATCAACACCGCCACGGAAGCTGAAATGTCTGCGTTGCCGGTAATCGGCGATGCGATTGCGAAAAAAATCGTCGCTGGCCGTCCGTATAAAGGTAAGGATGATCTGGTGAAAAATAAAATCCTGAGCGATAAAGAATACGCAAAGATCAAAGCCCGGATTATCGCCAAGCAAAACTAAAATAGTTACAGCGAAATAGTCATGCCGAAGGGCGCACACTGTGCGTCCTTTTTTATTTCCGAGCCATCCATTGGTTAGAGTTTTCACCGCAAAATTTCTGCGATTCGCGTAATATTAACCAGCCCAAAATAAATTCTGGTTACCGTTGGCTAATAAACCCTCACTGATTATTCGCGCCGGTCCGCGCGCAATCGCGCACATCCGTGAGCACGGTTTGCGCGCGCAGGATATCGATATTATTCCCGGCGCAGCGGGCGGGCCGAAAGCGCTGGGCCTGCATGGGCTCGACGCCGCGTTGTTCGGCCAATGGTTGCCTCAAGCGCCGCGCGTCAGACATCTTGTCGGCGCATCGATTGGCGCATGGCGTTTCGCCAGCGCAATGCGAAATAATCCGCGCGACGCTTTGCGCCATTTTGCAGAAGTCTATTCAGCGCAACATTATCCGCGCCCGATTACTAAACAATACGTCACGCAATATTGCCAGGGCATGATGCATGAATTGTTTGATGACGCGGCAGAAGAAATTTTGCAACACCCGCATTACCGGCTCAACATTATCGCCGTGCGCGGGCGCGGCCTGCTGGCGCGGGAAACGCCGTGCACAGCAGCTAATTTTGTCGCCGCCGCAATTGCCAACGGCGTGAGCCGTAATTTTCTTAATCGATTCGTAGCGCGCACGGTGTTCCATGATTCGCGCGATAAATTGCCCGTGTTCAATCAGGCAAATAGTTTTGATAAATTTCATACCGACCACATTGCGCTGACACCACAAAATTTATCGCCTGCATTACTCGCCTCCGGCTCGATACCGCTGGTACTCGAAGGTGTTACGCATATTCCCGGCGCGCCATCTGGAACGTATTGGGATGGCGGCATCATCGACTATCATATTCATTGGCCGTACTACCGCGCGAAAGCTTTGGTGTTGTATCCGCATTTCACCGACAAAATTATCCCCGGCTGGCTGGATAAATCTTTGCCGTGGCGCAAAGCCAAAGGCGAATGGCTCGACAATGTGGTGCTGGTTTCGCCATCGGAAGAATATTTATCGAGCTTGCCATATGGCAAATTGCCAGACCGTAACGACTTCAAAAAATTTATCGACGACCCTGATGCTCGAATGCGTTATTGGAAAACTGCTATAACGGAAAGCGAAAGATTGGGTGAAGCATTTTTGCGCCTCGCTGATGGCAAGGATATTGCTGCATTGATTAAGCCCCTCGCGTAATTCAATTCTGTTGCTGCCCGTGACCCGCTTTGGCGGCGGGTTATCTTATTATCCGATGTCCTTTACTACACAGTAGGAGGCGCTATGAAAAAGAATGTCCTGGTGTTGATGAGTTCGCTCATGATGGCCGCTTGCGGCGGCGGGGGGGATAGCACCCCATCACCGGGCCCAGTGCCCACACCGACACCTGCGCCGACACCTTCGCCGACACCTGCGCCCACGCCCACGCCCGCCGCAGAACAAATTTCATTATTCTCCGGCAAAGCTCATTACCAGGCGACATGCGCAACCTGTCATGGCCCTGATCCGACAGCGAACATCAATCGTATTCGCAGCGCAGGCGCGAACAATCCGGCTGCGATTACCAATGCCATTAACGGTGTTGCAGCGATGCAAAACCTGAAGGGCAAATATTCAGCGGCAGATTTGAGTGCCATCGCATCGTATCTGGCCGAACCCACCGCACCGCCGGGAGGATTATTCGTCGGCTATTATCAGGAAGACCCGACCACCAACCCCGAAGACCCGGTGCCCGGCGCGTTATACCTCGGTTTGCCCGAAGGCGATGCCGCGTTCTCGGGAAACATGTATTTCACTTACATCGGTTGCCAAAGCAGTAACGTGGGAAGCATCAGCGGCAACAAAGCGGCCGCGGCCATTTCCGGCAATTGGAGCGGTACCGTCGATGGCAGTGCGCAGAGCGGCGGCTTCAGCGGCAACTATGATGCAGCCAATGATTTTTATTCCGGCACTTACACGGTCGCGGGCGGCAAGCAGCCGATAGGTATTGTGAATTGCATTAACTACATCATTGCGCCCAATGGCACATGGAATTTATTTGCCGTCGAAAAAAATGTGCCCAGCACATTTACCCTCACGCATAACGGGGTCATTCTCAACTGGACTTCGCCAGCAGGTTACGCGGCAGGGCTGGTCACCATACTCGATGTGCCCAACGCCATCACCAAAGGCGCGGGCAATGCGGTGAAAAGCCAATCGGTTGTCACTGCGCCGACTGTTGCATCCGATCTAACGCCACTTGCGTTGACATCAGGCAGGCAATATTTGGCGACGGTGAGTTTGTATGATGCGAATCGGCAGCGAGTGGCGGCGGGGAGTAAGCGCTTTACGGCGCCGTGAATATCGTCGCCCGCGCCGATATTTTGAGTTGCTTAGTAGGCCTAAATTACCATTCATGTAGGATGGGCAAAGCGATAGCGTGCCCATCAACTCATTCAAAACTCAAGCCTTGAATGGCGGCAGGCTCCGACGCTCCCCAATTCAAATCGTACCAACCGCGCTTAACCGATTTCAAAAACGAACTATGCGGCCAATCGGCAGGTGACAACACGTAACCATGCTTCACCGGATTGTAATGAATATAATCCATGTGCCGCTTCCAGTCGTCTTCATCGCGAATCAAATGTTCCCAGAAGCGCCGCTGCCAGACAGCTTTCTCTCGCTTTAATTTGCGCGATTCAATATTGGTTTCGGCAGCAATACCGGCGCTTACAAAATGTTTGATGCGCTGCCATCGGCCAGAAAAATCCACATCGTTTTCGGGTAATTGCCAAATGCAATGTAGGTGGTCGGGCAATATGGCAACGGCATCCATGGTGAAAGGCATTTTTGCGTTGACGCGAATAAATGCTTCACGTAAGCGTGCGAGGATTTCAGGTCGGGTGAGAATCGGGCGTCGTTGGTGAGTGACAACAGAGAAAAAATAACAACCGCCCTGTTGGAATGCGCGTCGGTATTCGGTCATGGTGGTTTTTGTTTAGATTGATGGGCACGCTAGCGCTTTGCCCATCCTACTTCATCGCGTGATTAAACAGAATTTTCAATTTTATATCTCCTTCCTTTGGCGGGCAGGATAAACAAAGCGCTAGCGTGCATCCACTTAAAACAAAAGCTCACCACTTCTCCATATAAGGCCGCAGATCCATCTCAAACGTCCACGCATCGCGCGGTTGCGCATGCAGGAACCAATAATTTTCCGCGATGTGATCGGGGTTGAGTAAACCCTCCTGCGCTTTCAATGTTTCATAACGATCGGGAAACCGCTCGCGCGTAAAGACTGTATCAATCATGCCGTCGATCACCACATGAGCCACATGGATATTCTTCGGGCCCAGTTCCCGCGCCATGCTCTGTGCCAGCGCACGCAGGCCGTGCTTCGCGCCTGCGAACCCGGCGAAGTTGGCTGATCCGCGCACACTCGCCGTCGCGCCGGTAAAAATAATCGTGCCCCGCTGCCGCGTCACCATGCGCTTCGCCACTTCGCGGCCATTCAAAAACCCTGCCATGCACGCCATCTCCCACAGCTTGAAATATTTGCGCGCTGTCTCGTCAAGAATGCTGCTCATCATGTTGCCGCCCACGTTAAACACCAACACCTCAATCGGTCCGATGTCACGTTCGATTTGTTCGACGAGTGCCATCACGTCTTCCTCGTTGCGCGCATCCGACGCGAAACCGTGAGCGCGGCCATCCGCAGCGGTGATGGAATCCACCAGCGGCTGCAACTTCTCCTCCGTGCGCCGCGTGACGCAAGTAACAAATCCTTCCCGCGCAAACCGCCGCGCAATCGCCCCGCCGGTGGCGTCGCCCGCGCCGATGATCAAAGCTACTCGATCAGTCATGTTCATCTCCGATGCAGGATGGGCAAAGCACCAGCGCGCCCATCAAATCAATAATTCACCACCGGCGCCAGCCACCGCTCCAGCACTTTTAAGTCCATCCCTTTGCGTTTTGCGCAATCTTCTACCTGGTCTTTATCGATTTTGCCGGTGGCGAAATAATGCGCTTCGGGGTGCGAAAAATAAAATCCGCTGACGGCTGCGGTTGGCAGCATGGCGTAGCTTTCGGTGAGAGTGATGCCAGCGTTTTCCGGCGCATTCAGTAGCGCGAACAGCGCGCCTTTTTCCGTGTGGTCGGGGCACGCGGGATAGCCCGGCGCGGGGCGAATGCCACGATATTTTTCGTTGATCAATTCTTCGTTGCTCATTTTTTCATCAGCGGCGTAGCCCCAATATTCGCGCCGCACTTTTTTGTGCATGAGTTCGGCGAAGGCTTCGGCTAATCGGTCTGCCAGTGCTTTGAGCATGATCGAGTTGTAATCATCGTGCGCGTCTTCAAATGCTTTAACGCGCGCATCGATGCCGATGCCGGTGGTGACGGCGAAGGCGCCAATGTAATCTTTGACGCCGCTGTCTTTGGGCGCGATGTAATCGGCGAGACACATATTCGGTTTGTCGATGGGCTTTTGCATTTGCTGGCGCAGGTTGTGCCAGGTCATCAAAACGTTGCTGCGCGATTCGTCGGCATAAATTTCGATGTCGTCGCTGTTGACTGTGTTGGCAGGAAATAAACCAATCACCGCGTTTGCTATAAGCCATTGATTATTAACGATATTTTGTAACATTGCTTGCGCGTCTTTGAACACATTTGTCGCCGCCTCACCCACCACTTCATCATTTAATATCGCCGGGTAACGACCGGCAAGTTCCCAGGTTTGGAAGAACGGCGTCCAGTCGATGTGCTCGGCAATTTCTGCCAGCGAATAATTTTCAAATTTTTTCACGCCGATAAAATTCGGTTTCGGCGGCGTGGTTTTTTTCCAATCGGTTTTCAATCCGTGTTCGCGCGCCTGCTGCAAGGTGTAGCGCGGGCCTTGTCCTTTTTTGCCCGCGTGCAAGCGGCGCGTTTCGGTGTAATCGGCTTTTACGCTCGCCACATAGGCGTCGCGCCCGTCGTCGGAGAGCAACTGGCTGCACACGCCCACGGCGCGGGAGGCGTCGGGCACCCAGATCGTCGGGCCAGAATAATGGGGTTCGATTTTCACCGCCGTATGCGTGCGTGAAGTGGTTGCGCCGCCGATAAGCAACGGAATAGTAAAACCTTCGCGCTGCATTTCCTGCGCGACAAACGCCATTTCTTCCAGCGACGGCGTAATCAAACCGGAGAGGCCAATGATATCGACTTTTTCTTTTTTGGCGGTTTCGAGAATCTTCGCGCAAGACACCATCACGCCGAGGTCGATCACTTCATAGTTGTTGCATTGGAGCACCACACCAACGATATTTTTGCCGATGTCATGCACGTCGCCCTTCACCGTGGCCATCAGGATTTTGCCCTTGGCCTTGCTGTCGCCGAGCTGGGCTTTTTCTTTTTCAATAAACGGAATCAAATGCGCGACAGCTTGTTTCATTACCCGTGCGCTCTTCACCACTTGCGGCAAAAACATTTTGCCCGCGCCGAACAAATCGCCCACTATATTCATGCCGGCCATCAACGGACCTTCGATCACATGAATCGGCCGCTCGGCTTTTTGCCGCGCTTCTTCCGTGTCTTCAACTATGTAAGTCGTCATGCCTTTCACCAGCGCGTGCGACAGCCGCGCGTCGACCGGCTCGCTACGCCAAGCCAGATCTTCCACCTGCACTTTGCCGCCACTCTTAATATTTTCCGCGAACGATACCAGCCGTTCGCCTGCATCAGGGCGGCGATTGAGCACCACGTCTTCCACGCGCTCGCGCAGTTCGGGTTCGATTTCGTCGTACACGCCCAACTGCCCGGCGTTGACGATGCCCATGGTCATGCCGGCTTTGACGGCGTGATACAAAAATACCGTGTGGATCGCCTCACGCACTGCGTCGTTTCCGCGAAACGAGAAACTCACATTCGACACGCCGCCGGAAATTTTGGCGTGAGGCAAATGCTCCTTAATCCAGCGCGTCGCATTGATAAAATCGACGGCGTAGTTATTGTGTTCTTCAATGCCGGTGGCAATGGCGAAAATATTCGGGTCGAAAATAATATCTTCGGGCGGAAAACCGACTTCATTCACCAGAATGTCGTAACTGCGTTTGCAGATTTCAGTTTTGCGCGCGAAGGTGTCGGCCTGACCTTTTTCGTCGAAGGCCATCACGATCACCGCCGCGCCATAGCGGCGCACCAGCTTGGCCTGGCGTTTGAATTCCGCCGCACCTTCTTTCATTGAAATCGAATTCACCACGCACTTACCCTGCACGCATTTCAATCCCGCTTCGATCACTTGCCATTTTGATGAGTCAATCATCACCGGCACGCGTGAAATATCCGGCTCCGACGCGATGAGGTTCAAAAATTTCACCATCGCCACCTTGGAGTCGAGCATCGCCTCGTCCATATTAATGTCGATAATCTGCGCGCCGTTTTCCACCTGCTGGCGCGCGACGTCGAGGGCTTCGTTGTATTGCTCATTCAAAATCAAACGCGCAAAGGCTTTGGAGCCGGTGACATTGGTGCGTTCACCGACGTTCACGAATAGGGAATCGTCGGTGATGATGAGAGGTTCGAGGCCGGAGAGTTTGAGGGTGTGGGGCATGGTTACGTTTTCTTTTGCGTGCATTTCTCAAAATCGGAGAAAGAAGTCCCCTCCCCTTCAAGGGGAGGGTTAGGGTGGGGATGGGTGTCCTGCAATGCCATCCAGATTGTGTGTTT
Source organism: Pseudomonadota bacterium (assembly GCA_043744215.1). GTDB lineage: Bacteria > Pseudomonadota > Gammaproteobacteria > Burkholderiales > JBEEJL01 > JBEEJL01. The sequence continues at coordinate 18,099 of JAYTVC010000044.1, forward strand.
TACCGCTTCCAATTCATTTAATACTTGGTTATTCCAAAACCTCAAAACTTTGAAACCTGCATGTTCAAGTTTCCGTGATCTATCTTGATCGTATGTAATATTTTCAGCATGTTGTCCGCCATCAATCTCAATGACCAACTTCGCTTCAACACAAACAAAATCCAGAATGAAATTTTCGTAAGGATGTTGGCGACGGAATTTGTGGTTAAAAATTTGATTGCCGCGTAATGTTTGCCATATTTTCTTTTCGGCTTCAGTTGGGTTTTTGCGCAATTTTCTTTGAAGCTCGGCTTCCAAAATCTTTTTGTTGGTTTGGCCTTTCATCGCGTTTCACCCATCCCCACCCTAACCCTCCTCTTGAAGGGGGGGACTACTTTTTTCAAATGAATGTTACAGGTGAAAAATTACGCGGCAGCTTTTTCGTCGCTGGGTAACTTCCTCGGCGGCAATTTTTTCACCGCGTCCGCTATCGCCTTGATATGCGCCGGCGTGGTTCCGCAGCAACCGCCGACGATGTTCACATAGCCGGCATCGGCGAAACCTTTGACGACGTTGGCTGTGTAGTCCGGTGTTTCGTCATAGCCGGTGTCGCTTAACGGATTAGGCAAGCCCGCGTTCGGGTGCGCGCTGACGTACACGTCGGACACTTTCGCCATCTCGGCAATATAAGGCCGCATCAGGTCGCCGCCGAGCGCGCAGTTGAGGCCGATGGAGATGGGGTTGGCGTGGCGCAGCGAGCTGTAAAACGCTTCGGTGGTTTGACCCGTCAGTGTGCGCCCGCTGGCGTCCGTTATAGTCCCGCTGATCATCACCGGCAATTTCATTTTGTGGTCGTCGAAATATTGGTCGATGGCAAACAACGCGGCCTTGGCGTTGAGGGTATCGAAAATGGTTTCCACCAACAGAATGTCTGC
>JAYTVC010000045.1:0-67051 GCA_043744215.1 Pseudomonadota bacterium
ACCCCCGCCCCGGGAGCCCCGCTTGCGCCAAGCCAACGACCTCAGCGCCGCCGACACCGCAGACGCCGGCCACCCCAACCAGTTCGCGCTGCTGCGCCAGCGCCGCTTTGCGCCTTTCTTCTGGACCCAGTTCCTAGGCGCGGGCAATGACAACCTGTTCAAGTTCGCCTTCACGGTGATGGTGACCTACCAGCTGCAGGTCAGCTGGCTGCCCGACGGCCTGGCCGGGCTGGTGATTGGTGCGCTGTTCATCCTGCCCTTTGTGCTGTTCTCTGCCACCAGCGGGCAGTTGGCCGACAAGCTGGAGAAGACGCGGCTGATCCGCTTCGTCAAGAACCTTGAGATCTTCATCATGGCCGCCGCGGCCCTGGGTTTTGTGACCCACAACGCCGCGCTGCTGCTGGGCTGCGTGTTTCTGATGGGCCTGCACTCCACGCTGTTTGGCCCGGTGAAGTTTGCCTACCTGCCGCAGCACTTGAGCGAGCGCGAGTTGACGGGCGGCAACGGCATGGTGGAGATGGGCACCTTTGTTTCGATATTGCTGGGCACGATGTTGGGCGGCGCATTGGTGGCCATTCCTGGCGACGGCCCGACCTATGTCGCGGCAGTCTCTATTGCAATCGCGATTATCGGCCGCATCGCGGCGGGCTTAATTCCCCACTCGCCCGCTTCCGATCCGTCGCTCAAACTCAACTGGAACCCAATCAGCGAAACCTGGCGCAACATACTTATTGCCAAACAAAACCGCACGGTGTTTTTATCGCTGCTGGGCATTTCGTGGCTGTGGTTTTTCGGTTCGATATTTTTGACTTCATTTACCGGCTTCGCCAAAACGGTGCTCGGCGGCAACGAGGGCGTGGTAACTTTGTTGCTGGCGGTATTTTCCTTTGGCATCGGCGTCGGCTCGCTGCTGTGCGAAAGATTGTCGGGCGACAAAGTGGAAATCGGCCTGGTGCCGTTCGGCTCCATCGGCATGACGCTGTTTGCCGTCGATTTGTTTTTCGCCAGCTATAACCTGCAACCCGTTGGCGTCGTGGGCGCGGGCGAATTTATTTCGCAATGGCACAATATCCGCGTGATGGCCGATTTGTTTTTGTTGGCGATGTTCGGCGGGTTTTTCAGCGTGCCTTTATATGCGTTGATCCAGAGCCGTTGCGAGCCTTCTCACCGCGCGCGCATCATCGCGGCGAATAATATTTTGAATGCGGTGTTTATGGTGGCGGCATCAATCATGGCAGCGGGCTTGCTGCATTTTGGTTTCACGTTGCCGCAATTATTTTTGGTCACGGCGATTTTGAATGCGCTGGTGGCGATCTATATTTACACGCTGGTGCCAGAATTCCTGATGCGCTTTATCACCTGGATTTTGATTCACACCATGTATCGCATCGATAAGCAAGGCCTGGAACACATACCCGCCGAGGGCCCGGCGGTGATCGTGTGCAACCACATCAGTTTTGTTGATGCGCTGATTATTGGCGGTGTGGTGAAGCGGCCGATACGCTTTGTGATGGACCATAATATTTTCAAAATTCCCGTGCTGAATTTTGTGTTCAAAACCAGTAAGACCATCCCCATCGCATCACGCAAGGAAGATCCGGAGATGCTTGAGCGTTCGTTTGTTGAAATTGACAAGGCGCTGAAAAATGGCGATTTGATCGGCATTTTCCCCGAAGGCCGCCTCACCGATACGGGCGAGATGTATCCATTCAAGCCTGGCATCAGCCGCATTCTCGCCAATACGCCCGTACCGGTGATTCCGTTGGCGTTGCGCGGATTATGGGGCAGCTTTTTTTCGCGCAAACACGGGCCCGCCATGACGCGGCCCTTCAAGCGCGGCATTTTATCGAAGATTGCTTTGGTGGGCGGGCCAGCCGTACCAGCGATAGAAGCGACGCCGGAAAAATTGCAGGCAATTGTGACGGCTTTGCGCGGGGATTGGAAATAACCGTGCAATGTCCGATTCCGCGCATCTACTCAGGTAACTTGATTGAACACTCATCGTCCTTCGGCGGCCCTGCCCGGCCGGTCTTCAACATCATGCTGCCGTAGCAATAGCATCGCTTCACATGCCGCCGGAGGTTGTGTCGAGCGTAGACGTGGCTCCTGAAGTCAACCACGCAAGGCCGCGCGCGTTAAGGGGGCGCAGGCTGGCTGGATAATTTGTTACAGTCCGGAATATTGCCTGCGGTAAACTGTCTTACCGGCACCACCGGCACTTTGTAGAAAGGATGAACCCATGAAACGCTTAATTTTATTGGGCAGTTTATTGATGGCTGCCATGTTGGCCGGTTGCGCCACCACGCCGGCGCAAAAACCGCTGACCATTGAAGAAGTCGTCGTGATGACCAAGGCCAATACGCCACCAGAAGAAATCGTACGCAAAATGAAAGAGACCGGCACGATCTATCTGGTGAGCGCCACTGAACTAATCAAGCTGAACAAGGAAGGCGTCGATACCAAAGTGCTCGATTACATGCAGCAGACGGCGGTAGACCAGGCGCGGCGCGAAGAACGCACGCGCGGTTATGGCCCGTGGTATCCGTACCCATATCCTTATTACAGCCGCTTTCATAGCCCGTTCTGGCCCTACTGGTAACCATACAATAAGCGGGCAAGGTTCGCCTCATTGAGGGCGCAGCGTGGCTGCGCCCTTTTTGTTTTCACTATTCGTCATGGCTTCCAGGCTTGCATTGCGTTCGGCTTTGCCCTGCTTGGCCAAGGCTTTCACCGCTGCATAAAATTTTGGCAAATCGTTAGACTGGCTGGCGAGCAGCGCGCTGAACGCCGGCTCCTGTTGATTGTAAATACCAAACGCGGCGATCACGGCATTATTGGTTGAAGCGTTCATCCAACGATCGTAACCCGTGTAACCGCCCCACTCAATTTTTTTGCGCGCATAGTTTTCCAACAACTCGTTGAAAATTTCACGTTTACGTTCACGTTTTTTTTGCGCATCCATGGCTGAAGCATAAAGATTTTCCAGCTTAACGCGTGTTTCTATAACTAATTGATTATAAACAGTTTTTCTTGTTTGCGCGATAACTAAAGACGATTGCTTTGCGCCATCGCCCTGTTGCACCAGCCAGCGCAGCACGCCTTCACGCTCAACCGTTGTCGCAAATGATTCATTGAACACACTGTCGTCTTTCACATACACGACTTGATGCGCGAGCTCATGAAAAATCAAGCGCGCCAACTCGGGTTCGGGATAATGAATGAATGTGTTCAGCACCGGGTCGTCAAAATAGCCAAGCGTGGAATACGCCGGCACGCTGCCGACAAACACATCAAAGCCGTTTTCGCGTTGCATGGTGGCAAAAGCCTCAGCATCCGCTTCGGCAAAATACCCTTTGTAATTCACGCAACCGGCCACCGGAAAACACCATTCGCGCGGCTTGAGTGAAAGCTCGTCCGTCGCAAAAACATTCCACACCACGAAAGGCCGTTGCAAATCCGCATAGCCGCGATAGCTCTGGTTGTCGGGCAAACCCAGTTCGCGGCTGGCAAAATCGCGGATACGCATGACCGCTTCGAGTTTTTGTTTCAACTCGGGGGACGTTGCGGGGTCGGCCAGCACAGCCGTAATAGGGCGCCGCTTGTTGATGATTTCCATCTGGCCGCTGGCTGATTGCGTGTAATAGCGCAACTGCGAACAGCCGACGGAAAATAAAATCGCCGCCACTAACGTCGTTGCGAAAAACAATTTAATGAATTGCTTGCTCATTAATTTGTTCAGCGCTTGAACTGCCCGGTGCGCAAAAAACTTTCCTGCTGCTCCATCACCGATTTTGAAAACAGCATTTCCGTATGTGTCACCGGCAACACGATGTGATCACGCATGCCGGGTACGCGCGTTTCTGCAACTGCAATAGTGCCGTCGTTGGGAACCGGCACGCCGGGCGCGACCACGCGCCCGAGGCCGATGGAGTGTTCACCCGCGATCACGCCGATTTCAATATTCGGCGACGGCACAATTGTCTTCTGCTTGAGCCATTGGCTCATGCCGGGGCCGATAATCATATGTCCAATGGCATTTTGCTCCAGCGCAGTCGGCACATATGCCTGCTTGTAAGGCACACCCGCCAGCACCACCCGCTTGATGCGCACGTCGGGAAACTCATGCAAGGTTTGCAACGCCAGCAAACCACCCAGGCTGTGTCCCACAAAATGGATCTGTTCTGCGTCGATGCTATTGAGCAGCCCCGCCAACTCCTGCGCGTTGTGCGACAGCGATTGGGTCAGCGACGCATAACTGAACCCGTGCGCCTCAAACCCTGTATCGCGCAAATGCCGCTCCCACAGCACCGTGCTTACCGCGTGCAGATAAAGTCCGTGAATAAGAATGACAGCTTGTTTCATAGGGGTATATTTTAACTTTTATTTGCTTGTAGCGGGCACTGGTTGCGTCGTCAGTGAAATGCGCATCATGAAACCAAAACTCGTGGACAAACCGTAGAAGCGCAGTAGAGGCGCAGGAAATGCAAAGCGACAGCGTGCCCATCACCAAAACAAAAAATCATTTCAACAATACGTTTCTTGAATTGTTTTGAAGTTGCTTTTGTCATCGCCTTTGACCTTGCCCCCCCATCTGCGCCGACGAAATTTCGCTGGGCAAGCGGGGGTAGTCGGCGAGCAATGTTTGAGCCACACGCAGTTTCAGTTTTGAAATGAAGTCCAAGGTGAGTTTTGCTCGACCGCCCGCTTACCCAGTGCAATTTCGGCGACAACTAAAACAACAAAACAAAAAGCAGCGCGGCTGGGCGTCGCCTTTCATTGGTTGCTTTTTTGGCGAAGCAAAAAAGTGAATGAAGCCGGGGGGCACCGTTCCTCGGGACACGGAGAGCAGGGGCGGGAACGGTGCCCGGTGTGGACGCATGACAAAACTATAACGGTGCCCCGGTGGCGGCTCCCGCAAACGGCACCGATTAAAATTAAAAGCGCGAGTAACGGGTCGCGGCCACCACCCCCGGCAATGTATTGAAGGCCGCTGAAGCTCAAAGCTCCGCGTCAGGTAACGGCGCAAAAAACCGCGCCACAACCTGGCCTACAAAGGCTGCCCTACCGGGTAACGAGTCGCGGCTTGCCCCTTCTCTTGAAGGGTATAGCATCTCTTGCTTCTATTTTCACCGCGCTGAACATTGCAATGACAACTAGCCCTGCAAACTCTCCCACATTTTTTCCAAGCGCTTCCCACTCACCGGCATCGGCGTTTTCAATTCCTGCGCGAATAACGAAATGCGCAACTCTTCAATCATCCAGCGGAATTCATCGAGGCGTTCATCTTGAATGCCGGCCTTGCGGTTTTTGTCTGCGCGTTCTTCATAGCGCTTGCACAGGCCGTTGATGGCAGGTGCATGTTTTGCATCGCGTTCAGGATTGGCTGTGTATTTTTCCCAACGCATTATGATGCCTTTAAGATAACGCGGCAGATGTTGTAGGCGTTCCCATGGCGTGGCGCTGAAACAGCCTTTATAAACCAGCCGTCCCAATTGCGCGCGGCAGTCGGCGGACAACTTTGCCTGCGCGGTCGAGGTATGGTTCAATTTGGCGGACACGGCAAAATATTCCCGCGCAATGTCGTCAGCCATGCGCAACAAGCCAGTCGATACGGCGGGCAAGCGTGCCCGCGCGCGCTGCTTGAGTTCATTGAATTGCTTTTCACTCCGAGGCAAATCATCATCGCCGAAAAACGCCCGGTCGATGATGGCGTTCATCAAGTCTTCTTTCAACGCGTCAGGCGAAATCGTGCTGCGTAATTGAATGGCAAGCTGGTTAAGATTGCCTAACGTTTTGTCGAGCTGCTTCATCTGTTCTTTGAGTTCGAAGCGCATCAGACGCGCGACGCCGGCCCGCATGGCGTGATCGGCGGTGCTGCGCGAATCAAATAATTTAATCGATGCCGCATCGCTTTCATCTACCAGCGCGGGGAAGCCGGTGAGTTTTTGCCCGTTACGGGTAAAGTGAATTTCCTGCGGCAGGTCGCCGAAATCCCACGCCTTCAGGTTATCGCGTTCGATGCCCGCATCGGTTTTACCAAAGGTAAGCTGTGCCACCTGGCCCAATTGCGCGCGTAATACTGCAAGATCGCGGCCCATCGCCAGTTCTTTACCGGTATCGTCGGTGATTTTGAAATTCATTTGTAAATGCAGCGGCGGCGTTTCACCGTCCCATGCATCAGTAGGCACCGCAACGCCCGTTTCCTTGTTTATACATTCACGCAGCGCATTGAGCATCGACTGCTGGCCGATTTTTGTTCGCTCTAAAAATTTGGTAACAAAATCCGGCACCGGCACCACCACGCGGCGAATGGTTTTCGGCAAGGCTTTGAGATACCACGCGAGCTTTTCGCGCAACAAGCCCGGCACTAGCCATTCACATTGTAATATATTGATTTGATTCAATAAATGCAAGGGCGCGCTGACGGTAACCCCATCAAGCATATGACCAGGTTCGAAGCGATAGGTGAGCGCCAGTTTTACATTTCCCAACGGCATCGCATCGGGAAATTGTTCTTCGGTGATGTGCGAAGCGGCGTGGCGCATTAAATAATCGCGCGTTAAAAATAAAATTTTTGCGTCTTTTAATTCTGCGTCTTTGCGCCATGCTTCGAAACCTGCGCCGTTGACAATTTCTTTCGGAATTATTTCGGCGTAGAAATTGAATATCACTTCGTCATCCACCAACACGTCTTGTCGCCGCGCTTTGTGTTCCAATTCTTCGACTTCGGCGATGAGTTGGCGGTTGTGCGCAAAGAAACCTGCGCGGGTGTCAAATTCGCCTGACACCAAAGCCTGGCGGATAAAAATCTGCCTGGCTTCTTCGGGGTTCACCACGCCGTAATTGACGCGGCGCTTGGGGTTGATGGTGAGACCATACAAGGTCACGCGCTCATAGGCGGAAACCTGTGCCAAAGATTTTTCCCAGTGCGGATCAAAATAATGTCGTTTCACCAAATGGCCGGCAGCGGCTTCGATCCACTCCGGTTCAATCTTTGCCACGGTGCGCGCATACAAACGATTCGTCTCCTGTAATTCTGCCGCAATAATCCATTTGGGTTTTTGTTTGCGCAGGCCTGAACCGGACGATACGACAAACTTGATTTCACGCGCGCCCAGATACAGTTCGCCTTCAATGTCGCGGCAGCCGATGTTGCCCAGCAAGCCCGCGAGTAACGCGCGGTGAATCTGTTCGAAGTTGGCCGGCTTCTCATTCAGGCGCATACCCATCTCGGCCAGTTGAGCATGCAATTGCGAATGGATTTCACGCCACTCGCGCATACGGAAATGCGACAGGAAATTTTCGTGGCACAGTTCAATCAATTTGCGATTGGATTTTTTATGTTCCAGCGCGTCTTCAAAAAAAGACCATATCTTTAACAAGCCCGCGAAGTCGGATTTTTCGTCCTGGAATTTTTCGTGAGCACGGTTCGCCGCGTCCTGTTTATCCAGCGGCCGCTCGCGGGGATCCTGCACCGACAGCGCGGCGGTGATGATGAGCATTTCATTCAAACATTGTTGCTCGCGCGCTGCGAGTAACATGCGCCCCACGCGCGGGTCGATGGGCAGGCGCGCGAGTTCCTTTCCCAGTGGCGTGAGTTGACGTTGTTCATCGACCGCGTTCAGTTCTGCGAGCAATTGATAGCCGTCGGTAATCGCTCGGGAACTGGGCGCGTCGATGAACGGAAAATCTTCCACATCGCCCAGCTTGAGTGAGGCCATTTTCAAAATCACGGCGGCCAAAGATGTGCGCAACACTTCCGGCGGCGTAAAAGCATCGCGGGTATTGAAATCATTTTCGTCATACAAACGAATCGCCACGCCGTCGGCTACACGGCCACAACGGCCCGCCCGCTGCTTGGCTGAAGCTTGCGAAATATTTTCCACTTGCAGCATATCCACTTTGTTGCGCACGCTATAACGCAATAAACGCGCAAGACCAGTATCAACAACGTAACGAATGCCGGGCACGGTGAGCGAAGTCTCGGCAACGTTAGTTGCCAGGATAATCCTGCGTGGCCCGCCAGATTTGAACACGCGGTCTTGCTCCGCTGCACTGAGCCGCGCGAATAGCGGCAATACTTCGACACCGGGTGGATGATGTTTGCGCAACGCTTCCGCTGCTTCGCGTATCTCGCGCTCGCCGGGGAGAAACACCAGTACATCGCCGCTATTGCCCAACACCCACAATTCATCGACGGCAGCGAGAATGGCGCTATTGATATCGCCGTCATCCTCTTCGTTTTTTTTCTCCAGCGGCTTGTAGCGAATTTCTACGGGATACAAACGGCCCGATACTTCGATCACCGGCGCGCCATCAAAATGTTTGGAAAACCGATCGGCGTCAATCGTGGCCGATGTGATAACGATCTTCAAATCTTTTCTGCGGGACAATAATTGTTTTACGTAACCGAGCAGGAAATCAATATTCAAACTCCGCTCGTGCGCCTCGTCGATGATGAGCGTGTCGTAAGCGGCAAGGTCGCGGTCGCTGTGAGTCTCGGCCAGCAGAATGCCGTCGGTCATTACTTTAATATACGAATTGGCGTGGGTCTTGTCGGTAAAGCGGACTTTGTAACCGACGTGCTGGCCCAATTCGCTTTTTAGTTCGTGCGACAAGCGTGACGCCACACTGCGCGCGGCAATGCGGCGCGGCTGCGTGCAACCTATAAAGCCCGCCGTACCGCGCCCTAATTGCAGACAAATTTTCGGAATCTGCGTCGTCTTTCCCGAGCCGGTTTCGCCGCAAACAATCGTCACCTGATTTTTGCTGATGGCATCGGCGATGCGCTGTTTTTGTTCGTTAATCGGCAGTGCCAAATCAAAATCGGGATGTGGCGCATGTTGCATGCGTAATTTTCGACGCTCAACCGATTGCGCAATTTGCGCAGATAAACGCGCCAGCTGCGATTCATTCGGCGGTTTGCCTGCGCGAAGCAACGCGTCGAGACGACGATATTCCGCCGTAAGCTTGCGCGTATCGGCACTCATGGTTTGCGACAACGACTGACTAAGAGTTGCGAGGAGGTTTTTCATGACGCGCACTTTGATCGTGCGCTATTTTACCTAAGCAAGCACGGCTCGCGTATTTTGCTTTTTTATTTTTGCTTGATGCGTCCCTTCGTCTTCGAGCAACGTTAGCAATAAACCGGTGGCCACGGCGTAAAAACTTGCCGTCACTTTCCAGAAAAGCACAACATCGGAAAGCCCGGCGACGATCCAACCAACCATCCAGAGAATTACTATAACATATTGATTATATTGATTATATTGAATTATTTTACCTCTTCTCAACACGACTACTAGCGGAACGCCATACAACAACACAAACGCGATCATGCCGCCGATGCCATGCTCGGTGGCAAACAACAAAAATTCATTATGCGGATGGACATGCGGCGGCATGAATGCGGGCGCGTCGCCAACATCCTGCGCCTGTTTCAATTGCATACCGAAACGCCCTTCACCGATTCCAAGCAACGGATGATGCTTGAGCATCGTGCCTGCCTGTCGCCAGAGTTCAAGGCGATCGCCTACCGAACTGGTTTCAAATTTTTGCCCGTTAATATAGTGGGCAACTTCGCTTGCGGCCAATTGCAGGCGGGATTGAACGGCTGGCAGCGCGAAATACATCGCGGAGAAAAAAATCATCATGCTCGCAAGAATCAGACGCTTGTGCCTCTTGTTGAGCGAAGCGTTCAGCGCAAGCCAGGCAAAGGCCAACGCCACCACCAGCGCCCATGCCGCGCGCGTTTCCGACTTTACTGCCGCCGCGATGGCTGCCATCCACAGCATGACGCTGACGAACAAAGCGAGCTTGGGTTTATCCCAGGCAACGGCGGCTTGTTGGGCTATCGCGGTAAAAATAATCGCAAAACTGGTGAGCGGAATCAACGCCAAATGCCAATCGGGTATGCCGCCCCTGCCGCCGTATTGCGCAACACTCCACAACATCAGGCCTGACGCCAGCGCCGCAGCGCCAATACAACCTTGCAAAAAATATTTTGCCGCAATATGACGCTGCCGCGCCGCGAGATAAACAGGTATGCCGAGCAAAAACTGTGCAGGCCGATTGAAGTCGTTGCTTTCCAGACCCATGCCGCCGGCGAGTTGAAGCAAGGTAAGCAGCAAAGGCAGACTCAACGCCATTAGCCACCCCTTACCCGGCTTCAAAAGCGGGCGTCTATTGCCAGGCTGCCACAACAATACGCACGCCAAAACGATTAAACCCATCAACACAACATCATTGAAACGCTTGTGGGCGATGAACGAAATGGGATACAAAAAACAGGCGATAGCAAACCAGTTCGCTGCGCGCGAATGGGTTTCGGTTTTTACCTCTTTACTTGCCATGAAGTTGTCCAATGTCGATCTGCACTCGTTTCGGCAACTTGCTCACTATCGTGTCATACGCCATCTTCAACAAACCTTTTGCCTCCGCATCGCTTAGTGCCTGGTTATTGGTCACCGTTACCCACTTCCAGCGCGCAAGATACGGCGCAGGTTCTATGCCGGGCCGATCCGTCAACTCCAGAAAGCGCGCCGGGTCGGCTTTGAATCCACATTGCTTCAACTTGCCTTGTTCATCTATGGAAAACACGGCAAACATTTTTTTGTGTATGCAACAGGCGATCACATGACCCCACTTGAGGTCCTGGGTTACGTGGGGAAAAGTGAGGCAATGTTTGAGGGCGGTTTCGAGGCGCATGGTGATTGAGTATAGCCAATATCAGGCAAGGGATTGCCGGCTAACAAATGGAAAATTATTTCTCAATCCATCATGACCTTCCCCCATAGAGGGGAAAGTGATTTCTTTTTTTGATAGTGATTTCTCGGAGACGCAACCAAGAATAGCTTTACTCGGTCTTGGCGCATGATGGGCACGCTAGGCTTTGCCCATTCTGCTTTCTTACTTATTCATCCGCTCAATCACCTTCACTATCGCCGAAGAATCCAGTTCACCATCGCCGCTGCCCATCAGCGCATTAAGGTGTTGCGAAACGAGTGAAGCCGCGGGCAGCGCGAGGCCGAGTTGATGGGCGGCATCGAGCACGATGCGCATGTCTTTCTGATGCAGCTTTACTTTAAAGCCGGGTTTGAAGTCGTTGTCGAGCATGCGCTTGCCGTGGACTTCCATAATTTTGCTGCCGGCGAAGCCGCCCATGAGCGCATCGCGCACTTTGGCGGCATCGACGCCGTTTTTGCGTGCGAATGTTAGCGCTTCGCTTACCGCTTCGATGGTGACGGCGACGACAATCTGGTTGCACGCTTTGCACACCTGGCCTGCGCCGCTGCTGCCGACGTAAATAATATTTTTGCCCATGTTGTCGAACATGGGTTTGATGCGCGTGAAGGCATCCTGTTTGCCACCGACCATGATTGATAAGGTGCCGTTGATGGCACCGACTTCGCCACCAGAGACGGGTGCATCGAGCATGTCGATGCCGCGCGCTGCGAGCTTTTCGGCCATCGTGCGGGTGGCCGAAGGCGAGATGGTGCTCATATCGACCACGACAGAGCCGGGCCTGGCGCCGTGGATAACGCCGTTGTCGCCGAGGATCACTTGTTCGACATCAGGCGTGTCGGCCACCATGACAAAAATAATATCTGAACGTGCGGCCACTTCTTTGGGTGATGCGCAGGCAGTCGCGCCCGCAGCCTGCAACGGCTCCATCGATTCGGGCCGGCGTGCATACACGCTCAACGAATAGCCGCCCTTGATGAGATTCAACGCCTGAGGACGACCCATGATGCCGAGCCCGATAAAACCTACTTTGGTTGACATGTTATTCCCCGAATAAATTTGTATGCGTCATTATAGCCGCGCAACCCATTTGCTAATAGTAGGGTTCTGGCGCATCGGCGCTGAATTTAACCCGCACTCAGCGTTGCTTCACTTCCGGATTAACCAGATTGGGCGGATTACCCGTCGTGAGCGCCGCCGTGAGATTGTTTGCCGCTGTCATCGCCATGGCCTTGCGGGTGGCAAGGGTCGCGCTGCCGATATGCGGCACGAGCACGACATTTTTCAAATCAAGAAATCCCTGGTGCAATTTCGGTTCATTCTCGAATACATCAAGACCCGCACCGGCGATGCGTTTATTTTTCAGCGCATCGACCAGCGCCGCGTCATCTACCACGCCACCGCGGGCGACGTTGATGAGCATGGCGGACGGCTTCATCAACGCCAATTCGCGCACGCCGATCATATGATGGGTTTCTTTGGTGTACGGTAGTTGCAGCAAAACAAAATCGGATTGTTTCAACACATCATCAAGCGACGCATAACTTGCATTACACGCTTGCTCGATGTCCGCCGCGACGCGGGTGCGGTTATGGTAAATCACCTTCATATCAAAGCCGCGCGCGCGGCGCGCAACGGCCTGACCGATGCGGCCCATGCCGATAATGCCCAAGGTCGCATGATGCACGTCGGCGCCGAGCAGCAATTCGAAATCCCATTGCCGCCAGTTGCCTTCGCGCAACCACGCTTCCGCTTCGGTGATGCGCCGCGCGGCGGCGAGTATCAGCGCGAAGGCCAGATCGGCCGTGCTGTCGTCGAGCACGCCCGGCGTGTTGGTGACCATAATGCCGCGCTGGGTGCAAGCGGCCACATCAATGTTGTTGTAACCGACACCCACATTGCACACGGCTTTGAGTTTTGGGCAACGCGATAACAATACTTCATCGATGCGATCAACGACTGAACATACGACGCCTTCTTTGTCGCTGATAGGCGCGATTAAATTTTCGCCGAGCAACACTTTATTTTGCGGATTCGCGCTGACGTTGAAATGTTGCGCGAGCGCGGAATGCACTTCAGGGAAAAATGGCAGCGTTACGTAAATATTTGATTTCATTCAATATTTTCCATAAACAATAGAAGCAGCTAAATTCAGGTTTTGAATGTCGCTATGCGTATTTTGCAATTAATAAGGATTACTTACATAACAAGTTTGGCAGCCGTTTTCAACTGCGTTTGATTTTTTACTTTCGGCTGCGGATGCCAGCCGAGTAGCGCGAGCAGAACAAAAAATCCGACGACATACGCGACGGCAATCATCCAGCCGTGGCGCAACCATGCGCCGACGGATTTCGCTTCGGGGAAATTATTCGACAGCGCCACCCCCGCAGACGAGCCGAACCACAACATTGAGCCGCCGAAGCCGACCGCGTAGGCCAGCATGCCCCAGTCGTAACCGTCTTGATCAAGCGCGAGTTTGGTTAGTGGAATGTTATCGAACACAGCCGAAACAAATCCTAAGCCCAAGGTCGTCGGCCATGACGCGGGGGGCAAGTGCTCCACCGGCATCATCGATGCGCACAGCACGAGCGACAATAAAAATAGGCTCCCTTTGAATGCGCCGGGAACCTGGCTCCAGTCGGGCTTGCGAATCGGCGCGGCAATAAAAATCGCCAGCCACACTGCGACGCCGATAAATGGAAAGCTATCGGCCAGATGATTGTAGCGCGTGTTGACGACGACATTCGCGACGATAGCCGCAGCGAGAATAAAAGCCACAATTCCGACGCGAGGCCAATCAATGGCCAAGCCGCTAGGTGCATCTTTGGTAATCGGCGAGTGCCGTTGTTGTTGAATGGCAGCAGGAATACCGAAGATCACCAATGCAATAATCGCGGCAACATACGCTTCGAGTACTTGTATTGGCTTCACGCCGTCGATCCACATCATGGTGGTGGTCGTGTCGCCCACGACGCTGCCCGACCCACCGGCATTCGACGCAGCAACAATCGCAACCAGATAACCGATATGCACCTTTTGCCGGAACACCGACGCGGCCATGGTGCCGCCGATCATCGCGGCGGCGATATTGTCGAGAAAACTCGACAGCACAAATACGATAACCAATAAAAAGAATGCGCCCTTCCAATCATCGGGAAGAATGTTAGGCAACTCGGCGGGAATGCGTGTCTCTTCAAAATGCCGCGACAGCAACGCGAACCCCACTAGCAGGCATAACAGATTCGTCAGGATCACCCATTCGTGTTGCAGATGGTTTGCTAACCCTGCAAAACCTGTTCCGTGTTTGAAACCTGTGATGGATATTTTATAAAGCGTGATGAGCGCGAGCCCCGCCAGCGCCACTTGCAACGTACGGTGATGGAACAACGCCACCCCGAGCAAGGTGGCGGCGAACAAAATGAAATCAATGGGGATGCCAAATACGTTCGGCAGAACGGCGGCGGATTCGGCAGCGCGTGCGGGCAGCGCCACGAGCGCCGCGGAGAGCATGCTCAAACACAATGCGGTAATTCGTTTCAATTCGCCTCCCTACGAAAATATTATTTTGTGTGAACACATTATATGCCGCAATACCTTCACCTTAACAAATCATCATAATCGCGTTTACAATACGCGCTGGCTTCCTAATTGATGGCAGGAACATGACAACCAAGCGCGACCCCACCCAACGTTTTTCCAGCCGCGTAGAAAATTACGTCAAGACTCGTCCTGGTTATCCCGAAACCATGCTTGATGTATTGCAACGAGCCTGCGGCTTGAATCCTCATTCAATCATTGCCGACATCGGCTCTGGCACCGGACTCTCAACAGAACCGTTTTTGAAAAATGGCAATCCAGTTTTTGGTGTGGAGCCGAATAAAGAAATGCACGAAGCAGCAGAAAAATTATTACGCGACTATAAAAACTTCACTAGTATCGATGCCACAGCGGAAAACACAAAATTATCAATAAAATCAATATGTTATGTAGTTTCTGGCCAAGCCTTTCATTGGTTCGACCGCGTCGCCACGCGAAAAGAATTTGCACGCATTCTCAAACCCGATGGCTACGTGCTGTTGATCTGGAATGACCGCAAAACCGATGCGACACCATTCCTGCGCGCCTACGAAAATCTGTTAGTGGAATTTTCTACCGACTACCGCGAAATCAATCACCGCAACATCGACGAAAACGTCATCAACGAATTTTTTACGCCGAACAAATTTGATTTAATTTCTTTACCCAACGCGCAACATTTTGATTACACCAAACTGGAAGGCCGTTTGATGTCATCATCCTACGCGCCGGATGTGGGCCATCCGCAGCATTTGCCCATGTTGAAAAAACTGCGCGATATCTACGATGAACAT
This sequence comes from Pseudomonadota bacterium, assembly GCA_043744215.1. Lineage (GTDB taxonomy): Bacteria > Pseudomonadota > Gammaproteobacteria > Burkholderiales > JBEEJL01 > JBEEJL01. The sequence continues at coordinate 15,114 of JAYTVC010000045.1, forward strand.
CAGGTGAATGATAACGTTACGTTTGAATATGCCACGCTGATTTATTATGGGCATTTGAGTTTGTAGAGTAAATGAAGATTTTCCGAAACTTACCCATCCCCACCCCTTGAAAGGGAGGGGACTTTTTTTTCGATTTATTTTTACCGCTTATCTTACGAACACAAAGTACATTAAAAAATTAATGTGCTGCCCCCAAATACGCCGCTCTCACCGCCGGATCATTCTTCAACTGTTCCGCCGGGCCGTGCACAGCGATGTTGCCGTTTTCTAAAACGTAACCGTAGTCGGCCACGTTCAACGCCGCTGCTGCGAATTGCTCCACCAGCAACATCGTGACGCCCCGCTCTTTCAGGCGCTTGATGGTAGCGAATACCTCTTCAACCAGAATTGGTGCCAAACCCATTGAAGGTTCATCAAGCAAGAGCACGTCAGGATTCAACATGAGAGCGCGCGCCATGGCGAGCATTTGCTGTTCGCCGCCCGATAAAGTACCGGCCAGTTGGTTACGCCGTTCTTTCAAGCGCGGAAACAGTTCGAGATTTTTTTCCAGGTCAGCTTGCACATCGCCGCGCGGGCGACCGCCGCCGAAGGTCATGCGCGGAAATGCGCCAAGCAATAAGTTATCGGTTACCGACTGCGTAGGAAACACGCGTCGGCCTTCGGGCGAATGGGCGAGACCGGTCTTGGTAATTTTGTGCGACGGCAGGCCGGTGATATTTTTGCCGTTCAAAGTTATTTCGCCACCGGTCGGCTCAATCATGCCGGACACTGCGCGCATGGTCGTCGTTTTGCCGGCACCGTTGGAACCGATGAGGGTGACGACTTTTCCTTTTGGCACATCGATGGAAATACCGTGCAACACTTGCACTTTACCGTAGGCGGCCTGAAGATTTTTGATAGTTAGCATGTCGGTTCCTTACGCGGCGGTGCCGCCGAGATACGCTTCGATAACTTTGGGGTTCGCTTGCACTGCCGCCGGTTTGCCCTCGGCGATTTTCTGGCCGAAGTCGAGCACGGAGACGGTATCGGAAATACTCATCACCACATCCATATGATGTTCGATAAGAATAACGGTGATGCCGTGGTCGCGGATTTTTTTGATGATCTCAATCAGCTCCTTGATATCGGGCGCGGTCAAACCTGCAGCCGGTTCATCCAGCAGCAACAGTGTCGGCGCGAGGCCGAGGGCACGGCCGATTTCCAGCAAACGTTGTTTGCCATAGGGAAGATTGCGCGCTTCTTCGTTGGCCAGATCGGCGAGGCCGACAAATTGCAGAATGCTCGCTGCGCGTACGCGGCCATTGTGTTCTTCGTCGCGATATTTTTTGGTGTGCAGCATCACATCCAACAAATTGCTTCGGTAGGTGTGATGCAAACCCACCAACACGTTTTCAATCGCTGTCATTTCGCCGAACAGTTGTACGTTCTGAAACGTACGCGCAATGCCGGAGAGTGCAATGTCGGACGGCGTATTGCCGGTAATTCCCTTGCCGTTAAAATCGACTCCGCCGGCTGTCGGCTGATAAATGCCCGTAAGCACATTCATCATGGTGGATTTGCCTGATCCATTAGGCCCGATCAAGCCATGAATGGAACCCTTGGCAATGCTTAAATCCACTTCGTTCAAGGCCTTCAAGCCGCCGAACTGCATGAGGATTTTTTTCGCTTCGAGCAGATTGCCACTGGCGACGCTGACATTTTTTGCCGCGCCCCATGTATGCGCGTCATCTCCTTTGTCGGCAATGGTTTCGTGGTAATGCACCCATTCCGGCTTGTAGTGGGCCACTATGCTGCGCAACCAGCCTATTATTCCCTCTTGCAGGTAATACACCACAAACAAAATCAGGAAACCGAAAATGGTGATGCGCCAGTTGGTCATGTTCTCCAACGTGAACGCAGCAGCGACCAATGCAATGGCACCGATCACAGGAACAATAGCGTTTTGTAGAGGGCGATCTTTTTTAATGAAGGTGCGCACAGTAAAAAATACTGCGCCGAGCGCTGCCGCAATCGCGATATATCGAAACAATTGGATGTCATCGAGCAAGCTGGGCAGCATGACGATAATGGTCGCGCCAAGCACTGCTCCCAAACGAGTTTTGCGGCCGCCCATGATGATGGCGAGCAAGAATAAAATCGTCAGCTCGAAGTTGAATGTATTTGGTGCAATATAAAGTTCGTTGTATGAATACAGCCCCCCCGCCAGACCTGCCAGCGCAGCGCTGATGACAAACGCATAAACTTTATATTTGTAAACGCTCACGCCCATACAGTCAGATGCCACTGGGCTTCCACGTAAGGCGGTAAAAGCGCGTCCAAGGTGAGACTTAAGAATACGATGCACCACCAATAGCGCGACTAAAAATACCGCGATAACCACATAATAATATTCAGTCTCGTGGAATACATGGCCCATCACCGCGGGCTTATTGAGTTTGATGCCCAACGGGCCTTCGGTCAGCCAGGTCATTTCGTTGATAAGAATCTGCGCGATAGTACCAAACGCCAGTGTCACCATGGCCAGATAAGGTCCCGTCACCCGCAAAGCCGGCAGCGCCAGTATCAATCCGAAAAATGCAGTGACCACAATACTGAACGGAATCGTTGCATAAAAAGGCCAACCAAACTTGAAGGTCAGGATGCCAGCCGTATAAGCCCCTATGCCGAACAGCGCGGAATGTGCGAGCGAGACTTCGCCCGTGTAGCCCACCACGATGTCAAGACCGAATAACAAAATCGCATAGATGGCGATCAACACTATCTGATGAATGTAGTAATCGTTTTTAATGACCAGCGGCGCAGCAATCAATAGCAGCAACCCAATTACGCCAAAAATGATTTGATTGGTTTTCATACTTATACTTTCTTGATAGCGGTTTTGCCGAACAGGCCGGCGGGCTTGATAGCCAACACCAGCAGTAGCAGCACTAGACCAGGCACGTCTTTATAGCCGGTCGAAATATAAAACCCGGTGATGGTTTCCGCGATGCCAAGCAGCAGCCCTCCGACAATTACCCCCATTCCGGAAGTGAGGCCGCCGATAATTGCCACGGCAAAGGCTTTCAATCCAAGTACGGCACCCATGGTGGCACCGGTAAGCGTGAGCGGTGCAATCAGTACGCCAGCAAAGGCAGCGGTAGCTGACGACAGCGCGTAAGAAAAAGTAATCACCAAACCGGTGTTGATACCCATCAAGCCCGCCGCATCGCGATCGCTGCTGGTCGCCACTACGGCTTTGCCGTAAATGGATTTACGGTTGAATGCTTCAACAATTAACATCATCAGCAAGGCACCGATGATGACAATAATTTCCATAGGCAACATTTTGATACCGAGGTTTTTGCTGAGCCACTCTATGGGCGACGCCGATAGGGGCGAAGGGAATTTCAGATCGTCACGACCCCAGATATTTTCGGCCACGTTTTTGAAAATGATTCCTAAGGCGATAGTGGACATGATCCAGCCGAATTCGGACTTTATTTTAATCGCTGGGCGAACACCGATGCGTTCGACAAACGCGCCTTGAAAAGCGCCAAACAGCATAGCGAGAGGAATCACAATCCAATAATTGATGCCTGCATTGGCGAGAGTCAAGCCGACCATTGCGCCCAGCATCAAGGCATCGCCTTGCCCGAAATTTAGTGTACCGCTGGTGGCGAAAGTCAATTGGTAACCGAAGGCAATCACGGCGTAAATCATACCGAGTGCAATGCCGCTGACGATGAGTTGCCAGAAATTTTCCATGGTTTTTACTCTAATAATTACCCGATTGCCGGGCGGGAAAATTTATGAAAAAAGCCAATCCGTGTTTCGGATTGGCCTTATATTATCTGCTTACTGCTTCATGTTTTTGATAAAGCAGTAAGTTTTACTTCTTGCTTATTGTGCGCGAACGACGTGACCGCCTTTGACCATGCCCATAACTGGCATGCCCATTTTTACGGCTTCGTGATCATCGTGGGTGAACGGTTTGTCGTAGTTTGCTACCACGCCATCCACTTTTTCTTTCAAGCTTTCCAGCGCTTCACGCACTTTAGGGCCATCCGTCACGCCAGCTTGCTTGATGGCAGCAGCCAGAATGTACATGGAGTCATAACCTTGCGCAGCGGAAACTGGCGAAGGAATACGGCCATTGGTGGGGTTGTAGGCTTTCAAATAGGCTTCGATAAACGATTTACGTTTTGGTGTGTCGCCTTCCTGAATAAACGTTTGCGGCATCACTGCACCTTCACCGTTGGCACCGGCATTGTCGATAAAGTTGGCCATCGACAAAGTCCAGCTTCCCATCATCGGCACTTTCCAACCGAGTTTTTCCATACCGTTGGCGATCTGGGCCAACTCCGGACCAATAGCGTAAGTCAGAATCGCTTCGGCGCCAGCTTGCTTTGCCTTCAACAGTTGCGGGGTCATGTCCACGTCTTTAACGTTGAATTTCTCAACGGCGACAGGCGTAATGTTTTTTGCAGCCAACGCCTTGGTCAAATCGTCTTTACCCAATTGCCCGTAGTTGGTCGAGTCGGCCAGAATCGCTACTTTGGTGAACTTACGCTTTTCGATGGCTTCAGCCACGATCATGGCTGATTGAATCGTGTCGTGGGCCGCGTTGCGGAACACGTAGTTGTCGGCGTGCTCAGGCGGCACGAACTGTTTGGTCACGATAGAACCCGTAGCCACGTTATTCATTACCGGGATTTTGGCTTCCTGGTAGAAACGCTGAGAGGCAAGCGCGACACCCGTGTTAATGAAACCTACGGTGGCGGCAACTTTTTCCTTATTAATCAATTCTTGAGTAACTTGAACGCCGCGCTCGTTTTTGGCTTCGTCGTCACGCTCGACCAATTGTATTTGACGGCCCAGCACACCGCCTTTGGCGTTGATTTCGGCAACGGCCAGTTTGACGCCGTCACGCATGGAAACGCCCATGGGTGACGAACCGCCAGTGAAAGGACCAGACACACCAATTTTGATAGGGTCGGCTGCAATCGCTGCAACGGACATTACGCTCAAGGCTACCGCAGCAACCAGAGATTTCAGTTTCATACTTCACTCCTAAATTTAATAAATTGAATGGATAAATTGGCGCTGTTTGATGTTGCGTTTTTTTGCTGGCATGCAGCATTATTTATGCTTTTGGAAGCCGGTAAGAAACCCGGTTATTCCACATAGCAAAACCACGTTTTGCTAACGAAATGTAGACTACCTTAGCAAACTCATAAACGCAATCCCGTCAACACCCCACCAACACCGTCCTGTCTCAACGGCAATTAGTTATTCGCGTTGACTAATAGTATATGCACACGATAGGGGCCGTGGGCACCCAGCACAATAGTCTGCTCAATATCGGCGGTGCGGGAAGGGCCGGAAACAAAATTTACTGCGCGCGGCAGTTGCCCGTGTTCTTTTCGCAACAAGGCCCAGGCATCCTCCATATAAGGCACGATGCGGTTTTTGTGCAGGATGGCGATGTGGGTCTCAGGCACGAGGCTGACGGATGCAGTGGAGTCAGCGCCGGACACCAGCACCAGCGTTCCAGTTTCGGCGATGGCCGCGAATGCGCCGCTGACGCCGACCATGTCATCGCCGGTCGGCCTACGGGCCTGGATAGTCAGACCGGCGTTTTGCCAATCGAGATGTTTCAAAGTGGGCCAGCAGACACCTTGTGTCGGCAAATTATTTTTATTCAGATAATCCTTGCACGCGGCGGGCACGTCGTTTTCGGTGGACACTTCGGCGACCGTGCAAATCATTTCCTGCGCGAGACGCCGGAATCGTTCGACCATATCGCCGCTCATGGCCGGGCGCGGGCCAATGGTTTTTTTGGCAATGTGTGCCTGCACCGCATCGTGCTCCGCTTGCGTGGCCGCGCCATCACGCCCTTGCGCTGTGCGTACACGGGCGAGGATTTTTTCTTTGGCCCTCATGGTTGTTTCGCTCATGATTTTTGCGCCGCTTCTACCGGACGAGTTTTGTCTGCGCTGTTTTGTTGTGCATATAATTCACGGAAAGTTTTTCCAGCAGGTGCGGGAAAATCACGGCCTGCCGTCCAGCCCTTTCCAAACGGTAAACTGGAAATCATTTTTTTATCGTTGCCCATAAAGGCCATGCCGCGCATGGCGATTTTCGACGCGAAACCATAGAGAACAGGCCGTTGCGCAAACCAGCTCCACACGTTCAGCGCGGCGCGTTCATGCAGCGGCCGCAAATGCTTATCCACTTGTTTTTCACGCAACTTGCGCATCAGATCAGGCAGCGGAATTTTTACCGGGCACACCACATGGCATTCGCCGCAGAGCGTAGAAGCATTCGGTAAATCGATGGCGTTTTCGATACCGACATACGCGGGCGTGAGCACCGAACCCATCGGCCCCGGATAAACCCAGCCGTAGGCATGACCACCGATGTTGTGATACACAGGACAATGGTTCATGCACGCGCCACAGCGGATGCAACGCAGCATCTCCTGCATATCACTACCGACCAAACCGGTGCGGCCGTTATCAACGAGAATAAAATACATATGCTCGGGACCGTCGAGTTCGCCCTCGGCGCGTGGGCCGGTGAGCAACGACACATAATTGGCAATGGATTGCCCAGTGGCCGAGCGTGGCAATAATCTTGCCAGCGTAGAAAATTCTTCCAGCGTCGGCACAATTTTTTCTATACCGCTGATCGCCACATGCACGCGCGGCATGGTGGTGCTCATGCGGATATTGCCTTCGTTGGAAAATAACGCGACGGAGCCAGTCTCGGCAATAAAAAAGTTTCCGCCAGAGATGCCCATGTCCGCATCGAGAAAATGCGGGCGCAAAATGCCGCGGGCTTCGTGCGTCATTTCGGTGATGTCGGTTTTCGGCGCGGTGCCGTGCACATGCGCAAATAATTCTGATACTTCTTCTTTGCTCAAATGCACGATGGGCGCAATGATGTGCGATGGCGTGGAGTTGGAAATTTGTACCACGTATTCACCCAGGTCGGTTTCAATCGGCGTGACCCCGGCCGCAGTGAGCGCGTCGTTCAACGCCGTTTCTTCCGAAACCATCGACTTGCCCTTGATGGCTTTTTTGCAGTCGTGGCGCTTGGCGATATCGATCACCAATTGATTCACTTCATGCGCATTTTCCGCCCAATAAACTGTCGCGCCACGGGCCGTGGCATTTTTTTCAAACGCTTCCAGCCACACATCCAGATTATTCAGCACGCGGTCGCGGATGTCGGCGGCAGCGTTGCGCGTCGCTTCAAGATCATCCAATTGTGTCATCGCTTTGGCGCGCTTGTCGATGAAATTGCCTTTTACTTTTTTTAGTGTGGCTTGCAAGCGCACATCGGCCAATTTTTCTGTGGCGCGCGCTTTGAAATTCATGGATTGTATTTGCATATTAAAACCTTTCACCACAGAGGCACAGAGGCACAGAGGCACAGAGACACAGAGAAAGTCAAAAGCGCAAAAATATTTTTTGATTTTCCTCAGACAAAAATCAACAATCAAATTTCTCTTTTCCTTCGCGATTAAAATCTTTCACCACAGAGGCACAGAGACACAGAGAAAACAAACAACAGATCCTTCGCTATCGCTCAGGATGACAAGTTTTTTAATTTTCAAGTTTTTTAATTTTTCAATTTTAGTTTTTGCTTTTCTCTGTGCCTCTGTGCCTCTGTGCCTCTGTGCTTCTGTGTCTCTGTGGTGAAGCTTTTGACTTTAGCGCTCCAACCCAGCTAACACTTCCGCCACATGCAGCACTTTGGTTTTGTCATCGCCTTTGCGGCGCAAGCGCCCTTCGATGTTCAACATGCAACCGAGATCGCCGAGCACGACGGCATCCGCTTTGCTGGCAACAATATTTTCGCATTTGTCATCGACCATGGCGGTGGAAATGTTGCCAAACTTTACGGCGAAGGTGCCGCCAAAGCCGCAGCAGGTTTGACAGTCTTTCATTTCGACTATTTGTAACTCATTGATTTTATTCAATAATTCTCGAGGTTGCGACTTCACATTCAACTCGCGCAAACCGGAACAGGCATCGTGATAAGTCACGTTGCCAGAAAAATTTCCTGGCACAGATTTCAACTTGGCGATGTTGACTAGAAAATCTGTCAACTCATACGTTCTCGCGGCGAGCTTGTTCACTTGTTGCAACAAAGCCGGCTCATCGCGGAATAAATCGGGATAATGCACGCGCATCATGCCGGCGCATGAGCCGGAGGGCGCAACGACGTAGTCAAATGCCGAAAACTCTTTTAATGTTTTTTCTGCCAGTGCGCGGGCGGCCTTGCGGTCGCCGGAGTTGTAGCCGGGCTGGCCGCAACAGGTTTGCGTGTCGGGCACGACAACCTCGCAACCCGCCGCTTCAAGCAACTTGATCGCGCTGAAGCCGATATTGGGCCGCATTAAATCGACCAGGCAGGTAACCAACAATCCGACTCGCATGAATATTCCTTCATTTTGGCTTGCGCCTATTAAGCCTTCATTATAGCTGGGCAAAATGGCGCGGCCAAAAACCTTTTTCGCGGCATTCAGGTAAAATTTTGATTTCATGGCAGATGACAAAAATATGGCGACGGCTGACGGCAAAAATTCCATTCAGGTGATTGAACGCATGATGAGTTTGCTGCATGCGATGGCCGAACACCGTGACGCGACGTCGCTCAAATCCCTGGCGACGGCTACCGGTTTGCATCCTTCGACTGCGCACCGCATTCTCGCGGTGATGGTTGAAAACCGTCTCGCCGAGCGCGTGGATGCCGGCAGTTATCGCCTCGGCATTCACTTGCTCGAGCTGGGACATGTGGTCAAAAGCCGCCTCAACGTTCGCCACGAAGCGATGCCGCATATGCGCGCGTTGCAAGTTGAACTGGGCGAAACCATCAACCTCAGCATCCGCCAGAGCGACGAAATCGTCTATGTGGAACGCGCCATCGGCAACCGCGGCATGATGCGCATCGTGCAGGTTGACGGCTCGCGCGCGCCGCTACACATCACGTCAATCGGAAAACTATTTTTGGCCGAAGATGGCGTCGACAAGGCGCGGGAGTATGCCAAACGCACCGGCCTGCCGCGCTATACGCGCAATTCGTTTACCGACCTGCCGAAATTTTTGAAAGAGTTGGAGCAAGTGAAACAGGCAGGCTACGCGTTTGATAACGAAGAAGCCGAAATCGGCGTCGCCTGTATTGGCGCGGGTATTCGAAATGATGAGGGGGCGTTGGTCGCCGGACTGTCTGTTTCAGCGCCGACGGACCGGCTGAATAAAAAATGGGCTGAGCGTGTGAAACAAACCGCCGATGATATTGCGCGGGCGCTGGGATATACCAATAACACTTAAGCAGATTGAAACAAAACTGTCCGCGCCATCAATACAAAATCAGCCCTTCGCGCTTCGCGTCATCGCTAAATCAAAATGGCGGCTCTCGATCCACTTCTTGATGCGCGTAGCGTCGCCTACGCGGCTGAGCCTGCCCCATGAATCGAGCAGCACGATAACCACCGGGTTGTTGTCGATGCGCGCCTGCATGACGAGGCATTGGCCGGCTTCGTTGATAAAGCCGGTTTTGGACAAGCCGATTTTCCATTCACCGTTATTGATCAGGCGATTGGTGTTGATAAAACCTACCGTGCGGCCCGATTCGGGAAAGGTGAGATGCACGCCCGGTGTGGTTGTGTATTCACGAATAAGATCGAAACGGTAGGCCGCATCCACCAGCTTGGCCAAGTCTCTGGCGGATGACACATTGCTGCTGAGCAAACCAGTCGAGTCGGAAAAATGGGTTTGCGACAGGCCGATGGTTTGCGCGCGCGCGTTCATTTGCGCAACGAAGGCTTCGCTGCCGCCGGGATAATTGCGCGCCAGGGCGCTGGCGGCGCGATTCTCCGACGCCATCAAAGCTAAGCGCAACATGTCCGTGCGTTTGAGTACGCTGCCCACAGGCAGATGGGAGCGCGAACCTTTGACCATATCCACATCAAGGGCGTCGACGGTGAGGGGTTCGTCCATATCCTGTTTGCTGTCGAGCACTATCATCGCAGTCATCAACTTGGTGATGGATGCGATGGGCCGCACGCTGTCGAGGTTTTTGCTGAAAATAGCCGTGCCGTTGGCCTGGTCCAGCACGAAGGCTGACGAGGAATGCAGATTAGGGTCGCCGCCCGGCGTTACGTCTGGAATTTCAGGCGCGAAGTAGGCGCGGCGCAATCCTTTGCGGTTGAATTTGGCTTTGCGATACTTGGTGTAATGTTTTTTCGCCAGGACTTTCTTTTTGGCTGCGACTTTTTTGGCGTGCCCGTGTGGATACGCATACGCCTCGGGTGCGCCGATAAAACTGAACATCACCAGCGCCAGCAACAACGATTTCATCAAACGGTGCACTCGTATTCCCCTTCTACCACATGAGGTAAAAAAATATTGCCGTCGCCAGCGCAGAGTTTGGGTGTTATTTGGACCGCTGGGTTAAGCGGCGATGTTATTTCAAACGTGCTTCAGGTATTAAGCAACTCTATTAAGTACGTATATTAACTACTTGATTTTAATCTAATATGAACTAGTTCACAATCTGCCAAACTCTGATGAAACCGGCAATGGGGTGGACTACCCAATACAGGCGAAAATGCTTCTCCCTGCAAGGGTTTAACCAATCAATTCAACGGGGATGTGATGCGGGTCAGGCAGCGGCCAGTGCAGAATCCGCCGAGATATTTTTTGATTCTTCTTCTTGTTGCAGCGCCCACATTTGGGCATAACTGCCGTTTTTTTCCAGCAGCGCGTGATGATTGCCCCGTTCGATGATGCGGCCCTGTTCCAACACCAGAATCTCGTCGGCATCCACAATGGTGGAAAGCCGGTGCGCGATAACCAACGTGGTGCGGTTCGCGGCAATGTCGCGCAGTTCGGCCTGAATGGTTTTTTCCGTGCGCGAATCCAGCGCCGAAGTGGCTTCATCAAATATAAGTATGCGCGGATTTTTCAGCAGCGTGCGTGCAATGGCTACGCGCTGTTTTTCGCCGCCGGAAAGTTTGAGGCCGCGCTCCCCGACCATGGCATCGTATTTGTCCGGTAATGATTCGACAAAATCGTGGATGTGCGCCGACTTCGCCGCGCTGATCACTTCATCCCGCGTCGCGTTCGGATTGCCGTAAGCGATGTTGTAATAAATCGTATCGTTGAACAGCACCGTATCCTGCGGCACGATGCCAAAAGTGGCGCGCAGGGATAATTGTGTCACATCGCGGATATCCTGCCCGTCGATCAATATGCGGCCGCCATTCACATCGTAAAAACGAAACAGTAAACGCGATAATGTAGATTTACCTGCGCCGCTGGAACCTACCACGGCCACCTTGTGCCCGGCGGGAATGTCAAAGCTCACATCAAACAAAATCTGCCGCTTGGGTTCGTAATTGAAATCCACCTGCTCAAAGCGCACGGCGGCACCGCTGACTTGCAGGGCCGCTGCGCCAGGTTTGTCTTGAATCTCTTTGTTTTGATGCAGCAGCGTGAACATTTTTTCCATGTCCATGATCGATTGTTTAATCTCGCGATAAATCACGCCGAGAAAATTCAGCGGAATATAAAGCTGGATCAAAAATGCATTTACCAAAACCAGATCGCCCAGCGTCATCGTGCCTTTGACGACGCCATTGGCTGCGAGCATCATCAACGCGGTCACGCCGATGGCAATAATCATGCTCTGCCCCGCGTTTAAGCCGGCGAGGGACGTTTGGCTGCGCACTGAGGCATTTTCCCATTTTTGCAAATTCTCGTCGTAACGGCGCGCTTCGAATTCTTCGTTGCCAAAATATTTCACGGTTTCGTAATTGATCAGCGAATCGATGGCGCGGGTGTTGGCCTTGGAATCCATTTCGTTCATGGTGCGACGGAATTTGGTGCGCCATTCTGTCACCGATATGGTGAGACCAATGTAGCCAATCAACGTACCGACGGTGACGACGGTAAACCAGATGTCGTATTTCGCCAGCAGAATGCCGGCAACGAGCGCGATTTCAATCAGCGTAGGCACGATGCTGAACAATGTAAAGCGCATCAGGGTTTCAATGGCGCGGGTGCCGCGCTCGATGTCGCGCGACACGCCGCCCGTCTGGCGCTCGAGATGAAAGCGCAGCGACAAACCGTGCAGATGCCGGAACACTTGAAGTGCAATGCGGCGAATCGCGTGCTGCGTGACCTTGGCGAACACCACGTCACGCAGCTCACCGAATAAAGTGGTCGCAAGGCGCAAAGCGCCGTAACCGAGCAGCAATACAATCGGCAGCGCGAGCAATGCCTTTTCCTGACCCAGGGCATCGACGATGGATTTCATCACCAGCGGCACGGCAACGTTGGCGAGTTTGGCCATGACTAAAAAAGTCAGCGCCAACAGCACGCGAGCGCGGTGTTCCCACAAATAAGGCAACAGGGTTTTGACGGTGGACCAATCGCCTTTTACTGGCGGCGATGAGGGGAAGGGAGAAGAAGTTTCGTGAGAGCGTCTGCGCATAATGTCATTCTACGCGCAAACGAGAGAATGCTAAATTATTGAATAAAATCAGATAGTTACGACTCACCCCGCACCCAGCGATTACGGCCTTCGCGCTTGGCCTGATACAGCGCCCTGTCCGCCAGCGAGACAAGTTCTGACATGCTGCTATCGTCACGCAGCACCAGCGTGCCCACGCCAGCACTGGTGGTGATGACTTTACCGACGGCTGCGTGATCATGGGGAATTTGCATCGCTTCGATGCTGGCGCGCAGGCGTTCGGCAACGGCCTCCGCACCCTTCGCATCAGTCTCAGGCAGAATCACGGCGAATTCTTCGCCGCCGTAGCGCGCCACCGCATCACCCGCTTCACGCAAAGTATGGTCGAGTGCCTGGGCAACGAGCTTCAGGATTTCGTCGCCTTGTTGATGACCGTAGTTATCGTTGTAAAATTTGAATGAATCGATGTCGAGCAGAATCAATGACAGCGGCAGCCTGGTGCGTTTGGCCCGGCGGAATTCGCGCACCAGCAATTCGTCAAATGCGCGGCGGTTGGCCACGTTGGTAAGGGCGTCGGTCAGCGACACCCGCTCAAGTTCTTTGTTCAGGCGTTTGAGTTCGAGGTTTACCGTCTCTGCTTCGAGCGTGCGTTCGCGCACCCGTTGCTCGAGCGACACATTATCAGCCAGCAGCTTTTCATTGCGTTTGCGCGAAGAGGCGAGTGAGAGCGGCCCTATGCCTAAGGCGGCAACCAATTTTCCCCAACCGAATTCGCGCCAAGGCTCACGCACGGTTAATGTCAGCAGCCGTTGCACCGGCCCCCAACCGACAAGTGGCGAATAGGATTGCGCTTCAAACGTATATTTGCCTATAGGCAGCGAGTTGTATTGCACGCGCGAAATCGGCGCCGGGGCTGACCATTGCGGATCAAAACCGAGTAGGCGCACGCGCACACGCACGTCCTCTTCATCAAGAAACCATCCGCTGTATAGCGACGCTTCCATCGTCCACTTGCCGTAATCGACGGTCACATGCTGATCTTTTTGCTCAGTCCTGGCATGAGTCCACTCGAGCTTACGCAGGCGCACTGTAGGCAAGGTGCTGTATTTTTCAAACTCGCGCAGATCGACAATGGACAAGCCCGAATTCAATCCGCACAACATCAGGCCAGGGGCTGACATCGCCAAGCTGCGGCTGGTGGTAAATTCCCACCCTGCCAAGCCCATCCACGAGGTGATTTCACGTTTCAGCGCGCCGGTTTCCATATCGTAAGAACGCAAGCCGCCGCCGCTGCCCACATATAAAGTTGTGTCGGGGCCAAATTTGGCAGACCAGCCGGCCAGCGAGTCAGTGGATTCTGCCAGCAGTTTGAACTCGCCCGCGACATTTTCAGCGCTGGCTTCACGCAGAAATATTTTTGCGTCGTGCAGCACAGCCATGCGCCCGTCGGCATGTTGTGCGATGGCGTACACATTGGCGCTGGGCGTCATGCCCGCCTCGAGCACGCGGGTAAACCCCGACGGCGTTTCGCGCCACAGGCCGTTGCCCAATGTGCCTACCCACAATACGTGTTTGTCGTCTTCGCAAATACTGTAAACGTAACCCAGCGGCTCGCCATGGTCGCTCATTACCTCTACCGCATCGCCGGCGATTGTGCGCGCCAGACCTCGCAAGGTGCCGATCCACACACTGTTGCCGCGCTCATGCAATACGCGCGCAGGCGCAGACAAAACGGAATGGTCCGTGCCGATGCGCCGCGGCTCGTTATCACCAATGAAGGTGTATAGACCTTGCTGCGTCGCGGCCCACAATTGGCCGCTAGCCGTTTCGAGCAGATCCCACACCTTGAAATTTTCCAGCCCGGCGATAGGCAGTTGGCGGGCAGGTTTGTGCAAATTGAACCGCGCTGCGCCGCGCTCACCACCAACCAAAAATTTGCCCTCTGCTAATTCACGTATACAGAATATGGCACCTAGCGAAGGCAGGCGCGGGCGCTTGATGGCATGCCGAAGCACGCTGATCTTGAGCACGCCATGGGTGTCGCTCGCCGCCCAGATGTTGCCGTGATTATCGGCCGACAAGGCGTTGATGATCGTGTCAGGCATGATCACGTCGTGAATGCGCCATTCGCCTGCTTCTGCACTGAAACGCATAAAGCTGCTGCCAATGCCCGCCCATAACAGATTGTCAGCCCACAATAATGAGTTGACCGAGCCTTTGGATTTTTCGGGAATAAACCGGCGCACCGCCGTGCCGTCGGCACGGATCTGCGCAATGCCCCGCTCGCCGCCGACCAGCAAAGTATCGTCAGGGCCGGGCGCCATAACCTGCACCGGGCCGGTGGTCGTCCAATCCCAGTTGTCTGGCGAGCGCCAGCGTTCGTTCTCGCGGTAGAGCAAACCGAATTGGGAGCCCGCCACCCACAAGCGACCTGCCCTATCAAACACCAAACCCGTCACCAGCGCATTGGCCAAACGGAAATCATCGGCTCGTAGCAAACGCACGCCATCCGCATCGCACGACAACAACCCGCGCGCTGTACCGATCCAGACCTGGCCTTTGGGGCTTACGGCAATTTGTTCAGCCAGGCCGTAGCTCCAATCCGCCACCAGTGGATGTATGCGTCCGTCGGGCTCGATGATATCGACACCCGCGTCGGAGCCGACCCATACGCGGCCGTCGGGTGTGACCGACAGCGTGCGCAAGCCTTGTGTGGTGAGCCCGTCTTTGCGCGAATAGGTATGTACCGCAGAACCATCGTAACTGGCGAGGCCGCCGGGTGTGGCAAACCAGAAAATGCCTTGGCTGTCTTGCACCATGTCATGCACCTGGCCGCTGGGCAAACCTTGGCTGCGGCCAATTCTGCGCAAAGGCAGGCGTGCCGTTTGCAGGCCGCTGAATGCGGCCTGCTCTGCATCAACACTGGTGGTAGTGGGGTTGGAATTCATCTATCGCGCTTCTCTGACAGGAAAAATTCAATATGCTTATCAGCATACTAGCGCGATAGACGTGATAGCGCCAGCACGGGTGCTAGTAGCTAGTGGCTGCCGAGCAAATCCTTTTTCAAGCTTTCCTGCACCGGGCTGTCGCCGAGCCAGATTTTCAACAGCGCCTTGTTGAAATCTTCGCCGGGAATCGTCCCCTTGGTCTGGCCGTTGAGTTGCACGCGGGTGCCAGTGCCAGGAATGTAATCGAGGCTCACCAGATTGCCAGGCGATGCTTTGCCGACACTGGTCATAATGTTGTCAAAATCTTTCAGCCGCGCATCCAAAGTGGCTAGATCGGCGGGCGAATTATTCGCCTTGAGGCCATCGTTCAGCGCGCCTAACAATTGTTCGGATGACAACTCGCGCTTGATATGTAAAGCCATGCGCTTGGGGCCGGCATCATTTAGCACCGCTTCGGCGCTAGATTTTTTTTCACTTGTATAAAGCGCCGCTACATACACTTTGAACAGCAGGCGTTTGCGCAGGCCGGCGCCGTTGAGCACTAGTTCGCTCTCTCCTACTTTGGCTTTTTCGGCCACATTCACGTCGGCCACTTCAAACGCTTGTGCGCTGCCAAAACCGAACGTGGACAACAACAGCAATAACGACATCAGTTTTTTCATTTCCCCTCCGAAAATTTAATTACTCCATTACATCGCCTCAAAAATACCCGCTGCACCCATGCCTGTTCCGATACACATGGTCACCATGCCGTACTTCTGTTTGCTGCGCTTTAAACCGTGCACCACTGTTGCGGCGCGCACCGCGCCCGTCGCACCAAGCGGATGACCCAGAGCGATCGCGCCGCCCAAGGGGTTAATCACGGCAGGATTCATGTCCAACTCCTGCATCACCGCCAATGATTGCGCGGCGAAGGCTTCGTTCAATTCGATCCAACCCATGTCGGCTAATTTTAATCCCGTTTGCGCCAGCACTTTGGGAATTGCCGCGGCGGGCCCGATGCCCATGATTTCCGGTGGCACACCAGCCACCGAGAAGCCGACAAATTTTGCCAAGGGAATCAAACCATATTGCTTCAACGCTTTTTCGCTCACCAGGATGACCGCACCGGCACCGTCGGAGGTTTGCGAACTGTTGCCGGCGGTGACACTGCCCTTGGTCGCGAACACAGGCCGCAGTTTTGCCAAACCTTCAATGCTCGATTCAGGCCGCGGGCCTTCGTCTTTATCGGCCATGCGTTTTTTATGCACGATTTGACCGCTGGCCAAATCGGGCAAGGCCTCGTCAATTTCGTAAGGGAGAATTTCATCCTTGAACGCGCCTGATGTTGTCGCGGCCACGGCCTTTTTGTGGCTGGCCAGCGCAAATTCATCCTGCGCCTCGCGCGACACTTTCCATTTCTCGGCGACTTTTTCCGCCGTGAGGCCCATGCCATAAGCGATGCCGTAATCTTCTTCTTTCGCAAACACCGAATGGTTAATCGCCATCTTGTGTCCGCCCATGGGAATCAGGCTCATGGTCTCGGTGCCCGCGGCAATCATCACGTCTTCCGCGCCGGTGCGAATGCGATCCGCGGCCATGGCAATCGCCGTTAATCCCGATGCGCAAAAACGATTCACCGTCACGCCGGGAATCGTATTGGGCAGCCCGGCCAGCAACACGCCTATGCGTGCCACATTCATGCCCTGCTCGGCTTCGGGAATGGCGCACCCGACAATCACGTCGCCGATGGATTTCGGATCCAGGCTTGGCACTTTTGCCAGCGCACCGCGCAGCACGAACGCCAGCAAATCGTCAGGGCGTGTGTTGCGGAACATGCCGCGCGGCGCTTTGCCAACGGGTGTGCGCACCGCGGCAACAATGTAGGCGTCTTGCATTTGTTTGCTCATCATGATTCTCCAGTAAGTTCAGGATCGAGTATTGAGAATTGAGGACCGAGGATTGAGTTAACCCAAACCCTTTACGCCTCACGCGTAACGCTTCAGCCTCAATTTCTCAAAGGCTTGCCCGACTCCAGCATCGCGCCAATACGCGCCTGCGTCTTCGGGTTTTTGCCCAGCTCTATAAAATATTGTCGTTCCATATCGAGCAGCCATTTTTCGTTCACCGTGCTGCCGCCTTCGACTTCGCCGCCACACATCGTCTCGGCGATATGGCAGGAAATCAAAAAGTCGTGGTCGGAAATAAAGCTGCCATCGCGCATATTGACCAACATCATCTTGATGGTACCGAGCCCCGTTTTGCCGACAACGCGAATCTCGTTCGCAGGCAATGGCGGACGATAACCGCTCTCTGCCAATGCGCGCGCCTGTTGTTTGGCGATGTACAGCAGTTCATTGGCGTTCATGACAATCACATCGCTGTCGCGCAGGAAGCCCATGTCGCGCGCCATCTCGGCGCTTTTAGATACTTCTCCCATGGCGAGATTTTTGAAATAGGCCGAAAGGAAAGGCAGAATTTCGCCGCCCTTGGATTCTTTCGCCGCGCGCATGGCCATTTCTTTGCAACCGCCACCTGCGGGCAACAGGCCGACGCCGACTTCGACGAGGCCCATATAGGTTTCCATCGTCGCCACCGCACGGTCACAATGCATGGGGAATTCGCATCCCCCGCCGAGAGCCATGCCATCGACTGCCGCCACGGTCGGTATCAGCGAGTAACGCAAACGCTGGCTGGTCTGTTGAAATTTTTCAACGACTTTTTCGATCACTTCAAAACCTGCGCCGGCCATCAACGCATCTACCGCTTTAGACAAATCCGCGCCCACGCTGAACGGCGGTTCCGGTTGCCAGATGACTAACGCGCTATAATTTTTCTCTGCTAAATCAATGGCTTGCAAAAGGCCGTCTAGCACGTCTTCACTCACCGCGTGCATCTTGCTTTTGAAACTCACAATCGCAATATCGTCGCCCGTGTGCCACATGCGCACGCCGTCGTTCTCAAAAATCGTGGTACCGGGATTCGCTTGTTCGGTGAGAACCGTTTCAGGATACAACTGGCGTTGGTAAACGGCGAGCGACGAGCGCGGCTGATTATTTTTTGTCGCTGGCGAATACGAACCCGTTGGCGTATGCACACCCGTGCGCCCCGCTTCCATCACCCAGGCGGGCAACGGCGTGTTGCTCATGGATTTGCCCGCAGCAATATCTTCAGCCACCCACTTCGCCACTTGCTCCCAACCCGCCGCTTGCCAGGTCTCGAACGGGCCAAGCTTGTAACTGAAGCCCCAACGAATCGCGAGGTCGAGATCGCGGGCGTTGTTGGCAATGCTTTCCAAATGTACTGAAGCGTAATGAAATAAATCGCGGAAGCACGACCACAAAAATTGCGCCTGCGGATTAGTGCTTTCGCGCAGCAATTTCAATTTCTCGCCAGGGTTTTTATTCTTAAGAATTTTTTTCACATCATCGGCGGCAGCGCCTGTTGATGGGCGATAATCCTGTTTCGCCACATCAAGCACCATGATGTCTTTGCCCACCTTGGTAAAAAATCCCGCTTTAGTTTTCGCACCCAGCGCGCCTTTGGCGATCAACGCGGAAAGGTACGTCGGCGCGGTGTAATATTTGTGCCACGGGTCATTGGGCAAGGTGTCCTGCATGGTTTTGATGACGTGCGCCATGGTATCCAAACCGACAACGTCGGCGGTGCGAAAGGTCGCGCTTTTTGGCCGGCCAATCAGCGGGCCGGTGAGCGCATCCACTTCATCGAAACCCAAATTGAATTTGCCCGCGTGATGCATGGTGGCCAGCATGGAAAAAATGCCGACGCGGTTGGCAATAAAGTTGGGCGTGTCTTTGGCACGGATAACGCCCTTGCCTAAAGCTGTGGTCAAAAATGTTTCGAGATCGTCGAGAATATGCGCATCGGTGCTGGGTGTGGCAATCAACTCCACCAGTTTCATATAACGTGGCGGGTTGAAAAAATGAATGCCGCAAAAGCGTTTTTTGAAACTGTCGGGCATCACTTCGGATAATTTGGTAATCGACAACCCGGAAGTATTCGACGCAAAAATGGCATGGTCGTTCAGGTGTGGTGCGACTTTCCGATAAAGATCATGCTTCCAATCCATCCGCTCGGAAATGGCTTCGATAATCAGATCGCACTCTTTCAGCAGCGGCAAATGCTGATCGTAATTGGCCGCCTGAATAAAAGTCGCGCGGGATTTTAATGACAGCGGAGCCGGATCAATTTTGGCCAGATTATCAATGGCTTTTTTAATCACGCCGTCCTTGTCGCCTTCTTTTGCTGGCAGGTCAAACAAAATCGCTTCCACATTGGCATTCACCAAGTGTGCCGCAATCTGCGCGCCCATCACGCCGGCGCCTAGCACGGCCACCTTGCGCACGATAAAATTTTTATGTTCCATGATGATTCCCTTGAAAAAGTATGCTTTGCTTAGTCTGCGACCGGCACTTCACGAGGCTGCAACTTGTCATCCAATGCGACAAATGTGAGCGTCGCCTCGGTCACCTTTGCCACTTCAAGCAATTGTTTTTTCGAGCGCTGCGCATAGACTTCCACATTCACGCTGATGGACGTTCTGCCAACCTTGACGACTTCGGCATAAAAGCTCACCAAGTCGCCGACAAAAATCGGATGTTTGAAGGTGAACGAATTTACCGCCACGGTCGCCACGCGGCCCCGCGCGCGCTGAATGGCGGGAATGCTGGCGGCGAGATCCACTTGAGACATCACCCAGCCCCCGAAAATATTACCCAGTACATTGGTGTCGGAGGGCATGGTGACCACGCGCAATGTGGGCTGTTTGTCCGGCAATTGTATGAGGGGTAAATTCATTGGAGGAATCACTAAAAATAATTGAATTAAATCAATCGTTAAGAATAGCAGAAATAGAACGGCTGTCCGAATGAAAATCACCATGTTTCAAACATGACTGGCCAAACTTACTCAGCGATCATCATAGATGGAATGAATCTGCTGCGCCCGGCTCGCCACCACCTGCGGGCGGCGGATTTTCAAGGTTGGCGTCATCAAACCGTTATCAATACTCCATGGTTCAAAACTGAAAATGCCGCGCCGGATTTGCGCATAGCCGGGAAAAGATTTGATTTGCGCCGCCACGCGCCTGAGGATCAATTTTTCCGCTGCTGAATTTTCCAGTTCATCGGGATTGAGATGGGCTTCTTCCGCAACGCGTTTCCATTCATCGCGGTTCAGCACGCCGATCATGGCAAGAAACGCCTTGCCTTCGCCGATGACCATCACTTGTTCGAACACGCGGTCGCGCATGATGGACATTTCCATATCTCCCGGCGGTACTTTTTCGCCGTTGGAAAGCACAATAATATCTTTGGCGCGGCCGGTGATGGTGATGTGGCCGCCCGAATCAATGTTCACCACGTCGCCGGTTTTGAGCCAGCCGTCATCGGTGAAAATCGCCTTGGTCGCGTCGGCATGTTTCCAATAACCCTGCATGACACTAGGGCCTTTGACCTGCAATTCATCGCCCAAACCCAAGCGTGTTTGCACATTGGGCAGCGCGCGGCCTACGCTGCTGGGCAGATTATCTTCAAGCGTATTGGCGGCAATCACGGGGCTGCTCTCGGTCAACCCATAGCCTTGCAAAATAGGAATGCCTAGGGCGATAAACCATTTCGCCGCTTGCGGCGGCAGTGCCGCACCGCCGCTCACCGCGAAGCGCAAACGCCCGCCGAAACGATCACGCACTTTTGCGGCGACCAGTTTATCGAGCAGCGGCCACAACAAGAACGAGGGCTTCCACGGCCCGCGCTTTTGTTGCCACTCAAACCGCGACCAGCCGGTTTCCACCGTGAAATCAAATATTTTTTGCTCAAGCGCGGGGCGCGATAGCAACTGGGTTTTGATTTTGGCGAGAATCAATTCAAATATGCGCGGCACCGCAATCAGCACCGTCGGTTTTTCATTGAGCAAATCATCGGCCAATACTTGTACCGAGCGGGCGTAAGTGGTTTTCACGCCCGTCGCCACCACCAGATAATAACCGGCTGTGCGCTCAAAAGTGTGCGACAACGGCAGGAAAGAAAGTATTTCGTCGCCATCATGCACATCAATATACTTTAATGAACCTTCCACATTCGCCAGCATATTTTTGTGTGTCAGCATCACGCCCTTGGGTTTGCCCGTGGTGCCGGAAGTATAGACAATCGACGCCAATTGATGGCCGTCGTTGTTGAGATGCTGCGGCGTATTGCCCGTGGCGGGAAGCCAGTCATCCATGGCAACTACACGACGGTCAGCGATGGGTTTTTCGCCGGGGCGCACCATCACCACTCGCGACAAGCCGGGAACAGCGTCGGGCAATGCTGCAAGCTGATTCCATTGCTCCGGCGTTTCCAGCAACAAAATCCTCGCTCCGGAATCGCCCAAAATATAGGCAACGTTCTCCGGCCTATCCACCACATACAGCGGCACCGTAACCAAACCCAAACCCATCGCCGCCTGGTCGAACAGCACCCACTCAATACTATTACGCAACATGATCGCCACACGGTCGCCGGGTTCAAGATTTTCTTTTTTCAGCGCCGTCTGCCAACGGCCGATTTCCGCATACATTTGCTCCCACGTAAACTCACGTCGCTGATTGGTTTTGGGAACAAAATCCGCATGGGAGACTTGTCCCGGTGTGCGTATCGCGCGTTCGCGGAATAGGGCGTCGAGGGTAGGAATTTCTGCAAGATGGATGGCTGACATTATTGCTCCCTGAAAATACTCGCGATTATCACTGGCCTCTATTCGGCAGAAGTATTAGACAGATGCGCGTTGGGCCGGACACCCATCCCTCCCGTCCTTCTGCTTTCGCGAAGGCAGGCTGTAACCCGCCCTCAGAAATGGAGGGAATTTTTCTGCGACCTTGATCGTGCGCGTTCGGCTACTGGAAATAATTGATTGACTTTATATTGCAGCCTACATTAACACCACATCATAATTCTCCTGCGTGTAGGCACTCTCAACCTGCAATGAAATCGGTTTGCCGATGAAATCCGACAGCATGGTGAGATTCTGCGCTTCTTCATCCAGAAAACGGTCGATGACTTTTTGCGAAGCGAGGATGCGATATTCTTTGGTGTCGAATTGCCGGGCGGAGCGAAGGAGTTCGCGCAGAATTTCGTAGCAAATGGTTTGTGGTGTTTTGAGCTGGCCACGGCCAGCGCAAGTCTCGCATGGTTCACATAGAATATGCGCCAAAGATTCGCGCGTGCGCTTGCGCGTCATCTCCAGCAAACCCAGCGATGAGAAACCGTTGAGGGTAATGCGCGTGCGGTCGCGCGACAAAGCCTTGTTGAATTCTGCCAACACGGATTCCTTATGCGGTTCGTTATCCATATCGATAAAATCGACGATGATAATGCCGCCCAGATTGCGCAAACGTAGTTGACGCGCGATGGTTTGCGCGGCTTCGAGATTGGTTTTGTAAATGGTGTCGTCGAAATTGCGGCCGCCGACGAAGCCGCCGGTGTTCACGTCCACCGTGGTCATCGCTTCCGTCTGGTCGATGATGATGTAGCCGCCTGATTTCAAATCGACGCGCTTGGCCAGCGCCCGTTCGATTTCCTCTTCGACGCCAAACAAATCAAACAGTGGGCGTTCGCCCTGGTAATGCTCCAGCACTTTGAACGCCTGCTGGGTATATTTTTGCGCGAACTCGCTGAGCTTCTGAAAAGTCTCTCGCGAATCGACGATGATGCGTTCGGTTTCGGCATGGACAAAATCGCGTAATACGCGCTGGCTCAAATTCAAATCCTGATACAGCAAAGTTTCCAGCGCAGCAGTCTTGGCGGCTTCTTTGGTGCCATTCCACAACTTGCGCAGGTATTCGACGTCGGCGGCGAGCTCGTCGTCGCTCGCGGTTTCGGCCACGGTGCGCACTATGAAACCGCCGGTTTCTTCAGCGGGAATCAAATGCTGCAACTTTTGCCGCAAAACTTCCCGTTCCGCTTCGTCTTCAATGCGCTGCGAAATGCCGATATGTGCTTCTTGCGGCAAGTAAACGAGAAAGCGGCCGGCAATGCCAATTTGCGTCGACAAGCGCGCGCCCTTGCTGCCGAGCGGATCTTTGATGACTTGCACCAGGATCGACTGGCCTTCGGACAATATTTTTTCGATGGGTTTTAATTCGACAGGTTTTGCATTCTCGCCGTTTTCTCGCGGCACCCAGATATCCGCCACATGTAAAAACGCTGCGCGCGACAAACCCACGTCGATGAACGCCGATTGCATGCCGGGCAATACGCGCGCCACTTTGCCCAGATAAACATTGCCAACCAGGCCGCGGCTTGACGCGCGTTCGACGTGCAGTTCCTGCGCGACGCCTTGCAGCATGACCGCCACGCGGGTTTCCTGCGGCGTAACGTTGATAAGAATCTGCTCGTTCATGGTTTATTATTTTTCCGGAAAATTTTTATCGGCCTGCGCCGAATTGCCTGATAAGCACCGACGTCTCATACAAGGGCAAACCCACCACGCCGGAATAGCTGCCTTCAAGCCGCGCAACAAATGCGCCGGCGCGGCCCTGAATGGCATAACCGCCGGCCTTGTCGGATGATTCGCCCGATGCGACATAGGCTTTGATGTCTTCGTCCGTGAGCGCGCAAAACGTCACGCGGCTTGATGATAAGGCGACCTCGATACGGTTGCCGTCGGTCATCGCGATGGCCGTATGTACGTCGTGTGATGTGCCCGCGAGCGAACGAACCATGCCCATTGCTTCGGCGGCATCCGCCGGCTTGCCCAAAATTTTTCCATCAAGCGCAACCGTGGTATCTGCCGACAAAATATTATGCCAAGGCAAACTGCGCTCCATCAGCAACCGCGCAGCGAGCACGACTTTTGCACGCGCGATGCGCTGCACATAAACATCGGGTTGCTCATCCGCGAGCGGCGTTTCATCGACATCCGGTTGGCGTGGCGCTTGTTCGCGAAACAACAACAGCTCAAACGACACGCCGATTTGTTTCAGCAATTCGCGCCGACGCGGGCTGCGCGACGCAAGATAAATCCGCTGCGACATTTTCGCCATGCCTGCTTTTGAGCTGACATAGGTCTTCAAGGGACTATCGGAAGGGTGTTCCATAAGTATTTGATTATATTGAATATTTTAAGGTTTTCTCAACGCTTGTGATTCACTCGCGATGGTAGGGATGATTCTGCGTGATCGAATACGCGCGATAAAGTTGCTCTGCCAACAAAACCCGCGCCATGCCGTGGGGCAATGTCATGGCCGACAACGCGAGCATTTTTTGCGCGCGCTGCTTAATGCTTGCGTGCAATCCATCGGCACCGCCGATGACGAAGGCCACATCGCGGCCGTCAGCCATCCAGTTGCGCAACCAATCCGCCAAAGCTTGTGTGGTCACTTGCGCGCCGCGCTCATCAAGCGCGATCACATTGACGCCATCAGGCAGCGCCGCTTCGATGCGGATTTTTTCTGCTTCCATCATTTGCAGGGCTGTTTTACCCGTGTCGCGTTTTTCCGGTTTGATTTCCTTCAGCTCAATGCGCAAATGGGGTGGCATGCGTTTGGCGTATTCATCAAAGGCGGCATTCACCCAATCGGGCATTTTGTTACCGACAGCAATGATGGTCAATTTCAATGCTATGCGCGCTTTTTACTGGGTAGTTTTTTGGCGGTCACTTTTTTGGCGGCTGGTTTTTTTGCTGCCGGTTTTTTGGCTGTTGGCGTTTTCGAAACCGGTTTTTTTACGACGGGTTTTTTTACGACGGGTTTTTTCCTGGCCGCGCTGGGCACTTCCTGTTCGATTTTCTTCTCTGTCATTTTTTTTGCCGCAGGTTTTTTGGCGGCGGTTTTTTTCTTTAGCGCAGGCTTTTCGTCTGATTCAGCGTCATCATCTTTTTGTTTGCTGCCACGAGGCGGCGGGTGATCCCACAATTCTTCCAGGTTGTAATACTCGCGCGTGGCCGGATGCATCACATGCACGATCAAGTCGCCGCAATCGACCAGCACCCATTCACCGCTTTCTTCACCTTCGATGCTGAGCACCAGGCCGCCGGCTTGTTTCACTTTCACCACGACGTTGTTTGCCAGCGCCTTGGTTTGCCGAACGGAGTCGGCGCTCGCCACGATGATGAAGTCGAATAGTGAGGACAAATGCTTCACGTCCATGATTTTGATGTCTTTAGCCTTGATGTCTTCAAGGGCATCGACGGCGATTTTTTTAAGTTTTGCGGGAGTCATGCAATTCCAATAAGTTAAATTAATTAGGGCGGTACAGGTTTTGTTGCTGGATGTATTGCGCAACCGCGTCGGGAATTAAATAACGCGCAGAGCGCCCGGCACCGAACAGCGCGCGGATGCGCGTAGCGGAAATATCCAGCGGCGTCATGCTGAGCGTGGCAATGTGCCCGGCAGGTGCGGCGCGCAACAGCGTGGCATTGGCGGTGAAACGCTTTTGATATTCGTCGCGCAATGCGGGAGTCAGCGTATTCACATCGAGCGCCGCGCCGGGCCGTGTGGCAACGGCAACATGGGACAGCGCAAACAATTCCTGCCAGCGATGCCAGGTATGCAAATTGACAAACGCATCCGCGCCGACGATCAGCACCAGTGCCGTAGTGGCGCCCAACTCGATGCGCAACTCACTCAGCGTATCGATGGTATAACTGGCCTTGTCGCGTTTCACTTCGCGCTCATCGGCCGCGAACCGCGCATTGCCGGCAATGGCCGCCTTCACCATGGCGAGGCGATGGTCCGCCGGGGCGCGCGGCACACTGCGTTGCCAGGGTTTGCCCGCAGGAATAAACAGAATACCATCCAGCTTGAAATGATCGGCGGCTTCTTCGGCAAGGCGAAGATGGCCGAAGTGAACCGGGTCGAAGGTGCCGCCGAGGATGCCGACCGCACGGCTGTTGGAAGTTGATGCGCTCAAAATGGTTGGCCGCTCATGTTCGGATTTGCCCGCTGCCGAGCACGATATATTTTTGCGATGTCAAACCTTCGAGCCCCACCGGCCCGCGCGCGTGCAGCTTGTCGGTAGAAATGCCAATCTCCGCACCCAGGCCGTATTCAAAGCCATCGGCGAAGCGCGTTGAGGCATTCACCATCACGCTGGAAGAATCCACTTCGCGCAGAAAACGCATGGCGCGGCTGTAGTCCTCGGTGACAATCGTATCGGTGTGGGCCGAACCGTACTTGCTGATGTGTTCCATCGCCGCGTCGAGATTTTTTACAATGCGCACCGCAAGAATCGGCGCGAGATACTCGGCGTACCAATCTTCTTCTGTTGCCGCTTTCATTTGTGGCACCAGTTTTCTCGCCGCCGGGTCTCCGCGCAATTCGACTTTTTTGTCGAGATAAATTTGCGCCAGCGGCGGCAAAACAATGGCGGCGATTTTCTCGTGCACCAATAGCGTTTCCATGGTGTTGCAGGTGCCGTAACGCTGGGTCTTGGCGTTGTCGGCGATTTTTACCGCCTTGTCAGGGTCGGCTTTCGAGTCGATATATACATGGCACACGCCATCCAGATGTTTAATGACGGGAATGCGCGCGTCATTGCTGATGCGCTCGATCAGCCCCTTGCCGCCGCGCGGCACAATCACATCGACATATTTATTCATGCTGATGAGCTCGCCCACCGCCGCGCGGTCGGTGGTCTCAACCACCTGCACGGCGCTCTCTGGCAAGCCCGCAGCGCGCAGGCCCTCGTGAACGCAAGCGGCGATAGCCTGGTTGGAATGCATCGCTTCGGAGCCGCCGCGCAATATGCAGGCATTGCCCGCCTTCAAACACAAGCCTGCCGCATCCGCCGTGACGTTGGGACGCGATTCGTAAATAATGCCGATCACGCCAAGCGGTACGCGCATCTTGCCAACCTGTATGCCTGAGGGCCGGTATTTCAGATCAGTGATTTCACCCACCGGATCGGGCAGCGCGGCGATTTGCTCCAAGCCCTCGGCGATGGATTCGATGGTCATTTCATTTAATTTCAGGCGGTCGATCATTGCGCTTTCCAACTCTTTAGCGCGTGCGGCCTGCACATCTTTTGCGTTGGCTGCCATCAGTGACGGCGCGTTCGCGCGAATAGCCGCGGCCATCGCAAGCAACGCTGCATTTTTTGCGCCCGTGTTGGCCCTGGCAATGGCGCGCGATGCGATGCGCGCCTGCTCGCCCACTTGTTTCATATACGACTTGATGTCGAGTTTCATGTCCATCGTTGCACCATCATGCTTTACGCCAGTTCTTTTATAGCAGGCTTGCCCGCCGTTAACAGCGCCAATTGCAATAACGCATCCCACACATCGCCACGGCGCAAACCTTTAATCATCTGATCTGCCTGCGCGGCACGGGCCAGGGCCATTTTTAATTGGGCCGGTTCGGCGCGCCTGGCCGCTTTTTCAATCAACTGTTGCCGCGCTCCCCATACCCGTGCATCTCGCAGAAGTTGAGATAGGGCCCGGCCGCTTTGCAAGCCTTCGCTAATCTTTAACAGCGCGCGAATTTCTTCGGTAATCGCCCACAATACTAAAGGCGGCGCGGCGCCTTCTCCCTGCAAACCTTCCATCATGCGCACCAGCCGGGGAATGTCCCGCGCCAATACCGCTTCGCCCAGCTTCCTTACATCATAGCGCGATACGTCGAGCACCGCCTCACGCACGGCATCGCCATCCAGCGCGCCTTCGGGAAACAGCAGCGCGAGTTTTTGCACCTCTTGATACGCCGCCAATAAATTGCCCTCGACACGCTCCGTCAGCCATTGCAGCGTCTCGCGGTCGCAAGTTTGTTTTTGCGCAGCCAGTCGCAACGACAGCCATTCCGGCAATTGCTGCCGCGAAACTTCTTTCGCTTCGACCGCTACGCCTGCCGATTCCAACGCGGTAAACCAGCGGCCACTTAATTGCGTGCGATCAAGCGCGGGCAAGCTGACAAGACAAATCGTGTCATCGGGCAAGCGCTCGCAAAATTTTACGATAGCTTCGCTGCCTTCAACGCCGGGCTTGCCGCCGGGGATGCGCAGTTCCAAAATGCGTTTTGACGCGAACAGGGAAAAACTGTTGGCACTCATGTTGAGCGAACCCCAGTTGAAACCCGTTTCAACCGTGAGCACTTCGCGCTCCGCATAACCGTCTTTACGCGCAGCAGCACGGATGCGGTCGGCCGCTTCGAGCGTGAGTAAAGGCTCGGCACCGAACAGCGTATAGAG
This sequence comes from Pseudomonadota bacterium, assembly GCA_043744215.1. Lineage (GTDB taxonomy): Bacteria > Pseudomonadota > Gammaproteobacteria > Burkholderiales > JBEEJL01 > JBEEJL01. The sequence continues at coordinate 43,684 of JAYTVC010000045.1, forward strand.
TGGTGCCAGTTTTTTTGCAAGTTGCGCAGCGAGTTGTTCGGTAGCAATGCGCATCAACGTTTAACCAGCGCCAGCCGGCGCAAAATTTGTTGCGCGGCATCCTGCTGCATGTCGCGGTAGAGCAAGGCTTCTTCCTGCTCTTTTGCCAACACTTGCACATCGCTGTAGGACAAAATGCGGTTGAGCACCAGCTCGCTCGGCGGAATCAGTTCTTTTTTCGCGCCATCGATGACTTTGTAATTTACGCGATAACGCAATTGCAGTTCGCGCACACGGCCTGCGCTGTTGAGCGCGAGAATGATTCTTTCTCGCTGCTCGCCAACTAATTGCAATTGCGCATCGGCCTCGGAATCTTTTGTTACGATGGTTGTAGTGGATGAATTGGTCACCGCGCGTTTCAAATCCGTTTGCAAGGACGACCCGTCGCCGCCGGAAATAAACAGCGTGGCAAACGGCAGCGACGCATCACCGCGCAGTTGAAATCCGCAAGCGGATAATGCTAAAATATTGATAATAATCAAATAGTTACGTAACATTCCGTTTACACCACAATATTCACCAATCGGCCAGGCACGACGATGATTTTTTTGATCGTCTGCCCTTCGATAAATTTTTGCACGTTGGCATTTTCGCGCGCCATATTTTCTATCGCTTCTTTGCTCGCCTCTTTCGGCACGGTGATGTGGCCGCGTAATTTGCCGCTGACTTGCACGACCAGTTCGAGCTCGTCCTGCACCAGCGCGGCTTTATCCACCGCTGGCCATGCCTGGTCGCGCAATTGCGTGCCGGGTTTCAACTCACTCCACAACGCGTTGCAAATATGCGGCACGATGGGTGAGAGCATGATGACGATTTTTTCCAGCGCATCCTGCATCACGCTACGGGCTTGTGCCGACGACATATCCAATTTGGTCAACAGATTCATCAATTCCATTACCGCAGCAATGGCTGTGTTGAATTGCTGGCGGCGCCCGTAATCGTCGCTCACTTTTTGCAGCGTGCTGTGCAAGGCAAAACGGGCAGCTTTTAGCTCGGCGCTTAATTCACCGCCCACATAAGCGGACACGGGTCCGCACGCAACATGATCGTGGGCCATTTTCCACAAACGGCGCAAAAAACGGAACGAGCCTTCGACGCCGGTATCGCTCCACTCCAAAGTCTGCTCCGGCGGCGAGGCGAACATCATGAACAGGCGAGCCGTGTCCGCGCCGTATTGGTCGATGATGGCCTGCGGGTCAATGCCGTTGTTCTTCGATTTCGACATCGTGCCGACGCCACCGTATTCCACGGGCTGGCCGTCGGATTTCAGCACGGCGCCCATGCGGTTTCCCTTGTCGTCGGTTTTGACTTCGATATCGGCCGGATTGAAATAGGCGATGCGCCCTGCAGCTGGTTTGCGAAAATAAATGTCGTTCAGCACCATGCCTTGCGTGAGCAAATTGGCGAAAGGTTCATCGACGCTGACCATGCCCAGATCGCGCATGGCCTTAGTCCAGAAACGCGAGTAAAGCAAATGCAGAATCGCGTGCTCGATGCCGCCGATGTATTGGTCGGCGGGTAACCAGTATTCAACGCGGGCATCAACCATTTCTTTTTGATTGTCGGCGCTGGCGTAACGCAAAAAATACCAGGACGAATCGACAAACGTATCCATCGTATCCGTCTCGCGCCGCGCGGCTTGGTTGCACTTGGGGCAGACGCAATCGAGAAACGGTTTATATTTATTCAGCGGATTGCCGCTGCCGTCGGGCACCAGATCTACCGGCAACTTCACCGGCAATTGGTCATCGGGCACCGGCACATCACCGCAGGCATCGCAATGAATAATGGGAATCGGGCAACCCCAGTAGCGCTGGCGCGAAATGCCCCAGTCGCGCAGGCGATAAACGGTGCGTTTTTCGCCGAGATTTTTTGCTTTCAAATCGGACGAAATGGCATCGATGGCTTGCGCAAAATTCATGCCGTTATATTTGCCAGAGTGAATGAGCGCGCCGTGTTCCGTGTAAGCGTCGTGCCAGGGCGCAGGCGTGGTATCGCCGGCTGATGTGCGGATAACCGGCTTGATCGGCAACTTATATTTTGTGGCAAATTCAAAATCGCGTTCGTCATGCGCGGGCACGGCCATCACCGCGCCTTCGCCATAACCCATCAACACATAGTTGGCGACCCACACGGGTAATGCATCGCCGGTCAACGGATGCGTCACGAACAAACCTGTGTCCATGCCCTTTTTTTCCTGTGTGGCAATGTCGGCTTCCTGCACGCTGCCATGTTTGCATTCGTCGATAAATTTTTGCAGCGCCGGATTATTTTTTGCCGCCTTGGTCGCCAGCGCATGTTCTGCCGCAACGGCGACGTAGGTTGCACCCATCAGCGTGTCGGCGCGGGTGGTGAAGACTTTCACCACGCCGTCATCGCAGGGGAAACCCACTTCGACGCCGATGCTCTTGCCGATCCAGTTAGCCTGCATGGTCTTTACCCGCTCGGGCCAGCCGGGAAGCGTGTCGAGGGCGGCGAGCAATTCATCTGCGTACCGGGTAATGGCCATGTAGTAGCCGGGGATCTCGCGCTTTTCCACCGGCGCGCCCGTGCGCCAGCCACGGCCATCAATCACTTGTTCGTTGGCGAGCACGGTTTGATCAACAGGATCCCAGTTCACGACTTGGGTCTTTTTATAGACGATGCCTTTTTCCAGCAGGCGCTTGAACAGCCATTGGTTCCAGCGATAATAATCGGGCTTGCAGGTGGTGACTTCACGCGACCAATCCAACGCAAAACCCAAAGACTTCAACTGCTTCTTCATATACGCAATGTTGTCATCGGTCCATTTTGCCGGCGGCACATTGTTTGCCATGGCGGCGTTTTCTGCCGGCAAACCGAAGGCATCCCAACCCATGGGTTGCAATACGTTAAAGCCTTTCATTTTGTGATAGCGACTCAGCACATCGCCGATGGTGTAATTGCGCACATGGCCCATGTGCAACTTGCCCGATGGATAGGGGAACATCGAGAGACAATAATATTTCGGTTTCGCCGTATCTTCGGCTGACTTGAAAGCGTTAGTCGCCTCCCATTCGGCTTGCAGGGACTTTTCAATTTCGTTTGGTTTGTAATGCTCTTGCATCCGAGTATCCGTTGTTTTTACGCAAAAAATCATTATACCGTGAACTTGCTTTTCCCCCTTCAGGAACTACACTAAGAAAGTCTCTGCCGAAAATTTGAATTGTTTCGCTCATTGTTTCGCTTATTGTTACGAGGAGCCATCATATTTACTCAACCCCGTTCTTCTGCGCTCACACATTTAATCCTTGTCTTTGCCGCAGGCGCTTTGCTCAATTCATGCGGATCATCGAGCACGACTGCCGACGTCAACCCGACACCGACGCCGCCTGGCGGGTTAAATCTGCAATGGGAAAACATGGCCACCGGCTTCGCCGAGCCGGTTTTTTTAACCTCACCTGCAAATGACACGCGTTTATTTGTGGTGGAAAAAGGCGGCCGGATAAAAATCATCCAAAATGGCGCAGCAAGCGAGCAGAAAGATTGGCCTTCACTCAATTTAGCCAGCCTCGCTTCGTTCGGTGTCGATTCAGCGGGAGAAATGTATGGCGTGTCTTTGAATGGCTCCGTAAAGCGGCTCTCGCGGCAATGAGGGTGCAAATCGACGATAGTATGTAGCTATATGATTTATATGAATAATTTACAATTTAAAGCATGGGTGCCGTTTAAAACATTCTGCTAAACTGTGTAACGATAAAAATTAATCCTAACCGCAAAAATAAAAACATTCATGCACTCAGCCAGCATCTACACTTTCATCCGCTATTTATTTCTTGTCTTGTTATGTCAGGCTGGCTGGTCGCTTTCTGCTTTTGCCGCAACATCACCCACCCTGCCATTTGCGCTTGATGTGCTTACCATCAAACAAAGCGATGTCGCGCTCAACGACATAGTCAGCGTGCGGCAATCGCCGGGCTTTGCGCCGTCGCTTCGCCAGCTCGACGACATCAAGGTTCCCGCGCAAAACAACACCTGGTTGCGCTTCAGTTTGACGCAAGACTGGCCGCACCCGTTGCCGCCGGTGCTGGCGATCAGCAACGAAAGTATGGCGCAACGTATCACGCTCTATCTGCCGCCGGATTTTGCGCCGCGCGAATATAATTTATTTGATCGAACCACGGCACCGGGTTTTTCGCGCGAAGGCGTCTTTATGCCGCTCGCGCCGAACCTTAAAGCAGGCGATCAAATATTCGCAAAAATTACTGCCGGAAGTCAGGAGCGGCATATCTCGCTCAAGCTCGACGAATATACCGCGATGACCGATTACGATGCACGCAATGTGCGTTTCACCACCATCATATTATCGATTTTTTTTACTGTGGCGCTGTGTACATTTTTTTACTGGCTGTTTTTCCCCGAGCGCATTTTGCTGTTCTACATTGGCATGGTGGCAGGGCAGTTTCTCTATGTGTTGTATGTACGCGGCGACGGCCTGACGTTATATTTTCCACAAAACCTCAATCTGGCGATGGCGCTGGTGGGCGGCTTGCCGGTATCAATGTATGCCGCTTTTTCAGTCTTGTTCATGCGCGAATTTATCCAGTTAAAAAAATACTCGGTGCTGGCCGACCGCACCAGCCTGGTGTTCGCGGCGCTTATTTTTGCCTGTGGTTTAACCCATGCACTGGCACCGTATAGCTGGCACTCGCACATCATGGACATCGGCAACCTGATATACCTGGCGTGGACGCCGCTGATGATCGGCATCACCGCCTGGATTGCGCGCAAGGGCAACAAAGCCGCGTGGTTTTTGCTGGCAGCCTGGGGGCCAAGCATGCTGCTTGGGCTATACGTTTTATGGGAAATTATATTTGTCGGCAAAAGCAGCACTGTCGGTTTATTTGCCTATCCGCTTGCCCTTGCGTTTGCTTCGATTACCCTGGTGCTCGGCGTCGCTTATCGCATGTTGCAGCAGCGGCGCGAGCTGGATATCGCCCGCATTCAAGCGCAACACGACGGGCTTACCGGCGTGCTCAATCGCCGGACCACAATGGAGCGGCTAAAAGCAGAGCATGCAAATGCGTTGAAATCCAACGACCCGATTGCGCTGATGTTTATTGATCTGGATCATTTCAAGGCGGTGAACGATACGTTTAGCCATGCCGCTGGTGATGCCTGCCTGAAAACCGTTGTCGAAACACTGCAAAATAATATACGCCACACCGACTTTATTGGGCGCTTTGGCGGCGAAGAATTTTTAGTTGTATTGCCCGGCACCGACACCGCGACAGTAATGCAACTCGCCGAACGCATGCGCGCGCAGATAGCCGCGCTGCAAATAGCTTACGATGACAAAATTATTTCCATCACCACCAGCATTGGCGTGACCAACAATCTGCCTGCCTTACACACCGCTCAGGACATGGTGAATTTGGCCGACAAGGCCCTGTATCAGGCCAAAAACGATGGTCGAAATCTGGTCAGGTTATTGGCGGTTGCAGGAATAAAGTCGAGCTAATTCTCCTGAAATTAAAGGTGCAAGCCAGGCAATAAATTTTTTCCTGCATCACGCGACGCCGTGTCATTGGCATATAATCAGCGACGTCATTTTATTTTTTCCAATATGTCCTCCGCCCTGCTCTCCGGCCTTAACCCCGAACAACTTGCCGCCGTCACCTTAGGCTCTGAATCCGCCCTCGTGCTCGCCGGTGCGGGCAGCGGCAAAACCCGCGTGCTCACCACGCGCATCGCGCATTTGATCCAGACCGGCGCGGCTAGCCCCGCGGGCTTGCTTGCTGTCACGTTCACCAACAAAGCTGCCAAAGAAATGCTCACGCGGCTCTCCACCATGATGCCCATCAACACGCGCGGCATGTGGGTGGGCACCTTTCACGGTTTGTGCAATCGACTGCTGCGCGCGCATTTTCGTGAAGCGGGTTTGCCGCAACTGTTCCAGATTCTCGACATGCAGGACCAACTGGCCGCGATAAAACGTTTGTTGAAAGCAAACCATATCGACGAAGAAAAATTTCCGCCTCGTCAGGTGCAATTTTTCATTGGTGGCAACAAGGAAAAAGGCCTGCGCGCCAATGCCGTCGAAGCCTACGACCCGTTCACGCGCAAAATGGTCGATCTGTATGCGATGTACGACGAGCAATGCAACCGCGAGGGCGTGGTGGATTTTGCCGAACTGCTGTTGCGCAGTTATGAGCTGCTGTCGCGCAATGCAAACTTGCTCGAACATTACCGCAACCGTTTCAAATTTATTCTGGTCGACGAGTTTCAAGATACCAACCGCCTGCAATATAACTGGATCAAATTGCTGGCGGGCGAAACCAATTGCGTGTTCGCCGTGGGCGATGACGACCAATCCATCTACGCGTTTCGCGGCGCGGAGATCGGCAATATGCGCGAGCTCGAGCGCGATTTTCATATCAAAAAAATTATCAAGCTGGAACAAAATTATCGCTCGCAAGGCAATATTCTTGACGCAGCTAACTCATTGATTAAAAACAATAATTCTAGGCTCGGCAAAAACCTGTGGACGGCCGCTGGCGAAGGCGAAAAAGTGCGCGTGTTCGAAGCGTCGAGCGACATGGATGAAGCGCAATTCATCATCGATGAAGTGAATGCGTTACACCGCGAAGGCATGAATTTGAGCGACATGGCGCTGCTGTATCGCTCTAACGCGCAATCGCGCGTGCTGGAACACGCGTTGTTTCGCGCCGCCATTGGGTATCGCGTTTATGGTGGCCAGCGTTTTTTCGAGCGGCAGGAAATCAAACATGCACTCGCCTATTTGCGCCTCGCCGCGAATGCCGACGACGACACGGCGTTTACCCGCGTGGTGAATTTTCCAGCGCGCGGCATCGGCGCGCGCAGCATTGAGCAATTACAGGAAGCGGCGAAAATTCAAGGCGTGAGTTTGATGCAGGCCGCGCGAAATTTTTCACCCAGCGGACGCGCGGGCGTGAGCCTGACCCATTTTGTTTCGGCGATCGACGACTTAAAATCCAGCTCGGCGAAATTGCCTTTGCAGGAATTGATGGAAGAAATGCTGGACAAAAGCGGCCTGCGCGAATTTTATCAACTGGAAAAAGAAGGCGCGGACCGGCTGGAAAACCTGAACGAACTTGTCACTGCCGCCGCGTTGTTTCAGGAAGAAGAACAGATCAGCGAGGGGGATGGCGAAGCCGGTTCTGAAAGGCGGGACAACAAGCTCGCATCTTTTCTCGCGCACGCCAGCCTGGAAGCGGGCGAACACGAAGCGGGCGCGGGGCAGGATGCGCTGCAACTGATGACGGTGCATGCTGCCAAAGGTTTGGAATTCCACGCCGTATTTGTCAGTGGCATTGAAGAAGGTTTGTTCCCTCACGAAAATTCTCTCAGCGAACAAGACGGCATCGAAGAGGAACGCCGCCTCATGTACGTAGCCATCACCCGTGCGCGCCAGCGTTTGTATTTGAGCTACGCGCAGCAGCGTATGCTGCACGGACAAATCCGCTACGGCATCGTGTCGCGCTTCATTGATGAAATTCCCGAAGATTTGACTCATCGCATCGTGTTGCGCAGCAGGGCATCGCAGTTTCAAGCCGCGCCCACATTTGATCTTGATGCCAAACCCTATTGGAATAAAGCCTCGCAACCTGCAGCGACTTACGGTCAGTCCATCGCCAGCAGTTTGCCGTTCAATATCGGACAAACGGTGGTCCACGCAAAATTCGGCGAAGGCGTAGTGGTAAATTGCGAAGGCCGTGGCGCCGATGGCCGTGTGCAAGTGAAATTCCGCGAGGCAGGCATTAAATGGCTGGCTCTGGAATACGCAAATTTGTCTGCCGCCTAGCTGCGCTAGTGAATACGCTAGTGAACTGGTGCACAGCTTCGGCCTGGCACTAAGATTACGATGTAGGTTGTTCTGTTCGGTTTTAAGCCGCGACGCCCAACAGCAAAATAACAGGAGCGCACCATGTCAGATTCGAATATCTTGGCCCTCGACGGCAACGCGATGGAAGTGGCTGACTTGCCGCCGTTCAACGCCGATGACACGACGGCGGCCAGCCCACCACCTGACTCACCCATTGCCGCTGCGCCAACGATGCAAGCGCCATCTGCCCGACAAATTCATCCGTTTTTATTTACCGGCAACGCGTCGGAATATTTCCGCATCTGGATTGTGAATATCGCGTTGTCCATTGCTACGCTGGGCATTTATTCGGCTTGGGCCAAAGTGCGCAAACTGCGTTATTTTTATGGCAACACCACGCTCGACGGTGCGGCGTTTGAATACACGGCCGACCCAATAAAAATCCTCAAGGGCCGCATTATCGCCGTTGTCGCACTGGCGGCAGTTTCCGCTTCCAAGACGGTTTATTTGCCGCTGTATTTCGGTTTGGCCTTGCTCATTTTCATTGCCTTGCCCTGGTTGGTGATCAAATCCCGCTCGTTCAACCTGCGAAACACCCTGCACCGTAACGTGCGTTTTGATTTCAAGGCAAGCTATGGTGAAGCCGCCAAAGTATTTATCGCCGGCCCATTGCTCACGGCGTTGTCCTTGGGCTTAGCCTATCCGTGGTATGCGGCAATGAAAAGCAAATTTATTGTCGATAAAAGTTCTTACGGCACGGCACCGATGAAATTGACAGCGGGCCCCGGCCAGTTTTTCCCCATATTTGTAAAATTAGTTTTGCTGATGATGGGCATCGGTTTCGCTGCGATGATCGTCATGGGTATCGTCATGGCGGCGATGGGTGCCCTTATCGGGTTGACGGGGATAAGCCCCGAAAGACACGCCAAGGCGTTGGTTATGCTGACCTTCGTGGGTGTCGCCGTATTTTATCTCCTGACCATCGTCGGTTCGCGCACTTATCTGCAAGCGGCAACGGGTAATCTGATTTGGAATAACGCCTCAATGGGTGAGCACCGCTTTCAAAGCACGCTGAAATTTTCCACCCTGCTTTGGCTGGGCTTGACCAATGCCTTTGCCATTATTTTTTCCGTCGGCCTGCTCATCCCGTGGGCAACTATCCGCTCAATGCGTTATCGTTTGCACAACACCAGCCTGGTTGCCCACGGCGACCTTGATTCGATTGCGGCGGGCCAACAGCAACAAACCGGTGCCATCGGCGAAGAAATCAGCAACTTTTTTGATCTGGACATGGGCCTATGATCGAAATCGCCGCTTACTATTACGATGGCACTTCCGCCCGGCGTTATGCGGTGATGCTGGCCCTGCTCGGCGACTCGCTCTGCATTCGGAGTAGCACGCAAGACGAGTTCGCGGCCCCACTGAGCTTTCCGTTTAACGAAGTCAGCGTCTCCGACCGCTTGGGCAATACGCCGCGCAGCATCAGCTTGCCTGGCGGGGCCCGTTGCGAAACCCGCGATAACGATGCCGTCGACCAATGGCTCAAAGCCCGCGGCAAACAGGGCCAATACCGTCTGTTGCATAAACTCGAAAGCCGATTCGGTTACGCCGTTATCGCGCTGGCCATCACAATCAGTTGCCTGTGGGCGGCCATTACTGTTGGCGCGCCGACGTTGTCGAAATTCGCCGCCGAAAGGTTGCCACCGCAAACCGAAGAAATGTTGGGCGGCCAGGTTTTGGCCACGCTCGACAAGGCTATTTTTTCACCCAGCAAATTGTCGCCGGAAAAACAAAAGCAGGTCAGCGCCACGTTTAATCGCATCAACCAAACCTTGCAGCGCAAAAAACCGCTGCAATTGGTGTTCCGCAAAGGTGACAGCATCGGTGCCAACGCTTTGGCCCTGCCGTCGGGCACGATTGTGATTACCGACGAACTGGTTAAGCTGGCGGAAAACCAGGACGAATTATTTGCCGTGCTCGCCCACGAAGCGGGCCATGTGATGCACCATCATTCATTGCGCGGCTGGCTGCAGGATTCCATCGTCGTGCTGATCATTACCGGGCTCACCAGCGATGCCTCATCCATCGGCATGCTGGCGGCAGGTTTGCCGACTGCGTTGGTAGAAGCGAAGTATTCGCGCGAGTTTGAAAACGAAGCGGACGACTATGCTTATCAAAAAATGGTGGAGCAAAAAGTCCCGCTGAAAAATTTCGCGGCTATTTTGTCGCGCCTGGAAAAAAGTGCCCATGCAAAACCGGCAGAAAAAAACGCCAAACAAGATGCCGGAAAAAGCTCAGCGAAAACAGAAAAAACTGATAATAATCAAGAAGATAGCGATGTAATGGAATTCATGGCTTCGCACCCCGCCACAGCCGAGCGCATCAAACGTTTTCAGGTGGAGTGAGTTGCGCGGCGGGTTCATCTCGCTCGACAAAAATATCGCGGTAAGCCGTGTAAAACGTGATCACCATCAATGGCACCAGCAGCAGCAGACCCAAAAATAAGGTAAATGGTAATAGCATCATGAACCCAAGCATCACCAGGCCGTAAATCATAAACGGCACAAAATTGGCGACGCAGGCATAAAAACTCCACTTGATTGCGTCGATGGCGCTCATTTTATTGAACATCAACAAAGTCGGCGCAAACCATGTTGCCATGCTTACCGGCACCAGTAGCGCCAAACCGATCAGCATCGGCAGCAACATGTCGTTCACATAAGCGCGCAGCGCTTCCACATTCGGCGTCTGACCGGCTGCGGGCAAGGCCGGCGGCTCTTTGAAGCCGGCGAACATCATCACGGCACCTATCAGCAGTTGCGCAACCAGGCTGATCACGCCCAGGGTAATCAGCGGTTTCAGGTTGCCCTTAAAACCGGCAAACAAATGCGCCAGCTCCAACTCTTCGCCCTGCTCCATATGCCGGTAGCCTGCCATCAGGCCCGCCAGAAAAACCGGTGACAGCACCGCCATTGCCACCGCGCCGACAAACGGAATGACGTTAATCATTAGCCAGATGATCAGCCACACGATGAGTAGCGCAATAGACAACATGGGGCTTTTCAAAAAAAGTTTGAACGCATCACGTATCCAATACCAGCCGTGAATGGCGCTTCTGTCGAGAACTTGCATAGATGTTTCCTGTTAAAAAATTTATTGAATCAGCGCGCGCAAATCGAGCGGTGCGCGAATCTGGTTTTGCAGCATGCGTTGATACAGGGCGGCATCCTTGGTGTGGGTCATTTCGCCTTCCATCGGGAAATGGTTGTAACCCAAACGACCCAGCCAGGTGCGCAACGCGGCGGCGCGCAGCATCACCGGCCAGGCGCTGCATTCCGCATCGTTGAACGGGCGCGACGCATGGTAACCCTTCACCAAAGCGGCAAGCCGCGTGAGGTCGGGCGTTGCGTCGGCATGCATGCACCAATCGTTTGCCGTGATGGCAACGTCGAACAGCAACACGTCGTTGCAGGCGAAATAAAAATCGATCACGCCGCCGATGCTGCCGTCGGTAAACAACACGTTGTCGCGGAACAAGTCGCCATGAATGACGCCGCGAGGCAGCGCATCGTGTTTGTGCTGCGCCTGAAATGTCAATTCAGTTTGCATCAACGTCGCTTCATCAGCGGTGACTTTCGGCAACAACTGCTGCGAAAATGTATGCCACCAGTGAGGGCCGCGCGGGTTGGCCATGCGCTGCGCGTAGCCGTGGGCGGCCTGGTGCATGTCCGCCAGCATGGCGCCGACCTCGCCGCATTGGGCCGCTGACACATCCACGACTGACTTGCCCGGCAGGCAAGTGACAATGCTCGCTGGCTTGCCATTCAAATGGCCGACAAACTCGTTGTCGAAATTAGCAATAGGTTTGGGCGACGGAATGCCGTGGTTCGACAAATGCGCCATGAGATGAATGTAATAGGGTAAATCGACGGCGTGGATTTTTTCGAATAATGTCAGCACGAATTTCCCGTGAGACGTCGTGACAAAATAATTCGTGTTCTCAATGCCCGACGAAATGCCCTGCAAATCTAACAGCGTGCCGAGAGAATAATTTTTCAGCCAATCGGTAAGCTGCGGCGCAGTAACGGTAGTATAGACGGACATATATTATTCAATATAATCAAATAGTTACAAACTAAGCTGAATCTCGCGTTCGGCCGCCGAAGGCTCGAAGCCACGTGTTTCGTAATGATCGAAAATCGCGTTCACGACTTCTTTAGGATCATTGATAATTTTAATCAGATCCATATCTCCGGGGCTGATCATGCCTTCGGTGACGAGCGTATGTTTCATCCAGTCAATCAAGCCGCGCCAGAAAGGTTCATGCACGAGGATGATGGGAATCTTGCGCGTCTTTCCCGTTTGCACCAGGGTTAACGCTTCCATCAATTCGTCTAGCGTGCCGAAGCCGCCGGGCATCACCACATAAGCGGCGGCGAATTTGACGAACATGACTTTGCGTGCAAAAAAATGATCGAACGACAGCGATACGTCTTGATAAGGATTGCCGCTTTGCTCGAACGGCAGGTTGATGTTGAGGCCGACCGAAGTAGACTTGCCGAAGTACGCGCCCTTGTTGGCCGCTTCCATAATGCCCGGTCCGCCGCCGGAAATGACGGTGAAGCCTGCGTCGGATAACTGCCGCGCGATTTGTTCGGTCAAAATATAATAGGCATGGTCGTGGGGCGTGCGCGCACTGCCGAAAATACTCACGGCAGGCTGCACATTGGATAAGCGCTCCGTGGCCGCGACAAACTCTGCCATAATCTCAAATAAGCGCCAGGATTCGCGCGCCGATTGCAGGCCGCGGCCTTGAAGGTCGGGATCGATTACTCTGGGAATTTTTTCTGTTCCGCTCATGGCATTCACCTTTATTCATTACCGCCGGAAAAATTTGTGAAAACTTTATTGCTCGTCGATGCGTCGTCTTACCTGTTCCGCGCTTACCATGCGCCCAATCTGGGCGATCTGAAAAACTCCAAAGGCGAAGCGACGGGCGCAATCTACGGCGTACTCAACATGCTGCGCAAATTGCGCCACGACTTCCCCGCCGAGTATATCGCATGCGTATTCGACGCAAAAGGAAAAACCTTCCGTGACGATTTGTATCCCGCATATAAAGCTAACCGCTCGCCCATGCCCGACGACCTGCGCGACCAGATCGCGCCCTTGCACGAGGCCATCATCGCCATGGGCTGGCCACTGCTGGCGGTGGAAGGCGTCGAAGCCGATGACGTAATCGGCACGCTGGCCAAACACGCCGAAGCGCGGGGCGTGAAGACCGTCATCTCAACCGGCGACAAGGACATTACGCAATTGGTGAACGAACAGGTGATGCTGGTGAACACTATGTCGAACGAAAAACTCGACGAGGCGGGTGTGCAAACCAAATTCGGCGTGCCGGCCAATCGCATCATCGATTATTTGACGCTAATGGGCGACAACGTGGACAACGTGCCTGGCGTCGATAAAGTCGGGCCAAAAACGGCGGTGAAATGGCTGAATGAATACGGCTCGCTGGAAAATATTGTCGCCAATGCCACCAACATCAAAGGCGTGGTCGGCGAAAATTTGCGCAACGCCCTCGACTGGCTGCCCATGGGCCGCCAGTTGCTCACCATCAAATGCGACGTGGCTTTGCCGATGGATTTTGATTCTCTCGTCGCCGCAGCCCCAGACCGCGAAAAACTCGAAGCTTTGTTCGAGCGTTTTGAGTTCAAAACCTGGTTGAAAGAAGTGAGAGCCGGAGCCGACCCCAATGGTAAACCGCCGGCGGCGCCGACACGCTTTACTTCGCCGGTTGCTGAAAAAACAAATGCAGAAAAAAAAGATACGCGCGATTTTTCCACGGCCGAATTGCCTGCCGCCATCATTAACGAAGCGCCAAAATACGAACGCAATTACGAAACCATTTTTACGCAATCGCAATTCGATGCTTGGCTGGCGAAACTCAACCAGGCCGAACTCGCCTGCATCGACACGGAAACCACCGGCCTCGATCCGCTGCAGGCGAAAATCGTTGGCATGTCGTTTTGCGTTGAGCCCGGCATGGCGGCGTATCTGCCCCTCGCCCATCGTTACCCCGGCGCGCCGGAACAACTCGCTCTGGAAAAAGTTTTGTCGGCGATTAAACCGTATTTGGAAAATATCAATAAAAACAAAGTCGGCCAAAACCTCAAATACGACATGCATATTTTCGCCAATCACGGCATTTATCTGAAAGGTGTGGCGCATGACACGCTGCTGCAAAGTTATGTGCTGGAATCCCATCAGCGGCACGACATGGACAACCTCGCGTTGCGCCACCTGAACGCGAAAACCATTTTGTTTGAAGATGTGGCGGGCAAAGGCGCGGGGCAAATCGGTTTCGATCAGGTGGGCATTGAGCAAGCGGCGCAATATGCGGCGGAAGATGCGGATATCACGCTGCAATTGCATCAGCATCTTTATCCGCAAATTGCCCCGGACAAAAAACTCGATTTCATTTACCGCGAAATCGAAATGCCGTCGATGCAAGTGCTGTGGCGCATGGAACGCAATGGCGTGTTGCTCGACGTGAAGTTGCTGGAAATCCAAAGCCGCGAGTTGGGCGAGAAGATGCTTGAGTTGGAACAAAAAGCCCACGCGGAAGCGGAACAGCCATTCAACCTGAACTCTCCCAAACAAATTCAGGAAATTTTGTTCGAGAAAAAGAAAATTCCCGTTATCAAAAAAACGCCGGGCGGCCAACCTTCGACCGATGAGGATGTGCTGCAACAACTGGCGCTGGACCATCCGCTGCCGAAACTGTTGCTGGAATATCGCAGCATCGCCAAACTCAAATCCACCTACACTGACAAATTGCCTCGAATGGTCAACCCGCAGACTGGTCGCGTGCACACCAACTACGGCCAGGCCATCGCGGTGACAGGACGGCTGGCGAGCAATGATCCAAACCTGCAAAATATTCCCGTGCGCACGGCGGAAGGTCGCCGCATCCGCGAAGCCTTTATCGCGCCGCCCGGCTCGCATATTATTTCCGCCGACTATTCGCAGATCGAATTGCGCATCATGGCGCATTTGTCCGGCGACGAAGGTTTGTTGAAAGCCTTCGCCGCGGGCGAAGATATTCATAAGGCTACGGCGGCGGAAATTTTCAGCGTCGATTTGAAAGATGTCAGCAGCGAACAGCGGCGTTACGCGAAAGTGATCAACTTCGGTTTAATTTACGGCATGAGCGCCTTCGGTCTCGCGGCCAACCTCGGCATCGAGCGCAGCGCGGCCAAGAGCTACATCGACCGCTATTTTGCCCGCTACCCCGGCGTGGCCGCTTATATGGAACGCACGCGCGGCGAAGCCCATGCGAATGGCTATGTGGAAACGGTTTTTGGCCGACGATTATTCCTACCCGAAATCCGCAGCAGTAACCACGCGCGCAAACAAGGTGCCGAACGCGCCGCCATCAATGCGCCCATGCAGGGCACCGCGGCGGACCTGATTAAACTCGCCATGATTGCCGTGGATAAATGGCTCACGGCAGAAAAGCGCCAATCCAAACTCATCATGCAAGTCCACGACGAACTGGTGCTTGAGGTGCCCGATGCCGAGCTGGATGTGGTGAAGCGCGAACTGCCGCCGCTCATGTGCAATGTGGCAAAGTTAGCCGTGCCCTTGTTAGTCGAAGCCGGTGCGGGCCCGAACTGGGAGCAAGCCCACTGAGCCTCAATGCCCTGCAAAAATTGACAACATTTTCAGCCCTGCGCATAATCAGCCTCAGCCTCCAACCAAATAAAATTTTTGAGGAAAAATCATGAAATTACTTCACACAGGTCTGAGTATTTTAGTGGCTGCAACCCTGGTGGCTTGCGGTAAAAGCGAAGCCCCCGCACCCAAGGCCGAGGCTGCCAAAGCCGCTGCGCCGGCCGCCGCGCAATCCGACATAGTCAAAATCGGCCTCGCCTCACCGCTCACCGGGCCGCAATCCCACATCGGCATCGACATCAAGAACGGCACACAACTAGCGATCGACGACGCCAATGCGGCAGGTATTGTAATCGGCGGCAAAAAAGTGAAGTTTGAATTGCTAGCAGAAGACGACCAGGCCGAACCGAAAACCGCCACGGTCGTGGCGCAAAAACTGGCCGATGCGAAAGTGTCGGCCGTGGTCGGGCATTTCAACTCGGGCGCGTCGATTCCCGCATCGCGCATTTATTCTGATGCGGGCATTCCGCAAATTTCGCCGTCGTCCACCAATCCGGCCTACACCAACCAGGGATTCAAAACCACGTTCCGTGTCGTCGCCAACGATTCGCGCCAAGGACCAGCCATTGCCACCTTTACCGTCAAATCTTTGGGCGCGAAAAATATCGCCATCATCGATGACCGCACATCTTACGGAATGGGTCTGGCCGACGAGTATGAAAAAACCGTCAAGGCGCTCGGTGCCAATGTGGTGTCGCGGGAATACACCACGGACAAAGCGGTAGATTTCAGCGCCATACTCAACAACATTAAAGGTAAAAAGCCCGACGCGATTTTCTTCGGCGGTGTTGATCCGCAAGCGGGCCCAATGCAAAAGCAAATTAAATCGCTTGGCATCAGCGCAAAATTTCTCGGCGGTGACGGCTGGCAGACGCCCAATTTCATCAAGCTCGCCGGCGCCGACGCGGAAGGCGCGATGGCGTCAGTACCCGGCTTGCCGAAAGAACAAATGGCCGGCGGCAAAGCCTTCCTGGAAAAATTCAAAGCCAAGTACGGCGTGGAAGTGGAATTATTCGCGCCCTTCGGTTATGACGCGGTGAATATTTTTATCGAAGCCATGAAACGCGCCGGCTCGTCCGACCCGGCAAAATTTTTGCCCGAGATGGCGAAAACGAATATGAATGGCGTCATCGGCCCGGTTGCGTTTGATGAAAAGGGCGATATCAAAGACGGACCAATTACCGTGTTTCAAGTGAAATCGGGAAAATGGGAACCCCTTGAAACCGTGGGCGGCCCGGCGAAAAAATAGTGAACGTAAACGAATGAAGCACGGCACCCTATCGGTGCCGTGTTTTTTTATATCGCAACCTCAGACAAGTCAATTACAGCTTGGACGTATTACTACAACAAATCGTCAGCGGCCTCGTGCTCGGCAGCGTCTATGCGCTGGTGGCGCTGGGTTACACCATGGTGTACGGCATCATGGGCCTGATCAATTTCGCCCACGGCGAAGTGGTCATGGTCGGCGCCCTGGTTGCCATCACGGCCATCAAGATTTTTTTCGGCATCGCGCCACAAGTGCCGGGTGGTGTGCTGGTGTTGGCAGGCCTCGCCGTTGCCATTCCCGTTTGCATGGCGGTGGGCTACACGGTTGAACGCGTGGCGTACCGGCCATTACGTCACGCACCCAAACTCGCGCCGCTGATTACCGCCATCGGCGTATCTATCGTGCTGCAAAATCTGGCGATGATCATCTGGGGCCGCAGTTATATTTCTTTCCCTGCTGTGCTGCCTGAAGCGCGGCGGAATTTTTTCGGCGCAACGATTACCGATGTGCAAATTCTGATTGTTGTCCTCGCGCTGATCATCATGGCGGCGTTGCTGCTATTGGTGAACCGTACGAAGATGGGCCGCGCCATGCGTGCTACGGCGGAAAATCCGGCGGTCGCGGGCTTGATGGGCGTCAACATTAACGCCGTGATTTCGTTTACGTTTATTATCGGCTCGGCCCTCGCCGCTGTCGCCGGTTTGATGGTGGCAGCCAACTACGGCATCGCCCACTATTACATGGGATTTTTGTTGGGCTTGAAAGCCTTCACTGCCGCAGTGCTCGGCGGCATCGGCAATCTGCGTGGCGCGGTGCTGGGTGGATTATTGCTCGGCCTGATCGAGAGTCTCGGCGGCGGTTACATTGGCGATGCGACCAATGTGTGTTTGCTGCGCGACCTGTCAACCAGCGTTGCAGCGTTATGCGAAGGTAAAACCAACTTGAATGTACTCGGCAGCCATTATCAGGACGTGTTCGCATTTTTTGTGTTGATATTCGTCTTGATATTCAGGCCGTCAGGTTTGATGGGCGAAAAAACATCGGAGCGTGCCTGATGGACTGGCCGCAACTCAAGCAAGACAAGCGTGTGGTGTGGGCTGCTTATATTCTGCTCGGCTTACTGCTCGCTGCCGCGCCATTTATCGCCGATGCTGCTGGCGGGCGCTCGTGGGTGCGCATTATCGACTTTGCCTTGCTTTATATTATGTTGGCACTGGGCCTGAACATCGTCGTTGGTTTTGCCGGTTTGCTCGATCTGGGCTACATCGCGTTCTATGCCGTCGGCGCATATGTGTTCGCGCTGCTTGCCAGCCCGCACTTCAATATTCATTTGCCTTTTTGGGCGTTACTGCCGCTGGGTGCGGCGATTGCCGGATTGTTCGGCGTGATTCTGGGCGCGCCCACCTTGCGCTTGAAGGGTGATTATCTCGCTATTGTCACGTTGGGCTTTGGCGAGATTATCCGCATTTTTCTCAATAACCTGAACGCGCCGGTCAATATCACCAACGGCCCGCAAGGGGTCAACGGCATCGATCCGATTTCCGTCGGCGCCATGTCGCTGGCAAAAACCCAAATCATTGCCGGCATGAGCCTGCCGTCGCTGCACCAATACTATTATTTATTTCTCGGCTTGATGTTATTGATTATTTTTATCACGATTAGATTGCAGGATTCGCGCATCGGCCGCGCCTGGGTCGCCATTCGCGAAGACGAAGTGGCGGCGAAATCCATGGGCATCAATACACGCAATGTGAAATTGCTGGCGTTCGCCATGGGCGCATCCTTCGGCGGTGTAGCGGGCGGCTTGTTCGCGGGCTTTCAGGGGTTTGTTAGCCCCGAAAGTTTTGGCTTGATGGAATCGGTGATCGTGTTATGCATGGTGGTGCTGGGAGGCATGGGGCATATTCCCGGCGTGATTCTCGGCGGCATTTTGCTCGCCACGCTGCCGGATCTTTTGCGTTACATCATCGTGCCGGTTCAGCAATATTTATTTGGCAAAGTAGTGGTCGATCCCGACAGCGTGCGCATGTTGATATTCGGCCTCGCGTTGATTGTCACCATGCTGTTTCGACCGGCAGGCCTGTGGCCCTCGCCCACGCGCAAACGCGAGCTGGTGGAAGAGACGTCATGAGCGTTCTGCTCGAAGCGCGCCATATTAAAAAATGTTTTGGCGGGCTCGAAGCCTTGGGCGACGTATCGCTCACCATCAAGCGCGGCGAAATCTACGGCCTCATCGGCCCCAACGGCGCGGGCAAAACCACTTTTTTCAACGTGCTCACCGGTCTCTACAAACTAGACGGCAAGGACGATCGCGGCGACGTACTGTTCAACGGGAAAATAATTTCCCAATCCGAACCCCATCAAGTTGCGCAACTCGGCATCGCGCGCACGTTTCAAAATATCCGCTTGTTCGCCAACATGACGGCGCTGGAAAACGTGATGGTCGGTCGCCATGTGCGCACCCACGCAGGCGTCATCGGCGCGGTGATGCGCGGTAAACGCACGCGCGACGAAGAAAATGCCATTCGCACGAAATCAACGCAACTACTTGATTATATTGAAATTTCTCATCGCTCTCACGACCTCGCCAAACATCTATCTTATGGCGACCAGCGCCGTCTCGAAATCGCACGCGCGTTGGCAACCGAGCCGAAACTATTGGCGCTCGACGAACCGGCCGCGGGCATGAACGCGACGGAAACGGTAGCGTTGAAAAGTTTGTTGGAAAAAATTCGCGCCGATGGGATCACGATTTTGCTCATCGAACACGACGTGAAACTGGTTATGGGTTTATGCGACCGCGTGGCCGTGCTCGATTACGGCAAAAAAATCGCCGAAGGGTTTCCTGTCGACGTGCAAAAAAATCCGGCGGTGATCGAAGCCTATCTCGGAGGCGCACTTGCTTAGCGTTAAAGACCTGCGCGTTTCTTACGGCGGCATTAATGCCGTGAAAGGCATTTCATTCGACGTGAAGCAGGGCGAGCTCGTTTGCCTCATCGGTGCCAACGGGGCCGGCAAAACCACGACCCTCAAAGCCCTGTGCGGCCAAGTGCCGATTCACAGCGGCAGCGCGCACTATGAAAATTTGAATCTGCGCCAGACGCAGCCCCATCAACTTATTCAACACGGCATCGCGCTGGTGCCCGAAGGCCGTGGCGTGTTCGCGCGCATGAGCATCGAAGAAAATTTATTCATGGGCGCTTACACGCGCAACGATACGGCTGAAATAAAATCCGACCTGGAAAAAGTTTACGCGCTGTTCACTCGTTTGCAGGAGCGCCGCACACAACTGGCCGGCACCCTCTCCGGCGGTGAACAGCAAATGCTCGCCATCGGCCGCGCGTTGATGAGCCGCCCGAAATTATTATTGCTCGACGAACCGAGCATGGGTCTCGCGCCGTTGATGGTGCAAAAAATTTTCGACGTGATCAAAAAAATTTCCAGCGAAGGCGTGACGATTTTGCTCATCGAACAGAACGCCAAACTCGCGCTGGAAGTTTCGTCGCGCGGTTACGTATTAGACAGCGGACGGATTACGCTGGCAGACCACGCAGCCACTTTGTTACACAATCCGCAGGTGCGTCACGCCTATTTAGGAGAATAAATTAATGAATATAATCAATTATTTATGTCGCTATCGCGCTAATGTGTTTTGAATCACTTCAAACTGGTTAGAATCGCTATATCATCGAGCAACGCAGTTGTTACATTGAATATTTACTGCCCCGAATTTGAATACAACACTGCAAGCCAAATTAAATTATAAGGACTACAAACATGAACAAGATTCAAAAACTGATACCCGTGTTGTTGACTAGCGTTGTGCTTGGCGCATGCGGTGGTGGCGGTAGCTCGACACCCACACCGGCTCCTGTACCCACGCCTACGCCGGCTCCTACGCCAGCGCCAACGCCCGCTCCTACCCTCAACATTACCGATCTGAATATGGAAGCGACGGCCAATGCAGCTTACGGCACAGGCAGTTTGATTTCTACTTTAACCAACTACCCGCTCACCGTTGGCGTAGTGACGAATGCAAACGCTGCTTTTAATCTGAAGGCGTTTGTGCAAACGCAACTGCAAAGCGCATTGCAGGAAAGCATGACCAGCACGGCAGTGGGCGTTGTTCTCGCGCCACAGACTAAAGCGTGCGCGGCGGGCGGCAGCGTAACCATCCAGGCTACCGATGCCGATAACAGCAATTCGTTAACGGCGGGAGACTCGCTTAAATACACCTACAATAACTGCATTGCCAACGCGACGAACGGCATTGCGCTTAACGGCGGATTGACCCTGACGTTTACCAACATAGTCGGTACGATTGGCGCAAATAACAATTTCCAATTAGGCACCAACATGTCTTTCGCGCCAGTCATGATTTCCAGCGCGACCCTTGGCACATTTAATTTGAACGGCATTGTGACTTCAAACACGACCAATGTGGTCGGCGGCGATGCCTCAAACACGCTGACATTGCCTTCATTTACGTTAGCAAGTGGCCCGAACGTGCTCAGTTATGTAAATTTTGTCACGTCTGAAAAAACCAACGCCGTCAACGGCACGTATACCAACTCATCTCAGGGCACGATTACAGACTCCTCAGTCGGTACTTTCGCTTTGACCACACTGACACCTTTTCAGGGCTTTGGGGCAGCCAAGCCTTCAACCGGCAAACTGAAAATAGCTGGCGCAAATTCCAGCTTGTATGTAACGGCCCTCGACCCATTCGCTGTCAAACTGGAATTGGATCGGGATAACAACGGTATTATTGACTTGACGCGCACCGTAGCATGGTCCGTCGTTAGCCAATAACCTAAACGGTACATCTGTCACCAAAAGCGCCGGTACCCCCGGCGCTTTTTTCTTGTTAGACTTCCTGTATGTCGATCTCCCCCCGCCTGGTTTTGTTTTATTTGTTCGCGCTGAATGCTTTTCCGGCAACCGGTGTCGCCGCAGAAAATCCGGGCTGCCTCATCACGAGCGAGGCGGGCGTCGTGATGGAGCGTTTCGATTACGCCGAGCGGCGTGATTCAGGCGAGTTGCTTGATCGCGAAACCGGCCTGCTACCCGGCTTGCGCGCAGGTTTCGACGTGGGCTGCGGCCCTTGGAAATTTGCCGGCAGTGCGGGCTATCAGCGCGCGCAGTTGGATTATGACGGCCAGTCGAGTGGCGGTAGCAAACTGGCATCGCGCACGCTAGAAGCGGTACGTGAAATAGACCTTATCGTCGGCAGAAAATTTACGCCATCGTTCATCAATGCGTTCACTATTTACGGCGGCACCGGTTATCGAGAGTGGCGTCGTAATATTGCCAACTCCGGTAATGTTTCAGGCCTTGATGAAAAATACCGCTGGGGCCAACTCATTGTTGGCGGAAACACCTCGCTTTATCAAAGCGGGCCGCAGCATATCGGTATTGATTTAC
The DNA here is from genome assembly GCA_043744215.1 of Pseudomonadota bacterium. Lineage (GTDB taxonomy): Bacteria > Pseudomonadota > Gammaproteobacteria > Burkholderiales > JBEEJL01 > JBEEJL01. The sequence continues at coordinate 65,979 of JAYTVC010000045.1, forward strand.
GCTGGCTGCGCATGTGGCAGCCGAAATTGGCGGTGGTTTTTCGCGGGCTGTTTGAAGCGCCAGACGATTTACGGCTCGGTGCGCGCAACGGCTGGCGCATCGCGCTTCCTTGGAAATATGAACTTGATACGCACAGTGCATTCAAACTGGAACCTTACGCGCAAGGCTGGCATATTGCCCGCAGCGCGCCAGGGCCGTTGTTTCGCAATGGCGTAAGCGTCGGCAGTTTTTTTGAGCCCGCAAGTGATACCCGCTTGTATGGCATTACCTTCAATTGGCTTCACACTTATTAAACTCAGAGGAAACATGGCGCTCTCCGCAAATGATTTGAACGACCTCAAGCGCGCGAAGGCGCTGCTCGAAAATCCCGGCCTCGCAGCAAAAATTACCAACATGATCGGCGCGCCGGTGGAAAAAGGTTTCGCCATGTTGCCGGCAAAGTGGAGCGACACGGTGCAAAAAGTTACTACTGCGTCGTTGATGAAAGCGGTGAACACCGCCGTTAAAACACTCGACAGCAGCCCGAAAGTAACGTCATCGGACGGTTTTCACAAACTCGCTGCCACCATCAGCGGCGCGGCAGGCGGCGCATTTGGCTTACCAGCATTGGCGATTGAGTTACCGATTTCCACCGTCATCATGCTGCGTTCCATTTCAGACATCGCGCGTAGCGAGGGCGAAAATATTACAGACATCGAAACCAAACTCGGTTGCCTGTCAGTATTCGCACTGGGCGGAAAATCGGTGGGCGACGACGCCAGCGAAACTGGATACTTTGCGGCGCGCGCTGCGATGGCCAGCGCCGTGAGTGAAGCAGCAAAATTTATTGCCGAGAAAGGCCTCACCGCCCAAGGCGCGCCCGCCGTAGCACGGTTGATCAGCCTAATTGGCGCGCGTTTCGGCGTGGTCGTGTCAGAAAAAGCAGCAGCTCAAGCCGTACCGATAATTGGTGCGGTAGCGGGTGGATTGATTAACAGTATTTTTATCGACCACTTTCAGGATATGGCGCGCGGGCATTTCACCGTGCGGCGGCTGGAAAAAAAACATGGGGCGGAGGCGGTGCAGTTGGCGTA
>JAYTVC010000046.1:0-18820 GCA_043744215.1 Pseudomonadota bacterium
TCGGCGCGTTCGACTACATCATCATCGGCGCAGGCAGCGCAGGTTGCGTGCTCGCCAATCGCCTATCAGCCGACCCTGACATCAACGTGTTGCTGCTCGAAGCAGGCGGCAAAGACGATTGGATTTGGATTCACATTCCCGTCGGCTATTTATATTGCATCGGCAATCCGCGAACCGACTGGTGTTACAAAACGGAATCGCAGCCAGGATTAAACGGCCGCAGCATCGGTTATGCCCGCGGACGCGTGCTCGGTGGATGCTCGTCCATCAATGCGATGATTTACATGCGCGGCCAGGCGCGTGATTACGATGAATGGAAATCTTTGGGTAATGACGGCTGGTCATGGAACGACGTGCTACCGATTTTCAAACGCTCGGAAAATTATCACAAAGGCGCGGACGACAAACATGGCGCGAGCGGCGAGTGGCGTGTTGAACAGCAACGTTTAACCTGGGAATTGCTGGAGACTTTCCGTGAAGCCGCTGCGCAAACCGGCATACCCAACACCGACGATTTCAATCGCGGTGACAACGAAGGCTGCGGTTATTTTGAAGTAAACCAGCGACGCGGCTTTCGTTGGAATGCGAGCAAAGCATTTTTACGCCCAGTGTTGAAACGACCGAATCTCACCGTGCTTACCGGCGCGCAAGTGAAAAAATTACGCGTAGAAAACAAGCGCGTGACGGGCGTGGAATTTATTCAAAATAATCAGGCGTTATTTGCCGAAGCGAAAATCGAAACCATTCTCGCCGCCGGCGCTATCGGCTCGCCGCAGATTTTGCAACTCTCCGGCATCGGCCCCGCGCCGTTGTTGCAGCAACACGGTATTGCCGTTCAACATGATTTATCCGGCGTGGGCGAAAACCTGCAAGACCATTTGCAGTTGCGCACGATATATAAAGTGAAAAACGTGCGTACCCTCAACACCGTCGCCAATAGCATCAGCGGAAAAATCGGCATGGGTTTGCAATACGCGCTGTTTCAACGCGGGCCGCTCACCATGGCGCCTTCGCAATTGGGCGCTTTCACGCGCTCCGACCCTTCGCAAGCGACGGCGAATATTGAATATCACATCCAGCCTTTGTCGCTGGATAAATTCGGCGAGCCGCTGCATCGATTCCCCGCGTTCACCGCGTCTGTTTGTAACTTGCGGCCGACATCGCGCGGGTGTGTGCAAATCAAAAGTGCCGACCCGCTCGCCGCGCCTGCCATCTCGCCCAATTATCTGGCGACCGACGCCGACAAAAAAGTCGCGGCTGATTCATTGCGCCTTACGCGGAAAATTATCGCTGCACCCGCGATGCAAAAATATCAGCCGGAAGAAATGCTACCGGGAAAATCACTCACCAGCGATGCAGAATTAGCCAAGGCCGCGGGCGATGTGGGCACGACGATTTTTCATCCGGTGGGCACGTGCAAAATGGGCAACGACAAAATGTCGGTCGTCGATGCGCGCTTGCGCGTGCACGGCATCAGCGGCTTGCGCGTGGTCGACGCCTCGATCATGCCGACAATCACCTCGGGCAATACCAATTCGCCCACGGTGATGATTGCCGAGCGCGGCAGTGAAATGATCATTGCAGATCGCCAACGTTAAAATAATTCAAACCGCCATCGCTACCTGCTTTACCCGCGCTGACACGAGTGGTAGATTGCTTTTAACAATTTCAAGGGGAGAACACCATGTCAGCTACCGCCATCACAACCGGCAAACCTGTCGCTGAACGCCATCCACCCGCTCTGCCCCTGTTGTTTTTCACCGAGATGTGGGAGCGCTTCAGCTACTACGGCATGCGTGCGCTGCTGGTGCTGTATCTGGTGAATTCCCTCGGTTATGAACGCAAAGACGCACTCACGCTCTACGGTATTTATACCGGACTCGTTTATCTCACCCCCATCATCGGCGGATTTTTGGCGGACCGTTATCTGGGTTATCGCAAATCCATTCTCATTGGCGGATTGGTCATGGCGCTAGGCCATTTTGCGATGGCTTTTCCGCCATTACTGCACGTGGCGCTGGGATTAATCATCATCGGCAACGGTTTTTTCAAACCGAATATCGCGACCATTTTAGGCAAACTCTATCGCGAGAACGATGCGCGCCGGGACGGCGGTTACACCTATTTTTATATGGGCGTCAATCTCGGTGCATTTTTTGCGCCGCTTATTGCGGGCACGCTTGGCGAAACCGTCGGCTGGCATTGGGGCTTTGCGGCGGCCGGTATCGGCATGTTGTTGGGACTGGTGCAATTTTTATGGGGACAAAACAAACTCGGCGATGTCGGTTTGCCACAAGGCAAAAGCAAACTGGATGGCCGCGACTGGATAGAAATTATCGGCATCAGTCTGCTGATGATTCCGCTCATCTATTTGATGATGGCCATCTGGGGGTTTGTCGGCCCGCTGTGGGGCGCGCTGCCTGCCGCCGTGCGTATCGGTTTGCCCATCGTCGCGTTCGCTACATTTTTATTTCGCACCAAACAAACCTGCACGAAAACCGAATTTGACCAGGTGCTCGCCATTGTCATCATGGGCGTGTTCGTGATTTTTTTCTGGATGGGGTTTGAGCAGGCGGGGGGCACCATGAACCTGTTTGCCGACAAACAAACCGACCGTCACTTTTTAGGCTGGGAAATTCCCGCTTCTGTATTCCAGGCGATCAATCCGGTGTTTATTGTTTTACTCGGGCCATTGCTTGCCACCATCTGGGCGCGCATTGATAACTCGCGCAATCCCATTCCTACGCCTGCAAAAATGGCCATCGGCATGATTATTCTTGGCCTCGGTTTCATCGTGTTGGCCATAGCACAAAGCCGTGCGGAGACTTTGGGCAGCGTCGGCCCCTTCTGGCTGGTGGCGGTGTATTTGTTGCATACCGTCGGCGAATTGTGTTTGTCGCCGGTGGGCTTGTCCATGGTTTCCAAGCTCGCGCCTTTACGGCTCGCGGCCATGATGATGGGCGTGTGGTATCTCGCCAACACTGTTGCCAATTACCTCGCGGGCGTGCTGGAAAGTTTGCTCGAAGGTTCGGGCGTTCCGATTTATATTTTCCTCGTCGGCAGTTCGATTGGTGCAGGCATTGTGTTGCTGTTGATTACGCCGTGGCTGAAAAAACTCATGCACGGCAAAGGCTGACGCAACAGCGTTCAGTAAATCTTTTTTACGCTGAAACCCTGCTGCTCCAGCAGGTTGAGTACGCCGCGTTCGCCATATAGATGCAATGCGCCGAAGGCGGCAAACAATCCGCCTTTTTGCAGGCGTGGCGTCAAGCGCTCGGCCATGACACGGCTGCGGTCAAACAGTATGCGTTCAAAAAATTCTTCTTCCTGCTGCCGATTGATCAAGTTGGTGGGCAAGGCCACTTTAGAGAGCCGCATGAGTTGTTCAAGATCGCGCTGCAAATACGCCTCCACCTGTTTGGCCGCAGAATTTTGAATCATCCGGTGATTCGCCTGCGTGTAGCGCAACAATGCAAGCTGGGTCGGTGCCGACATGCCGTTAAAGGCGGCGATCTGTTCATCTATAGTTTCGAGCGGAATGATATTTTTTTTATGCTGTGCGGCATTTCGCAACAGCAGGTTATCAAGCACGATGGTGGCATTGCGCTTGCGCGGTTGCTGCAGCGTTAACATGGCGGCCCACGGCTTAAAGCGCGGACGAATTTCCGGCGGCACGCGGTATTCGCCCAGCAACTCATCGAGTTTTTTGTAGGCTTCCGCCCCCAGTAGCGCGGGCAATGCGGGTTCGGCTTCGAGCATAGCCGCGTTGAAGCGCCGGGAAGAATCGTTGTCCGCGATAACTTCTGCCGCGAAACTGTCAGCCTGATTAAACGCCTCGGCGACTACAGCGGGTAAAGTAAGCACTTTGTCATCATCAACATGCAAGGTGCCAAATAGATAATTGGTTTCCCCGCCGGACGCTTCGATTTGCCATAGCACGCCTTTGCTAAAGCGGGCCTCATCTGCAAACACGTTTGCGCCGCCAGCCGAATAAATAGCCAGCGCTAACAGCACCGAAAAAACGGGTTTGCATTTGAAAAAGATTTTAATTTCCATGGGTTATTTTATATCCAATCTGGCCAATTGCGCAGCGCGCCTTATCTTGCTTTTTCGCCTAAAGCAGTTAAAGTGACAACGTAAGCGATTAAACGTTACCACCCCTGGGAGAAAAATTTTATGGATCTCATCGAACGCGTTAAAAATATTATCCTGCAACCCAAAACTGAATGGCAAACCATTGATGGCGAGCAGACCAGCACCGGCCAGCTATATACCGGCTACATTATCCCTTTGGTAGCCATCGGCGCGATAGCAAGCTTGATCGGTTACAGCCTCGTCGGCGTCATGTTTTTTGGACGTATGCCCATCAGTATAGGCTTGAGCATGGCGGTCATGTCGTTCGTAATGGGCTTGTTGGCCGTTTTTTTGCTGGCGTTGATTATCAACGTATTGGCCCCAACCTTCGGCGGCAAACCAGACGCGACGCAGGCGCTGAAAGTTGCCGCCTATTCGTATACGCCGGCCTGGGTCGCAGGCCTGCTTAATGTGGTGCCTGCGCTCGGCATGCTGGGCATCCTGGCGGCATTTTACGGATTTTATTTACTCTACCTCGGCCTGCAAACAGTGATGAAAGCGCCGGAAGAAAAAGCCCTGCCCTATACCGTCGTCACCATTATCGCCGCTATTGTTATGTCGGTGATTTTGGGCGCTATCACCGGCATGATTGGCAGCAGCATGATGGGCGGAGCGATGGGAGGAGCGATGGGCGGCATGATGAGCGGTGCCGTGTTGGACAAGGTAGCGAAATCATCGGGCGGCACTACCGGTGATGCCAACGCTGCGCTCGGTAAACTCAAAGAGATGGGCGAAAGAGCGAAAGCGGCCAACGAAAAAATGGAGGCTGCTCAAAAAAGCGGCGACCCGGCAGCGCAAATGCAAGCGGCCGCCGCAGCCATGGGCGCCCTGGCGGGCGGCGATAGTAATGTAGAGCCGATAGACCACAAGGAATTAAAAACTTTGCTGCCGGAAACGCTCAACGGCATGAAGCGTACCGCCCTATCAAGCGAAAAAACCGGCATGGCAGGATTCAACGTATCGATCGCACAAGCGGATTATGAAGATGAGCAAGGCCGCAGTATCCAGCTTAGCATTAACGATTCGGCCAGCGCCAAAGCTATCATGGCTATCGCCGGTTTCGGCATGATGGAATCAGACAGGGAAACCCCAGACGGCTATGAAAAAATGGGTAAAGCAAACGGCCGCTATTTCAAGGAGCAATATAGCAAAACGACGCAGAGCGCCGACTACACCACCATCGTAGGTGAACGCTTCATGGTAGAAGCCCACGGCCGCAGCGTGGATATGGCAACCTTAAAAAGCGCATTGGCCAAACTGGACCTAGGCAAATTGGAAGCGATGAAAAACCAGGGCGTGAAAAAATAAATTTTTCGGTTTACCCATAAAAAAACGGCGAGCATGACTCGCCGTTTTTTTTGCTCACATTATTTTTACGCCGCCACTTTCTCCGCCAACTCAACCACCATCGATGGCTTTTCTTCGTCGGCAAACGCGAACGTTACATCCTGTGCGCCAAAACCTTTGGCGATGGAACGCAGCGTGCGCTCGGCAGACTGGTGCAAATCCCCTTCCAGTTTTTTGATCATCACCCGCGCCTGCTCTTCGGCGTGTAGACGCGCGGCGGCAATGAGTTTGTTTTTGTCCGCCTCCTTGAAGCCGCCAGCAAGAAAACCGTTGAGCAGATCCGGCAGCAACCACGGCAGCACTTTGGCTTTTTGCTCATCGTATAAATGAATGTCGCGGATGGTGATGTTGTGCTGACACGGCGGCAACGTCACATGAAAGCGGTTTGGCCCACGATTGGCAATGCTGAATGCATTGCTACGCAAGTTGTAGCGGAACTCAATTTCAAATTCAAAAATCATCGCCATTTTTTTCTTCGACAACACCCAGCTTAAATATTTGGAGCCAAATTCACCCCAGCTATGATCTGTCTCAGTGACAATTTCTTTGGTAAAAACTTTATACACCGACAACTCGCCAATCGCGCGCATCTCTTCGATGTTGCCATGAATATGCACTTGCGATGACGCGGGCTTATTGCGCCAGGCGCGCACGAGAATTATTGCTGCGATCACCAGCGCAATCAATAGCAGCAACGTGATGATCGTCATCCAATTGAAATCCATTTTATTTCCTTACGAATACATCGTGATTACTCTAGCATAAATGCGAAATAAGCGATATTATATAACATATTGATTATATTGAATATTTTATTGTTTTGAGATGTGAAAAATAGCGTATGTGTTTTGTTGCACAGATTCATTCGCCGAGACACGGGATAATTCAATCAATATGAAAAAGAAAATCGTCCCTCTATTTATTTGCCTCCTGTTCGCCATCCCATTTTCATTTGGCGGCATTTTTTTCGGCATCGCTGGCATTGCCTCCACCAGTTACCAATGGTTTCAGACGCGCAATTGGCAAGCGGTAGAAGCCCATGTAATTTCAGCCGAACTCAAATCACAATCACACAGCGAAGGCGGCGTCACTTATCGTGTCGTGGCTAACTATAGATACCAGTTTAATGGGGCAGAGCACATTGGAAAACGTATCGGTTTGGATTCGATGGGATTCGATAGTGTCAGTGATTGGCATCAGCAACATTACGCCCGCTTGAACGCCGCGAAAAATAACGATACACCGATTAGCATTTGGGTAAATCCTCAAAAACCGGAACAGTCCGTCGTTGACCGCGATATACGCTGGCAAATCATGTTATTCCGTTTACCGTTCGCAATTTTATTCACTCTTGTTGGCTTGGCCGCATTCGTTATGGCTTGGCGGATTATCCGAAATCGCGACCTTGATGTCGCGTTGGGCAACAAAAACGACGTGCCCGACGGTAAGACTTGGTGGCAAGCAGAAAAAATGTGGCGCAAAGGGCATATCGCTTCTGAAACAAAATTAGGTGTCTTCGGTGCCTGGCTTGTTTCCTTAGTCTGGGGCTCAATCGCATTTACGGTGCCGGCAGTGTTTATCGTAAAAGACGCTGTGCCTCTATTGGTGAAATTGTTGTTGCTGCTATTGCCGTTGATCGGCCTATGGATGATTTGGCGCGCGATTCTGGCCACGATTGAATGGCGGCGCTACGGCGAATTGAAATTAGTGCTCACGCCTTTCCCGGCGCTGCTCAATCATAAAATGTCGGCACGGATTGATTTGCCCGGCCATAAATTGTCCGGCGCGGTTTATGACATTGACTTGATTTGCCAAAACGTGGATGACCGGGGTGACGAATCAACGAAACGAAACCTCTGGCAAAAGAGCCTGCGCGCCCAAGCCAACACCAACAGCGGACAGACGCGCCTGGAATTTTCCTTTGATGTGCCGGAAAATTTTCCTCCGAGTGAACCCACGGATCCGGTTTATCACCGCTGGGAGGTTCATGTGCGCTGCGATCAGGCCGGCGCGAAACTGGATCAGCATTTTACTATTCCAGTATTAAAGCAAACTTCGGCAACACCCGCTTCAGCCACGCCCTCGTTGCCACTAGCCGCTACGTCGTTTAGCAGTCAACCTTTGCCCAATTTTGATAGCGTAACGATTCCACCCCAAACAGCCACTATTGAAAATCGCGCCGACGGTTTGCACATTACCTACCCCGCCAGCCGCAATCGCGGCATCGGCACCTTGCTGCTGATTTTTGGAATGGTGTTTTTGGGTGCCACTATTTTTATGGGATCGCATGTGTTGGAATCGGATTTTATGCTGCCGTTTACCTTACTATTTTTTCTGGTGTTTCTGGCGGTGTCGCTTGCCATGGTGGTCGGCGGAATTTATTTATTGATCAATACGCTGACCGTCACGATTGGCCGCGGACGCGCGACTGCGAGACGACAAGCGGCGTTTTATGGTAAAACCGAAACCATGCCGATTCGATCCGACAATAAACTCATTCCATATGTGACTTCCAAAACCAATCAGGGTGCTACCGAAAAAATCTATTACGGCATCAAACTCGTCGGCGGCGATAACATCATGCTCACAGTGGCCGATGGCATTCTGGGCGCGGCGCAAACCCAAGCGCTTCTGCGCAAACTGGTAACGGCCTGCGAGCTATCGGAGCGGCAAATCTTGCCAATCGAAACAGCGGAAACCAACCAGCTGCATTTCCCCAAACAAAATGCTTACCCCATTCGCAAAGGGCTGAAGTGGCTGGAGTTGGCTTTTGGCATCACGTTTTTACTGTCGTTACTCTTGATGTTCAAGGACGTGATTTTCCGTTGAAAACCCTCTGCGCGCGGCACGCAAAAAAATCAAATAAAACAATGAATTTATATTTCGCTGCTGCTGTCGCATAATAGGACTATATTTTGAATTTGCGAATCCTATGACTTCCCTCGCCGACCTGCGCAAAGACTACAAACTCGCCTCGCTTGACGAAAGCGAGCTCAACCGCGATCCGGTTGCGCAATTTGATCGCTGGCTGAACGATTCGCTCAAAGCCGAATTGCCCGAACCGACCGCGATGACATTGGCGACAGTGACGGCCGACGGCAAACCATCGGCGCGGATTGTGCTGTTGAAATCATTTGATTCGTTGGGATTTACTTTCTATACCAATTACACCAGCCGCAAAGGCCGCGAGCTGGCCGCGCATCCTCATGCCTGTTTGGTGTTCCATTGGGTTGAGCTGGAGCGGCAGGTGCGCATCGAAGGCCGGGTGGAAAAAGCGCCAATGCAAGACGCCGACGCCTATTTCGCCAGCCGGCCATTGCTCAGCCGCATCGGCGCAACCGTTTCACCACAAAGCCAGGTGATTAAAAGCCGGCAATGGCTGGAACAGGAATTCGCGGACGCGCAGGCGCGCCTCGGCGAAACGCCACCACGGCCGGCACACTGGGGCGGCTACCGCGTCATCCCCGCCACCATCGAGTTCTGGCAGGGCCGCAGAAGCCGCCTGCATGACCGCCTGCAGTATCGGCGCAGCGGCGACAACTGGCTGATAGAACGGCTAGCACCTTAGGGGATTATTTATTTGGATGCGTTTTGAGGTGCAGCTTTTTAGACGAAATGATTAGCAAAGATTAGCGCGGCAAATAATTCGAGCCTAGCCCCTTTAATTTGCTTTAATTTGGAGGCCTGAAACACTCTTGGTTGAGGGCTGGAAGCTACCAGCCTCAGGACCTGCGCCAAAACGAGCTACTGAGAAGCGTCTGGCACTTGGCAAGACCTCCGCGCCTCCGCGTCCCATCCATTCACCCACCACCCCGCACAGCCCCCAGCGCCGGATACCCACCCGGCTCAGGATTCGGCCCCGCCCGCAACACCGCCATCCGCCCGCGCATCGCGGCGATCTCGACCGTCTGGCTGGCGATGATCTCTTCGGCGATTTGCCGCACCATCGGGTCGCGGCCATGAATCAACACCAGCCGGGCCATGTCGACCGCGCCTTCGTGGTGCGGAATCATCATCGCCAGAAAATCGGAGTCGGGCTGGCCGGTGTAGCCGGGGCTGTGCATGTCCTGCATCATGCGGGCCATGCCGGTGTCCATGTCGGATTCGAAGCGGCTCTTCTGGCCTTTGACGTCAGGCGTCGCGTGCTGGCCCTCGTGCTTGCTGTGGTCCATCACGCCGTCTGCCCTTTAGTGCCGGGGCGCACATAGACCAGGTTGATGCTTTTCTTGTTGCGCAACTCACCGGATGGCAGCTTGAGCGAACCCAGTGGAATCTGCATGATGAGTTTGGGTAGCAGCGGCGATGACACATCGAAGGCCGAGCACACAGTCTGACCCGCGTTGGGCGTGCCGGGCAATTCGTCTTGCTCGTGCGCCACATAGAGCAGGTTGTTGGCCGGGTTGGTCCACAGGCCGTGCGCCTCGCGGCCGCCGGTGTACACCAGACCGACCACCTTTTGCTGCGCGGGCGGCACCGAGCGGTCGATGATCGCCAGCCGGCTCGACGCCGCGCCGTTGGGGCCACCGTCATCGACCCGCGCCAGACTCATGTAGGTCACCTGGCCGCGCGCGTTCTCGACAAACTCCAGGTGGTTGGGGCGTGCCATCTCGCCCAGTGGCACGGTGGCCAGCACGGTGCCGGGGTCTTTCACGGAAACAATCGACACCGCATCAGCCAGTTTGTGCGACAGCCACATCTGGCTACCGTCGGGCGACAGTTTCTGGAACGGCGTGAAGGCAGGCTTATCTTGCGCACTCAGATCCACTAGGCGCAGGCGATTGGGGCGCGAGTACCCCTGCCGGTCGGGGTTGACCTGAATAATTTCGAGTTGGGCCACCTTCTGGCTGATGACAAAGGCCAGCAGGCCGTCTTTGGAAAACCAGACTTGCGCCGGGCCATTGAGCGTTGGCACGTAGGCGCGAATAGCGGGCTCAGATTCGTTGCCGTGCTTGTGGCCAGAGCCATGCCCCCGGCTGGCACCCTCCCCGCCCAATTGGTTCATGGCCTGGTCCACATCCAGAATGACAATGCGGTCTTCACCGCGCAGGGTCACCCACAGCTCTTTGCCATTGCGCGTGAAGGTCGGCTCATGCGGCTCGCGGCCCAGCAAAATACCGCTCGACAGGCGCTCCGGATTGGTGGTCGGCCCCGCCTGCGGATTGGCGACGTTGCCGACCACGCGGCGGTTGACGGCATCGATCAGATAAATGTTGCTGCTGCCGCGGCCCGAGGTGGCCAGCAACGTGCCGTCGGGGTTAGGCACGGCGCCATGTGCGTCAATACAGCCGTGGTAGAGCGGCTTGTGAATCATGGCGGCATGCGTGGGCATGACGCCGCCAGTAACGAAGCGAAACGGCGGCCGCGCGTCTTCATCAAAACTGGTCAGATTGATGGTGGTTTCAACGGTGTTGCTGGCCGGATTGATGACCGCGACGGTGTTGGAGTCTTCATTGGTGATGAAGACGCGGTCACTGGGGGCGATGTCCGGGCCGGCCGAGCCAGCCATGTCAGGCGCTGGCATCGCAGCAGGGCCTTGTGCCAGTGCCCATGGGGCTACTGCCACGGCAGGCAAGACAGCGGCCACCTTCAGAAAATCGCGGCGTGAATCGTTGGTTGTTTCGTTCATTGAATGTCCTTGAGTTAACTGCTGGTTGAATGAATGATTGAATGTAATTTAAGAAAATGTATCAGCAGTAACTGACGGCAGGCCAAGCGTCCAGCCGTCAGGTTTATTCGGCTCTGGCCAAGCATGCCGCCGCTGATTCAACGCGCTGTTTCCATCTGTAGATAGACCTCTCCGGAAACCCGGGCGAGTTCAGCCGTGTCGGCATCGGCCGAGATGGCGTAGCCAAAAGGCCCGTTGACCCAGTAGAAGACGTTAACGCTGCCTTCTTTGGCAATGCGGAAAGCTGTTTGCTGGTTGGTGCGGCCCTGCATTTTGGGGTCGGTATCCGCGACTTCATTGGAGACATACAGCGTCAGCCGCGCACCCGCGCTGTCGTGGTACATGAATTGCGCCACCGGACCCTTGTCCCCCGGCAGCAGCCGGCCACCTTCTAGCGTGTACCCGAGCGCCTGCAGGTGCGGCGGCTTCATGGCGGCACCCATACGCTTGGACAACCAGGCGACGAGCTGGCCTTCCTGGTCGGCACTGATTTCAACGGCTCGACGCATGTCAGGGCTGTAAACTGCATGCGCTACTGCCGCACGTTTGGTAAAACCCGTAGCCGATGTCATGGTGATGGCACCGGGTGCGCGCTGCGCCAATACGGCGGCATCGGGCTCCGGTTGATAGCCGCCGCGCAGTCCCCAGCCTGCGCCGCCGCTGACAACGGCAATCGCAATGCTCGCAACCAGACGCTGCAAATACCAAGGCGTCGGCGGCACAGCGGCCACGCGCAGCCGTTGCGGCAGCGGCTCTTTCAGCACTGGGTTAAAAAGCGCCTGCAACTCGCACTTCTGCGCCCTGTAGATTTCAACGCGCAGCGTTTCCTCTGGCCGCCTGGCCAGATAGGCCTCGATTTCACGTTGCCGCTCCGGCGTGAGCTGGCGGTCAACGCAGGCTTGCAGTTCAGCCTCGGTAACGAGTTCATGGGGTGGGTGGGGCGGAATGATCGGGCTCATAAAAATAGCTTGGGTTGGCAATTCATTTAACCACCTTGAGGCGGACGGGATCGGGCTGGCCTTCCATCAACGACCGCAGCCGTTCGCGGCCACGCGACAGGCGCGACATGACGGAACCGACGGGAATACCCAGCGTGGCGGCGACTTCCGCATAGCTCATGTCTTCCAGCGCAACCAGTAAGATGATCTCCCGTTGCTCGATGGGAAGCCGCTCCAGCGCCGCCTGCAGATCTAGCACCGCAAGGCGATCCCCCTGCGTGGCTGCCACCGGTTGTTCGGGGGTGTTGTCGTCGAGAACAACCATGTGAAGCTTGGGCCGACGAACACCATCGACATGCAGGTTGTGCATCACGCCAAACAGCCACGCCCGCATGTCCGCCACGCCGCCCCACAGCGCCGATTTGGCCAGCGCACGCTCCAGCGTGTCCTGCACCAGATCATCGGCGGCGTCGCGATTGCCGACCAGCGCCCGCGCGTAACGGCGCAGGAGCGGAACCCACGACAGTAAATGGTCGCCGCTGTTGTCGCTGAAATGATCGTTTTGCACACGGTCGCCTAGTTTTCTCCTGAATCCCGACCATCATTCCTTGATGATGTGCCATACGTCCTTGAAGTTGTCGCCGGTGCGGTCACCTGCTTTCAGGTCAGCTTTGTAGAAGTACAGCGGCTTGCCTTTATAGGCCAGTTGGCGTGCGCCATCGTCGCGGGTCACTACACTGTACTCCCCGGAGGACTGATCGGCAGCCGCCATCAACGGCGGCCACAGGCCGGCGCAGGGACCGTTGCAAACGCTTTTGCCGCTGCCGGCCTTGTCGGCGTCAAAGGTGTAGAGCGTCATGCCGTTGGTCGCGACCATTGCACCGCCTGAAATTTTGGCCGGAGCATCGGCCGCCGCGGCAGCCACACTGACAGCCACCGAAAGTTTGGGGTCAATCTGCCAGGTTTCAGTGACGATCTTGCCTTCGCGGAAAGTCAGCACGTAGCGCACCTTGATCGGCGCCTTGCCTTCAAACTGTACATTGGCTGAAATGGTGGAGCCCTTGGGGTTGGCAGACTCTTCGAGCTTGTCCACACTGACCTTCATGGGTCCCTGTGATTTGATGAGCTTTTCCCAGGCGCCACGAATGGCATCAGGCGATGTGTAGGTGCCATCGATAGGTCCACCGACCCAGTTGAACTGGGCGTTGTCAGCGTAGTCACGCATCACAACCGCCAGATCGCCAGAGCCGATGGCCTGGAAATGCGTTTTGGCGTCGTCGGCGGGTGCAGCGATTGCACCGCTGGCCGCAAACAACATGGAGGTGGCACAAGCGCCGAGAGAGAAAGTTTTGAACATGATAAGGCTCCGGTTGAGGTTGGACTAAGCTTGATCTACAGAAGCAACATGCGTCTGTCATGAAGGTAGACGCAAGTCGATGCCGGTTTATTCCGGCCAGTCAGAGTTTTTTTGGTTTTTTTATGTAAATATGTAAAACAGACCAACCAGCCCCACAAAACGCTAGGCAATCGAGGCTTCGACAGCGGCACGCGCCTTGATCAAACCGGGCAGTTCAACCCCGTGATCGACATGCAGGTGCGTCAGCAGCACGATGTCGGCTTTGGCTACAAACAGCTTTGCCTCGCCAAGGCGCGCGAACGGGAATCAAAGGGGCCAGGTTCAAATTATTTTCCAACTTACCGCATTTATATCTCACTATTTGAATTCATCCTGTCGTTCATCCTTTGTTGCGCCTGCCTCTGCATTAACGCATGGCCGCCCTCTTGGCTTGGCTTCGCGCCGCGCGCCGGTCAGTTTTTCTATCTTGGCATAAAAACAGCTTTTGCCCAAGGGTTGGGTTGGTTTTGGATCAGAGCCAGTCGAATGTAAGAGCGGGAATCAAAAGACTCCGGAGCGAATGGGGCTAATTTTCTTCTGCGTCATTTCCGCCTCGGCGGGAATCCAGTTTGTAAATCCCCCTCAATCCCCCTTTTTCAAAGGGGGAAGATGTTTTGAAAAAAGCTTTTTATTTGAAAGGCACTGGATTCCCGCCTGCGCGGGAAAGACGTAGGAAGGCTAAGTTTGTTCGCCTGCCCGCCATTGAAGGCTAAGTTTGCTCGCCTGCCCGACATTGCAGGCTAAGTTTGCTTGCCTGCGCGCCAATGGAGCCGCCACAAACAAAAACGGCCGGCGCTTTCGCACCGGCCGTTTTGCAGGGCAGCCTGACAATTACTT
This sequence comes from Pseudomonadota bacterium, assembly GCA_043744215.1. Classification (GTDB taxonomy): domain Bacteria; phylum Pseudomonadota; class Gammaproteobacteria; order Burkholderiales; family JBEEJL01; genus JBEEJL01. The sequence continues at coordinate 14,318 of JAYTVC010000046.1, forward strand.
CAGGTGGTTGCTGACCAGTTTGGTCATCTCAAACATGGATACCTGCTTCTTGCCACCGAATACAACTTTGAGCTTGTCATCGGCGTTGATGTTGCGGCGGTTAGCAGAATCCTGCAGCTTATGCTTCTTGATGTACTCCCAGATCTTCTTGGTGACTTCAGTACGTGGCATAGGTGCGGAACCGATCACTGCTGCAAGGGCGGCGCTGATGGTCATTGGCTTCATGAAGGCGGCGCTTGGCTTACGCTTGACGCCGGTCTTTTTCGCGACTTTTTTCGCTGCAGGTTTCTTGGCTGCGGGCTTCTTGGCTACGGCCTTTTTCGCTGCTGGCTTCTTGGCTGCGGGCTTCTTGGCTACTACCTTTTTCGCTGCGGGTTTCTTTGCTGCGGGCTTCTTAGCTGCGGGTTTCTTGGCTGCGGGTTTCTTCTTTGTTGCCATGTTCGTGCCTCCTTATAGATCGTAATGTGAAAGTAAATTCATCATGTTCTCCCTGCCAAATGGCACGGACAAGCGAATCATGCATACGGTATAGGGGGTTTGTCAATTTATCTGTGCAAAAAATTTTGTCATTTTTTGTTTTTCTGTCTCTGATGCAACACTCTCGCATCATTTATTTCGCCGCAACCTGACGTTGAGGGCAATGGGCAAAGCCCGATTCTCCCTCTGTAAAACGTCATTTTTTAAGTCGGTCGAGAAATTTCTGGCGGAATTTTGCGACCTTCGGCGCGATCACTGCCTGACAATAGGGCTGGTTCGGGTTGTAGCGAAAATATTCCTGATGGTGGTCTTCTGCGAGGTAAAACGGCTGGGGATCGGCGATTTCGGTGACGATGGGAGCGGGCCAGATGTGCTCGGCGTCGATCTGGCGGATCATGCCTTGAACGGTTTTTTTCTGCTCCGACGTTTGGCAAAAGACGATGGATCGGTATTGGGTGCCGGCGTCGTGGCCCTGTCGATTCAGCGTGGTGGGGTCGTGCATCGCAAAAAATACACCTAAAATGTCGCCAAAACTGACGACGGCCGGATCGAAAGTCACGCGGATGACTTCTGCGTGGCCGGTGTCGCCCCGGCAGATTTGCTTATAGGTTGGATGGGGAATCGTGCCACCGCAGTAGCCTGACTCGACGGATATGACGCCGCTCAACTCGTCGAACAAGGGCTCGATGCACCAGAAACAGCCGCCGCCGAGAATGGCGACTTCGGTTTTGGGGTTTGGGTTGTTCTCAAGGTTTTCTTGCATGGCGGCACTCCGGATGCTCTGGCTTTAGTATAGGCAAATCACGCGCCGGTGCGAGGCGGGTTCAATGCGTTTGGAAAATACATCTCGGTAAAAGTCATGCCTGCGGCCTTGCTCGGCTCAGCTTGCGCATAGCGCCGCCAATGGGGGAACGGAAAAATGTCACTGCATATCTGACGCATGCCGGCAGTCAATCGTTCGTTGATGAGAATACCCTGCACCCGCAGCCCCAGTTCCGATTGCGCGGTTTTGACGGCCTGCTCGACCTCGGGCGTGACGGAAAACTCGCCGTCGCTGGCGATGACCAAATCGGCCAAATGCCATTCCGATTCATGGATTTTCTGCACCGCCCGCTCGATAGGATCGCTGATATCGGTGCCGCCGTGGAAGGTCTGGGTGAGAAATTCGATCACGTCGTCGAGACCTTGGACATCGAGGTTTAACGTCCGCTCGATCACCTCGCCCGGCCCGCTGAAGGCATACAGATAGCACGGACGCTTTTGCTTGTTGGCCAGCCGCATGGCCTCGAGCACCACCGCCTTGGCCACTTGCTCGCGCCCGCCTTGCATGGAGCCGGACGTATCGACGCAGACGATCAGCGGGCCCATTTCCAATTTGTGTTCGGGCCTGGTGACAGCGCTCGGCTGCCATTGGTCTTGCTCGACCCAGATGGTTTCGATGACGCGGTTGTCATCGTCGTAAGTCATCAGCGTGCGTTCCAGCAACCGCGCTGACCACGCCAGCTTGAGGCGCGGATGCATCAGCCACACCGATTCGCTGGGCAGCATGCGGGTAAGATTGCCTGAGCGCTTGATGCCGCGCGTTTCGGTGGCTGCATCGGGGAGATTCACTTCGTTGGGCATAGCGACCAGTTGGCGCATTTTCTCCATTTGCGGCACAGCAGGCGGGCGCGAGTCGTCAATTTCATCGGTCGGTTTGGCGCGGCCGAGTTTGCGGATGACTTCGCGCAACTCCGGCATATCTTCCAGCAGGCGGCGAATGCGCAGCAGCGCTTGCCGTCCCTCGGTGCGCAGCAGACCTTTGCTGGTATCCCAGTTATCCAGCCCGACCAGACTGCCGAGGTCGTCAAAAATATGCTGGATGTGGCGGATTTCATCCGTGCGCTCGCGCCAGTCGGCGACAAAAGCTTCGGCGATTTTTTCGGCGGCTTCATTTTTCGAGAGCTCGTCCGGCAGATCAATGATGCGATCGGCATGCCACAACAGGCTGCGCGTCACTTGATCGGTCAACGCCACACTGCCGTGGCAATATTGAGGGAGCCCAAGCGAGCTCAACGCCCGCAATAACGGATCGGCCAGCGGTGGCACCGGCCATTGCGCCTGCGCCGGTTCAGCCAGGCCGCCCGACATCAATGCCTGACGTAACGCCAGCACGCCTTGTAAGCGAGCTGGCAACGCGCCCACGCTGTTGACGATGCTTTGCAGCCACAAGCTGCGCGGCAACGCATCAAGCGGCGTTAACGGGGCTTCAAGTGCGAAGGGATTGAAGCGCGATAATGTTGCAGAGACGTTCACGGAAAACTTATTCGGCGCCGACTGCGATAGGTTCAGGCATGACGCCAGAATCTTTTTCAAGCTGTGGCAGCGCCGCGAAGCCACTACGCACTTCGGCACAGCGCAGCAATAACGATTCGACGTTTTGGCGCGTGATTAATAAATTATTTCGCGCTGATGCGGCGTAATTCGGATTGATCCAGAGATGGTTTTTTACTTCATGCGCAACGGATTCGGCTTGTTTGGTTACTTCTGTAACATATTGATTTAATTGAATAATTATGCTATCTATTTGTGCAGCGCGCGCGCGAATATGCGTCGCGCCGTAGCGTTTGCGTCGCATCAAGCCTGTCATGCGCGGTGCCGCATCGCCCGACTGCGCCCCGCCAACCGACTCGGCCATAAACAATTTGCCGCTGTCATCCAGCGCGAGATCATTGGCCTGCTTTTCAGCATCAAGCTGTGCCTCGAATGCTTTCACGACGTTAGCCATACGTTGATGACTCAAACCCTTTTGCGTGCCGAGCTGCGTGCTAAACCATTCTTCGACCAGCGCTGCCTGCTCGGGCCGATCGACCGCGCAGAACTGTAGAAGCCATGCGTCCCAGATATTTATTTCATCGCGACCATTGGTGTAAGCCGACGTTTTCAACAGGCCGACAATGCGATGCCAGCGACGGTCAGAAAGATGAATATCCTGCTGCTGCAAAAATTCACGCAGGCGCGCAAGCAATTCAATCATCCCGGGTGGGAGCGTCACCTGCTCGCGCGCTGCGTACCAGTTCGCCCAATCATCGCGGCTGATTTGCAGCGACAAATCGACAGGCACCCTGTCTTGCATGGGCAATGCCAGTAACACGGGAAATGCCCCGTCGCCGATGGGCTTGACGGAACAACGCAGCAGGAAGCGGTCATAAAACGCGGCGAGAAAATCCTCTGTCGGAATTTCGTTACTGGCACCGATCACGGAAATCAGCGGTGTGCGGATGCGCCCCGCGCCATAATCGTATTCGCGCTCGTTCAGCAAGGTGAGCAGCGCATTCAAGATGGCCGAGTTGGCCTTGAACACCTCATCGATAAATGCAAACGACGCCGTCGGCAAATAGCCTTCGATTTGCCGCTCGTACCGATCCTGCTCCAGCGATGCCAACGACAGCGGGCCGAATAATTCCTCGGGCACAGAGAAGCGCGTGAGCAGCCGCTCAAAATATGTCGCACCTTTCACCGCGCCGCTCAAGCGCCGCGCCAGATCGCTCTTCGCCGTACCGGGCGGACCGATTAACAAAAGATGCTCGCCCGCCAGCGCTGCCAGCAGTGCAAGACGAATGTGTGTATCGCGTTCAAGCAAGCCCTTTGACAGATGCTCGATTAAATTTTGCAGGCGTTGCTTAATTGCTTGAGGCATGGGAATAGCGAAACATAATGTGAAAATTGAAGATTGGCTGAATCGACTGGTTTATGCAAGTGTGGCGTGCAGGAGTGAAGAGCGAAGAGACAAACGAATGCAGCCACGTGGAGCGCCGCACGGCCTGTCATTCCCACGTAAGCAAGAATCCATTTTTACGGGCTGCTACAGAATAATCTTCTGCTCGCCACCGTTTCTGTCGCACTGGTGGACTGGAACAGTGTCGCCATGACGGACGATTCAGTTAGCCAATAAAAAACCCCGACCTGTTGGGATCGGGGTTGATTATTGTGCATAGGTGCCTTGCAGTGACCTACTTTCGCATGGGCAATCCACACTATCATTGG
>JAYTVC010000047.1:0-18669 GCA_043744215.1 Pseudomonadota bacterium
GCACAACTAAACACGCTCCATTTACCGGTCGTTTTGTCTATGGTAACCATACGTATCTCCCAGGATACTCTGGTTACGAAACGCCCTAATTACCAAATTAAATAGTTATGTTTATTTATAAAGCGATAAATAGAGACGGCAAAAACCTATGTTGAAGACGCGCATACTCACTGCATTGGTGTTGATTCCGTTATTTCTTGCCGCGTTGTTTTGGTTGCCGGTGCTTTATTGGCAGTTGCTGGTTCTCGTGATTGCACTGCTTGCGGCGAATGAGTGGGCGCAGTTGAGCGGATTCAGTACGCCGCTAAGAGTCGGTTATGTGGTTGCAATCGGCGCTTTGTATTATGCCGCCAATCTTCTTCCTTCTGCGCAAGCAGCATGGATTAACTGGACACATATTTATATTGTAGCGTTGATATTTTGGTTAGTCGTTGCGCCCCTTTGGCTGGCGCGGGAATTCCAAACCCGAAATCCTTTGGTTCTCGCACTGACTGGCGTGGTGATTATTTTGCCGACCGCATTGGCGATGCTGACTTTGCGGCGGCCCTATGAACTGCCCTATGAATTGCTGTTACTCATGGCCACAGTATGGATTTCCGATTCCGCTGCCTATTTTGTCGGACGAAAGTTCGGCAAACATAAATTGGCACCCCGCATCAGCCCCGGTAAAACATGGGAAGGTGTAGGCGGTGCATTGATCGGTACGCTGATTTATGCGGGCATATTACAGGTGGCAGGATTCAAGTTTGAATTAGCCAGGGCAGAGCCTCATTGGGTGACCACAGCTATGCTTTTATTGCTGGCGTGCTTTGGCATCGTCGGCGACTTGTTTGAATCATGGATGAAGCGTTGCGCTGGCGTTAAAGATAGCGGCAAACTTTTACCCGGTCACGGCGGCGTACTGGATCGCATTGACGCACTGACTTCCACCTTGCCCATTGCAGCGTTGCTGCTGGTATGGATATGGCAACTGAAGATGCCGCTTTGAAAAATCTCACCATACTCGGTTCTACCGGCAGCATCGGCGTCAGCACGCTGGATGTGGTGGCGCGCCATCCGGAAAAGTTTTCTGTAACGGCGCTGTCGGCGAATTCGCAAACGGAAAAACTGTTCGAGCAGTGCGCGCAGTTCAAGCCGCGCTACGCCGTGCTGCTGGACGAAAACAGCGCGGAAGTTTTGCGCAAAAAAATTCTCACCGCCGGTTTGTCCACGGAAGTGTTATGTGGCGAAGCCGCATTGATACGCGTCGCTTCACTGCCTGAAGTGCATGCCGTCATGGCCGCCATTGTTGGCGCGGCCGGCTTGCAACCCACATTGGCCGCGGCGAACGCAGGCAAAACCGTCATGCTCGCCAACAAGGAAGCGCTGGTGATGTCCGGCGATATTCTAATGAATGCCGTGAAGGAAAATCACGCGACGCTGTTACCCATTGATAGCGAACACAATGCCGTGTTCCAGGCGTTGCCGCGCAATTTTGCCGACGGTTTGCAACGCGTGGGTGTGAAAAAAATAATATTGACCGCATCCGGTGGGCCATTTCGCAATGCCGACGCTGCCACGCTCACCAAGGTGACACCCGAGCAGGCCTGCGCCCATCCCAACTGGGTGATGGGCCGTAAAATTTCCGTTGATTCCGCGACGATGATGAACAAGGGCCTCGAAGTGATCGAAGCCCATTGGTTGTTTGATGCGAGCGCTGATCAAATTGATGTGGTGATTCATCCGCAATCGGTGATTCATTCGATGGTGCAATATACCGACGGATCGCTTATCGCCCAACTCGGCAATCCGGATATGCGCACGCCGATTGCCTATGCGCTGGGATATCCGGAACGTATCGATGCGGGCGTCGATATGCTCGATCTGGTCAAAACGGCGCGGCTGGATTTTGAGCCCTGCGATCGCAAGCGTTTTCCCTGCGTTGAGTTGGCGTATCAGGCATTGCGCCGGGGCGGCACGGCACCAGCGATATTGAATGCCGCCAACGAAATCGCCGTTGAAAAATTTCTCGACCATCAATTGCCGTTTATGTCGATCGCAAAATTGATTGAGCAAACCCTTGAACGTGTACCCGCGCAACCTGTCCACCACTTGCAAGATGTGCTCGATGCCGACCACAACGCACGTCGAACGGCTCGAGAATTATTGAATAAAATCAAAGAGTTAGCGTAACCATGCTCAACACTGCTTTTACCACCGTCTTATCGTTTATTTTTGCGCTCAGCATTCTGATTTTTTTTCATGAGCTGGGGCATTATCTGGTCGCGCGATGGTGCGGCGTGAAGGTGCTGCGGTTTTCTCTTGGCTTCGGCAAAGTGCTCGCATCGAAGCGGTTTGGTAAAGACCAAACCGAATGGTCGCTGTCGCTTTTCCCGCTGGGCGGTTATGTCAAAATGCTCGACGAGCGCGAAGGCGAGGTGCCAGCAAGCGAGTTACCGCGTGCATTCAATCGCCAATCGGTGTGGAAGCGCATTGCCATCGTGCTGGCCGGGCCGGCAGCCAATTTTATTTTGGCAATTTTGTTTTACTGGCTGTTGTTCGTCATCGGCGCACCGGGCATCAAACCGCTCATTGCTGCGCCGCTGAAAGATTCGCCCGCTGCCCATGCCGGTTTGCAATCGGGCGAGCGTATTCTTTCCGTCAACGGCGAAGCGACGCCCACCTGGCAGGATGTGCACCTGGCGTTGCTTGACGTGGCGGTGGGCTCGCGCAAAGCGCAGCTCAACACACAAAACGACAAGGGATATCTGGCCGAACGCACACTGGATTTGGACAGCCTGACAAAAGACGATTTGAATGATAATTTTCTGACTAAACTCGGCCTCGGTTTATACCGTCCGCCGATCAAACCCGTGCTAGGCGAAATCATTCCGGGCAGTGTCGCGCAAAACGCCGGCCTGAAAGTCGGCGATGAAATCATCCAGATCGACGGCCAACCTATCGCGCTGTGGGATCAGTTGGTCGAGCAAGTGAGCGGCAACCCGGATCGTGCATTGCAATTCAAAATTACGCGCGGTGCAGAGCAATTGGATATACGCCTCGTGCCAAAGGCGGAGAGCGACGGTAAAAAAACCATCGGCCGCATGGGTGCGCGGCCCAAGGTCGACCAGGCGGAATACGAGCGCATGATTAAAGTCGAAGTCCGTTACGGTCCCCTGGTTTCTATCGGCAAGGCGGTCGAAAAAACCTGGGACATGTCGGTTTTCAGCCTGAAAATGATCGGTAAAATGATTACCGGAAAACTTTCGCTCAAAAATATCAGCGGGCCGATTACCATTGCCGATTACGCCGGCCAGACGGCGCGGGCGGGCGGTTTGCCCTTTCTGATGTTTCTCGCGGCCATCAGTATTACCCTCGGTGTCATGAACCTGTTACCGATTCCCATATTGGATGGCGGGCATTTGTTGTATTATGTGGCGGAAATCGTCAAGGGTCGCCCCGTTTCCGAAAAGGTAATGGAGGTTGGCCAGAAAATAGGCCTAGTATTGCTGGGCTGCCTCATGATTGCTGCTTTTTACAACGATATTAACCGATTCATTTACCGATTCATTTCAGGCTGAAATTTATGCGATTGCGCATTCTCGTTGGCGCCCTGGCGGGCGTTTTTTCTGTGACCTCTGCGTGGGCAATCGAGCCGTTCGCGGTAAAAGATATCCGTGTTGAAGGTCTGCAGCGCACCGAAGCGGGCACTGTGTTCAGCTATCTGCCGATCAAACTCAATGATACGGTCGACGACGCCAAAGCTACCGCGGCCATCAAGGCTCTGTATGCGACCGGCTTTTACGCCGATGTGCGCATCGAAGCGGATAACGATGCGCTGATTGTTATCGTACAGGAGCGCCCGGCCATTGCCAGCGTCGAGATCAACGGCGCCAATGAATTTCCCAAAGACCAGTTGAAAGACGGGCTGAAACAAATCGGCTTGTCCGAAGCTAAAACCTACGATAAATCATTGCTCGACCGCGCGGAAAAAGAACTCAAGCGCCAGTATGTAAGCCGTGGGCGCTATTCCGTCGATGTGGCAACCACGGTCACACCGCTGGAGCGTAACCGTGTCGCGTTGGCCTTCAATATTGACGAAGGACAAGTGTCGCAAATCCGCAGCATCAATATCATCGGCAATCAGGCCGTGAGCGAGAAGGAATTGCGTGGCTTGTTTACCCTGACCACAACGGGCTGGTTTACCTGGTTCAACAAAAACGACCAATACTCGAAACAAAAACTCTCAGCCGACCTGGAAAACCTGCGCTCTTATTATCTTAATCGCGGCTACCTTGAGTTCAATATTGATTCGACCAATGTGTCCATCACACCAGATAAGCAGGATGTCTATATCACGGTCAACGTCACCGAAGGGCCGGTGTATGTCGTAAGCGATGTCAAATTGGCCGGCGATCTACGTGTGCCGGAAGAAGAATTGAAAACACTGATTGTCATCAAGCCGGGTGAAGTTTTTTCGCGTGAAAAATTTACCGAGACCAGCAAACGCATTTCCGATCGCCTGGCCGATGAAGGTTATTCATTCTCCAATGTAAACCCGATTCCCGAATTGGACCGCGACAAACACACCGCCGCATTCACCTTCACCGTTGACCCCGGCAAGCGCGTGTACGTGCGCCGCATCAACATCAGCGGCAACTCACGCACCCGCGACGAAGTCGTGCGACGCGAAATGCGCCAAGTCGAAGGCAGCGTATTTTCTTCCGAGAAAATCAAGCGTTCAAAAGAACGCATTGACCGCCTGGGCTTTTTCTCTGAAGTGAATGTGGAAACCCCGCCGGTGCCCGGCACGGCCGATCAAGTCGATATGAACGTCGACGTGAAAGAAAAGTCCACTGGCAGCTTGTTGTTCGGCGCGGGTTTTTCCAAAGTGGAAAAATTGGTCATCAATGCTTCGGTCTCCGAGAACAATATTTTCGGCAGCGGCAACGCGCTCACGGCGCAAGTCAACAGCGGCACGATTAATCGCACTTTGGTTTTGTCGTATACCAATCCCTACGTGACGGAAGACGGTCTTGGCCGCGGCTTCGACATTTATCAACGTAACCTCGACGTCAGCACCTTGAGCACCGGCGCTTACAAAACCAAGACGCGTGGCGGCGGTGTGCGCTTCTCCATTCCCGTAACCGAGACCGACTCCATCAGTTTGGGCAATGCTTACGAAAGCACCGAATTGTCGATCTTCGATTCCAGTCCGCAACAATACAAAGCGTTTGCATCGAAGTTCGGCAGCAAGTATTCCACCTGGCGTGCTGATCTGGGGTGGGCGCGGGATACCCGTGACAGCATTCTCTATCCCACCAAAGGCCGGCTGCAAAGACTGTACGGCGACATTGGCCTGCCTGGTGCTGATTTGACTTACTATCGTGCCAACTACCAGCAGCAGTGGTTGACGCCGATTTATGGCGATATTTCCCTGTCGCTCAACGGCGAAGCGGGTTATGCCAAAGGTTTTCGCGGCAAGGACTTGCCGTTTTTCAAGAATTTTTATGCGGGCGGTGTCGGGTCCATTCGCGGCTTTCAGACCAGCTCGCTCGGCCCCCGCGGCGCCATTCCTGATCCACGCACCGGTTTGCCGCTATCGGGCACTGAAGGTACGGGAGATTCCGTAGGCGGTAACCGCCGCTTTGTGGGTAATGCCGAAATATTGTTCCCTATGCCCGGCGTCAAAGACAAATCGGTGCGTCTGTCGGCGTTTGTGGATGGCGGCAATGTGTTCGGCGTTGAGCAAAAAATTTCCGCCGGCGATTTTCGTTTTTCCACTGGTATCGCGGTAAGCTGGCTATCTCCAGTCGGGCCATTGAAATTCAGCCTGGCGCGGCCGATTAAGCGGCTGCCGACCGATAAAGAAGAACGCTTCCAGTTTCAGCTAGGCACCATTTTTTAAGCAGTGCGTCAGCCATACTTTTATGTGGCGCGTTTACCCACAGGGCAAGATACATTATAGTAGCGGCTCAGGCCGAAATTTCAGGAGGTTGCATTGAACAAATTGATTACATCGTTGGTAGCGCTGGCGCTTTTTTCCGCTTCGGCGGCAACGGTAGCGGCAGAGCTTAAAATTGGTTATGTGGATATCGCCCGCGTGCAGCGTGAGTCGGCTCCTGCCCAGCGCGCGGAGAAAAAACTGCTAAAAGATTTTTCGACCCGTGAAGAAGCCATCAAGAAAATGGAAAAGCAGGGACGCGACATGCAGACCTGGCTGGAAAAAGAAGGGCTCACCGCACCGGAAGCCGAGCGTGGCAACCGTGAGCGCGACTTCGCCAACCTCAACCGCGAATATCAGCGCATCTTGCGCGAATACCGTGAAGACGTAAATTTGCGCCGCAACGAAGAATTATCCGGTTTGCTGGATCGTTTCAACAAAGCCATCGCCGATATTGCGCAGGCAGAAAAATTCGACCTGATCTTGCAGGAAGCGTTGTTCTACAGTAAAAATGTAGACGTCACCGACAAAGTGCTTAAGGCGCTTGCCGATAAGTAATGTGGCTGATTCGATAACGTTTACGCTCAATGACATCGCCGCCCAACTGGGCGGCGATGTCATTGGTGGCGGCACAAAACGTTATTCTGGTATTGCTCCACTCGAACTGGCCACTTCGAACCAACTGGCTTTCCTTGCCAATCCCAAATACCGCAAGCAACTCGATACCACGCAGGCAGGCGCAGTGATTATCGGCACTGCCGAGCACGACGCCACAACCTTGCCGCGCATTGTCACGCCGAACCCTTACGCCTATTACGCGCGAGTGGTGGCTTTATTTCATCCGCCACACCAGCCTGCTGCCGGGGTGCACGCGTCGGCTGTGGTCGATGCGACGGCAAGCGTTGAAGCTGGCGCGAGCATCGGAGCCTGCGCAGTCATCGGGAAAAACGCGCGCATCGGCCGCAATGCGATTATTGGTGAAGGTTGCAGTATCGGCGAAGGCGTGACCATTGGCGACAACACGCGCTTGTTCCCGCGCACCGTGGTGTATCACGATTGCGTCATCGGCCAGCGCTGCATATTGCATGCGGGCGTGGTGATCGGCGCCGACGGCTTCGGCCTCGCCAGCGAAAACGGCCGCTGGTTGAAAATTCCCCAGGTCGGCCGTACCGTGATTGGCGACGATGTGGAAATCGGCGCCAACACTACCATTGACCGCGGTGCCATGGGCGACACAGTGATTGAAGACGGCGTGAAACTCGACAACCAGATCCAGATCGGCCACAACTGCCGCATTGGCGCGCACACCGCCATTGCCGGTTGTGCGGGCATTGCGGGCAGCACCCGCGTTGGCAAACGCTGCACCATCGGCGGCTCGGCAGGCCTTGTCGGCCATATCGACATTTGCGATGACGTGCATATTTCCGGTTTCACACTCGTCAGCAAATCCATCACCCAGCCGGGTACCTATACATCCATTTCGTCTACACCATTTACGTCGCACGCCGAGTGGCTTAAGCTGGCAGCCCATGTGCGCAAACTCGATAGCTACGCTGAAAAGCTGCGCGAGTTGCAGGAAAAAATCAATCAATTGGAAAAAGACAAATGAGCCAAATGGATATTCACGAAATTCTGCAATATCTTCCGCACCGCTATCCGTTTCTGCTGGTGGACCGCGTGCTCGAATGCGAAGCGGGCAAGCGCATTGTCGCGCTGAAAAATGTCACCATCAACGAGCCGTTTTTTATCGGCCACTTTCCCCATCATCCCGTCATGCCGGGCGTGCTGGTGATTGAGGCGCTGGCGCAGGCGGCGGCGATTCTGTCATTCAAAACCGCAGGCACCAAGCCGGACGACAAATCGGTTTATTATTTTGTCGGCATCGACGGCTGCCGTTTCAAAAAGCCAGTGAGCGCGGGCGACCAGATTCATCTCGAAGTGGATATGCTGGTATTCAAAAAAGCGTTAATGAAATTTGGCGCGAAAGCCACCGTCAATGGCGAAGTCGTCGCCGAAGCCGAATTGTTGTGTGCAGTGCGGGCGTTGTAATGGCCGCTTCGAAAATTCATTCCACGGCGATTGTGCATCCATTGGCGAAGGTTGCGGCGGATGTGACCATCGGGCCCTATGCGGTGATTGGCGAAAACGTCGAGATCGGGTCGGGCACAACTATCGGCGCGCACGCGCTCATCAACGGGCCCACGCGCATCGGCCGCGACAATAAAATTTTTGGTTTCGTATCTTTGGGCGAAGCGCCGCAGGATAAAAAATATGCGGGCGAACCGACAACATTGGAAATTGGCGACCATAATACCATCCGCGAATTTTGCACCTTTAACCGTGGCACTGCGCAGGATGTCGGCGTCACACGAGTGGGCAACGACAACTGGATCATGGCTTACGCGCATATCGCCCACGATTGCCAGGTCGGCAACCACACCATCTTCGCCAACAACGCGCAACTCGCCGGCCATGTGCATGTGGGCGACTACGCGATTCTCGGCGGCTTCACCGTTGTGCATCAGTTCGTGCACATCGGTGCCCACAGCATGACGGCGATGGGCACCATTTTGTTGCAGGATTTGCCCGCATTCATTACTGCCGCAGGCAACACAGCAAAACCATTCGGCATCAACAGCGAAGGCTTGAAGCGGCGCGGATTTTCCACCGACGCGATTGCCAGTATCAAGAGCGCTTACAAAGCCTTGTATAAATCCGGATTGAGTTTGGCCGAAGCGATGGCCGCGATTGAAGCGCGCCTGCCCGATTGCCCCGAGTTAAAAATTCTGCTCGATTCCATCGAGGCAGCTTCGCGCGGTATTGTGCGGTAACCATTTGATTATAAAGAGTTTTTAACATTTTAAGTAGGCAATTTTCGGTTTAATTCATCATGCGTGTTGGCATCGTAGCGGGCGAAGCATCGGGCGATTTATTGGGCAGCTTGCTCATCAAAGCATTGCACGCGCATCAACCCGATATTGAATTCGTCGGCATCGCCGGCCCCAAAATGCAAAGCGAAGGCGCGGTGTCGTTGTTTCCGATGGAGCGCTTGTCTGTTTCCGGTTACAACCTCGAAGTCATTAAACGTTATCGCGAAATTATCGGCATTCGCAAAAAACTCATCGCGCATTTCAGTGCCAATCCGCCGGATTTGTTTATCGGCGTCGATGCGCCCGACTTCAATCTCGATCTCGAGGCCGCGCTGAAAAAACAAAATATTGCCACGCTGCATTATGTCAGCCCATCGATCTGGGCCTGGCGCGGCGAACGCATTCACAAAATCGGCGCGTCGGTGTCGCGTATGCTGACGATTTTTCCGTTCGAGAACGCGCTGTACGAAAAGCAGAATATTCCCGTCACCTATGTTGGCCATCCGCTGGCCGATGAACTGCCGCTGGTGCCCGACAAGCTCGCCGCCCGCGCCGACATCCGCATGAATCATCCGAGCCACGTCATCGCCTTGTTGCCCGGCAGCCGGCAGAATGAATTGAATCATCATGCGGATTTGTTCATTCAGGCGGCGCGGCAGATTCATGCGCAATTGCCCGAAGCACATTTTCTCGTGCCGCTCGCCAGCCGCGAAACGCGCAACCAATTCGAGCAGGCGATTCATCGCCTCGACGCCCATGACGTGCCGCTCACCATCATGTTCGGCCATTCACACGACGCGCTGGCCGCCGCCGATGCCGCGCTGATCGCCAGCGGCACAGCAACGCTCGAAGCGGCGCTGCTCAAATGCCCGATGGTCATCGCTTATAAAATGTCGCCGCTGACCTATCACATCATGAAGCGCAAAGCCTATTTGCCCTATGTGGGCTTGCCCAATATTCTCTCCGGTGAATTCATCGTACCCGAGTTGCTGCAAAACGATGCGACACCGCGTAACCTTGCCCAAGCCCTCGTCAACCTGCTGCAACACCCGCATCTGCGAGCTACATTGTCGGAACGGTTTACGAAAATGCATGAGAGTCTGCGGCAAAATAACGCCGACAAACTGGCGCGTGCCATTTTGCCGTATCTATCCGGTAAATAGCGGGAACGAAGATGAAACACTTTCCACTTATCTGCGGCGTTGACGAAGCGGGCCGCGGCCCGCTCGCAGGTGCAGTATTCGCCGCCGCCGTCATTTTGAATCCCGCCAAACCCATTAGCGGCCTCGCCGATTCTAAAAAACTTTCCGAGACACGCCGCGATGAACTCGCCCTCATCATTAAGCGAGACGCACTGGCGTGGGCCATTGCATTTTCCAGCGTGGAAGAAATCGACGACATCAACATACTGCAAGCCAGCCTGCTCGCGATGAAACGCGCCGTTGAATTATTAAAAATCAAACCCGACCAGGCATTGATTGACGGTCTCTATTGCCCGAAAATAACCATTCCATCCCGCGCGATCGTCAAAGGCGATAGCAAGGAGCCCGCCATTTCCGCCGCTTCCATCCTCGCCAAAACCGCCCGCGATGCCGACATGCTGGACATGCACACACGTTATCCGCAATACCGTTTCGACAAGCACAAAGGTTATGGCACCGCCGTTCACATGGCCGCGTTGCGCGAGCATGGCGTGACGGTTATCCATCGTAAAACTTTTGCGCCAGTGCGGGATTTGTTGCTATGAATCGGCTTGGGTTGCACGGGACGCGCCATGTACATTTTTCTGTGAACCCTCACTGATGTCTGCGCAGATACTCATCGTCGAAGACGAATCGGCCATCGCCGATACGATTATTTACGCACTGAAATCCGAAGGGTTCCACACGACATGGGTCAGTCTCGGGCACGATGCAGTTGCAAAGTTGGCGCAAAGCAAGCCGAATTTGATCGTGCTCGACGTGGGCTTGCCCGATATAAGCGGCTTTGAAGTGTGCAAAAAAATCCGTTTGATTTCGCAGGTACCGATTATCTTTCTGACTGCGCGCAATGACGAAGTGGATCGTATCGTCGGCCTGGAAATCGGCGCGGACGATTACGTCGCAAAACCTTTTAGTCCGCGGGAGCTAGTAGCGAGGGTGAAGGCGATTTTGAAACGTACGACATTCGTATCGGCAGCCATGCCCAGCGCAAACGGCTGGTTTGTTATCGATGAAGCCAAAGCCCGCGTCACATTCTGCGGCCACATACTCGACCTCACGCGCTACGAATATCTGCTGGCAAAAACTATGCTGTGCGAACCGGAACGCGTATTTTCCCGCGCGCAATTGATGGATCTGGTGTGGGCGTCAGAGGCGAGCATGGAGCGAACGGTGGATGCCCACATCAAATCCCTGCGCGCGAAATTGCGAGCCGCGAATGCGGATGTTGAGCCCATCGAAACCCATCGCGGTCTGGGCTACAGCATGAGCAACCACGCGTCATGAAACTCAGCACGCGTATTTTTCTCGGCTATTTTTTTATTGTCGGCCTTGGCGCGTATTTTCTGCTCAATACTTTTGTCGATCAATTAAAACCCGGCGTGCGCCAATCAACGGAAGAAACCCTGATTGATATCGCCAATCTACTGGCTGAATTGGCCAAGGAAGAAGTAAAGGCCGGCACGATTTCCAATGGCCGTTTCGCAAGCAGCGTCAACGACTACGCCGAGCGTGACCCGAATGCGCGCATTGGCACCATTGTTAAGCACGAAAATAATCATCGTATTTACGTCACCGACGCCAAAGGCATTGTGTTGTACGATTCCGACAGCCTCGACGTGGGCAAGGATTATTCGCGCTGGAACGACGTGTATCTCACCTTGCAGGGAAAATACGGCGCGCGCAGCACGCGCGACGATCCCGATGTGGAATCCAGCGCCGTGATGCACGTGGCTGCGCCGATTCTCGATGGCGGAAAAATTATTGGCGTGGTAACCGTAGCGAAG
This sequence comes from Pseudomonadota bacterium, assembly GCA_043744215.1. Lineage (GTDB taxonomy): Bacteria > Pseudomonadota > Gammaproteobacteria > Burkholderiales > JBEEJL01 > JBEEJL01. The sequence goes on from JAYTVC010000047.1 coordinate 11,780, forward strand.
CCCAATGTGAGTGTGCAGCCGTTTATCGAATTGGCCAAACGCAGGCTGGTGCGCGGCGGCGTGGTGTTGATGGTGTTGTCGCTGATAATCGGCTTGCTGTTCACGTTATGGTTTGCACGATCGATTCGTCGTCTCACCGATTACGCGCAGGCGGTCAGCTCCGGCGCACGCGTGGCGGTCCCCGATCTTGGTAAAAGTGAATTGGGTACCTTGGCGAAATCGATGGGCACAATGCGCAGCCAACTGGACGGTAAAGAGTATGTAGAAAATTATGTACAGACCATGGCGCATGAAATGAAAAGCCCGCTGGCCGCCATTAAGGGCGCTGCGGAATTATTAAATGAAGACATGCCGGTTGCTGAGAGAAAAAAATTTCTTGGCAATATCAGCGGCGAGTCAGCAAGGTTACAACTCATCATCGACCGCATGCTCAATCTCGCGGCGGTAGAGCAGCAGCAAGCATTGCAAGACATCACGCCGATACCAGCGCGTGAATTGCTCGAGACCTTACTCGCATCAAAACAGTTTGCATTGAATGATATAAAATTGAATATAATCAATAAGTTAGATAATTCACTCATTTTATCGGGCGAACGATTTTTATTGGAACAAACCTTCAGTAATTTGCTGGATAACGCGTTGGATTTTTGTTCATCTGCCAACGGCAATGGTCCATGCGCGATCACCATTGACGGCGCAAAGCACCCTGATCGCGTGGACATCACCGTTCACAACACCGGCGAACCGATTCCCGATTACGCCCTGCCGCGATTATTCGAGCGGTTCTATTCGCTGCCACGACCGGGCACTGGCAAAAAAAGCACGGGGCTCGGTTTGGCTTTCGTGCGTGAAGTGGCGCAACTGCACGGCGGCACGATTACGCTCATCAACGACCCGGCAGGCGGCGTAACGGCGACATTGAGTTTGCCCGTCGTCTGAGATTCTTCACACAAACTTCACGCAACGCGCATCGCGGCTTCACATCGCTGCATTACATTGCAGGCTCCAACATACAAAAGGGAGCCATCATGCAACGCAGCCTCATGCTGAAAATTTTTGTCATCGGTTTATTGGCGCTGGGATTATATATTCCGCTTGCCATGATTCATGGCACGGTGTCCGAGCGGGCGTATATGCGCACGCGCGCGACGGAATCCATCGCCGACGGCGCATCGTCCCATCAACGAGTAACAGGCCCAGTGCTGATTGTTCCCTATAGGAAAAAAGTGCTGAGCAAAGTCACCGATGAGGCGACGAAAAAGCAATCCATAGTTGAGCAGTTTGAAAATGGCAGCTTGCGCTTTCTGCCGAACAAACTGTCCATTGATGTCAACGCGCCGGTCGAAACCAAGCACCGTGGCATTTACGAAGCCTTGCTCTATATCGCGGGTATCAACATAGAGGGGGATTTCATTCTGCCGAAAAATCTCGGCATAACCGATAATTTGGAAGACTATTCATTTCGCAGCGCGTATGTCGCTGTCGGCATCACCGATAACCGCGGCATTCGCGGTACGCCAATATTGAAGTGGGGCGACAACGATCTGACTTTCAGCCCGGGTGCCGATACCGCTCTTTTTAAAAGCGGCATTCACATCAATTTGGGCAAGCTGGATGCGAGCAGCGAAAAAACTTATCCCTTTAGTGCCAATATGAATCTGCGCGGCACAGGCCAACTGGAATTCACCCCCATCGGCAAAGAAACCCGTGTCAAAATGCGCTCGCCCTGGCCACACCCCAGTTTCATCGGCCGTTACTTGCCGGACAGCTCTTCCATTTATGACGGCGGCTTCACTGCCCAATGGCAAACCACCCATATTTCCACCAACATCGGCCAATTGTTTGATCGCTGCAACGATGACAAATGCGCAGAGTGGATGCAAGCTTCACTCGGCACATCGTTCATCCAGCCGGTGGATATATATCAGCAGGCGGAGCGTTCGGTGAAATATGGCTTCCTGTTTATTGCACTGACGTTTGTCGCATTCTTTTTGTTTGAAGTGTTGAAACGTCTCGCCATTCACCCCATCCAGTACAGTCTGGTGGGCATTTCGCTGGCGCTGTTTTTTCTGTTGCTGGTGTCGTTATCCGAACACATCGCGTTTGGCAAAGCGTACCTGATTGCCGCCTTCTGTTGCGTGGCGCTGATTGGTTATTACGTGAGCCACGTGCTGCAAAGTTACCAACGCGCTATCGGTTTTGCTACTGCGCTGGCGACCATTTACGCCGCGCTCTACGTGCTAATCCGTGCTGAAGACTATGCGCTGATGATGGGCTCAATATTGTTGTTCGTGTTGTTGGGACTGGTCATGTTGGTGACGCGGAAAATCAATTGGTATGAGATCGGTAAAGCGGGCGCGGTATCGACTCCGGTAAATTAAATTGATAGAAATGAAATAAAACGCCCGCAGGTTTCGGCGAGAAACTTGCGGGCGTTTTATATAATAAATTCGCTACAAGCGTTTCAGATGACGTCCGAATTTCAGCACATGCATGGCAAGTAAAGTTTCAACAAGAAAGCCCAACAGCGCCAGCAGGAAAAATATCACGCCGGTGAGGAAACTTAGCGGCACCAGGCTTTGTGTATGCAGCGCGGTGGTCTCGCCCAGAAACAGCGCCATGATGGTGACGCCGATGCACATGGAACACAATGTGAGCAGCGCCATCGACCAACTGACGATGCGTCCGCGTAATTTCAGGCGATTGAGTTCCCAGTAGGCGGATTTGATGTTTTTTACCGTTTCTGCCTCAAGGCGTTCTTCCAGCACACGCGCGCGATCGACGATGCGCGACAGGCGCATGGCAAACGAGCCGATCAATGCCGCGACGGCGGTGAGTAAAAATACTGGCGCGACGGCCAGTTGTATTCCGTGGGAGGCGACGGTTGGGTCCATGGGCTTTCGATTGGTTTATTGTTTAGGGTAAGTCAGGCAGAGGCTTCATGTTGTGTAACGACTTGGGTTTTTCCGCCAGCGCTTTATCGATACCTGCGACCGAAGCGCCGGCCTGAATTTTATATTTTTCAAACCAGCGCAGATTCATCTCCAGCGCGTATTTTGCAGGTGACAATGATGAGTGGGTGTCGAGGCTTTGCGGCTGCATGTCGGCGATGTTGATTATTTTTCCGTGCTCGTCGATGAAGGCAACGGATAAAGGAAGCAACGTATTTTTCATCCACATGCTGACGATTTGCGGCGGGTCGAAGGCGAACAGCATGCCGGTGTTGGGCGCAAGATGTTGACGATTCATTAAACCCGTTGCTCTCTGACTGGGTGTTCGCGCCACTTCAACTTGCATGGCATGTCCGTTGATGCGCAATGTCGGCAATGCTTTGTGCTTTGCCGGAGCAATGTCACGTGCCAGCGCGGGCTGGAGCCAACTCGCCATTACGCAGATCAGAACAAACAAAAACTTAACCGCCATTATTTTTCTCCATTTGTAAATGTTGTGTCGTCGCCCACTCAGCGATCAGCGTCAGAATATCTTCCGCTTCGCCGATGGGCGGCGTGACGTGAATCGCCATGCCGGGGTTGTCGCGACGAATGTCATCGAGCATCAGCGGCAAATCTTTTTTCAGATGCCCACCTTGCGCCATGAATAGAGGTATCAAGGTGATGCGCGACATTTCTTTATCGGCAAACGCTTTTACGGTTTCCGCCAAGCCTGGCTGCATCAGTTCAAGAAACGCGAGTTCGATGGGGGTGTCAGGCAAACGCTTTGCCATCAACGCGCGAATTTTTTCAAACGGCAGCGCCCATTGCGGATCGCGCGCGCCGTGGGCAAATAAAATGATGGCAGAGCGGTTCATGTATTACTTCCTTTGCGTCATTCTGAGCCGCCCTCAGAATGACAGGTAATTTTTTTCGCTAGTGTTTACCTGTGCTGCCGAAGCCGCCGTCACCGCGATCGCTTTCAGTAAATTCGCTCACCACATTCATTTGCACGCGCACCACTGGCACAACAACGAGTTGCGCCACGCGCTCCATCGGGTTGAGCATGAAGGGCGTGTGAGAGCGATTCCAGATTGAAATGAAAATTTGTCCCTGATAATCAGAGTCGATAAGCCCGACCAGATTGCCGAGCACAATGCCGTGTTTATGGCCGAGGCCCGAGCGCGGAAGAATCACCGCTGCGAGGCCGGGGTCATCGAGATGAATGGCGATGCCGGAAGGAATCAATTCCGTCGAGCCCGGCGCGATGGTGAGTGTGTGTTCAATGCAGGCGCGCAAATCGAGCCCGGCGGAACCGTCGGTGGCGTAGGCGGGCATATGCGTTTTGAGGCGAGGGTCGAGAATTTTTACGTCGAGTTTCTGCATGATAATTTTATTATAATAATCAAATAGTTACGTTATAGAGCGGAATTTATTTTTTGCCTGAGCTGGCGAGCGATAAAGCCGGTTTTTTGCTTTTGATCTGCGCAGAATAGAGCCTGCCTGCATGCTCGATTAACAAACGCGCTTGCTCAATTTTCGGCCCGCGCTGCAATTCATGCGCGCCGTTATCATCAAATAAAATCAGCGCATTGTCGTCGCGCCCCATCGCTTCCTGCACCAGGTTGGCGGCGAGCAGCGGAATTTTTTTGCGTTGGCGCTTGGCTTCGGCGTAGTCGTGCAGATTTTCGCTCTCTGCCGCGAAGCCAACGCAGAAGGGCGCGTTCGGCAAACTTGCCACGTAAGCGAGAATGTCTTCGGTGGGCTTTAATTCGAGCTGGAGCGAAGCGGAAGTTTTTTTGATTTTTTGCGCGGAAGTTTTAACCGGCGTGTAATCAGCGACCGCGGCGACGCTGATGAACATATCCGTATCGGCGAGATTATTTTTCACCGCCTCGAACATTTGCGCCGCGCTGGTAACCTGAATGATGTTCGCGCCCATCGGCGCAGTAAGCGACACTGGGCCAGAAATCAGCGTGACATCGGCGCCCGCTTCAAGCGCCGCTTGCGCTACGGCATAGCCCATTTTGCCGCTGCTGCTGTTGGTGATGCCGCGCACAGCGTCGATGGCTTCGAAAGTAGGCCCAGCGGTGATGACGATTTTTTTGACGGCTAAAACGGGGGGGTTATTTTTTAGCGTTTTTTTTTGCGCGGATAAAAATTTTTGCAGTTGCGCAAATAATTCCGCCGCTTCGAGCATGCGCCCCATGCCGACTTCGCCGCAGGCCTGGTCGCCCGACGCGGGGCCGAGGATGCTCACGCCATCCTGTGCGAGTTGTTTCATGTTTCTTTGCGTGGCGGGCGCTTCCCACATTTGCTTGTTCATCGCCGGCGCGACCAGCAACGGGCAATCGCGCGCTAAACATAAAGTGGAAAGCAGGTCATCCGCCAAACCATGCACCAGCTTGGCGATGAAATCGGCGCTGGCGGGCGCGATAAGAATCGCATCGGCATCGCGCGACAAATCGATGTGTGCCATATTGTTGGCGATACTGGCATCCCACAAATCGGTATAAACCATGTTGCCCGATAGCGCCTGCAAAGTAACAGGCGTAACGAACTTGCATGCGGCTTGCGTCATCACCACTTGCACGTCAATGTTTGCCTGCACGCACAGGCGTATCAACTCGGCTGCTTTATAAGCCGCGATGCCGCCGGTGATGCCGAGTACTACGCGTTTTTTCGGGGTTTGCGTCATAATGCGAATATTCTACACGTTACGTTAAAAAGACCAAGCAATGGCGATTACCGATTGGCCCGAAGACGACCGCCCGAGGGAGAAGCTGCTCAGCAAAGGCGCGGGCGCATTGAGCGAAGCCGAACTGCTGGCGATTTTTTTGCGCACCGGCATGCAGGGCAAATCCGCCGTCGATCTGGCGCGCGAATTGTTAAAGCGCTTTGAAAACCTTTCTGGCATATTCAGCGCCTCACAAAATAGTTTTTGCGACGTGCCTGGCATGGGTCCGGCGAAATACGCGCAATTGCAGGCCGTGCTCGAAATGGCCAAGCGTGCGCTGGAAGAAAAATTGCGCGAGCCCCATCTGCTCAACTCACCCCAAGCCGTGCGCGATTATTTGCGTCTCACGCTGCAAGCCAAGCATCATGAAGTATTCCTCGGTATTTTTCTCGACGCGCAACATCGTGTGATTGAAGTGGAAGAGTTGTCCACCGGCACGCTCACGCAAACCAGCGTCTATCCGCGCGAAGTGGCCAAGCGCGCGTTGCATCACAACGCCGCCGCCATCATTTTTGCGCACAATCATCCGTCCGGCGTGGCCGAAGCCTCACGCGCCGACGAAGACTTGACCCGCGCATTGAAAGCCGCGCTCAAACTCATCGACGTCAGCGTGCTCGATCATTTCATCGTCGGCTCGGGCGAAGTGTTGTCGTTTGCCGAGCGGGGCCTGTTATAAAAGAGGCGCGGTTTTCCTTGAGCCGGACAGGGAAAATCGGCTATAATCGCGGTCTTGGTTCGGCAAGCGTCGAGCAAATGCGGTAAATTTATCAATTAAATCAAGTAGTTACGGAGTAGCGTCATGGCACGAGTCTGTCTGATTACCGGCAAAAAGCCGATGGTGGGAAACAATGTTTCCCACGCCAACAACAAAACCAAACGCCGTTTCTTGCCCAATTTGCAATATCGCAAATTCTGGGTTGAAAGCGAAAACCGCTGGGTCAGCATGCGCGTCACCAATGCCGGCCTGCGCGTGATCGATAAAAACGGTATCGACTCGGTGCTCGCAGACCTGCGCGCCCGTGGCGAAAAATTGTAAGGAGCCGAGACCATGGCAAGCAAACGCGACAAAATCAAACTGGAATCCAGTGCCGGCACCGGCCATTTTTACACCACCAGCAAAAACAAAAAAACCATGCCCGAAAAAATGGAGATCAGTAAATTCGATCCCGTGGCTCGCAAGCATGTGATGTATAAAGAAACCAAGCTGAAATAATTTCGGCCGG
>JAYTVC010000048.1:0-1567 GCA_043744215.1 Pseudomonadota bacterium
CAACGCCGTGCTCCCCACCATCATCGACACCCCACAAAACCGCAAAGACATGCCCGACGCCGACCCCGCGAAATGGGTCGCGCCCGAAGCGCTCGCCGACGTGGTGATGTTCCTGGCGTCAGATGCTGCGCGTGCGGTGCATGGGGCGTTGGTGCCGGTTGCGGGGTTGAGTTAGCGTGCGATCCGAAGTAGGGTGGATACGCGAAGTGTCATCCACCGTTGCCCGTTCACCACGAACGGCGGATGACCCTGCGGGTATCCGTAGCTTGCTGGAAATGCACCCTACCTGCAGCCTGGCAAACGGTAGGGTGCGACAAGCGACTCAGCCCTTGGGTGGATCGTAACTTTTCGCGACTTTTTTGGCGATGGCGGAGGCCGCAACTACCTCGGCAGCCGTGTACAGCGGGATCGACTTGTACGCCGAAAACGTGCCCGACATAAGCGCCGGTGCAATCGCTCCGATGTATTCAGCATTTCCCGGCATGTCCGTGATGATCGCCACGTTGTAATCCTGGCCAAACATCCCGTAAAAACCGAGCAGTTTGCCGCCGGCCGCCTCAACGGCCTTTTTTGCCGCGGCCTCCCGATCCAGGCCGGATTGCAGAATTGCTTTCTGCGCGTCAGGCGAATACTTTCCCATCAACATGAAGAGTGCCATGATCATTTCCTTTTTGTTGTGCCCCATTGCGAGGCGGTGATGAATCGGGCACCGCGAATGCTGTGCCGACAATGTCGCAGAGTAGGACAAGGGGTACATAAAGAAGGGTCTCTGCGTAGCCCAAAATGAAATCCAGATGGAACCGGTACCGCAACCGAGCTGATGTCAACGCACGCGAGTGCGGAATATCTCACGCAGACAATAAGCTCGTCAACGCCTAGCCTTATGCGGGATGCCGCGCATCGACATCTGTCGTTTTGGGTTTGGCGCGGGCCAGATAGCGGTCGCACCCTACGCACTACGTGCGAACTGTTTACCATCAATGCGCATCGAAGGGCTACGGCGTTTGAGCGAGCCCCGCGATTACCCAATCCAAAACAATCAACGCTCACCGCGATTTAATAAATTCCATCACATCAAACGTAATCGTCGCCTCATAACTCGGCGCTGCCGAATTAGGCAATTGCAAGCGCGCAGAGCCCGACAATCCGGGTATACCAAGCGGCGCAGTAATCGCCCCACCGCGATCCAGAATCTTGAATGACAGGCCGTCGATACCGGGTACCGACAAGTCTCGCCCCTTGATGAATCCAAACGCAAGATCGCGCGTTTTTTGATTGGCGACGATAGGCGTGATGAAGGCTCCGACGACCAGCGTGGTCATCGTCACCATCACCACTTTTTCTGAAACCGGTGCCGTTTCCCATTCGCGCTTGAGCACGCGAACCTGGCGCAGGCCTTCGTCGTGAACTTGCGTCACCAGCCGCTGAACGGCGGGTAGCTTGTAGATGGCACCCGTCACGTCGGACAGCTCACCGGCGCGCGGGGGCGTGGCGGGGCCCGACATGTTCGGGTAGGGCGTGGGCACACCGGACGGCGGCGCGGGCGGGCAGAAAAGTCCCGGCGGCG
>JAYTVC010000049.1:0-65588 GCA_043744215.1 Pseudomonadota bacterium
AATCAGCACGGGCTTGCTTGAGCCTTCTCGTTCCACCGTGACATCCCACACTGCTTGCGAGCCGTTCGGCGCAATGTTTTCCATACTCTTCAACACAAAATGCGCGCGGATTTTTGCGCCGGCTGGAACGGCATCCGTAAAGCGCACGCGATTCAAACCGTAGTTCACGCCCATTTTCACCGACTTGATTTTGATTGTGTCGATGGCCATGCCAGCCAGCAACGATAGCGTAAGAAACCCGTGCGCAATCGTTGACTTATACGGCGACTCGCGCTTCGCCCGCTCCACATCCACATGAATCCATTGATGGTCGCCCGTCGCTTCGGCGAACAGGTTGATGCGTTCCTGCGTCACGGTAAACCAGTCGCTTACGGCAATTTCTTTGCCGATAAGCGGACGCAAGGATTCTAAGTTTTCAAATTCCGATAATGGCATTCGTTACACCCACGTATGAATAGTGCGCAAAGTCTAGCTGAAGGCATCGACTGCCGCCAGCGAATAAAAAAGCGGCATGCCTTTTAATAAGCACGGTGTCTTGTCACGCATAAAAAATGTGAACCATTTCACAACTGGCTGTTACTCATGATCGAGAAGCACACAAAGTATCGCAAGGCGCATCAATGCAACTAAATGTAACTAATTGATTTAATTGAATTTAATGTTTAATTTTGATGAACAGAGCGTTACCATGAAAAAAACACAAATGCACAGACTGCGTCAGCTATGGGGCCAAGGCATGGCCGAATATTTGATTATCGTGGCCTTAGTCGCGATCGCCGCCATCGGCATCTACACCGCATTTGGCAAAACAGTTCGTAACCAAGTGGCAGGTATCGCCAAAGAAACGGCGGGAGAGGATTCCAATGCCAATATGGTTGAAGCGCTTGATTCAGCGAATGCGGCAGCAGGGCGCGCCAACGATCCGAGAAAAGCAGGTCTGGCCAACTACAACTACGCCAACGATCAACGATAAAACACAGTAATCACACTTTTTTTGCAGCACCGCCACGAAGCATGGTGCCTCGTGGTGTTCAACCAGTAAGTAAAGGAGAGAAGCATGAAACACGAAAATCGCAAGAAGCAATTTGGTCAAGGGATGATGGAATATCTCATCATCGTGGCAGTGGTCGCTATCGCGGCAATTGGCTGTTATGGTTTTTTCGGCAAAACAGTCCGTAACTCGATGGCAGGTTTGGCCAAAGAAGTGGCCGGCCAGGATTCAGCAACGCAAATTACCGCCGCCAATACTGCTGCAACCGGTGCCAATACCGCAGCGACTACGGCCGTTGGTCTTAATAACTACGGCGCAGCCAACCGCGCAAAATAAACCGAGTGGCAGTCGCGAAAACCAGTTCAACGACGATGAAGAAAGAGATCATGATGAAATACGTTCGTCCCTTTCAACAGCAAGGTCAAGCCATCGTGCTGACACTGGTTTTCGCGGCTGCGCTTGTTCTTATCGCGTTTTTTGTTTACAACACATCGCTGTTGGCCAATAACAAAACCAAATTGCAGGATACGGCGGATGCCGTCGCCTATAGCGCAGCCGTATTACAGGCGCGTGACCATAATTTTTCTGCCTATACCAATCGTGCGATGGTGGCCAACCAGGTGGCAGTAGCGCAGGTTGTAGGGCTTAAATCATTTTTTGAAGATGCAAAGAATCAGATCGACCGGTCAGAGGGGTGGTGGCTGAAATTTTGGCGCTGGATGGCCGGCGATATGACCAACCTGACTTGGGATATTCCACTCGCCCTTGCAAAACCCTTGGTAAATGTGGCCAACAATGAAATCAATTCATCCGCAAGAGGCCTTGCCACCGGGCTGGATGTGCTAATCGTAGGGCTTGAAAAAGCACAGAATTTACATCATGACTTTACTGGCGTTGATATGTTGTTGGCGATGTCAAAAGTGACGTCCGAGAACGATCCGGACATCCAGGTTTCCAAAGGAACTTTTCAGATCGGGAATATGCCGATACGCATCAAGAAATGGCGCGACTATACGGCCAGTCGTCACGCGAACGATAATTCGGAAGACCGGTTTGCGAATGTGACGGTTGATTCTTTGGATCGATTTTCCGTAAACCGCACTTCGCCGCGTTTCGTTCCATCGCTGCTGGCTTTGGGCGCGGGAAACATGGGTGTGAAGCTATGCGTAGGAGCGACATTTTCTGCTATTGGTTTTACATCCGTGCATGGCGGGGGTACGCAACTTAGCCGAAACAAAAAGAAGTGGCGTGCCCTGGATGCGACCGAAGGTAGTGGCGCATGGGTTTGTGTTTACGGCTGCGGTTTCCCTCCCTGTGGTGCGACAGTCGGTTCACCTATATTAGAGCTCGGAGGCAGCGGCGGCGCGATGGTAGGCAGCGGGTCGGGTTACGGTGGCGAAGTAAACGGATTTACCCGCAGCGGCTTCAACAATGGTTATGGGTGGGCGCTGTTTAATCCCCTTGTCGCGGTTCCAGCATGGTACAGGTTTGGCGTAACAGGCACAGGCGGGTCCCTCGATAATTCAGCACGTGGCGGTTTGCAAGATACTTATCGTGATTTGGCAGATGTATCCAAGCTTCCAAAAGATCGGTCTGCCGAAGCCAATAGCGCACCCTACATTACAGTCGAATTGGAAAAAGGTGCGACAAAAAATAGAACGTCCGATGTCGTGATGCCCGGCAGTAATGCGCTGAAGCTGGCTCCTGATCTCAAGGGGGGCAAGATGAAGACGCTGAGTTCTGCGCAAACCTATTTCATGCGCCCAAACAACAACAGTTCCATGACAGGAACCGGTTGGAAAAGGCTTATTGATAACAAAACCGAGTATGCCAATTTATTTAATCCTTATTGGCAGGCCCGTTTATCCAAAACCCCGGACGCAGAAAAAGCCGCTTCCGCTCTGGCGCAATAGGCGAATATGGGAGTGAAAATGCAAACAGTTACAGCACGCGCAGGCAATAGGAATCATCGTATTCATGGCCAAGCCCTGACAGAATTTCTGGTAGCGGGATTATTTTTTATTGTCCCAATTATTTTGATTATCGCCACGGTGGCAAAGCTATCGGATGTGAAATATACGGCGATTCAAGCATCACGCTATTCAGCCTGGGAAAAAACGGTTTGGGCGAACGATGAATCAGCATGGATGGCCAGCCAAAAACCGAATTCAAAATCTAATGCCAATATTCGCAATGAAATTGCGACGAGGATGGTGACCGATCGAAGGAGCGGCCTAGTGTTCAAAAACACGGATAAAACCGCCACCTCGTTCGTAAACGGCAGCTCATTCCTGTGGAAGGACCCGGAAGGAAAAAAATATCTGGAAAAATATGCTGACTTAAATGGCATTGATAACCGTAAAAAATCCCCCGATATTTTGAGCAAGGCTATCGGCGGCCTGGGGAGCATAACGGTGCCCGGTTTGGGAGCGATCGGGTTGGAAGTGCCGTCGCAGAATCTGCAATCGCAGATCGTTTCTTTTGACGTAGCCCAATCCAGCAGTTCACTGAAGCGGCTGTTTAAGGACACACCCGGTGCATGGACCGGAATGAAGATTAGCGATACCTCGTCCATCTTGACCAATACCTGGATGCCGAACGGGGCCAACAACAATCGCGACCTGGTCAAAGGTCTTGCGCCCATGTCCACCACAGCGGCACAAGTGCTAGCAGCGCCGCTCTATGCCGGTATGGGCGTCATGGATCCGGTGACACTAAGTGGTTTTGATTTAGGCAAGATCGATATCGATCGAGTGCCGGTGGACCGGCTTAAGTAATGGGAGTGATGATGAAAATAGCCTGCCAGCCTTTGCGCATGTGTCGACTGAAATATGTTGTTCCCAGTCTGTGCTTGTACCTGATCAGCGGCGGCATCATGGCTTCGGCTGCAACCTGCGACGTGAAAAAAAATGAGGTGGCAGCCGGCGCCTGGATCGCTCCCGAAGTGACGGCCAACAAACTTCCGTTGTCGATTATGGAAGTAAAATCCAATCAGCCGATGAAATTGCTGCTTGATGAGTTTGTCGAGAAATGGAAAAAGGAAGGCGCGAAAACACGCCAGTATGATGCGGCAGGCTGGAAGGTTGCCGGCGCATTGTACGGTGATTGTTTTTATACCTTACAGTTGATCGAAGATGCGACGAAAGGTGCCAAATCCTACGGCTATCTTTCAGCAAGCAAACTCAATCAGATGTCAAAGTCTTACGATAAATTCAAAAATTTGCCCGTACTGGCCGGCGCGGAAGTCGTGTCGGATGTGGAATCCAATGATAGCGGTAAATTAGGCCGGACCATCGTACTAACGAGCACCACATCGCCGTTGAAAGTGAATGATTATTACGTCACGCAGCTTTACAAGGAGGGCTGGGGTTTCAGTGCCAACCAAACCCAGATGTTGGATAAAAGTAATTCGGTGCATTTAATTGTGGCAAAAAAAGCCGGTGTCGAAGTCGATATGGTGATTGCCGAGGCCGAAGGCAAAACCGTGATCACTGCCGTCATGACAGATAAACCCTGATTCAACCTGCTATCAGCGTTCAGGCGCACCAGTACCCATTCAAAGTTGTTTCCCAGCGCTTTCAAAATACTGTGAACCAAATCACAGTCAAAGGTTACTCATTAGTATGGGTGGATAATATTTTTATATAAATCAATAGGTTATATAAAGACAGTATTTCACCCCAAGTGGCCATACAAGACGGTATCGATGAAAGGAAAGCAGATGAGCACGATCAATCTCGCTAAACAATATGGCCAGAGTATGTCGGAATATCTCGTTGTTTTATTTTTTTCTGTCGTGGTGTTGATAGTGGGCGGTAATTCTTCAGTCATGCAACAAGTCATGTCGGCTATTAAGGGATTTTTCAAAGCCTACGCGTATGCCATGTCTGTTGTGCCCATCTAATCCCGGCCTGGAAAAATTATTTTTGAGATGCGAAATAGAATTCAATTCATTTTAATCAGCCCAAGGAAAATATTATGGCAAGCCCGCTAAGAATTGCAGCAAAATTGAACAACCCTTGGGTGTTGTTGGTATGTGCCGGCATATTGGCGTTGCTTATGTCTTTCGCTGCCATGTCCTATCTGCAAGATAAAGAAAAACGGCTTCGCGAAGAAATCGCACAAAAAGCCGGCAATGAGCAGACACCCAAAATAGCGGTCGTCGTGCCGCCGAAAGATGTCAAGCCAGGCACCGTCATTTCATCTGCAACGTTCGTGGCAAGAGAAATTGATGCGGATCTCGTTTATGACGACATGGTGAAAGCGTCGGAATTCAACTCCCTTACCGGCCTGAAGTTGACACAGGGCGTACAACAGGGCCGGCCGCTCAGGATGTCCGATATCCAGCCGGAAAAAGTATCTGATGTCTCGACCATTATCGCGCCGGGCAAGCGCGCCATCACGATTGAAATAGACAGTAACAATTCCATGGCGCAAATGCTGCGCGCTGGCAATACGGTGGATTTGTATTTGATCGCCAACGAAGTGCAGCAAAAAAAGGAAGCCATTGAAGACGGTGCACCCAGTCTAGCGGCCAAATTATTTCTGCAGGATGTGCTGGTGATTGCCACCGGTAAAGACTTTCGCAAAACCGAATTGACCCAGGATGGCGGCACAAAAGCAAAAAAACCTAACGGGGTATTTGAAAATGAGAAGGATGATAAGTACGACAGCATCACTTTGCAGGTTACCGCGAATGAAGCGGCAAGTATTGCGCTGGCGCAAAAAGTCGGTTCGCTTCGTGCAGTATTACGCGGCGAAAACGATAGACAGGCTTTGCAATTTACTTCGATTAATGCCCGAAAATTATTGACCGGCCGTGATAGCTTGCCTACGCCAAAGCAGGAAGGTGGTGTTGAAATGATACTGGGTGGCAAGGGAGCAGCAGGCGGCAAGGCGATGCAGATTCCCCAAATGTCTGATTTCTTGAAGGCGCTCCCTATGCCCGATATGAAAAAACCGCCAGTGCCAGTCGAAGGAATCATGGTGGATAACGTACCGGCTGCGGAGCCAGCGGTTCGGCCGGGCAATTCGCCGATCCCCGCGTTGGCAAAAATGGCAGGCCAAGAGAGAAAATAGTTTTTAGGAAATTTAAAAACCGATATTTTTAAATCGAATTCAGGAATAAGGACGGCAAATCATGAAAGCATTCAACCACTATTCAGCAGGAATTATGTTCACATTGTTAGCAACTATGGGCAATGCAAACATTGAAGCCAGCGCTGCGGACAACAGGGTTGCGGCATTGTCCGGGGTTCATGCGAGCCAATCTGAAGCCGTTGAAAAAAGTCGCCCGCAGAAAAATATTAGCTTGCGCGTGGGCGAAACCAGCGCCTTTCGTGTTGAAGGCGCCATCAAACAAGTCGTGATGGGCAAAAGCGGCTTGGTCATAGCGCAATCCAATGATAATCAAATATTGCTGTCCGGCCAGATTCCGGGTGAAACCAATCTGCATGTATGGACTACCACGGCTCTCTATGTTTACAAACTGACGGTGTCCGGAGAAGTCAGTCCGGCGGCAAATTATTCCACCGCGAGTTCCATGCCGACCGCTCCCGTTGCCCAGGTTTCACGCGCAGTGATTCAAGAACAGCCGGAATCCCGCGCACAGGCCCACTACGCTGCTCAGCCGGAAAAAACATCTTTCCAGGCGGTGTCTGATGAGGTGGCGGCGACAGAAAAAATGACGCTGTATAAAGGCCAGATAAGATCCCTTCCGGTGGAAGGGAAAATCAAACGTATCGCGGTTGGCAATAGCGCATTGCTGACAACCACAGCCGTTGATAATCAGGTGTTGCTGATTGGCGAAGACACGGGCGATACCAGTCTGTATATCTGGACGGCGACCAATCATTACCGTTACAAAGTTACCGTCGTGCAATCGGATCCGGCCGATCTTGAGCGCCAATTACAAACGATTTTGCGCCGCTCACCGGAAATTGCGGTGGAGCGATCCGGCGGAAGATTGATTCTGACCGGCGTGACCCATACAGATAATTTGTCTATCGTAAGCAATGCGGTCAAAAACATGGCGGGCGTGGTGAACTTGCTTAAGGCGGACGAAGGCCAGCCGCTGAAAAAGACAGTCATGTTCAAAGTGCAATTGGTTGAAGTGTCCAAAAATGTTTTGCAGGAGATTGGCGTGCAGTGGGATAAAAGCCTACATGGCCCACAGGGTGCTGTTCAAGGCGTGCTGGGTAAAGGTGGCGTATATGGCACCTTGCCTCAAGGCCAACCGGATTTTTCCAAATTGCCCAATACGCCATTTAGCGTGGGTGGCGCGATCAATGGCGCGTTTGTCGGCATCACTTCCGCGATCACCTCAAAAATTAATTTTGCCATCAACAGTGGCGACGCCTACGTGTTGGCAGCGCCGGAATTGTCGAGTAAGAGCGGCGGCAAAGCGTCGTTTCTTGCGGGTGGAGAAGTGCCCATCGTGAAGGCTGGCGCTTTCGGAACGACGGATGTGGAATACAAAAAGTACGGCATTCTGTTGAATATTTCCCCTGTCATCGATGCCAACAATAATATTTCCGCCCGCATTGAGACGGAAATGAGCCAGATCGATGCATCCAGCTCGTATGGCGGGTTTCCCGGTTTCCTCACGCGCCGCACTGAATCCGATGTCAGCCTCGCGGCCGGGCAGACCATCGCGTTGTCCGGCTTGATGTCGGCGAATTCATCCAATGCCGTGGATAAAGTGCCGTTCCTCGGTGACTTGCCTGTCCTGGGCCGTTTATTCCGCTCCGAAAGTTTCAGAAAAAATAAGTCTGATTTGGTCATTTTTGTGTCACCCGTTGTGATGGATCCTGAAGCAGACAAAAATATTCGTATGCTCGAACTTGCCGCGCAAATTCAGCGCGATCAAAAAGCGTTGGAAGTTGCGAAAGAGATTCCGCCACTGAAAATCATCAACAACTAATCGTTTATCAGGAAAAAATCATGTTTAGTGTAGAAGTGATTAAAAGCGGTAAGACCATCTTTTCTGCCGAATGCGCGAATGATGCGTGCGTTCTGGGACGCGATAACAATGCCTTCTTCGTGCTAAAAGGTTGGATGATTGGTAAGCAGCAGATCAAGCTAAGCATGCAAAAAGGGGACGTGTTTGTGGAAGACGGCGGTGGCATCACCGGCCTTTTCGTCAACGGCAAATCCATCAACCGTTACGGCCCTTTGCATGCGACCGATGTGATCGAAATTGCCGACTATAAAATCCGGGCGTATGCGGCGGAGTCGTTCGCCAAACCGCAAAAGAACGAAAGCAAACTATCAGGTTTGGCGGAATCTAACAACGCAGACAATCCCAATCAACCGAAAGCGAATCCCATTCAATCAGGGAGCCAGGAGCGCGGCGAAGTACATTTGGTGGATACAGCCTCGGGTATTGCGCTGCGGTTACGTATACATAAAAAACTGATTGAAATGATGGACTTACGTAGGGTTAACGTCGCTCGTATGAGCGATGAAGAATTGCGACAAAGTGTCAGCACCCTGATCGATGAAATCATCACAGCAGATTCCAGCTTCCGTGAATTTCAAGGCGCGCGCGAAGATTTACGAGATTGCGTATTGAACGAAGTGGTAGGGCTTGGCCCGTTAGAGAGTTTGCTTGCTGATGAAAGCGTTACTGAAGTAATGGTAAATCGATACAACGACATTTTTATTGAAAAAAATGGCAAGCTGATGCGCTCATCCATCAGCTTTTCCAACGACGCTGCAGTGCTGTCGGCCATTGAGCGGATTGTCGCTCCGTTAGGCCGCCGCATTGACGAGAGTTCACCGATGGTTGATGCGCGCTTGAAAGATGGCTCCCGCGTCAATGCCATTATTCCGCCCCTGGCCATCAAAGGGCCTTGCATTACCATCCGTAAATTTTCCCGGCGTCGTTTGCACGATGCAGATTTGCTCAAGTTCGGTTCCATCTCCCGCGAAATGCTTTTGTTCATGAGAATGTCCGTTGAGCAGCGTGCCAATGTGGTGATTTCAGGCGGCACAGGCTCCGGCAAAACCACTTTGTTGAATGTATTATCGAATTACATCCCTGATGACGAACGCATC
Source organism: Pseudomonadota bacterium (assembly GCA_043744215.1). Classification (GTDB taxonomy): domain Bacteria; phylum Pseudomonadota; class Gammaproteobacteria; order Burkholderiales; family JBEEJL01; genus JBEEJL01. The sequence continues at coordinate 9,050 of JAYTVC010000049.1, forward strand.
GTGACAGTAGAAGATGCCGCTGAATTACAATTGAACCAACCCAATCTGGTTTCCCTCGAAGCACGCCCGGCAAACATCGAAGGGCGTGGTGCCGTTCCAATCCGTGATCTGGTCAAAAACTGTTTACGTATGCGACCGGATCGTATCGTGGTCGGCGAGTGTCGTGGCGGCGAAGCGCTGGATATGTTGCAGGCCATGAACACTGGCCACGACGGTTCGCTCACTACCGCCCACGCCAATACGCCCCGTGATTGCCTCTCGCGTTTGGAAGTGATGGCGCTGATGTCCGGTTTGGATATTCCGATTTCCGCCATCCGCGATCAGGTGGCATCGGCAGTCGATATTATTATTCAACAGACGCGTTTTTCCTGCGGCAGCCGTCGGGTGACGCACATTTCTGAAGTCGTCGGCATGGAGCAAGGAACGATTCAATTGCAAGACATATTCCTGTTTAAGCAAAATGGTTTCGGGGCCGATGGAAAAATCCGTGGTGAATACGTGGCTACCGGCCATATTCCCGATTTCTATCACAACCTGATGGAGCGCGGTCTTGAAGTGGATATTTCCATTTTCCACAACAACACCGTAAAACCGGTGATAAAACCTGAAGCTAGTGCGGAATTGAACCAGGAAGTGAGGGCCGTTGCATGAATATCTATGTGATCGCCGCGCTGGGTTTTGTCTCGTTTTTTGCCATGCTGGTCATTATCTTTCGCCAGGGTGGCAATTGGTTTGCCAAGAAGCAAAAAGTGCAAGCCAATCACGCGGCCGATTCCCTGGAAGGCCTATTTATTTTTACCGACTCCAGCAACATTATGTTGATCAACATCGTCGTCATGATTTTGATGCCGATATTGGCGTGGTTTATATCGGGAAACTTCATTATCGTTGTCGGGAGCGCGATATTGGCTTTCATGTTACCGAAAAAAGTGGTGCGCCATTTGATGAAGAAGCGGTTAGAAAAATTTGAACTGCAATTACCGGATGCGTTACTCATGATTACAGGCGCACTTCGAGCCGGAGCCAGTTTACCGATCGCGCTGGAGAGCGTAGTCAGCGATGCGGCGCCACCGGTATCCCAGGAATTTGATTTGTTATTGCGAGAGATGAGAATGGGCGTGGATTTCAGCGTGGCGTTGAGAAATCTGGAAACCCGTGTGCCATTGCCCGATCTATTAATGGTGACATCCGGGATGAGTCTGGCACGGGATATTGGTGCCAACCTGGCGGAAACGCTGGAGTCTATCGGCAAGACGTTGCGCAGTAAATTGCAAATGGAAGGCAAAATCCGCAGTTTGACCGCGCAAGGAAAAATGCAAGGCATGGTCATGGCTGCACTGCCGTTTTTTTTGATGCTGGTATTGAACGTGATGGAGCCGGAAGCCATGGCACCCCTATTCAATCGATGGTTTGGCTGGATCACGCTGGCAATAGTGATTGTGATGGATATGATTGGTTATTTTTTCATCAAAAAAATTACGAGTATCGACGTATGAGCACTTACCTGCTTGCTCTGTTTATAGGCATCGGTTTTGTCTGCTTTGTGGGCATGGTGATTTACAGCGTCCTCAACCTTAAAGCTGAAGTGCCGCAGGAAGATCGGGAATACCTTGACCCTTTACCCAAGGGCTTGCGCATGGTGTGGCCCCTGGTGCGTTTTCTTGACTATCAAATCGGGAGTAGGATTCCCGAACGCATGATTGCGCGCCCGGCTGAGATGCTGCGGCAAACCGGTTTGCTTTACTTGATGAGCGGCCGACAATTTATCTCGCTGTGTATTTTTAGTGCCATCTGTTTTGCATTGATCAGCGCATTCTGTATCTCAATTGTTTGGGAAATGAATTATCTGGTCGTCCTCGGCGCAGCCGCATTCGGATTTGTTTACCCCAATACATGGTTGCGTAAATCATTGATTAATAGAAGAAAATTGATATTAAAAGGTTTGCCTGCTTATCTTGATTTTCTCACTATGGGCATTGAAGCTGGCTTGAATATGGCAGGTTCAATTCAGCAGGCGGTGATGAAAGGGCCGGCCGGCCCGCTAAAAAATGAAATGGGTTTGGTGCTGCGTGATTTGCGTTCCGGGCTCAATCGCGCTGAAGCGCTGCAACGTATGAACGAACGTATCGGTGTGGCAGAAGTAAGTAATTTTGTGAACGCTGTGGTGCAAGCCGAGCGGATGGGCGCAAGTTTGGGCCCGACGTTTCGCTACCAGGCAGATCAGCGCCGAACCGAACGATTTCAACGCGCCGAAAAAATGGCGATGGAAGCGCCTGTCAAACTGATATTTCCTCTTGTCGCTTTTATTTTTCCCATAACCTTTCTGGTTTTGTTGTTTCCCATCGCGATGAAATACATTGAAAGCGGGGGCTTATGAAAACGGCTACGCTAAGCGTGCAAGAAAATCGTTTCAATACGCATATTGCCATTCGCATTGCCGAATCTTATTTCGATCGGTTGCGCGGGTTGTTGGGTCGCCCTGCGTTAAAAGGTAACCAGGGTTTGCTTATCCGCCCGTGCTCATCAATCCATACGTTGGGCATGGCTTATTCGCTGGATGTCGTTTTTCTCGACAGCGAAATGAATATCATCAAGCTCAGCCCTGCGGTGCGCCCCTCGCGCGTGCGCGTGGCGGGCAAAGCCCAATCGGTATTGGAATTATCCGGCGGCACAATTGACAGGATGGGCATGAAAGTAGGCCAGCGTCTGCAATTGAACGTGAACCCAGCACAAAGGTGAGGGCAAATTGAAAACTATCCATTGTTTTTATTCGTTGCCGTCGCCAAAAAAAATGGCTGGGCAAACTTTTGTCGAGTACCTGGTGATATTGCCCGTGCTCTTATTGTTATTGTTGGGAGCGATACAGTTTGGTTTTATCTACCAGGCAAAATCAACCTTGAACTATGCAGCTTATCTGGCCGCGCGTGAAGGCGCGCTCGATGCGGGTAAGAAATCCAGTATGCAAAACGCACTGGCTAGCGGCTTGACACCGTTGTTCACCCACCAGGCGACCCCGGCAGGCGTCGTGGCGGGCAGGGCAACAGCCTTCTTTGAAACAAAACCCATACCCGGTATCAATGTCAGTCCATCCAAAATAGTGGTGCTCAATCCTACTGCCGATCAATTCAGGGATTTTGCCGTGAATAGCTTAGCGGGTGGCAGCGGCAAGGAGATTCCCAATGACACCTTGTCTTATAGAAAAACCACTTTGGGTGCCAAATCCGGCGTACCGATTCAAGATGCCAATATTTTGAAAATTCGTGTGACCTATTGTTACCAATTGACGGTGCCTATTGCAGATAGAGTTATTCATGCATTGTCAGTAGGGATCAATAGTTTTACCGATGGCCATTCTTTGACGGAGTTTTACGGACGCGGGTCTGCTCTGGAGTATTTTCTGAAAGATCCCTGCCGTGCCGTTAACACTTTCGGTAAAGGCCACCGCATAGAAATTCAGTCAGAAGCCATTGTCCGTATGCAAACCCCTTTTCTGGAGGCGAATTTATAATGGGTAAACGAATCTCGATGACAGGCGTTACCTTGCTGTGGCTGATCTTTACCGGCAGCTTAGCGGCCCAGGCAAGTGAACCTGTGCGTTATACCAATGTCGATGGCATTGAAATGATTTCCAATGCGGGCAAGTCTCATAAAACGGTATCGCTTGAAACTAAACAAAAGGAGCCGAAAGATTTACAGCCCAGCATGGAGTTTAAGCCTGCTTCGTTATCCGTTACTGGCAGCAAAAGCAGATCGCAAGGCATGATGCCCGTGAGTTTGGATGCCAATTTTAAGGTCGATTCAGGTGTGCAAAAAAACCGTGATGCGAGCCGCATGAAAATACTGCAAGATGAATTGGAAACGGAGATGGCGCATATGAAAGACAAGCAGCTCGCCATGAAACGCCTTGGTCCTTCAGAGCCGAAAAATGAAGAGTTGAGAATTGCATTGCTTGAAAGTGTGACAAATCACGAAAAAAACATAATGTCTCTATTGAAAGAATTGCAGATAAAAAAGTAGCGGGTATAGTGAATGTAGCAGCCCCCTATGCGCCTATAAGATTTGTTGTAACTTATTGATTTTATTGAATATTTTCTATTTCCTCGTGCTTCCGACTTTTGATTTGGAGAAGTGATGATATCCATTAAACCATTGCTGCAGATAGCTTTACTTTTTATGGTTGCGCTAACAGCCCATGCCGCCGATCCCAATATGCCTCGGCCCGGGCTCTACAAACTAGAGTTCGACACTAATGTTACATCTCCATACTTGGCTGACTCAGCTGGTGGGAAAAGCGATTCAGCGACTGGGCAGATAACGCAAATTATAAATGGTAAGGCAGTCAACACTTTTCAAGGCAAACCGCAGAACATTTGTGTCGACGATCCACTGAAAATGAAAAACCCGATTCCCAACGTAGGCAACTGCAAGGCTAAATATGTCGTCGGCATCAAAGAGACCACTATCACCAGCCAATGTGAACATGCGGATATGTTAAGCGTAAATAGAAAAATCAGTGACAATGTTTACCAATCGGACGTTACCTTAACCCAGAAATCCATGTCGGCGATGCGCGGAATAGATGCGAGTGCAGAGGGGATGGAAGCAATGATGGCAATGGCTACTACACCGGAAGAGCGCGAAAAAATTCGTCAAGCTATGGCACAGGGTCCGAGTATTGCCGAAAGAAAGGCTCAGGCGGCCGAGATGATAGCGGCAATGGAAGCAGAACTGAAAAATGAAACTGACCCCAGTACACGTCAAGCCATGCAAAAAAACCTGGATATGATGAAGGGCAACAGTGCGCCGAGCGTCTTGATGAAGACGACCGCGCGCCAAATTTGGACTCGCATCGGCAACTGCACCAAATAGAATTTACCGTAGGATATTAAAAGCTGCCAACTTATGTTGGCGGCTTTTTTTTGGTCGCGCTTCTGGAAAGCGCAATCACAGGCATGTGCAATCTATGGGATAATTCATTTAATTATCGTTCAAAAAGAAAGAGGCAAGAATGAAATTCAATCAACTCGGCACCAGCAATTTGCAAGTCTCCGAAATCTGTCTCGGCACCATGACCTACGGCCAGCAAAACACGGAAGCCGAAGCGCACGAGCAGCTTGATTACGCGACGGAGCAGGGAATAAATTTTATCGACTGCGCCGAGATGTATCCCGTGCCAGGCAAAGCAGAAACCCAAGGCCGCACCGAGCAATACATCGGTAGCTGGTTGAAGAAACAAGCGCGCGAAAAATATATTATTGCCACAAAAATCACCGGTCCCGCGCGCGGCTTTACCTGGATTCGCAATGGTGCGATCACACTTGACCGCGCCAATATCAATCTTGCCATCAATGGCAGCCTCAAGCGTTTGCAAACGGATTATGTCGATGTGTATCAAATTCACTGGCCCGAGCGTAATGTGCCGATGTTCGGCGCATGGAAGTTTGATGCAGCGCTTGAGCGCCAATCCACGCCGATTCGTGAACAACTGGAATCGTTAGCCGAGCTGGTGAAAGCGGGTAAAATTCGTCACGTTGGTTTGTCCAACGAAACACCGTGGGGCGTGAGCGAGTTTTGTAAAATGGCTGAGCTGCATAATTTGCCGCGCGTAGTGTCTATTCAGAATGCATATCATTTGATGAACCGCACCTTCGAGCCGTATCTCGCCGAAACCTGCCTGCGTGAAAAAGTCGGTTTGCTTGCGTATAGCCCGCTGGCGTTCGGTTATCTCACGGGAAAATATTTGAAAGACCCGAAAGCCCACGGCCGTATCAATTTGTTTGAAGGTTTTCCGCAACGTTACACCAAACCCAATGTGCAGCCGGCCGTCAAAGCCTATGTTGAGTTGGCAGAAAAATATAATCTCACACCAACCACGCTGGCCTTGGCATTTGTGCAAAGCCGCTGGTTTCTCGCCAGCAATATTATCGGCGCGACGACCATGGCGCAGTTGAAAGAAAATATCATGGCCTGCCAAACCAAATTGCCCGACGAAGTGCTGAAAGAAATCGACGCGCTCCATCTTCGCTTCACCAATCCCGCGCCATGAACGACTTTGCGCTACGCAATTATAAAGTTGGTGACATCGGCCAAATCACCGTGTCCCATAGCGCCTACTACCATGCGCACTGGAGTCTTGATTCCACTTTTGAAGTGGAGGTGGCGAGCGAGCTGGCTGAATTCGTCAATGGTTTTGATAAGAAAAAAGATGGCCTGTGGGTCGCCGAATACGAAGGTAAGTTCGCCGGTGCTATTGCCATTGCAGGTAAAAACATCGACATTGATGGTGCCCGGCTGCGCTGGTTTATTGTCGAGCAACCTTTGCAAGGCAAGGGCATCGGCCAATTGTTGATTCAACGGGCAGTCGATTTTTGCCGTGAGAAAAATTACAAAAAAATTACCCTGTGGACTTTTGCCGGACTCGATCCCGCGCGTATTTTGTATGAGCGCGCAGGCTTTCGTCTGATTGAAGCCACACCAAAAAAACTCTGGGGCCGCAGCATCATGGACCAAAAATTCGAGTTGGTTTTAGCCTGATTTATTGCGTTCGCCATGCCGATCATCAGCGCAGGAAAAATCAAACTCTATTATGAATTGAACGGCACAGGGCCGCGCTTACTCTACATCAGCGGCACCGGTGGCGACCTGCGCAAGCACCCCAACATTTTCGATAGCCCGCTGGCTAAACAATTCACGATTCTCGCTTTTGACCAGCGAGGCATGGGCCAAAGCGATAAGCCCAATATTCCCTACAGCATGAATGATTATGCGCACGATGCTGCTGTGCTGCTCGATGCAATTGGTTGGGACAGTTGCTTGCTCTTCGGGTATTCATTCGGAGGCATGGTGGCGCAGGAGCTGGTGCTGCATTATCCGCAACGTATCAACAAACTCGCGCTCGCTGCAACATCCAGCGGCGGTGCAGGTGGCGCATCTTATCCGCTGCACCAACTGCAAACCCTCGCGCGCGAAAAATACGCCGAGCGCATGATCGAGCTTGGTGACACAAGACAAGATGCCGTTTGGCGCGCAGCACATCCAGACGCATACGAAGCATTGAAGCAGCAAATCCTCATGTCCATGCAAATCGGCGCTGACGATGCACACCAGAAAATCGGTGCGCGTCGCCAACTCGAAGCGCGCAAACTGCATCACACTTACGATCGTTTGCCGCAACTGAAAATGCCTGTGTATATTTGTGGCGGGCGCTATGATGGAATTTGTCCGGTGGAAAATTTGCTGGCGCTGAAAAAACAAACTGCGCATTCAACGCTGGAATTATTTGAAGGCGGCCATCATTTTTTGCTGCAAGACGCTTCCGGCTACACGCGAGTCGCTGAATTTTTTCTCCAGAGGTAATTTCATAACTATATGATTATATTCAATAATTTGTTATTTGTTCATGGATAGAAAACCCGTCAATGCCGAGAAAATAAAATCCGTCGGCTACGATGAGAAAACGCGCACGCTCGAGATTGAATTCCGCAACGGCAGCGTCATGCAATACGCTAATGTCTCAAGGGAATTACATCGTAAAATGCTGAGCGCCTCTTCCATCGGCAGTTTTTTTACGGATAACATTGAAGAAAATTTTTCTGCCAAACGGCTACGATAATAATTTTTGTAAAAGGCTGTCCATCCATGTCGGGTTTTGATGACTATTGGTATGTAATCGCGGAATCGGAACAGCTAAAGACGGGCAGCGTACTTGCGCGATGCGTGCTGGATGAAAATCTGGTGTGCTTTCGTTCGGCGAATGGACAGCCAACGGTTTTGCAGGATCGCTGTCTGCACCGTCATGCGCCCCTGTCGGGCGGCAGTGTACACAATGGTTTGTTGTCCTGTCCCTATCACGGCTGGACTTATGACGGCGGCGGTTGTGTTGTCTCCGTGCCATCCATGGGGTGCAGTTCAAATGGAAAAATTTCCCAGCCGTTTCCAGTGATCGAACGCGATGGCTATGTCTATGTGCGTTTGAAGCGAGAGGGGGCGGCGGAGATACAGCCATTCAACATGCCACACTACCAGCAGCCAGGATGGCACAACCTGCGATTGCAAAACCGTTTTGCCAACAACGTATCGAATTGCGTTGAAAATTTTATTGATATTCCCCATACGGCATTTGTGCATCGGGCCATCTTCCGCGCCAGTCGCGGCGAGCGCCTGTCGGCGACGGTTACCCGCATCAACGGTGAAGTGCATGTCAGCTATCGCAACGAGCAAGCTAATCTCGGCAGCTATCGCTGGTTTCTCAATCCGCGCGGGCAGGGCATCCAACATACCGATAGTTTTTATGCGCCCAATGTGACGTCGGTGGTGTATGAAATCGGCACCAAGCGATTCATTATTACGTCGCAATCCGTGCCGGTTGCAGCGGATGAAACCCTGGTCTATACCGATTTGACCTATGCGTTCGGTAAACTCAATACTTTGGCGGCGCCATTTGTGCGGCGTCATGCCCAGCGTATTATCGATCAGGATATCGAAATACTGGCGGCGCAAATGAAGGTGATTAAAAAATACGGTTGTGATTTTTCCGATACGCCAGCCGATGTTATTCACCGTTGTGTCGATTCCATCCGCGAGGCCATCGCGCGCGGTGACGATCCACGCAGCCTGGCGCCATTAACGCGGGACATCGAGTTCACCGTATGACTTTGCGCGGGCGATTGATCAGTTTATTTCCTGCAGCCTGGCTGGCTGCGGTGGCGACATGTTTGATTCGGATTGTGATTGCGCCAGATGGCGTAAAATTTTTTCTGTTGTTCGTGGCGCTGTATTTGCTGCCGGTACTTTGCTTTAGATTGCACAATCTGGCATGGCCGCTCACCGAGGGCCGCTCGCGTTTGGATGTGCCGACCTATTCACCCTGGTGGGGCAGCCATCAGTTGCAAATCATGTACAGCGCATTCCCGTTCCTTGAGGCGGCGCTGAGACTAATCCCCGGCGCATACAGCGCATGGCTGCGCTTGTGGGGCAGCCATATCGGGCGCAGGGTTTATTGGACACCAAGAGTTGAAATCGTTGACCGTAGTTTGCTCGAGGTAGGCGACGACGTCGTGTTCGGCCATCTGGTGGCTTGTAGCGCCCACATTATTCAACGCCGCGAAAATTCTACCGCTCTCTATGTGCGGCGGATTCGGATCGGCAATCGCGTGCTGTTGGGAGCAGGTTCCCGCATCGGCCCCGGTGTGCGCATCGAAGAGGGCGTTACGCTGGATTTGCGTTCCGACGTCATGCCCGGCCAACGTATTCGGGCCAACAAAACATGACGATTGCGGGTGCGCTGGCAGCGCCACTGCTGCGTATCTACTGCACGCCTCGCGCCAGGGCTTTTACTCGCGCACTCGATGATGTCACGAGTGCACAGCGATGCACACTAGCCCGTATCATTAAAGCCAGTGCTGCCACCGACTACGGACGCTCTTTACATTTGCGACGCGACGCGGGCATTGCAGAGTTTCGCGACCGGGTACCCTTGGTAGATTATTCCGTTCTCGAACCTTGGATACAAAAACAGCGCGCTGAACGACGACCGATAATTACACCTGGCCGCATCCGTTGCTACGAGCCCACATCCGGCAGTTCGAGTGCGGCCAAATGGATTCCCTACAATGATGCCTTGCTCGGTTCCTTTCGCAGTATGTTTGCAATTTGGGCTGGCGATTTACTCGCGCATACATTGCACCCGCGTTCCGGCCGAACTTTTATCAGCGTCTCTTCGACGGCTAACGGAAAAAGTGAAGGCTTCGATGATGACCGCGAATATCTTGGTGGCCTGTTGCGCAATTTGGTAGGGCGCTTTTTGGTGTTGCCACCCAAGGCGATGACGACGCAAAGCCCCGAACAGTTTCGTGACGGGTTGGTGCTGGCGTTGATGAACAGCGCCGATCTGGAAATTCTTTCCATTTGGAATCCGAGTTATCTGCTGGTTCTGCTCGAACATTTTCAGCGCCACCGCGAACGTTTGTTGCCCGCTTTCGCGCCGGCAAGAAGAGCGGTGTTGACGCGCACCAATGTGCAGTGGCATGAGGTATGGCCAGAGTTGCAATTGATTTCATGCTGGGCAGATGCGGCGGCGGCCAGCCCGGCGCTACAACTCAAAAGCCTGTTTCCGCAGGCCGTCATTCAAGGCAAAGGCCTGCTCGCGACGGAAGCGCCGGTCACTATTCCGCTTATTGGTAGCGGAGGTTGCGTGCCCTTAGTGGATGAAATATTTATCGAATTAGAAGACCGGTCGGGACGTTTGCATTTGCTACAGGAAGCAATTACCGGCACCGAATATGCCGTCGTTATCACGCAAGCGGGCGGATTTTTGCGTTATCGTTTGGGAGATCGGGTGAAAGTGACAGGTTGGCATCGCAATGCGCCTTTACTGCAATTTATCGGGCGCGCCGATGCCGTATCCGATCTGGTTGGCGAAAAACTGGGAGAGGAATTTGTGGCGCAGGCGTTACGCGATCTGGCGCCCGCTGCATTTTGTACCCTGTTGCCTGTGCAAGCGAAGATGGGGGCATCCTATTACTGTTTGCTCACGGACGACCCGCGGCCGTCACTGCATCATTCTTTGGAAGCGGCCTTGATGAAAAGCTATCGCTATCGAGAGGCGCGTTGGCTAGGCCAACTGGAAGCCGTGCGAATAATTTCGCAACCGCAGATGCGCAGCGCTTTACACGATGCCTTGATTGTAAGCGGGATGAAGGCAGGAGACATCAAGGATAGGGCATTGATGACTTCCCTGACGCAAGCGCAAAAAATTTATACGCAGTGCGTGGAGAATTAACGCATGCTTGTGTAAAGTTGCGCGCATTCGTTCGCGTTGCAAGGTGTGAACAAACCTTTTTCCTGCAAGTTATCGATCAGCCATTCCATGCCGGGCTGGGTCATCAGTTGTCGCAGCCGGTCGAGCTTGGCTTGAGTTTGTGATTCACTTTCCAAAGCAATAAACAAACCGGCAATATCCGCCTGATTGCTTGCGCCGATAGCGCGATCGAGCGAGGCGATGACCGATTGCGGGCCGCAGCGGACCATTTGTAAAAAAGCCTGGCTGCCGTCGACGAGAAAGCGTTTGTCCGTTTCGCTTAAACGATCCGCGCGAAATGCGGCCAGCCCTGCGGCATGATGCAACGCTTCGTCCTGCGCCATGCGCTTGAATGCGGAAGCCAGCGCCTTGTCGCGGCATTCTTTTGCTAATCCGCCGTAATGGACAATGCCAAATCCTTCCAGCACTACTTGCAGCAGAAATGCGAGAGGCTGCGGGTTGCCATGCGCAACCAGGTCGGCAATGAACCGACTGAATGGGTCGGCCCCGCGAGCGTGCGCATCAATCCATGGTTCCAGCCATGCCGAGTGGGTGGCTTCGTCTGCGCCGATGAGGGCAAATACCCGTTGCTCATCGAGGCTTTCGGCCAGCAGGGTCATCTTGGCGCAAAAAACAATGCCGCTGCGCTCAATGCACCAGGATTCCGACAGCAAGCCTTCAGCGGCACCGGCCAGCGTGGCAGTTTGTTTTGCCCCATCGGCATCGCGAAAACGCGCTACCTGATTAAGCTTAAAAAAATCTGCGTCCCACAAAACGCTGTGCATTTCATGATTGCCGTCGGGACGACGACTACGCAGCAGACGCTCTGCCATGCGGCGCAGCGCGTCTTCACGTTCATCGATGGCGCGGTTCATGGGTGATTGGCTTTGGTCATCAGGCGGCGAAAGGTGGCGCCGATCATATTTTGGGCGAGGCTCTCGGGCAGCCAGCGCCTGAGCCGATGCATCATGCGCGAATCTGAACCCACACGGGTGCGCAGCGGCATGGTTTTTCTCTCGGCCAGTTTCACAATAGCAGCGACTACAAGCGCCGGATCGCGTCCGGGCCGCGCTAGCATGCGTGCCTGCATGGCGCGATATTGGGCGAGTTGTTTTGTTTCCATGCTGTCAGTAGGCAGCGCGCGTGAGCCCCAAAGGATATTACCGGCAAAGCGGGTGCGAAATCCGCCGGGTTCCACCAGCGCCACTTGGATGCCATGGGGTGCCAGTTCATGCCGCAATGCTTCGGATAATCCTTCGATAGCATGTTTGGATGCGCAGTAAAACGAATTCATGGGTATGCCGGTTTCGCCTGCGAGTGAAGACAGATTGATGATGCGCCCTTTGGCTTGCCGCAAGGCCGGTAATAATTCCTGCGCCAGCAGAGCCGGGCCCAACACATTGACTTGCATCTGCTGACGCATTTGCCCAGCGGTATAGCTGGCAAACGGGCCGTTCAGTGCATAGCCAGCGTTGTTGATCAGGCAATCAAGATGCTTGAAGTTGGCAGCGGTGGCAGTGACTTGATGTTCATTTTCCAGATCAAGCGGAATAACCGTGATGTCAGCCAATTCTGGCGGTGCGTTAACGGGATCGCGCAATGCCGCGAAGACTTTCCACCCGCGCGCATGAAACGCCAACGCTAGGCCCAGCCCGAAACCGGAAGAGCAGCCGGTGATCAGCACGCTGCGCTCAGACAAGTTTTCCTCCTGGCTCGCTGCGGGCGATATGTAATTTTATCGGCTGTGATTGTGCTGGATCATCGTTCCATTGAGCGAGGGGCTGGTCTTCAAGATGGCGGATAAAGGCCAAAATTGTCCGGTCTGCAGCGATAGGGTTACGCAAATTGAAGCGGATGGTTTGAAAGACGCGCGTATCGCCGTAGGCGAAGTAACGGGCCGCGATGGCGGTGCCATAAAGCAGCGCCTTGTTAATCAGCCAGCCAAACAACCCTTTGCGCTGTTTGGTAAACGCGATGGTCTGGCCTTCAGTTTGGCCGTCATCGCCGCGCCGCAGGGCGAACATCAAATGCAGATGCAGAAAATCCGGACCGAAGGTTACGAAGCCCAAACTGCCATACCAATAGCTCATGGAATAGGTGAGCGGACCTTTATAAAACCGCGCAATCAGCCGCCACAACCTATTGCTATCGGGTACGTGCCCGGTATTGTGAAATTGAATATTGGCAGTGCTACGTACCGTCGGTTCCAGATTGAGGATAGAGCCGGGCAAATGATGCACGCTACGGAAATGTTGTTCGTCGATGGCATTGATCAGCACGACGTTTGGATGACAGCGTTTTTCAAATCGATTGGCCAACAAGCTGGCACAAGCCTGGCCCGCCAGCTCCGGCACTTCGGGAATATCGTGGGCAGGTTGTTCGCCAGTCCATAGCCATACCATGCCGTAACGTTCGGCGGTCGGCCAGCGTCGTGTACGCAGACGTGCCGCCGGTTCAGTGTCAAGACAGGGGATATCGCTGCAACGTCCGTCGGCCTCGAAACGCCAATGATGAAAAAAACAGCGCAGCGCATTGCCTTCGACACGGCCTTCCGCAAGATGTGCGCCCATGTGAATGCAATGGGCATCGAGTGCCACCACGCGTTGATCGTCGCCGCGATAAACTGCGAGGTCTTTGCCGAGTAATTTTAGTGCCCGTACTGTGCCGCGCGGTATGTGCGAAGAGGGACAAAGCCAGTACCAGCCTTCAACTGTAACTATTTGATTATTAACAGTATTTTTTCGTTCTGTCATAGTGTGGGTGACGCCAATACGCCACTTAAAAAAGCCCGACGTGCGATGGGTTGCAAGTTGTCGGCGGAGAGTTCGCACAAGCATACCAATTCGTCACCGTGGACATAACCGGGGTTGCGCGCCAGAAAAAATTCGACAGCAGGCAAGCGAAGATGCGCGTCGGGAATCTGCGCAAAAGTGTCGCGCAGATGGCCTTGCGATTGCGGAAAGCGCAGCACGCCAGCCGCAGTGTCGTAGGCTGCACCGAAACGATCACGCGCGAGAAATTCCATCAGTTCTGCCATGGGTTGTGGTGTTATCTGATCGGGCGCAGGAAAATATTCGCGGCTGAATGCAGACAAGTAACGGTAAGTGCGATGGCCTTTGGAAATCAATAGCCAGTAAAGCGCTTGATCGGGATGTTCCGCTTTGAGGTCGCCGGCGAGGCGCAACCAGGCAAATGCCAAAGCCTGTTGCCCCCAATGATTTTCATCCACGACGGTGTCGCCAGAAAACAGCACCCGTACGCGTCGACCCGCAAACGTGCGCGCATACACGGCAAGAGTAGAAAAACCCTGCAACCCGCCCGCCTCATCGCGTAACAGCAGGACAAAATCTTTCTCAGCCAGATCCGCCGCAAAACGGGCGAACTGTGTGTCGGCATAGTAATGCTCAAACAATGCAAACATTTCGCGCTGGGCCGACTCGTCGAGCGAGTTGACGCGCTGTATTTGTGGTGTGTTTAGTTTACTTCGGGTATTCATGACGAATAAATTTCCGGGTAACTATCCAGGCTAAAGGGGCAAGGGCCATTCCACCTGCTATATCCCAAACGATATGTTGCTTGGTGGTCAAGGTTGAAACAACAATCAGGCCGGGCCATAGCACCGCCAATAAACGGTCTTTACGATACCATAATGCCATAGCTGCAATTATTGCCAATGCAACGTGCAGCGAAGGAAAACAATTGCGCGGAATATCGGCGAGATAGAGCATCGACCAGGCGAGACCGGTTAACCCTGCCGGCGATGGAACAGGTCGATCGAGTTGGGTCGGCCACAAAATGAAAATGCCCGCAGCGAAGACCGTGGCAAGCAGCATCGAATAAAAAGTCTGGCTGCGATTTCTATCGTTGCGCGCGCGCAAAATGGCAGTGGGCAGCAACAGAAATTGACTGAGGTAAATCCACACCGACCCATCGAGCAGGGGAATGCCTCGCTCGAAAGCGCTCATTTGTAGCTGGTGCGTTTCACCCACTGCTATAGCTGCGCTGCCCAGATAGATTGCGCCAAAAGCCAGGTAGCCAAGCAACAAAGCGCGTCCCTGGTTTGACGGGTTGATAAGCGGAAGCATAATTATGCCGAGGTTGCTTGAAACTCGTTAAAGCGCGCGCGGACACGTTCGACCTCCGGCCAATATTTTCTGCGCAGCACCGAAAAAAACATCTGGTTCAGGCTACGTGAAGCGCGCCACGAAAAAAGCAGGTCTCGTATATCCACATGGGAACGCTCGTACAACAAATGACCCAACAGCCCCGTGATCTGTGACAAAGGAATGAGCAAAAATAACCACAGGTTGAAAGTGAGGGCGAAACCAATCCATGCCGTGTACATCATGCAAACGGCCATGCAATGGATCAGCACATTGCCGGGCTGCTGATGTTTGAATACAAACACATCCCAATAATTGGTGAACGGATGATCCAGCATAACATCGTCAATGCGATTGCGGTAGCGCGCGAGCACTGCCGACCGACCGCGAGCTTTTACCATCGGTGCGAGCAGTGTGCCGCAAGGCTGCGTCCCCAATACGGGCAACGGCGATCCGTTCTGCACCACTTCCCGGCCGCCGATAAAAACACTGCGGACAATTTCCTCCGATCCGCGTTTGACCATACGTCTGGCACCATCGAGAACCGGGTCTTCGATTTCTACAGGAGCAGGGTTCGGCTGCCGCAATGAATCCGGTTGCAGCAGGATGAGATCGGCACGTTTGCCTGCGCGTAATTCACCGCAGTCAAGATTAAACCAGCGTGCAGCCTCCCCCGTTACCCGCGCGATAGCCCGTTGCGGCGACATAAAGCCTGTTGTGACAGCCTGCCGCAGCAGTGTCAGCGCGCCGTCGAAAAAAGCAATATTGCGCGCGTGCGCCCCGGCATCGGTGAAGCCCGGCAAAATGTGGGGATGCTGCATCAAACGCTGGCGGACTGACGCACGTTCGTTGGCGCTGCCGGCCACCCAGCGAAGTTGGTTGTCATGGGTTTCCAATAATTCCATCAGCATGGCGGTGGGATGACGGTTATTTTTATGCGCCACCTCCGCCACCGTTTGGCCAATATGCGCAAAGTCCGGCGAAGCAACGATTCGCATACGTTGCGTATCGCGATGAAACGTCCGTAGTTCCCGCCGCTCCCAATCTTGCTTGAAACGATCCTTAAAGCCGGGCGCGGCCCAGAGCAAACGTCGGCCATGGCTGTCAATGCAACTATTCAATTCCGCCCCGGCAGAAAATTCTTCAAACAGGGGTGTCAGCGGCCCGTCGGCATAAATGGTGAACGGCTCGGTCAAGGTTTGAAAACGCAGATTGCAACCGAGCAAACGATTCATCACAAAAGTGACCATCGGAAATATTCGCCATAGCCAGGGCAAATCGGTCATGTCGAGGGCTGAGAGCACCGTGAGTCGCAGTGGCGGCCGGAAAATACCGATAGCCATCGAGCCAATAAGCAGAAATGAAAAAATATTCTGCGGGTTCGGGGTGGTTTGGAAAACGGCATCATGATCGCGGCATACATCTGCCAGCATGCGGTATTCTCGCGCATCGGCGTAGTGGGATGGTACTGAACGCCCAGCGAAGACGCCGCTCACTTTGTGCCAGTGGACCATATCTACCGATATGCCAATGCAGCCGGCTTCCAGCGCCGCCACAGCGAGTTCGCGCATGCGCGCCAGATCGTTGTCGTTGGCGCGGTCATGTAGACTGCGTTGTAGCCCCATCACCGCTGCACGTAAAGCGCTATGGCCCACCAGCGGCGCAACGTTTGGCCCAAGCGATAAGCTGCGCAGGTGATCCAGATATTGTTGCGGCGAATCCCAGGAAACCGATTGCGACAGCCATTTGCGCACTAACACGCCCGGCAGGTTCTCCACGCGCAAAAAAATATCGGCCAGGTCAGCCGGCTTGCCCGCAGTGAGTGACAAGCTGCAATTGCCCATGACGATGGAAGTTACGCCGTGCCGCACCGATTCCGCCAGACCCGGCGATATTTCAACTTCAACATCATAGTGAGTGTGAATATCGACAAAGCCCGGCGCAACCCATAGGCCGCTGACATCGCGAACTTCCCGCGCGGGCTGGTTGATGCAAGGGGCGAGTTCTGCGATACGGCCCGCTGCAATGCCGACGTCCTGTTGGATAGGCGGCGCGCCGGTTCCGTCGAAGACCAGCCCGCCTTTGAGCAGCAGATCAAGCACAGTGTAGTTGTGATGAGACTTGCCGGTTTTTCAAAATAGCTTAGGCAACGGGTCGGCGGCGGAGCAGGGTCATAGATGCAAGCCCGATAAGCAGGCCAAGAATACCACTGCCAGCGGCGATTTTGCCCGCGTATGATTTGGCTGCTGCCAAGGCCGGGTTATCCATCAGATTGGCGGAAAAATGGATGTTGACGAGTTTCCAGGTGCCGTTGTCTTTTTGCGCGACGGCACTCCACCTTGTGGGCATGGTGCGCACCTCGCCGTCCTTAAAATGGAAAGTATCCTGGGAAGTGCCATAAGTAATGCCTGTGTTGTCACCGACAAATTGCGTCAGCTCATCGGCTACCGGCTTGGTTTCTATTTTATTGACCAGTGCACCCGGCCCTTCGAATAAGCCGAGATAATACTTTTTGAACGCGTCGGCTCCCACGAGTTTTTGATTATCTACCGTGACGACGGTGAAATTCGGATGCAAGCTGGGCATAATGCTGTCGAAGTTGCGCGTATTCAGGGCTTCAGCACCTTTGACCAACAACGCCCGCAGCGCGGCATGATCGTCCGTCCGGTCGGCCGTTTGTCCAGATGCACTGAGAGAAAAAATCAGCGAAAAAAACAGGGTAACGAAGGCAAAAAAAAGTTTTGGGCTATTCTTCATAATGTTGACCTCAAATAACGCTACGTGGATGAATATAGTACGCTATCAAAATAATATGCCACATCGCATACTATGCCACAAGATATCGGCACAGGGCTGATGAACAAAGGAATTTCCCATGACCATAGTCTGGTTGCTGCCGCTGGTGACATTTGCCGCCCTCGCGGTGCTTGAGCGCAGATTGCCATCTGCCCATGCCACATCGCCTTCAGCCCGCGCGGACTACCTTCTCAATCTCGCCGGGCTTACCGTGCAGGGCATAGGTGTACCGCTCGCAGGTTATTTTATTGCTACGGGTTTGTTGGCCGTTTACTGGCCAAACGCGGCGGGTGTTTTACACATCGGATGGCTGGGTGCCTTCGCGTTGAATTTTATAATGATTGATTTTCTTTATTACTGGCAGCACCGGCTGTTTCACCGGCTACCAGCGCTGTGGGCGTTGCATGAGTGCCATCATGCTTCGCCGTTTGTAAATGTGTGGGCCACGTCGCGCAATTCTCTGGCGGTGAATTTTATTTTTGTGTACATGCTGTTTAATCCGCTGTTCGGCTTTTTGTGCGACCGTCCCGATGGTTTTTTTGCAGCGGCCGCCCTTACGGCAAGCCTCGACATTTGGCGCCATTCGCGTTTACCGGAGCAATGGACATCAAATTGGCTGACGCGCATCCTGGTGACGCCCGCACGCCACCACGACCACCATAGCCCGGACGGCCAGGCGACAAATTTCGGTGCAAATTTTATTTTATGGGATAAATTATTCGGCACCGCCCGTGAATGCAGCGGCTATCCCAAGGCTTACGGAGCAGGCACCGCCCGCAGCCCGTGGCGACAATTTCTTTTCCCATGGTAAGCTGACAACATGCACCCAGGCCTCGCACAAAACCAGACCAAATCCTTGTTGGATGACACGCCAACGGTCAAAAAACTTGAGCTCAATTTGCGCCGCAATGTTGAGCAAGACCACACTGCCCTCATAGACGACGCTGCGGCGCGTTTCCGTTACGAGGATTGCCGCAACGAATATTGGAACCCCGAATCCTACTCGTTATTGTGGGGAACGCCCGTGTGGGACCAGGCCACCGAGGCGCAGCGCGTCGTGCTCAACCAGCTTTACTGGGTGGCCTATTACGCGCAAATTATCTCGGCCGAGATTTCTACTATTTTTCTCAACCAGGTTGCGGCGGCTGGCTTGTATTGCCTCGAAGATTTTCGCCTGGTGTGCGATAACCTCGACATCGAAACCAAGCAGGAACGCGCCCATATTAACGCCTTTAAAAAAGTCAGCGAAGAGGTAGAGCACAAGCTGTTCGGCGAGCGGCTGTTCACTTATCCTATGCGCAGCCTGTATGACCACACCATGATTTTTGCCGACACCAATGCGGCAAAAACTTTCTGGCGGCGTATGCAGCTCCAGGCGTTTACGGCGCTCTCCACCAGCAATGCGTTTCTCGGCAGCCAGTATTTGCTGATACGCGGCTTACGTACCTTGAATGGCAAATTGGTGCAGCACCAGCTCTCAAATTATTATATGCAGCACCCGGACAAACCCAATGCCCCATTACCTTCGGCCATCAGTTATTGGCACTTCATGGACGAGTCGTTCCATTTCAATACCTCGCGCCTGGTCGGGTTGGAAGTACCGCGTTCCATCGAAGCGCCCACGGCTTTCGAGCGCTGGGTCGTCAACCGTGGCGTGGCCGGTTGCCAAAAGGATCACTATCATTTTTCCGTCGTCATCAACGGCATTTTTTGGCACGAGCCGGCGACCTTCCCGGTAATTTACAAATTGTTCCGCTCGCCCACTTTCGGTATGGATCATGCCCAGGCTTTGGCGATGATGAAACAATGCTTTACCCAGGAATCCGATGGGCTCACTGCCACCGCCACAACCCATCAGACGGCGTCGGAGTCCTATCGTGCCTTTGTCGAGCCCGTCACCTGGCTCAACCAGGAAAACCGCGACATGCGCCTGATGCGCGCCAATTCCATTCAGCACTATCTTGGGCGCAATCGGCAAGCCCTAAAACATTTTCAGCCCGCATGAAAAATCATCGCATTGAGTTTCCCGGCACATCATTTGCTCCGGTTGAATTGCCCGATCTGACCAGCCTGCCTTTGCACCTCACCGTGCAGAATTCACCGGTTCTGTTCGGGTGTCGCAGTGGCCTATGCGGAACCTGCCTCGTTGAAGTGGAGCCTTTGACTGACGATTCACTCGAACCATCTGATAACGCCGAAGCCGAAGCGCTGGAACTTTACGCGCGGGGCAACTCCAAAGCGCGTCTCGCTTGCCAACTGCTGCTGACGGCAGACATTCGTATCCGTAAAATCAAGAGCGGCTAATTCGGCGCGCCAGCGCCCACCACCCATAACATCCGTCCATTTATCCCCTGATTTGGGCTATGCAATGCGTGCGGTAAAGTTTAATAGCACTCTTCGTTACCCTCCGCTTGTCGCGGATTCGGATTAAAA
Organism: Pseudomonadota bacterium; assembly: GCA_043744215.1. Taxonomy (GTDB): domain Bacteria; phylum Pseudomonadota; class Gammaproteobacteria; order Burkholderiales; family JBEEJL01; genus JBEEJL01. The sequence goes on from JAYTVC010000049.1 coordinate 29,180, forward strand.
CCAAAGTGTGTTGCAACCTCGTCACTATTGATCACGGCAGCGGCAAAACGCTTATTGTGAAATTTCAAAAATAAGCCGTGCCAAAAATTAGGTGGTGTTTCTGCCAGTTTCGCTAACGCATCATCACTCAATTTTTTGCCGTCGCTTGACGAAAAATGACCCAGCAGAGTTTGCAAATCCCGATCATCTACTACGCCGATGCCGTGTTCTGTCTGCAACAAAAGCTGGCCGCGTTCGTCGATCCATGCACCGGTTATCTGCGTCACTTTTGCTCTGGTTTGGGTTTCAAGATTAGTTTCATCGACGAAGCGTAACACCCACGGCGTGTAATCGAGCGTGACATACACCCGCTGCGGGCCGTTCTGGAAAAACCAGCGGCCCTGTTCGTCGTGAGTGTAATTGCGGTCGATGAATTCAGCGACGATAGGATTGCTGATGCGCTCGCCCTTGATGCGCCATTCACCCCGCTGCGACAGCGACAGCCAGCCGAACACTGCGGGCACGTTGGGCCATTTGGCCATGGCTTGGAGAACGATGTTGTCCATAGGCCAGTTTACTGCTAGTCGCGGAACTTCGCCTCGCGCTTTTGCATATTCGCTGCCGCCGCTTCCTGCAAATCATCCGACAACAGCATGGCGGCGTTCCAGGTGGCGATGTAATTCAATCCGTCGGCGACGGTATGATCGCGCGAGTAAATGAGCATCTCTTTGGTGCCGCGCGTGGCGAGGGGAGATTTCTGCGCGATGGTTGTTGCGATTGCGGTTACGCCGGCCATCAGTGCTTCCTGGCTATCAAAAGTTTTGTTCACAAAACCAAACGACCGTGCTTCGTCGCCGGAAAATTTGCGCCCCGTGTAAGCCAATTCGCGCGCGATGCCGTCGGGAATCAGTTTGGGCAGGCGCTGCAATGTGCCGACATCCGCCGTCATGCCGATGTCGATTTCTCTGATGCTGAAAAACGCGTCAGCCGTCGCGTAGCGCATGTCGCAGCACGTCGTCATATCGATGCCGAATCCGACGCATGCACCGTGAATAGCCGCGAGTACCGGCTTGCGGCAGCGTTCGATGTTCGTCATGCAATCCTGCATATCAAGTATTTGCCGGCGCAGTTTTTCGCGCATACGCGCCTGATCTTTTTCTGCGACAAGTTGTTGCACGCCCGCGAATGAAGCGAGGTCAATGCCGGACGTGAAATGCTTGCCGCGTCCACTGAGAATCGCGACGCGGGCTTCGGGGGTTTCATCGACCCATTTGAACGCCGTGCGGATTTCATTCCACATGGTTTCATTCAGTGCATTGGCTTTGTCGGGGCGGTTAAGCTCGATGTGGGCGATGTGGTTTTGCAGGGAGACGGCGAGAGTTTGGTAATCCATGTGAATGATTTCCTTTTCGATTTCACCCATCCCCAGTTTAACCTTTCCCTTGAAGGGGAAGGGACTCCTCTACAGTTAAGGGAGTTATGGTTTTAGTCCCCTCCCCTTCAAGGGGAGGGCTAGGGTGGGGATGGGTTTAAGCTTGAACAAACAACAAAAATTATTTCTTCGCCATCGCCGCCATCATCTGTTCTGCGCCCATATTGAACAGCGCGGAGCCGGGAAGATTTTGCCCGCCGTCCGTCACCAGCAATGTGCCGGTGATATACGACGCCAGCGGCGAGGCGAGAAACACGGCGGCGTTGCCGATGTCGTCCACTGTGCCCATGCGTTTCAACGGAATGGAGTTCAATAGTTGTTCGGTGAATTTGGGATTGGTCAGGCGTTTGACGCCCTCGGTGCCTTCGATGGGGCCAGGCGCGATGGAGTTACAGCGGATGCCGTACTTGCCCCATTCCAGCGCGAGGTTGCGCATCATGTTGTCGATGCCCGCTTTCGCCGCGCCGACGTGCAATTGATACGCGTAAGGCATAAATGCTTGGCCGGCAGATATATAAAGTATGCAGCCCTTGGTTTGTTTCAATTGCTCGAACGCCGCGCGCGAGGCGTTGAATGCGCCGAGCAAATCAATGTCGATCACGGTTTTGAATCCGTTGGCGCTGAGTTGTTCCGACGGGCAAATGAAATTGCCGGCCGCGCCGGCCACCAAAACATTCATCGGGCCGAGTTCTTGCGCACTTTTTGCGAACGCCGCTTCGAGGGCCGTATAGTCGCGCACGTCGGCAACGACAGGGCAAACTTTTGCGCCGAGTGCTCTGAGCTCAATCGCGGCGTTGTCGAGTTTCTCCTGCGTGCGTCCGCAGATGGCGATATTCGCGCCGAGGGCGGCGAAATTTTTTGCGATGCCTAAATTAATTCCGCTGCCACCACCGGTGACAAAAACGGTTTTGCCTTTGAACAAATCTTTTGCGAGATAAGAAGTAATGTTCATTTTTTATGCCTTTATGAATGACAAATAATTGAATGTAATCAATATGTTACGTAATCACGCTTTCAGCCTGCCGTCCACCAGTTTGGGTATCACATTGAACACACCAAGACGCGCGGCAAAATCCACTTCATCCTGCATACCATTTTTTTTCATCAGCTTGCCGATGCGCGAGCGCAAGAGTGCATCCACTGGATTGGAATGTAAAAACAAATCCTGCGCTGCCAACGCGGCATCGGAGAATTCATAACGCGATGGTTCGGCCTTGTGTAACAAATCAATCATGTATCCCGCGCCGTAAAAATCTTCCAGATTGAATCCGCCGCCGGAACCGGAACAGACAATTAACACGGTTTCGTCCTGATGTTTATCCATCACGTGTTGCATCACCGCGGCACCGTTAAGCAGGGCGGCGGCATAAACATGATCGGAAGACGACGACTTCGCCAATGCAACCGTGCCATTGGTGGTCGAGTAAATCAGTTTCTTGTCGGCGAGATCAGACTTCAATAGTGCCAGCGGCGTCGGTGGGCCGAAGCCGTCGATATGTTTAATATTTTTTTCGCCGGCCAGCAGGTAAGTCCCCGGCGCATGCTTTTCCGCTTCGCTGCGCGCATGGTGCTCATCCAGCGCGGGAATGACTTCCGTTACGCCGTGATGAAACGCCGTGACAATGGTCGACGTGGCGAACAGGATGTCGAGCACGACAACGACTTTGCCGGTGAGCAATTCTGAATCGAGGTCTTCTTTCTTTAGCAGGACATGGACTTTAGGCATTAGCTTGTCGCGCCCGGATTGCGTACACGGAACATGCCCATGCCTTCCATGGTCATCACCAGTTCGTTGTGCTGGTTATAAACGTGCCACAAACTTTTGATGATGCCGATGTCGGGTTTGCTTTGCGAGGTGCGGGCTTCCATCGTGGTGCGTGTGGCGCGGATGGTGTCGCCGGCGCGCACAGGTTTAAGCCATCGAATGTTATCGACGCCAGGTGAGCCGAGGCTCGCCGATTCACCCAGATAACCATCAACCATCATGCGCATGACCAACCCGCAGGTTTGCCAACCGCTGGCAATGATGCCGCCGAAAAAAGATTCTTTCGCGGCGGCTTCATTGATGTGAAACGGCTGCGGGTCGTATTCGGTGGCGAAGGCGATTATTTCTTCCTTGGCGACAAGGCGCGAGCCGAGGTTGTGGACTTCGCCGATTTTATTCAGTTCTTCCCAGTAATATTTATAAGCCATTACGCGGCCGTAGCGAAGCGTTCCAAATGATAGTCGGCATCACCCAAACAAAAATCAATCATGGTGAGGCGCTTGAAATAGTGGCTGACGCTCAATTCCTCCGTCATGCCCATGCCGCCGTGCAATTGAATCGCCTGCTGGCCGACGAATTTGCCCGAGCGGCCGATGTAAGACTTGGCAGCGGAAACGGCTCGGCGGCGCGCATTTGCATCGGTCGATTGCGCATTCACCGCCGCAAGAATCGCCATGGATTTGGATTGCTCGGCCTGCATAATCATATCGACCATGCGATGCTGTAGCGCCTGGAATTTGCCAATGGGCACGCCAAACTGACGGCGGGTTTTCAAATATTCCAGCGTCGCGGCATTCAGCGCCTGCATCACGCCGACCGCTTCCGCACATAATGCGGCGCTGGCGATGTCGCTGACTTGTTCAATCAAAGGCAGTGCGTCATCGAGTTTGCCGATGATCGCATCGGCACCGACTTTCACATTTGATAAAGTAATCTCCGCCGCATGCAAACCGTCAATGGTCGGGTAGCCGCGCGCTGTCACACCGGCCGCTTTGCGGTCAACGATGAACAGCGAAATGCCTTTCGCGTCGCGCGCGTTGCCTGACGTACGCGCGGAAACAATCAACTTGTCCGCGCTGTCGCCGTTGAGAACCACGGCTTTTGCGCCGTTGAGCACATAACCGTCGCTGTCTTTTTTTGCCGTCGTGGTCACGTTGTTTAATTCATAACGCGCTTTGGGTTCGCCGTGGGCGAAGGTCATCAGCAACGAGCCATCGATTATTTTCGGCAACAGGGATTTTTTTTGCGCATCGTTGCCGCCATGCTGAATCAATCCGCCGGCGAGCACCACGGTTGCGAGGTAGGGCTCCACCACCATGCCGCGACCCAGTTGCTCCATCATGATCATCATGTCGATGCCGCTGCCGCCGAAGCCGCCGAATTCATCACTGAACGGAATGCCGAGCAAGCCCATGTCGGCAATGGTCTTCCACGTCTCGCGACTGAAACCCTCCGCCGTTTTCATGCGCGCTTTGCGCTGGTCAAAGCTGTATTCCTGTGCAATAAACTTGCTCACGCTGTCTTGCAATAATTGTTGCTCTTCGCTGTAAGAAAAATCCATGTCTGTTCCTATAAGCCGAGAATCATTTGCGAAATAATATTTTTTTGAATTTCATTCGACCCGCCGTAAATCGAGGTTTTGCGCAGGTTGAAATAGTGCGCGGCCAACGGTGCAGTATTCGCCGGGCCGATGGGCACACCTTTGTAATCCATTTCAAAATCGTCCGGATTGTAGGGCGCGGCGTAAGGTCCGATAGCCTCCATCATCAACTCGCCCAGCAATTGTTGAATCTCCGTACCTTTGACTTTGAGTATCGACGCTTCAGGCCCCGGTGCTTTGCGTTCGGCATCGGCGGAGACAACGCGAAGGTTGGTGATTTCCAGCGCCATCAATTCCATTTCCAGATTGGCGATTTTGTCGCGGAAGCGGGGGTTTTTGATCAGCGGTTCGCCGTTCATCATTTCTGCTGATGCGAGTTTTTTCAAATACGCCAACTCGCGTTTCGAACGGCCCACGCCGGCGATGCCGGTGCGCTCGTGCGATAACAAAAATTTTGCGTAGGTCCAACCTTTGCCCTCTTCACCAACGAGATTTTGTACGGGTACTTTTACGTTGTCGAACCAGACCTCGTTCACTTCATGCTCGCCATCGAGCAGGATGATCGGCCGCACCGTAATGCCGGGCGTTTTCATGTCGATCAGCAAAAACGAAATGCCTTCCTGCTTTTTCACTTCAGGATCCGTCGCCGTTCGCACGAGGCAGAAAATCCAGTCGGCGTGCTGGCCCAAAGTCGTCCAGGTTTTTTGGCCGTTGACGATGTAATGATCAGCTTCGCGCACGGCCTTGGTTTTGAGCGACGCAAGATCGGAACCTGAACCGGGCTCCGAGTAACCCTGGCACCACCAGTCTTGGCTCGACTGGATGCGTGGCAAATAATAATTTTTTTGCGCGTCGTTGCCGAAAGCCATAATGACGGGAGCCACCATGTTGGGTCCGAAGGGCACGATGTAGGGCGCGCCGGCATCGGCGCATTCTTCATCAAAAATATGCCGTTGCACTGGCGACCAACCGGGTCCGCCGAATTGCTTCGGCCAGCCTGGTGCCATCCAGCCTTTTTTGTGCAGGGCTTGTTGCCAGCGCACGAAATCGTTTTTTTCGAGGCGTTTGTGTTCCAATACTTTGCGGCTGATGTCAGCGGGCAAGTTGTTGCGGACAAAGTCGCGCACTTCGTCGCGGAAAGCAGCATCTTGCGGAGAATAGTTCAGATCCATATTTCCCTCAGGTTTGATTCTATTGAGAATTATTTATGCAATGACGGGCAGGGTTTTAGCAAATCAATAGCGTTTTTGCCGCATATAAACTGGCTTTGCACTCGGGTAAAGATTACGGTAATTTGTCAGGGGCGGCAACAGGGGCCAATCGTTGTTTGAAAATAGCCTGATCAAAATATTAACGGAATTTCATGAAAATTATTACTCCCGCGCAAGCTGCGAATTTAATTCAAGATGGCTGGACGATTTGCACCAGCGGCTTCGTCGGCGCGGGGCATCCCGAAGCCTTGAGCGTCGCGGTTGAAGAACGTTTTTTGCGCGAAGCAAAACCGCGCAACCTCACTTTGCTTTATGCCGCCGGACAAGGCGACCGCGAGACGCGTGGGGCAGGGCACTTTGGCCACGAAGGATTGTTGAAGCGCGTGGTCGGCGGCCATTGGGGCGCCGCGCCCCGGTTGGGCGCGCTGGCGGTGGCGAATAAAATCGAAGCCTACAACTGGCCGCAAGGCGTGATCGCGCAATTGTTCCGCGCCATCGCAGGCCATAAACCGGGTGTGATTTCCAAAATCGGTTTGAACACTTTCATTGACCCGCGTCATGACGGCGGAAAACTCTCGGTCCGCACGACAGAAAATATGGTGGAACTCATTACGTTACGCGGCGAAGATTATTTGTTTTACCCGTCGATGCCGATTCATTGTGCATTGATTCGCGGCACGACTGCCGATGCACGCGGCAATATCAGCACGGAAGAAGAAGCGTTTCACAACGACATTCTCGCCATTGCGCAGGCTGCCCACAATTCAGGCGGCATTGTGATTGCGCAAGTAAAAAACATTGTCGAGGCGCATACGCTTAATCCTAATGCTGTGCGGGTGCCAGGCATTCTGGTGGATTACGTGGTGCAGCCCGATCACGCAGAGCATCATTGGCAAACCTATGGCGAAGAGTACAACCCTGCGTACACGGGCGCCGTGCGCGCCGCCGAAGATGATTTTGACAGCGTACCGCTTGAAGTGCGTCGCATCATCCAGCGTCGCGCGTTTTTCGAATTACTTAAACTTAACAACCCGGTCGGTAATCTCGGCACCGGCATTCCCGCTGGCGTGGGCGAAGTGGCGCGCGAAGAAGGCCACAAGAATTTTACCCTCACCATTGAAGCAGGCCCCATTGGCGGCACGCCTTCGGGTAATCGCTTGTCATTCGGCGCATCGACGAATCCCGAATGCATCATCGACCAGGCGGCGCAATTCGATTTTTACGACGGCGGCGGATTGGACATCGCCTTTCTCGGTATGGCCGAAACCGATGTACACGGCAATGTGAATGTGAGTAAATTTGGCGAGCGCATTGCGGGCGTAGGAGGCTTTGTGAATATTTCGCAGACAGCTAGGCACGTCATTTTTATGGGCACCTTTATGACGGGTGGCCTGGCGGTGAAAACCGGCGACGGCAAATTAGAAATTATTCACGAAGGGCGTAAACAAAAAATCGTGCCACGTGTTGAGCACCTTTCTTTCAATGGGCCGTACACGACAGGGCAGGGCGTAAAAGTTTTATATATCACCGAGCGCGCAGTATTCGCGTTGCGCAACGGCCAACTCACGCTGGTTGAAATCGCGCCGGGGATGGATTTGCGCCGCGACATTCTGGCCCATTGCGCGCGCGATGTGGTTGTCGCAAACGAGTTGAAATTGATGGATGCGAGAATATTTCGCGAAGGGAGAATGACGTAACGCAACGGTAGGATGGGCAAAGCGATAGCGTGCCCATCATGTACTTAAAAAAACGATGGGCACGCTATCGCTTTGCCCATCCTACGAAAAGGAAGTTACATAACTAATTGATTATATTGAATAATTTAGCATTTACCCAAGCGAATATTTTTTCGCCGACGCCACATACCAAATCAATCCCAATACCTGCAACGCAAAGCAAATCGCAAACGCTGCGCGATAACCTTCGAGGGCATAAGCGTTCGCCGTTGCCGGCCACAAGTTAATTATGGCGCCCATGGCCCATTGCGTGATGAACGCAAACACGAAGACGAGCAAATTGATGGCCGTATTCACGCGCCCCGACAGCGACACATCGAATGCCGGTGTGAGAATGGAATACGACAGCGAACTGGCCGCGCCACAAAAGCCGACGACGCCCCACGCCAATAACGATTCGGGAAACCACTGGAACGCGATGCCGCTCCAGGCCAGCAAAATCAGCAAAGCATTAACGGAATACAATTTTGCCGGGGAGAAGCCGCGTTTCGCCAATGCCGTTGCCAGCGTACCCGACGTAAATTGTCCGGCAAACATGGCGCAGGCCATCACGAAAAGATATTGGGCGATTTCTGCCCGCGACAAATGCGCCACGTCGCGCAAATAGGGTGCAGCCCACAATCCTTGTATCGACATGAATACAGCCTGTATAAAAATTGCCAACGGCGCGATACGCCAGAATTTTCCACTGGCGAAAATATTCATAGCGCCACGAATTTGCGCTTTCAACGTCACGCCACCATGGGCAATATTTTTTTCCGGATAGACAAAAAATATCAGCGCCGCGACAAATAGCGTGGCGGCACCCAGCCCGATAAACAAACTGTGCCAATCGGTCACGCGCAGCAACGCTTCCACGGGAACCGTGGACGTGAGCGCGCCGAGCCCACCCGATGCCAGCACAAAACCGTTCATGGCGGGCAGACGGTGCGGTGGAAACCATTGGGTAAATGCCTTGAATGCCGCCATCAAACACGCCGACACACCGAGGCCGATCAGCGCGCGACCGACGAGCAAGCCGGTCAAGCTATGGCTCAAACCGAAGATCAGCGCGCCAATCGCGGCGATAACCAGCAAGCCCGCTTCAACACGCCGTGGGCCATAACGATCAAGCAACACGCCGAGGGGAAATTGAAAACATGCGAACGCCAAAAAATACGCGCTGGTGAGCAAACCGAGGCTCGTCGCGTCCAGCCCCAAATCCGTTGTGAGGTTGGGCGAGATAACCGCGTTAATGGTGCGATATAAATAAGAAAGAAAATAACCGCAGGCGAAAGGAATGAAAATGCGAGCGAGGAGGGTAGTGGTAATAGGTGGCGCAGCAGCGGTTTCAGGCATTGGGCGGGGGTATCCCGAATTTTCTGTATTTGGATTTTGCAGGGCGAGGTTAAAGCGATCTTCGAATGAGTCACCAACTGAGTCGTGGCTTGTTTCCTATTCTGCATCGGCATTGTCCGCCGTTGAGTGATATTGCGCAAACCTGGATAAATCAACGCGTAGGTCGGGAATCCTTTCCCGACAAATGGTTCTGTGATCGCTGAGGCTAATGTCGACAAGGGATTGCCGACCTACAGAGGCTTCAAAACCCCAAATGAGTTATTCTTCGCTTAACCTTTGTTGCACTTTGAAATTGAATCCGCCACTGGTGCCCTTCGTTTTAGTCTCCACCTTCAGTATAATAATCATACAGTTTTCGCCATTTAACTCCATCACAATAAAAAGCAAAGGTATTGCTGCCCCCATACAAGAAAAAAGAATCGTGATCAAGACGGGGCATAAGTCTTTCTGAGCGCACCCAATACTTGGTACCCTGAAGCTCTTGATCCTTCGCCTCCTCGTCACTGGGTTTTTTTCGTAATTGTGCCAATGACTTTCGCGTTTCCGATGGCCCCTTAACTTTAAGAAGCGACCCGTAGTGATCGTCCGTGGAGTCCCGCTCTTTCCAAAAGCTTGAAATTTCGTTGAAATTAATTACGCTGGCACACTTCTTGGATCCACCCCAAACAATATGGAAGTATTCTTTTTTGGTTGATACCGACATACAAAGTACCTGCAAATCTTTTTGCCCTCGTACCGCAAACTCACCACGAGCGAGTACAAGGTAGTCTTTTTCATCGGGCTTACCAGAGACGATCTTCCTGTAGTCAGGGTCATTCTGATCCCTATAGGACGTCACCAAGCATCCAGAACCGTCCAATTGAAAAATTTCTTCATTTGTTAACTGAGCAACTTTTACGGGATTCCAATAAAATTTTTCGGCTCCAGGCGTCTTTGCTAACGAGGGTGAGCTGATAAAAAAAGCTGATAAAGTCCCTAAGATAATACGCTTTGTAAAAACAGTCATATCGGTTACTTCCTTCTTGTTATTAACTCAGTATATCCGCCCAGATATTCTGCGCCCAAGTCTAGCAGGATGCGCCCTCTACTTCGCTGCACTCTGCTGATATGCCGCCGCTGCCATCAACGGGGGGGGGGATTCAATTTCAAAGTGCAACAAAGGTTAAACGAAGAATAACTCATTTGGGATTTTGAAGCTTAGCGTTTTCCGTGACCGTTGATTCAGTGCATTTGTCGGGAATCCTTTCCCGACAAATAATTCGGTGATCAATGAGGCTGACGTCGGCAAGGGATTGCCGACCTACAACGGCTGAACTGTAGTGCGCAAACACGCCGCCACGCAACAGGTCTATAGTTTTTCCAGCTTGTTGATTGCATCGCGCAAAACATCCGGCACGCGGGCGGGCTTGCGCGTAACAGGATCCGCGTTCACATAAATCAACTCACCATTTACCAGCAAAGTTTCGCCGCGATAAATTTCCAGTAGAAACTGCATGCTCGAATTGCCGATGCGGGCGACACGCAGGGCGATATCGACTACGTCGTCAAATTCTGCAGAAGCGTGGTACTCGATGGCAGCTTTTTTTACATACAAATCGCTTCCTTGCGATGTGAGTCCTTCGGGATACGGAAAGCCTAACGCGCGCCAATATTCGGTGACGCCGATATCGAAGTAAGCAAGATAATGTCCGTTGAACACGATGCCTTGTTTATCGACTTCGGCCCAGCGGATACGTAATGGCGTAGAAAAATGGAAATCAGTGCGAGACATAAAAATTAAATAAAATCAATAAGTTAAAATAAATTTGATTATTGTTAATCGTCTATTTATGCACCGTCATTCCCGCGCAGGCGGGAATCCAGCAAAATAAAAAATTTTCACATTTTGTTATTGATGTGAAATTTGTACCAATGCTTATTCAAAAACACTGGATTCCCGCCTGCGCGGGAATGACGGTGAGTAAAACTTCGTATTTTGCTAATGAAGCATTACGCAATCGTCACGCCCCCATCAGCCACAATCATTTGCCCAGTAATATACGCGCCCGCTTTGCTGGCGAGGAATACTGCGATGCCGCCAATGTCTTCCGGCTCGCCGATTCTGCGTAGCGGCGTTTTCATTTCGGTGGCTTTGCGCATTTTTTCGTCTTCCCACAACGCGCGGGCGAAATCGGTTTTCACTAAACCCGGCGCGATGCAGTTGACGCGGATATTCTGCGGCCCCCATTCAACGGCGAGGTTGCGCGCGAGTCCGGCGTCGGCGGCTTTCGAGATGCCATACACGCCGATGACGGCGTTGCCGTGTAGCGCGGCGATGCTGGAGACGATGATGATGCTGCCATCTTTGCGCGCGGCCATTTGCGGCGCCACCATGTTGATCAACCAGAAGTTGCTGCGCAAATTGGTGCCCATGACTTTATCGAACGCTTCGTCGCTGACGGACGACATCGGGCCATAGACAGGATTGATCGCGGCGTTGCACACCAGTGAATCGATGCGACCCCATTTTTCCATGGTGATATCGACCAGTTTTTGCAATTCTTCTTTGTAGGAAATATTGCACGGAATGGAGATCGCTTCGTGGCCTTCGTCGTTGATTTGTTTCGCCACTTCGTCGCATATATCTTTTTTGCGGCTGGAGATGACGACTTTGGCGCCTGCGCGCGCCATTTCTTCGGCGATAGATTTGCCGATGCCGCGTGTGGAGCCGGTGATGAGGGCTACTTTGCCAGTGAGATCAAACATGCACTTTCCTTTTGCGGGAATGAATTTTGAATGGGGATATTGTCACATAGCTGACGTGATGTGACCTACAAAAACTTGCGGGGTAATTTTTTGTTGATGGGCACGCTGTCGCTTTGCCCATCCTACAGCTTGATTAAAACTAATATCCCTCCGGCACCTGAAACCCGCCAGTCACTTCAGCCATCAGCCGCGCAAATTCTATTGTCGTATAGTCTTCCAGATAGGGCCCAATAATCTGGATGCCGACGGGCAAGCCGTTTGATGCTAATCCCGTCGGCGCAACGGTGGCGGGTAAATGTGCCAGTGTGGCGAGGCTGATCCACGCGAGTTGCTCCCAGTAGGATCGTTTTTCGCCATTGACCAGAATGGTGCGCGCATCCATGTCTTCGCTATGATCGTGGGGAAAGGCGCAGACGGGATTGACGGGGCACAGCATCACATCGTATTCGCGGAAAAACAATTCCCATTTGGCGCGAAAATGTTCGCGTTTTTCGTTGGCGCGCAACCAGTCGCGGTGACGCTGGGTGGCGTTACGCAGCATGCGCGCGTGAGGGCTGTCGTCGTCGGCACGCTGGACATGGGCGTCTTGAATCCACTGCTGAAAAAAACCGTCCGGTAAACCGGCGGCCATGATCGGTTGTCCCAATCGGTCATAGGTGCGGGAGGCATCCGTCAGAGAAAACCCCGGCCGTGCGCTTTCGTCTACTTGCACGCCCGCCTTGCGCAATGCGTCGATGGTCTTTTCCAATTGTTTTTTTACCATCGCATCAATGGGAAAATCTTTGTCGTCGAGCCATACGCCCACATTGAATTTTTTGATGTCAGTGTGGCGCGGCGGCGGCAATTGCAATTTCCACGCGATGGCTTTGTCTTCCAGCGGGCCGGCGGTGATATGGAGTGCCAGCGCCAGGTCTTCAGCACTTCGCGCCAACGGGCCGACGACTGCGAGATCAGTTTGGCCCAGCGTGCCGGGCGGGCCGGGAATGTGGCCGCGACCGGGAATAATTCCCCAAGTGGGCTTGTGGCCATACACGCCGCAAAAATGCGCCGGTGTTCTGATGGAGCCGCCAATGTCGCTGCCGAACTCCAACGCAGTGAGTCCGGCTGCGACGGCTGCGGCGGAGCCGCCCGACGATCCGCCTGGCGTGCGAGAAAGATCCCACGGATTATTTGTCACGCCAAAAATAGTGTTGTAGCTTTGCAAGTCGGAAGCGTAGGCCGGCACATTGGTTTTGCCCATGATGACTGCACCGGCATTCATTAACCGTTGAATGGCAACGGCCGTATTTTTCGGAACGTGATGTGCATATTCTTTTGCGCCCGCAGTTGTGCGCAAGCCGGATAATTCAAACGTGTCTTTAATTGTCATCGGCACACCGTGCAGCGGGCCGTCGGCTTTGCCGTTTGCCAGCGCCGCATCGGCGGCATGGGCAATCGCGCGCGCGCCGTCGGGTTCCAAGCTCACGGCGGCATTCAACGCGGGATTCCATTTTGCGATGCGCGCGAGATAATGTTCAAGCAATTCGCGGCTGCTAATTTTTTTTTCGCGAATCATGCGCGCGAGTTCGGCAGCAGAATTGAATGCAATATCAGTCATGGCTTGTGTCTCGATTTATTGAAAATAATTGTTTATAATCATATAGTTACATTCAATTCTTTTTTGGCTGCAACGGTGCTGCGCCCAGATGCATTCCGCCATCCACTAAAATGGTTTCGCCCGTCACTTGCCCTGCGCCTTCCAATAACCATATCGCCACTTTCGCCACGTCATCAGGCGTCGCGGTGCTGTGTAACGGTGTCGAATTGATATATTGCTGGCGAAATTTTTCATACTTCTCATCGCCCAAACCTTCGCGCAACCAGCGGCCTTCGATGAAGCCGGGGCAGACGGCATTGACGCGAATCTCCGGTCCGAGCGCGCGTGCGAGAGATTTGGTCATCGTATTCAATGCGCCTTTGGATGCGGAATACGCAACCGACGAACCGTTGCCCATCAAGCCTGCAATCGACGACATATTGACCACTGAGCCGTGTCCTTGCTTGCGCATCGCGTCGGCACAGGCGCGCACCATTTGAAATGCGCCGATCACGTTGACCGAATAAATGTCGATAAAGTCCTGCGCATCAAGGCCGTCGAGATTGGCATGATCGGTAAATTTGGTTTTGCCCGCGTTGTTGATCAGGCCGTCAATGCGCCCCCATTTATCCAGCGCCGCTTGCGCGAGTTTGCGGCAATCGGCATCGACAGCGACATTGCCTTGCACGATGAGGGCATCGCCACCCGCCGCTTTCACATCGGTTGCAACTTGTCTGGCTTCATTTTCGCTTTTGCTGTAATTGATGATCACGCGCGCACCTTTTTTTGTCAGCAACATTGCGCAGGCTGCGCCCACGCCGCTTGAAGAACCGGTGACGATGACGACGGCGTTTTTGAGTTCCATGATTTCCTTTAAATTTATTCCGCAGCGCGGTAGCTTTCATCAGAAGAGAAATGAATGTAAAGGTTTTGTTTAGTCTGCGCAAATAACTTTATTTACGCGGCAATGGCGTGAAGCTATACTGAATTCATCCAAAAACGAACGACAAGATTCGCCAATACAGAGAAGAGAAAACATGAATAAAACATTTCGCCATTTCGATTTCTGGCCAGCGGACGTTCCGCGCCAACTCGCCATTCCGCGCACCACGATTTATTACAACCTGGACGTATCCGCCAACCGTTATCCTGAACGCGATGCGATCTCGTATTACGGCGCGCGCATGACTTACCGCGAATTGAAAAATCAGGCCGACACGATGGCGGGATTTTTGCAGCAGCATTGCGGCGTAAAAAAAGGCGACCGCGTGTTGCTCGACATGCAAAACAGCCCGCAATTTGTTATCGCCTATTACGCCATTCTGCGCGCCGATGCTGTCGTGGTGCCGGTGAACCCGATGAACCTCACGGAAGAATTAAAACATTACGTCAGCGATTCTGGCGCGACGGTGGCAATTTGCGGGCAGGAGCTATTTCCCCGTGTCGGGCCGTTGCTCGGCCAAGGGCTGAACAAAATCATTGTCGCTAATTACGGCGAATATGTGGCCGATCAAACCGATGCGACGGTGCCCGATTTTATCCGCATGGCAACGCAGGATCCGAAAATTCCCGGCGTGACTTTGTGGCGCGATGCGTTGGCAGCGAAGTGCGTTCCCGCGCCTGCGCTCGCGCAATCGGACGATTTATGTGCCATGCCCTATACCTCGGGCACCACCGGTAAACCGAAAGGCTGCATGCATACGCATTACACGTTGATGGCAACGGCATCACTGTATCCAGTGTGGACCCATTCGACACCTGAGGGGGCCGTGCTCGCCGTCGTACCGTTTTTTCACATCACTGGCATGCAGGTGTTAATGAACGCAGTGATTTACGGCGGCGCAAAAATGGTGATCATGACGCGCTGGGATCGTGAGCTTGCCGCGCACCTGATCGAAAAAGAAAAAGTGACAAGCTGGACGAATATTCCGACTATGGTGATCGACTTACTCGGCAGCCCCAATGTGAGCCATTTCAATTTTAAAAGTTTGACACATATCGGCGGCGGCGGAGCGGCCATGCCCGAAGCGGTGGCGAAGAGATTGTTCGAATTGACCGGCCTGCAATACGTCGAAGGTTACGGCCTCACCGAAACCGCCGCGCCGACCCACAGCAATCCACATGGTCGCCCCAAGCGGCAATGTCTCGGCATTCCCATTCTCAACACCGACGCGCGCGTGGTGAACCCTGATACGCTGCAGGAAGTCGCGCAAGGCGAGGTGGGCGAAATTATTTCGCACGGCCCGCAGGTGTTCAAAGGCTATTGGAATAATCCGGATGCGACGAAGAGTTCATTCATTCAACATGACGGAAAATCTTTTTTTCGCACCGGCGATCTGGGCCGCATCGATGAAGACGGCTACTACTTCATCGTCGATCGCTTGAAGCGCATGATCAATGCATCGGGCTACAAAGTATGGCCGGCGGAAGTCGAATCGATGATGTACGCCCATCCCGATATTCAAGAAGCGTGCATCATTGCCGCGCAAGATTCCCATCGCGGCGAAACGGTGAAGGCCGTCGTCGTATTAAAAACTGCGAGCCAAGGTAAAGTGAAAGAGCAGGACATCATCGACTGGTGCAAAGAAAAAATGGCCGCCTACAAATATCCGCGCATCGTCGAGTTTGCCGACGTGTTGCCAAAAACCGCAACGGGGAAAGTGCAGTGGCGTTTGTTGCAGGAGAAAGAACGGGAGAAAGCCTGATTTACATAATCAGGAAACGTAGGTCAGGTTGCGGCGCGGCTTTTGCGCCGTTACCTGACAGCTTTTTGTATGAATGTCGGATCGTGTTGTGTAGGCTACAAAACTCCGCGATTCCCGCGTTGGCGGGAACCCGGCGGCGCAAGCATGTCGATGAATGGCCCAGTTGCATGATAATGATTGGCTGTTGAATTCCCGCTTCCGCTCCCCATATATTTTTTGCAATGAGTGGTGCGGGTGAGACGTCCGCGCCTGACTAAATAAATTCAAGAGGCCATAACAATGCAAAATAACCTGCCGCAAACCAAACCCCTCACTTCTTTGCAAAACGCCGCGCGGATTTTTTCTGGCGCGGCTTTGTTACTTTTGGGCGGCTGGCTGCTACATGGATTTGTCATCGCGCTGGCATGGGCCGTGGTGATTGCCATTGCCACATGGCCGACCTACCAGAAATTTTCCCAACGCCTGTCGCAGAAATCAGGTCACGTTCTTGCGCCGACTTTGTTCACCTTGTTTGTCGGCGCGGTACTGATTATTCCGCTCGCTTATGCGGCAATCCAAATTACCCA
The DNA here is from genome assembly GCA_043744215.1 of Pseudomonadota bacterium. GTDB lineage: Bacteria > Pseudomonadota > Gammaproteobacteria > Burkholderiales > JBEEJL01 > JBEEJL01. The sequence continues at coordinate 45,833 of JAYTVC010000049.1, forward strand.
CGAATCAAAATTAGTGATGGCGTGGGCGAGCAGTGTACAAAACACGGGTGTTGCCGTGCCCGACTGGGTGGCGCGCATTCCCGCCGTTGGCGCGCGCGTGGCGGAATGGTGGCAACAAAATCTGAGTGATCCGGCCGCCGCAAAAGAATTGCTCGGGCAAATCGAGCCAGGCAAAGTAGTAGAGTGGACTAAAACTTTCGGCGTGCAGGTGTTACATCGTAGCGCGATGTTGGGTTTCACGTTGCTGACATTATTCTTTCTCTACCAGCACGGCCAGACACTGGCGCGGCAAATATCCCATGTAGCGCGCAGCGCGTTGGGCGACGCAGGCGCACGATACGGTGAGCACACGGCATCGGCGGTGCAGGCCACTGTGAATGGTTTGGTGCTCGTAGGTTTGGGCGAGGGTGTGCTGCTCGGCATCGCCTATGCGGTATGTGGCTTGCCCCACGCAGCCATGCTCGGCGCGCTGACAGGAATATTGGCGATGATTCCTTTTGCTGCACCGGTTATTTTTGGTGGCGCAGCACTGGTGTTGTTTGCGCAGGGGAGTGTGACGGCCGCGATTGGTCTCGCGGTGTTTGGCGGTGTAGTGTTATTCATCGCCGACCACTTCATCCGCCCCGCGCTCATCGGGGGTGCGGCGCGCTTGCCGTTTTTGTGGGTACTGTTAGGCATTCTCGGTGGATTGGAAACTTTGGGACTGATCGGATTATTTCTCGGCCCGGCCATCATGGCGGCGCTGATTTCGTTGTGGCGGGATAGTGTGAGCGGTGAAGTAAACGCGAAATAGGAACGTAGGTCAGGTTGCGGCGCGGTTTTTTGCGACGTTACCTGACAGAGCACATAAGGAAAGTCAGGTAGCCTTTCGGCAACCTGACCTACACATTTCAAGTGCTGCGTCGGCAAAGGATTGCCGACCTACAAAATCACAAATCATAAATCACAAATCACAAATCACAAATCACAAATCACAAATCACAAATCACAAATCACAAATCACAAATCACAAATCTACGCCGGCATCTCGATGTAATCCGCCTGCACTTTCACCCGCGCCATCCACGCATTGATTGACGGATACGCCGCCAAATCAAATCCGCCCTCGTGCGCCACATGGGTGTAAGCATAGAGGCAGATATCTGCGATGGTGTAGCGGCTGCCGACAAAAAACTTGTTGGCGCTTAAATGTTTTTCCATCACGCCCAGCGCCTCATAGCCCGGCGCCATTTTACTGTCCAGCCTGGCCCGCTGTTCTGGCGGATTACCCAAATACAATTTGATATAGCGCGCCGTCGCAATATTTGGCTCGTGGCTGTATTGCTCAAAAAACAGCCATTGCAACACCTGGGCACGCTGGAATTTATCGTTAGGCAAAAATGGTGTGCCATCGGCGAGATAAAATAAAATCGCGTTCGATTCGGGCAAATATTGGCCGGGTGAAATTTCCAGTAGAGGAATTCTGCCGTTAAAATTTCTTGCCAGAAACTCCGGCGTGCGCGATTCGTTATGGGTGATATCGACTTTGATGAATGCATATTGCTGGCGCAATTGCGACAACAGCAACGCCACTTTGAAGCAGTTACCGGATTTCAAATCGCCGTAAAGTTTGAACATAGGCGTTGTCAAAATAAAATGATTCCACGAGTAGGATAGGCAAAGCGATAGCGTGCCCATGATGATTTAAAACATTTGATGGGCACAACCGCGAAAGGCACGCGGGCTTTGCCCATCTCACATAGTATTATAATATATTCAATGTAATCAAATGGTTAGCACAATTTTCCCTATGGCCTTACGATTCATCAAATCGTTCAGCGCGTCCGCTGCTTTTGCCAGCGGGTACGTTGCCGAGATATGCGGCTTGAGTTTGCCTTGCATGAACCACATGCCCAACTCGCGCAAACTTGCGGCGTTGTTTTTTGGCTCGCGTTTGGTGAAGTCGCCCCAGAATACGCCGACGATGGAGCAGCCTTTTAACAGCGTGAGGTTCAATGGAATCTTAGGAATCTCGCCCGCCGCAAATCCGACCACGAGCAATCGGCCTTTCCACGCCATGCTGCGCAATGCAGGCTCGGTGTAGGCGCCGCCGACTGCGTCGTAAATCACATCGACACTTTTACCGTCGGTGATTTCCTTGATGCGCTCGCGTAAATCCTGCGTCGAATAATTAATCAGATCATCCGCGCCGTGTTGTTTGCACACCGCGAGTTTATCGTCGGTCGAGGCGGCGGCGATGACTTTTGCGCCCATAATTTTTCCGAGTTCGACTGCGGCAAGGCCGACGCCGCCCGCTGCGCCGAGTACGAGCAAGGTTTCACCCGGTTGGATTTGCGCGCGGTCTTTCAATGCGTGATGCGATGTGCCGTAGGTCATGACGAAGGCCGAAGCGATGGGGAAGTCCATGCCATCGGGAATCGGGATCAGGCGCGCGGCGTCGGTAAGCACTTCTTCCGCAAAGCCGCCCCAGCCGGTAAACGCAATCACGCGGTCGCCAACCTTTACGTTAGCCACGCCTTCGCCGATTTGTTTCACCACACCGGCCACTTCGCCGCCAGGTGAGAAGGGCAATTCCGGTTTGAACTGATATTTGTTTTGAATAATCAGCGTGTCGGGAAAATTCACCCCACAGGCTTTGACTTCTAATACTACTTTGCCTGCGCTGATCTGCAATGCGGGGACTTCTTCTAAAACCAGGGTTTCTGGTAATCCGTGCTGTTTGCATAACATAGCTTTCATAAGCGAGGCCTTTAAAAAATTTTTAATAATCAAGATGTCAGGTTTTGGTTGCGGTGCAATAGAACAGGTGCCACGAATATATCTCAAACTAAGCAGAAACATTATTTTTGCAAAATGAGTTTAATTCTCCGGCTTTGCTACTAGACTTAACGAAATAATTTTGTTTCAAACGCGGGTTGTAATTAGCCGATTATTACCTATGGTTATCTGAAGCGTGTAATTATTTTGTTGCGGTAGCTGCTGTTTTATAAATCAGTCGGACAAATAATCAGGAGGATGTAATGAAGACGATTCCGATTTTTAATTTTACTGAATGTGAAGAGCCATCGGGCGATGTGCCGAAACTCAATCTGCCGCTCACACGCCGCGAATTCCTCAAAGGCAGCGGCGTGCTGATGGGCACTATTGCGGCGGGTAGTATGCTGTCGTTTCTGGCACCGTCGTCGGTTTGGGCGGTAGAAATGAAAGTGCTTAGCGAAGCGGAAGGCACTGCCGTTTTGAAAATGGCGCAAACCTTGTTTCCGCACAAAAAGCTTGCTGATGCCGCCTACGCTCTGGTGGTGAAAGACCTGGACGCTGGTGCGGCCAGCGATGCTAAAAGCGCTAGCGCATTGAAAAATGGTGTGGCTGCATTGAACAAAGCCGCAGGCGGAAATTTTGCCAGCGCGCCGTATGAAAAGCGTCTGGAAATTATTAAAGGTATGGAAGGTGATGCATTTTTTAATGCCGTGCGCGGTAAATGCGTGACCTCGCTTTACGATAATGACATCGCCTATGTGGCATTCGGTTACCCGGGCAGCTCCTGGGACAAAGGCGGCTATATCACCCGCGGCTTCCAGGACCTTAAATGGCTGCCGGAACCGTCGCCGGAGGAAAGTCCTAAGCCGTACATGGGTTGATTCTAAAAAATACACTTCAGGAGGAATGCAAAATGGCAACATTTCCGCAAACGGATGACGGTATCGTCGTCATCATCGGTTCTGGCGCAGGCGGCGGTACATTAGCTAATGAGTTGGCGCAAAAAGGCATCAAAGTGGTGGTGTTGGAAGCGGGGGCAGTGCAATCGCCTTCCTCTTTTATCAACGATGAATGGAAATCTTTCGGGCAGCTGGCATGGCTGGATAACCGCACCACCTCAGGAACCTTTCGTTTAGCCAAAGATTTTCCCAATTTGCCGACATGGATTTGCAAAACTGCAGGCGGCACGACCACGCACTGGGCCGGTGCATCGTTGCGGCTTCAGGAATACGAGTTCCGCGCGCGCACGGTGTATGGTGATATTTCCGACGCAAATCTGATGGACTGGCCGCTCACGCTGGGCGAACTGGAGCCGTGGTACGCTAAGGCAGAAGATAAAATGGGCGTGACCCGCACCAACGGCATCCCCGGATTGCCCGGCAACAATAATTATAAGGTATTGAGTGCCGGTGCAAAAAAACTCGGCTACAAACAAGTACACACCGGCAATATGGCGATCAACAGCCAGCCGCGCGACGATCGTGGCCGTTGCATGCAAATCGGTTTTTGCTTTCAAGGATGCAAATCCGGGGCCAAATGGTCGGTGCTTTACACCGAACTGCCGAAAGCGGAAAAAACCGGCAACTTTGAATTGCGCGCCGAATGTCATGTCAGCAAAATTGAGCACGACGCCAGCGGCAAAGCGTCTGCTGTCATTTATTTCGACAAAGACGGCAAAGAGCAAAGGCAAAAAGCGCGCATCGTATGCGTAGCAGGCAATTCGATTGAAACCCCGCGCCTGCTGCTGCTATCAGCATCGTCGAAATTTCCCGATGGTCTCGCCAACACTTCTGGCCAGGTCGGGCGTAATTACATGCGTCATATGACAGGCTCGGTTTACGGCGTGTTCAAGGAGCCGGTACACATGTACAAAGGCACCACCATGGCCGGCATTATCAAAGATGAATCGAAAAACGACACCAAACGCGGCTTTGTCGGCGGCTATGAAATGGAAACCTTGTCGCTCGGCATTCCGTTCATGGCGGCATTCCTCAACCCTGGCGGCTGGGGAGAAGAGTTCGCCTACTACATGGATAATTATGCCAATTTGGCCGGCATGTGGCTGGTGGGCGAAGACATGCCGCGCGCCACCAACCGCGTCACCTTGAACGCGACGTTAAAAGACAAATGGGGCTTGGCGATTCCCCATGTGCATTTCGATGATCATGAGAACGACATCGCCATGCGCGAACATGCGTTTACGCAAGGGCAGGCTGTCTATGCCGCTGCGGGGGCAATCAAGTCGTTTCGCACGCCGCCGTATCCGTCAACGCATAATATGGGCACGTGCCGCATGGGCAGCAACGCCAACAACAGCGTCTGTAACAAGTTCGGACAAACGCACGACGTTAAAAATTTGTTCATTTCCGATGGCAGCCAGTTCACCACGGGCGGCTCGGAGAACCCGACGCTCACCATCGTGACGCTCGCCATTCGTCAGGCAGACTATATCGCCAAGCAAATGACTGCGCGGTCGATTTAAGCAATATCGCAAATCCGGCGCAGATTTTCTGCGCCGGATTTTTCGGGAGATAGAAAAGATGTGCGAATTTTTTGTCAAAGCGGACCCAATTTTGTACGAATCGCGTTCGCGCAGCATACGCATTCATGGCTTGTTAACCACGCTGCGGCTGGAAAATATGATGTGGGAAACCTTGGCGCAAATAGCGCAAGACGAAGGCCGCACGACCAACAGCCTGCTGGTGCAATTCCATGACGAGATTGTGGCGCATCGCGGTGAGGTAGATAATTTTGCTTCCTTTTTGCGGGTCACTTGTCTGCGTTACTTGCGGCGTAAATACGACCGCGTGCAGATGAACCTGCCTCGACCCGAAGCAGGGCCGACAGTTGTCAGAATGACTACACGAAACTGAAGCTAATACTACTTGAGACTGCTATGCCCAAAATGATTCATACCATGATCCGCGTGATGGACCTGGAAAAATCCGTGAAATTTTATCGCGAAGCATTTGATTTTGCTCCTTCGCATGCGCTGGATTTTCCTGATTTCAACTTGACTTACTTGCGCAATAAAGAGAACGACGTCGAAATCGAGCTCACCTTGAACAAAGGCCGAAGTGAGCCTTACACGCACGGTACTGGCTACGGCCATTATGCATTTGCAGTGGATAATTTAGATGCGGAACATGCGAAGTTGGAAAAACTTGGCTACGCGCCTTTGCAGATAAAAGAATTCAAGCGCGGTGATGAATTATTAGCCCGATTTTTTTTCGTTACCGACCCGGATGGCTACAAGATCGAAGTCCTGCAAAAACACGGGCATTACGTTTGATTCAATCATTTATTTGTCATTCTTCGCATCACAAAAAATTGAATAAAATCATATAGTTACGAGTAATTCATTATTCGATAAATTGGCGGATGAATGCATTTACCTGTTGCGGTTTTTCATGACTCACCCAATGCGAACCATCGGCGATTCGTTTCACAGTCAAGTCGCTTACGTATTCTTCCAGACCGTCAAGATTGCTGGTCAACAACGCGGTATCTTGTTCGCCCCAGATCACCAGCGTCGGTACACGCACATGAAATTGTGCCGGGTCGAGATTGAGCGCTTTCGGCCCCGGATCATTTTCTGTCGGCGGATACATCGGCGACGCGCGATAGTAATTCAAGCCGCCGGTGAGTGCGCCGGGTTGTGACCAGGCTTCGATATATTTTGTTTTGACTTCTTCGGTGAGCCATGTGCTGTTCATGCCCATTTTCAACATGCCGCAAAGGCGCGCGAAATTATTTTCCTGCAACACTCCCTCGGCTTTGTCGGTGCGGAAAAAATTCATATAGCCGCTCGCCGCCTGCTGTGCCGGATTGTGAATCAGCTCGCGCATGAAAGTGAGTGGATGCGGTGAATTGATGATAATAAGTTTTTCAATCAGCGCCGGATGCGCAATCGCCATCTGCCATGCCGCCGCGCCGCCCCAATCATGCGCCACCAGAATAAATTTTTCATAGCCGAGATGCGCGGCAAGCTGGCGTAAATCCTCGACGATATGTTGCGCGCGATACTGTTTGACTTCAGTCGGCTTGGAAGAAAGATTAAAGCCGCGCAAATCCGGCGCAACGGAGAAATAGTCTTTGCCGAATTCCAGCAACTGGTTTTCCCACTCGTACCAGAATTCGGGAAAGCCATGTACGAATAAAATCAGCTTGCGATTTTTCGCTTCGCCCGAGGCAACATAATGCAGGCGGATGTTATTGACGTCGGCGTAATGGTGTTGCAGCATGACTGATCCTTTCAAGTCTTATTAAACACCGGCGCGCGTTTTTCTAAAAACGCCGTGATGCCCTCGCCGCAATCGGGCGAATGCAGGCTTTCAACAAAATTGTCGCGCTCGCGATCAAGCTGCGCCTGAAAATCTCCGGCATAGGCCGCGTTTACCAATTGTTTGATGCGGCCCATGGAACCATGAGGGCCGCGCGCCAATTTTTGCGCCCATTTCATTGCCTCTTCCAATGCTTCGCCCGGTGCGACAGCGCGGTTGATGACGCCTAGCGCATGCAAGCGTGGCGTGGCGACGGTTGTGCCTTCGATGGCAAGCTCTGTGGTGAGTTGGCGTGGCAGCAATTGCGCGAGCGACGCCGTGCCACCGCCGTCGGGCGTGAGGCCGACTTTCACATAGGCCATGCTGAAGCGGGCATCTTCTGCAGCGACAATCATGTCGCATGCGAGCACGATAGAAAAACCTGCGCCCGCCGCGTTGCCTTCTACCGCCGCGAGTACGGGTTTGGGAAATGATTTGATGGCATGGATAAATCCGTGCAATTGCTCAATACCTTTTGCCGTGTTTTCCTTTGGCAGCGCGCGGCCTTTGATGATCTGGCTGAGATCGCCGCCGCTGCAAAAATTGCTGTCCGCGCCGGTGATAATTGCTGCGCCGATGTTGTTGTCGCTCGCAGCCTTTCCCAATTCGCGCGCGCCGATTTCATACATCCCGTGAGATAGCGCGTTGCGTTTTTCCGGATTGCTGATGGTGAGCAGCAACACATTGTTGCGGCGTTCGACGAGGAGGGTGGCGGTCATGTTGTGGCTCCGGTATTTTGTGGGAACACATCCTTGGATGGGGAGGAGGATTGCTTTCGGTGGCGTATCTCGGGACGCGCTATGCGGGGGCGGAAACGGTGCGCGGTGTGGTCGCATGACACAACGATAACGGTGCTAGTGCACGCTCCCGCCACTGAAACGACACCCATCCCCACTCTGGCCCTCCCCTTGAAGGGGAGGGGAAGCGCACAATCGGCTGCGTCGATATTTCATAAAAAGGCTACTCTGGTATCCGCAACGTCCCGCCATCAAACGAAATCGCCAAATCATTTCCTGCAACCGGCGTGATGGGCGAAAGGTTCGCATTGCTCAACTCCACCGCTTTACCGTTTGATACGGAACGGGCAACTGGTTTCACCACCTGGCTTGCCGGCAACGGTTTGCCGTTCTTGAGATGATTCCACATCGCATCCAACGCGCTGGTGAGATAAACATAGAGCGGTACAAAACGGCTGTCGAACCCGGCAAAGCCATTGAATGCGTCGAGGTGCTGCGCGTTAGTGACTTCGATATAGCGCAATTTGCTAGCGGCGTTTTCAGCGCGCTGGTTGGCGGTGAAATAGGCTCGCGAAGCAAAGTTGGGAGCCACCACAGCATCGGCACGACCGTTGACGATGATCGTCGGTTTGCCGCGCAAATTGCCGCTGAGTTTAACTTCGCTTACGCCTTGCATGATGCGCTGGTGTTTGGCGAGGTCATCGCCGCTGAGCGGTGCGCCGGTGGCCGTGTCCACGCCGGTGGCGAGATTGCGCAGGCACAGCGCGCCGTCGAGGTTTAAGTCTGCTCGGTTCGTCGAAGGCGAAATGGCAAAACGATCTTCCTTCGCGCCACCTTTTGACAAGTTGTAAATTAAGTTCACACCGCCCGTTGGTGGAATGCCGCTGCTGGTGGAAAATAGCGCTTCCGCAGCCGTTGCTGCGCGCACATTGCCAACCGTTGCCGCATCGACATCCTTGCCGGCTGCCACAGTCGCGCCGAAGCTGAATCCGCACAGGTTGTCTTCTACGCCAAAGCGTCCGTAGGCATTGGCATAGGTGACGACGATGGATTGATGCACATTGAACGCATAGTGCGACGGCGCGACAGCATTTTGCTCCGGCAGCAAACCGTAATCGTTGATTATTTTTTGCGCTTCAGCTGCTTGCCCTAATGCGTCTTCTGATTTCAGCAGGCCTTTTTCCTTTAATGACGCGCAGCGGTTTTGCATCAATGCTGTGGGCGTGACGTTGAACGGCGCAGGTTTATTTTCAGCGGTAAGGTTAGCGCAGGGCTGATACAAATTTTGCAGCGTGTAATAGTCAAGCAGGCTGCGGCTTTGTGTAGAAAACGACTTGCCGCCCTGCTGAATGTTGGCAGGCTGCGCGAGCGGCGCAAACACCTGCGGCTCAGATACGGCGATGCCGGAAATCAAACCTTTGGTATCCTGCTCGGCCGCACGCAATGCTGACGCCGCACCGTTGGAAATGCTCGACGCGATGACGATAGTATTGCGCGGCGTGTACAACGCTTTGCGGCCGTCAGTCATTTTCTGGTTCAACACATAAAATGCGAATTCAATCGCGTCGAGCGTATTTTTGCCCCAGTCTTTTTCCGGATTTTGCTTCGAGTGCGCGTGTTTAAAGGCGAAGCGGTTCGGCGTCGCCTCGTTGAATTTTGCCCGTGCCGCGTTTTTTATGTCCGCCGTGAAATTCGATTGCACGCCAGCACGCAAACTCAATACACGCTCGCCATCCATTAAAGTCACGATGTCGTTTTGCAAATCGTGGGCGCCTGTGCCTGTGCCCTTGTCGGTGTAAGCCACGGCGCAATGGTGTTTCAAGCCCCATTCACCCGCAGTGCCCACCGCGCCATAAATGCCGCGCGAGCCGGATGAACTCGCGGTGACAATGCACGGGTTCTTTGCATCAAACTTTGCTGGCACCTGCACCATCAAGGTTACGTTTTGTTTGCCGAGGCCGTCGTCGGCGTAAGTGATGAACTCGTCGCCCGCCACCAGGCCTTCGCCCAAAGTGGGCTGGCCGTTGGCGTCAATGTTTGGGCCGTACAACACGCCGAAACCGCCCAGTGGTGTTGTATCAGTAAGCGCGCGATAGTTAGCGTGAATGGCGGCGGTGCGTAATTCAGCGGGAGAAGGAAATTTTGCATCGGCATAAGCGGGTGCCGCAGGTTTTTTCAAACCGCTGATGCCAAGGCCGCCGGTGAGAAAATCATCGCGGATACCATCGTAGGTTTTTTCGATGATGACTTTGCTTTGAAACGATTGCAGCGGAATCACTTCCATTTGCGTTGCGGTTTTGACCGCTTGCGTTGAGTCATTGATTTGCACGGTGGTGCAGGCGGTAATGGATGCGGTCACTGCAATGGCGATGAGCCGGTTTTTTTGTTTCATGATGTCTCCCCTGAAGCGATTAAATGAAATAAATATAACTAATTGATTTTATTGAATAATTTTCGCATCTCGTAATGCCTGAATCTGCGCCTCATTCATATATATAGTATCGCGCAAAACCTCGTCGGTATGTTGGCCCAAAGTCGGCGGCGCTTTTTTATATTCAATCGGCGTGGCAGAAAATTTTATCGGATTCGCCACCGTGGGAACAGAGCCCGACAGCGAATGCGGAATATCGACACGCACATCACGATGCTTCACCTGCGGATTGTCGAATACCTGCGCAATATTGTTGATCGGCCCGCAAGGCACGCCCGCCGGTTCCAACGCGGCAAGCCAATCATCGCGCTTGCGTTTGAGAATAATTTTTTCCAGCTGTGGAACCAAAATTTCACGATGCTTCACCCGCTCACTGTTTGTGGCAAAGCGAATGTCTTTCGCCATTTCAATCACCCCTGCGATGGCACAAAATTTTTCGAATTGATTGTCGTTGCCGACAGCGAGAATCATGTGGCCGTCGGCGCATTCAAATGATTGATATGGCACGATGGTCGAGTGAGCGTTGCCCATGCGCTGGGGAATTTTTTCTGCGACCAGATAATTCGAGGCCAGGTTCGCCAGCATCGCCACTTGTGTGTCGAGCAAAGCCATGTCGATGTATTGACCTTCACCGCTTTGATGCCGGTGTTCCAGCGCAGCGAGAATCGCCACCGTCGCATACATGCCGGTCATGATGTCCGTCACCGCCACGCCGACCTTCATCGGCCCGCCGCCGGGCTTGTCGTCGCGTTCGCCGGTCACGCTCATCATGCCGCCCATGCCCTGAATCATGATGTCATAACCGGCGTAGTGTGCATAAGGGCCCGTTTGCCCGAAGCCGGTGATGGAACAATAAATCAATTTCGGATTGATTTTTTTTAGCGACACGTAATCAAGGCCGTAATGCTTCAAGCCATCGACCTTGAAATTCTCAATAAAAATATCCGACACCAGCGCCAACTTGCGAATGATTTCCTGGCCTTCGGGTTTGGAAATATCCAGCGCCAAAGATTTTTTGCCGCGATTGGTCGAGAGGTAATAGGCCGCTTCTTTGGTGTCGTTGCCACTCGCGTCTTTCAAAAACGGCGGCCCCCAATCACGCGTGTCATCACCCGTACCGGGTCGCTCGATCTTGATTACATCGGCGCCCATGTCGGCGAGAATCTGCGACGACCACGGGCCAGCAAGCACGCGGGAGAGATCGAGAACGCGGAGATGGGAGAGTGCGACGGGGGTCATATGTATAGTATAGCGGCAAGTACGTATAAGGTCGCCGTGAAAAATAAAAACGTTTCAAACTCACCCAGCCCAAAATATTTCAGCCGTACCCCCTCAATTGGGATTGAGCGCTATACCGAAGTCAGAATATATGCTGTAGTTCATAGACAGTCAGATACAGCGCCTTTAGCCTTGCTGTATTGCAAAGAATAAGACATATCTATGATCATTAAACAATCCGATGGCAGGTTAAAGGACATCGAAACCCTGCAAGAATTGTTGACCCATCCAGAGGTCAGCGCTGAGACGGTGCGGAAAATCGAGCTGGAAATAAAGTTCATTCAGTCTGGAGTCAGAGGCGAAAAAGAGGCCGCCTACGAAATCGAGTTCCATTACGGCCAGTCGGAGAACTGGGCGATTATTCATGACTTGCGCCTTGTGCACGATGGGCGAGTGGCTCAAATTGACCACATTGTCATCAACCGATTTCTCGATGTGTGGGTATGCGAGAGCAAGCGTTTTAACGAAGGGGTGGCCATCAATGAGCATGGCGAGTGCGCGGCTTTCTATGGCGGTAAACCTTACGGGGTTCCCTCACCCTTCGAGCAAAACCGTAAGCACATAATCGTCCTCAAAGCGTTGTTCGACAGCGGGGCAGTCGAGCTGCCGAAGCGGCTAGGCTTCACTATCAAACCGGAAATCAAAAGCTTGATACTGATTTCCAAGAACGCACGTATCCAACGGCCAAAGTCGAATGTCGAAGGTATTGACGACATCCTGAAAGTGGATCAAATAAAGCCCCGAATCCACAGAGCAGTGGACTTCGATAACAATAGCAATGTTAAGTTTATTCAGTCAGTAGCCAAGATTATTAGCCCTAATACATTGGAGAGTTTGGCAAAGCGACTTACAGCTTTGCACGTTCCCTCTGATTTCGATTGGCATGCCAGATTCGGCCTGCCCAAGCAGATCGCAACCAAAAGCAGGCGTGTCGAGATTCAAGCTCCTTCCGCTAAGGTTGAAGTGGACAAGGTCGAGTCTAAGTCAGAAGCTGAGAAAAAATCGAAACTAGCCTGTTCCACTTGCGGAGAGGGTGTCACCTACAACGTCGCCAAGTTCTGTTGGTTTAATAAGGCCAAATTCGGGGGCAACGTTTACTGTATGGAATGCCAGAAAAAAGTGTAGCGTGTGTATTGCCTGCAAAATACTTTCCGCTCTCGTCATGCCCGCGCAGGCGTGAATTAAAAATGCTAACCCCTATTGATCCCCTTTTCAAAGGGAGCAGATTTTATTGGCATTAAGGCTTTTTATTTGAAAGGCGCTGGATACCGCCTGCGCGGGTATGACGGGTAAGAATATATTTTTTGTTTGCAATTAAAACACCAATTAAACCTTTTCAATTACCATTGCTAATCCTTGTCCTACACCGATACAAAGACTGATCACGGCGTAGCGGCCATTGCGCCGCTGCAATTCGCGCGCAACAGTTAAAGCCAAGCGCGCGCCAGAGCAGCCTAACGGATGGCCGATGGCGATGGCGCCGCCGTTGGGGTTGACGCGCTTGTCGTCGAAATCGACTTTTAGTAAATGCAAACAGCCCAGCACTTGCGCGGCGAAGGCTTCGTTGATTTCGATGATGTCCATGTCTTTCAGGGTAAGTCCTGCGCGCTGCAAGGCTTTCGGGATGGCATACGCTGGGCCGACGCCCATGATACGCGGCTCGATACCTGCGGAAGCTGCTGACAAAATTTTTGCTATCGGTTTGACGCCGGCTTTATCGCCAACGCTTTTGTTGCCGATAAATAACGCCGCTGCGCCGTCGTTGATGCCCGAGGCATTGCCTGCGGTGGTGACGCCGCCGTCGAATAGCGGCTTCATTTTTTGCAACACGTCGAAGTTGGAATCCGCGCGCGGGTGTTCGTCCTCATTCACTACCATCGGCGGAGTTTTTTTGCCGGTGGCAACGCTGATGGCGTGAATTTCACCGGCAAAAAATCCGGCGGCTTTGGCAGCGGCGTATTTGGCTTGCGATGCCGCCGCGAAAATATCCGACGCCTCACGAGTGATGCCAAATTGTTTCGCCACGTTGTCGGATGTTTCCGGCATGGTGTCGCCGCCGAATTGCGTGGTGATTTTGGGGTTGGGAAAACGTGCACCGATGGTGGAATCAAAAATTTTAATGTCGCGGCTGTAGGCGCTTTCGGCTTTTGCCATGACTATCGGGGCGCGGCTCATGCTCTCGACGCCACCCGCGATGTAGAGTTCGCCTTCGCTGCAGCTCACCGCCCGCGCGGCGTCGATAACGGCTTGTAATCCGCTGGCGCATAAACGATTCACCGTCGCGCCGCCTACCGCGGGCGGCAAGCCTGCTAGCAACGCAGCGTGGCGCGCGATGTTACGCGCGTCTTCGCCTGCCTGATTGGTGTTGCCAAGAATCACGTCTTCGATTTGGTCCGGCTTAAATGCCGAGCGGGCGACGAGGGCTTTGATAACTTCGGCAGCAAGGTCATCGGGACGTACACTGGCGAGTTTGCCTGCGTGGCGGCCGATAGGGGAACGAAGTCCGTCGTAGAGATAGGCGTTAAGCATATTTTTGCTGTCCGATGTGGTTTTATCAGGCGGTTTTGATGTTTTGATGTAAGTTATTTTACTCTATTTCCATAGCGCAACTATACATTGACGACCCGCTACGCATTAGTGTCCAATGTGCTTATATAAGACAACATCAAACTATACCCATCCCCGTTGATACGCGACCCGCAAATTCTCGATGCATTGCTCTCCGCCGTTGCGCGCTTTGTGCGTGAACGCCTGGTGCCAAACGAAAATCTTGTCGCAGATAGCGATGAGGTTCCTCCTGTTATCGTCAATGAAATGAAATCGCTCGGGTTGTTCGGCTTCGCCATTCCCGAGCAATACGGCGGCCTTGGTTTGACGATGGAAGAGGAAGTGTTGCTCGCAATGGCGTTAGGCAAGACCTCGCCCGCATTCCGCTCACTGGTTGGTACGAATAACGGCATTGGTGCACAAGGCATTTTGATTGACGGCACGGAAGAACAAAAAAAATATTACCTGCCTAAACTCGCGTCGGGAGAAATTATCGGTTCATTTGCATTGACTGAGCCCGATTCGGGCTCTGACGCGGCATCGCTCAAAACTTCTGCCAAACGCGACGGTGAATATTACATTCTTAATGGCAGCAAGCGTTACATTACCAATGCTCCGGAGGCAGATATTTTCACTGTCATGGCGCGCACCAATGCAGATATCAAAGGATCTGGCGGCATCTCGGCTTTCATTGTGGAAAAAAATACGCCGGGATTATCGCTCGGCAAAAATGATAAAAAAATGGGCCAGCGTGGCGCGCATACTTGTGATGTCAATTTCGACCACTGCCGCATTCCCGCCAGGCAGCTTATTGGTGGCAAAGAAGGCGTCGGTTTCAAAACTGCGATGAAAGTTTTGGATAAAGGGCGTTTACATATTTCTGCCGTCTGCGTCGGCGCGGCAGAACGCATGCTGGCTGACGCATTGAAATACGCCATGGACCGCGAACAATTTGGCCAACCTATCGCGGATTTCCAATTGATACAAGCCATGCTTGCCGACAGTAAAACCGAAATTTATGCTGCGTGGTGCATGGTGCTCGACGCAGCGCGCCAGCGCGACGAAGGCAAAGACATCAGCACGCAAGCTAGTTGCAGCAAACTGTTCGCCAGTGAAATGTGCGGACGGGTGGCGGATCGCGCGGTGCAGATTCATGGCGGTGCAGGCTATATTGCCGACTACGGCATCGAACGCTTTTATCGCGACGTGCGTTTGTTCCGCTTGTATGAAGGCACGAGCCAGATTCAGCAACTAGTAATTGCAAGGAATATGATTCGGGATGCGAAGGCGGACTGACGCCAAAGCAAATTGGAAACAGAAATTTTTCCTGTTGCGGGAAGGAATTTCAAGTTGCAGTGAAAGACATGGCGAAATCCGACAATATTTCTGATAACGAAAATCCAATCGTCGGCTTCAATGATTCTCTCGGCTTTAAGGTCGTGGAGTGGAAACCGGACTATGTCGTGATCGAATTTGTAATCCAGGGCCATCACCGCAATCGCAGTGGTCTGTTGCATGGCGGTGTGATCGCCACGTTGATTGACGCGGCTTGCGGCTATGCCGGTTGTTACTGTTCGGTGAAGGACAATATGCGGCTCGCAGTTACCTTGTCGCTGACCACCAGCTATATCGGCAGCGCGACTTCAGGCACGATTCGAGCCATCGGTAAAAAACGTGGTGGCGGCCGGAAAATATTTGCGGCGACGGCAGAAGTATTTAACGAGCAGGACGAGTTGCTGGCCGTGGGCGAATCCACTTATCGCTATTCGCCGGGCAGTGAAGATGAGGCGGGGATTGCTGTAAAATGACAATATATATGAAGTGCAGCGCACCGTAAAAGGAGATTGCTATGAACGACAACGTGAAACTGCCGCAATCGCAACTCGGCATGAATCTGCCGCAGCCACCCGCATTCAAAACCCTTGAAGAAGAGCGCTTGTACCGCAAACAAAAACTTGCCGGTGCGTTTCGATTGTTTTCCAAATTCGGATTCGATGAAGGTGTGGCAGGGCACATCACGGCGCGCGACCCGGAGTTCACTGATTCGTTTTGGGTGAATCCATTCGGTATGCATTTTTCGCAAATCAAGGCGTCAGACCTGATTCGCGTATCGCATACGGGCGAAGTGGTCGAGGGCAACAGGCCCGTCAACGGCGCGGCGTTTGCTATTCATTCGCAAGTGCATGCGGCACGGGCCGATTGTGTGGCGGCGGCGCATTCGCATTCGTTGTATGGCAAGAGCTGGTCAACGCTGGGGCGTTTGCTTGATCCGATTACGCAGGATGTTTGCGCGTTTTATAAAAGCCATTCGCTGTTCAACGATTACACCGGTGTGGTGCTCGACACCAGCGAGGGCGCGCGTATCGGCAAAGCCTTGGGTGACAACAAAGCGGTGATTTTGCAAAATCACGGCTTGCTCACAGTCGGCCACACGGTGGATGAAGCAGCTTGGTGGTTTATTACCATGGAGCGTTCGTGTCAGGCGCAATTGCTGGCGGAAGCAGCGGGTAAGCCGATTTTGATCGACGATAAAAATGCATCGCTCACCTGCTCGCAAGTCGGTTCGCATTTCGCCGGATGGTTTCAGTTTCAACCGCTCTGGGATCGCATCGTCAAGGAACAGCCGGATTTATTTGGTTAGAAATTAAATCTCACCACAGAGACACAGAGACACAGAGTAATGCAAAAAGCCTAAACCTTTGGCTAAAATTGATTGTTATGTAACTATATGATTTTATTGAATAATTATTGTTATAGATTTTGCCTTTCTCTGTGTCTCTGTGCCTCTGTGGTAAAGTTTTTAAGTCAAAATAACTAACAGGAAAATCAATGACCGAAATCATTCTCCACCATTACCCGATGTCGCCCTTTGCGGAAAAAATCCGCCTCATCATGGGCTACAAAAAACTCCAATGGAGCAGCGTGATCATTCCTGCCATCATGCCCAAGCCCGATGTGATCGCGCTCACCGGCGGCTATCGGCGCACGCCCATTTTACAAATCGGCGCAGATATTTATTGCGACACGACACTTATCGCGCGCGTGCTGGAAGAAATCAAGCATGTGCCCACGCTGTATCCGGCGCGTAGCAATGCGGCGGCGAATGCGGCGGCGGCTTGGGCTGACCAGCATTTGTTTGTGGCGTCTGTTGCTGTCGCCATGCAGCCTGCAGGTTTCATGGCCATGTTCAAAAGCATGAGCGAAGCGCAATTGAATGCGTTCAAGGAAGACCGCGCTGCTTTTCGAAAAGGCCCGGTGACGCGCCCGACATTATCGGAAGCGCGTGCGACGGTGACAACTACCTTGCAACAATTGGAAAGCCAATTTGCTGCGGGAGAAAAATATATTGTGGGCGACGTGCCCAGCATTGCTGATTTTTCTTTTTATCATTGCCTGTGGTTTATTTTGCGTGCGGGGCCGATTGCCGATATTTTCGATCACTATCCGCGAGTGCATGATTGGCTCGCTCGCATGAACGCATTCGGCCATGGCGAAGCGGAAGACATGTCCAGCGCCGATGCGGTGAATCACGCGCGCAGTTCCACCCACATGGGCGATTTTGTCGGTACGCCCGATTTGCCCGATGGCGTCGCGTTTGGCGACAAGGTAAGCGTTTCGCCGTCTGACTACGGCATTGATCCGACGGTTGGCGAACTCGTGCTGGCCCGGCCGGATGAAATCGCCATTCGTCGTGTGGATGTCCGTGCAGGCGAAGTCATCGTGCATTTTCCCCGTGCCGGTTATCAGGTGAAACGCGCCGATGCCTGATATTGAATCGTCTTCGTCCACCAAAATGTATCAAGCGCACAAACTGGGCCGTTCCGAATTCATCACCATTCGCGGTTTGCGTTATCACATTCACTTGTGGGGCGATGACGCGAAACCGAAACTATTTTTATTTCACGGCTGGATGGATGTGGGCGCGTCATTTCAGTTTCTTGTCGACGCATTTAAAAAAGAATGGCATGTCATCGCCCCCGACTGGCGCGGCTTCGGTCTTTCCGAATGGCCGCAGGATGGCTATTACTTTCCCGATTATATTGGCGACATGGATGCCATCATCGACCATTACTCGCCCGATGAACCGATTAATCTTGTCGGCCACAGCATGGGCGGTAACGCGGCGGGTTTGTATGCCGGCGCACGGCCGCAGCGGGTGCAAAAATTTATTTCCCTCGAAGGTTTCGGCATGCCGCGCATCCGCGCTGAAAAAGCGCCGGAGCGATACGCAAAATGGCTGGATGAGTTGCGCGAGACGCCGGGCTTCAAACCCTACACAAATTTTGCCGACGTCGCCGCCCGCTTGCAAAAAACCAATCCGAAATTGCCTGACGACAAAGCCGCCTATCTGGCGCAACACTGGGCGAAGAAAATGCCCAATGGCGATGTCGTACTCAACAGCGATCCGCGCCACAAAAACGTCAGCCCGGTGATTTCGCGTTTCGAAGAAACTTTTGCCTGCTGGAATGCGATAAGCGCACCCGTGCTGTGGGTGATCGCCAGCGACACCGACATCATCAGCAAATGGTTGAAAGAAGATGAGGCGATGTTTGCGTTACGGAAAAAGGAAATCAAAAACTATTCTGAAGCGCTGATACACAACGCAGGCCATATGCTTCACCACGACCAGCCGGAAAAGCTGGCTGAAGTCATCGAACAATTTCTGGGTAAATAGGAATACAAAAATGAAAGACCTTAAAGGTAAAGTCGCGGTCATTACCGGCGGGGCGAGCGGCCTTGGTCGCGCGATGGCGAATGTCTGCGTACGCGAAGGGATTAAGATTGTGATCGCCGATATTGAAGACCGCACCCTGCAAGCGGCTGCTTCGGAATTGCAGGGCATGGGCGCGGAAGTGTTGCCGGTGAAGGTTGATGTGTCGAAGTCAAAAGATGTAGAGCGTCTGGCTGACAAAGCCTACGAAACTTTTGGCGGCGTGCACTTATTGTTCAACAATGCCGGCGTCGCCGGCGGCAAGCGCGCGTGGGAAGCGACCGAGGCCGACTGGCAATGGGAGCTGGGTGTCAATTTGTGGGGCGTGATTCACGGCATTCGCGTTTTTGTGCCGCGCATGCTGGCAAGCGGCGAAGAAGGCTATGTCATCAACACAGCATCGGTCGCAGGTTTACTCACACCGACCCTGTCGGCGTCGTATAACGTGACCAAGCACGGCGTGGTGGCGCTGACGGAAACTTTGTATCACGACCTCAACGAAGTCGGCGCGAAAATTCATGCAGCCGTTTTGTGTCCGGCGTATGTGAATACGGGTATCGGCGACTCGGCGCGCAACCGGCCTGTTGAATTAAGAAATGAAACCGAAGCCGTGACGCCTGAACAAATCGCCCGCTACGAAAATTTAAAACAGGCTTTGCTCAAAGGCAAAAAAACCGCTGCCGATGTGGCCAACGACGTATTCGCTGCCATCGCCGAAGACAAATTTTATATCCTCACCCATCCGCGCATTTTGCCCGCGTTGCAAATGCGCTATGACGAAATTTTGCATCAACGCAATCCAACCAATCCGATGCAGGCGAAATAAATGGTTCGTGCCCTGTGCGCACGAAAGCAGATCGAATGATATAAAAATTAAGGTAATTAGGGCGAAACGTAACCAAAATAGAGTTTCAGGAACTGCTTAAAAACGTTCTCGCCCCGATGATTATAGCGGTACTCAATTTCCTTCAAA
>JAYTVC010000050.1:0-65162 GCA_043744215.1 Pseudomonadota bacterium
AAAAACCATGCCCGAAAAAATGGAGATCAGTAAATTCGATCCCGTGGCTCGCAAGCATGTGATGTATAAAGAAACCAAGCTGAAATAATTTCGGCCGGGCGCAAGATCGGTTGATGAAACAAAAGTGAGCCCGCGCATGCGGGCTTTTTGTTGTCTGCCACCTTTTTTTGCGCGCCGTCTGTGGCATTTTTTTGCTACAGCGAAACGGCTAGTGGTAAGGCGATAGTTAAAGCGATAGTATTTTCGGGGTCATTCCATGACACGATCTGATCAGCAAGTCTTGGTAGCAGGCGGCGGCATAGGCGGCATTGCGGCGGCGCTGGCGCTGACGCGGCAGGGTTTTGTCGTCAAAGTGCTGGAGCAAGCGCCGCAGCTGGGCGAGATTGGCGCGGGTATTCAGCTTGGCCCGAATGGTTTCGCGGCGTTTGATGCGCTGGGCATAGGCGAGCGGGCCCGCGGCCGCGCGGTGTATACGGTGAGATGGTGATGCACGATGCGCTGGACGAATCCCTCGTCGGGCGCATTCCCGTGGGCGAGGCGTTTCGCCAGCATTTCGGCAATCCTTATGCGGTGATTCACCGCGCCGATGTGCATAAATCATTGCTCGAAGGCGCGCAAGAGACGGGGCGGATCGAGGTGCTGACTTCGACTGCGGTAACGCACGTTGAGCAGGATGATGCGAGCGCGACAGCTCATCGATTTGCCGAAAGACTGGAAGCGTTGGGCCACCGCCGACCGCGAACCGATTGCACAATGGAATTATGGTCGGGTAACATTGCTAGGCGATGCCGCGCACCCGATGCTGCAATATCTCGCGCAAGGCGCGTGCATGGCGATGGAAGACGCGGTGACGCTGGGCGAAGCGTTGCGCGTGCATGAAAATAATTTCGCCAATGCTTTCGATCATTACCAACGTTCGCCCGTGGCGCGCACCGCGCGCGTGTTGTTGTCGGCGCGGGAGATGGGGCGCATATTTCGCGCGAAAGGCGTGGAGCGTTTGGTGCGAAACGATTTATGGAAAGGGCGCACCCCGGAAAAATTTTACGATGCGCTCGAATGGTTGTATGGTTGGAAGGTCGAAAACTGCCTCGCCGACTGATGCTTTTTATCCAATTAAACTGAGTATAATCAATGAGTTACATATTTGAGCCAGAAGCACAAATTTCCGTCCCCGTTATCGGTAGTGACGCGCAATTCCCTGTGCGTCGCGTGTATTGCGTAGGCCGCAACTACGCGGCGCACGCGCGCGAAATGGGGTTCGATGATCGCGAGCTGCCGTTTTTTTTCTGCAAGCCCGACAACAGCATTGTCGTTGTGCCGACCGGCAAAACCGTCGAGATCGCCTATCCGCCGCAGAGCAAAGATTTTCAGCACGAGATTGAAATGGTTGTGGCGATAGGCAAAGCCGGGCGCGACATCGCCATTGAAAACGCCAACGAACACGTGTTCGGCTACGCCGTTGGCCTCGATATGACGCGGCGCGATTTGCAATTGCAAGCGCGCGACAAAGGCAGGCCGTGGGAATTGGGCAAGGCGTTTGATCAGTCCGCCCCCATTGGGCCGTTGCAACCGGCGTTGAAAATCGGCCATCCGACAAAGGCCGCGTTGTGGGTGCAAGTGGACGGCGTGGATAAGCAGCGCAGCGACATTGAGAAATTAACCTGGTCGGTGCCGGAAATCATTGCTTATCTTTCAAAATATTTTGAATTGCGGCCCGGTGATTTAATTTACACCGGCACACCCGAAGGCGTGGGCAAAGTTGAGCGCGGGCAGAGCATGCGCGGCGGCATCGATGGCCTTGGTGAAATCAACGTGCGCGTGGTGTAACGCGGGAGTGTTTATGAACAAGGCCGCCGACATTCAAATCCAGCGCGAAGCGTTTTACGGTCGCGCCGATACGCAGCATCTTGCGCCGTTATGGACGCGGTTGAAGTCTCTCGTGCCCGAAGCGCCGACGCCCATCGGTGTGGCGCACTGCTGGAAATACGCCGACGTGCGGCCGTATGTGATGGAGTCGGCCGAGCACATCAGCGCGAAGGAAGCAGAGCGGCGCGTGCTGATTCTGGAAAACCCCGGCCTCAAAGGCAGCTCACAAATCACCCATTCGCTTTACGCCGGTTTGCAGCTCATCATGCCGGGCGAAGTGGCACCGGCTCATCGCCACACGCAATCGGCGCTGCGTTTTATTGTCGAAGGCAGCGGCGCTTATACGGCAGTCGATGGCGAAAAAACCATTATGCATCCCGGCGATTTTGTCATCACACCGTCGTGGACATTCCACCATCACGGCCAGGAATCGAGCGGGCCGATGATCTGGCTCGACGGTTTAGACATTCCCATCACCGCGTTTTTCAACTGCACCTTCCGCGAAGACCATTGCGATGACGAAGCGGACATCACGCGGCCAATCGGTGACGCGCTGGCGCGTTTCGGCTCGGGCTTGTTGCCGGTGGGTTACACGCGCAAGTCGTTAAACTCGCCCGTTTTCAATTACCCCTACGCGCGCACGCGCGAGGCGTTGCATGCGCTGGCCCGCGCAGGCGCGCCCGATGCGCACCACGGTTATCTGATGCGCTACGTCAATCCCCTCGATGGCGGTTGGGCCATGCCGACCAT
The DNA here is from genome assembly GCA_043744215.1 of Pseudomonadota bacterium. Lineage (GTDB taxonomy): Bacteria > Pseudomonadota > Gammaproteobacteria > Burkholderiales > JBEEJL01 > JBEEJL01. The sequence continues at coordinate 2,617 of JAYTVC010000050.1, forward strand.
GGCGACGATGATCCGTTTGCTACCGAAAAATTTTACAACACAGGCTTATCGCAGCACCGACAGCATGGTGCACATTGTGGTCGAAGGCACCGGTACGATTACCGTCGAAGGCACACGCTTCGACGTGTCCCCTCACGATATTGTTGTCGTGCCGGGCTGGATGCGCCAGACGTTAGCCGCAACGAGCGAACTTGTTTTGTTTTCGTATTCTGACCGGGTCGCGCAAGAGAAATTGGGTTTTTTCCGCGAGCAGCGTGGCTGAAATGAAAACGCTCAGCCGGTAAACCCGATACGATTTTGTTTCGCCGATGTAATAGCGTCAATTTATGACAACAATAAATTCAAAACACATCCCCGTCATCATCATCGGCGCAGGCCCTGCGGGGTTGTTGCTCGGCCAATTGCTCACGCTTGCGAGCATTGATAATCTGATTCTCGAATTGCGCAGTTCCGATTACGTGCTCGGCCGCATTCGCGCCGGCGTGCTCGAGCAAGGCACATGCGATTTGCTTGACGACGCGGGCGTGGGGCAGCGCCTGCATGCTGAAGGCCTGGTTCACCAGGGTTTTGCACTCTCCGTCGAAGGGGTGAGCTACCGCATTGATTTAGAAAAATTAACCGGCGGTAAGCAAGTTACCGTGTATGGCCAGACCGAAGTCACGCGTGACTTGATGGCTGCGCGCGCAGCGTCGGGTGCGACAAGCATTTACGAAGCGGAGCAAGTCAGCCTCACCGATTTTGATTCATCGTCTCCCACGGTTCGCTACCAAAAAAATGGTGTCACCCATGAATTATCGTGTGACTTCATCGCTGGTTGCGACGGCTATCACGGCGTGAGCCGTGCCAGCGTTCCCGCGCGAGCTATGCAAACATTTGAGCGCGTGTATCCCTTCGGCTGGCTGGGCGTGATGTGCGATACGCCGCCCGTGTCGCACGAGTTGATTTACGCTAACCATGAGCGGGGTTTTGCCTTGTGCAGCATGCGCTCGATGAAGCGCAGCCGTTATTACATACAATGTGCGCTGGATGAAAAAATTGAACACTGGCCTGATGAAAAGTTTTTTGCCGAACTGAAATCAAGATTGCACCCCGACACCGCAAAGCAAATGATCACCGGGCCTTCCATTGAAAAAAGCATCGCGCCATTGCGCAGTTTTGTCGCCGAGCCGATGCGCTTCGGGCGGCTGTTTCTCGCTGGCGATGCGGCGCATATTGTGCCGCCCACAGGCGCGAAGGGATTAAATCTTGCGGCCAGCGATGTGCGCTATTTGTCGCAAGCGTTTATCTCCCATTATCAAAACGCTTCGTCAACAGAACTGGATGGCTACTCGGAGCGCGCGCTCAAGCGGGTGTGGAAAGCGGAACGCTTTTCCTGGTGGATGACATCACTGTTGCATCGTTTTCCCGACGACGGCGACTTCGGCCGTAAAATCAAACAATCGGAATTGGAATATTTGATAAGTTCAAAGGCTGCACAGGTTTCGCTGGCGGAAAATTACGTGGGTTTGCCTTACTGAAAAATCATGATAAATAAAATTTTCATTTCAATATCGCAGCCTGCGCCGCAGTACGCGATATGGATCAAGGCGAAAGCATCGCCAACATTCGAGCGCAGACCTTAGTGATCGCAGGTACGCACGACGTTGCCACGCCGCCCGCCGACGGAAAATTTCTTGCAGACCACATCAAAGGCGCGCGCTATGTTGAATTGCCCGCCGCGCATATTTCCAACATCGAAGCGAGTGAAGCGTTTACACAAAACGTGTTGCAATTTCTTGCCACTTAACATTTTTAGAAAAATTATTTTTCACATCGAGGCCAACATGGACGAACAGGAACGCTACAACAAAGGAATGGAAACGCGCCGCGCCGTGCTGGGCGACGCGTATGTCGACAAAACCATGAGCAAGCGCAACGCGTTCAACGAAGCATTCCAAGAGATGATCACCCGCCACGCATGGGGCGACATCTGGACACGCCCCGGCCTGCCCAAACATTCGCGCAGCCTCATCACCGTCGCCATGCTCATCGCCCTCAATCGCGGCGACGAATTGAAATTGCATTTGCGCGGCGCAATCACCAACGGCGTAACGCGCGACGAAATTAAAGAAGTGATGATGCAATCTGCCATCTACTGCGGCGTGCCTGCGGCCAACGCAGCGTTTCATATTGCCGAAGCATTGTTCACGGAGATGGATGCGGGGCGATAATGTAGTGCGATCAAGCTGAAATATTTTTTGCTTTAGTTTTGTTTGAGAATTTTTCGAAATTATTTTAAGTGAAGTCGTTCGAAAATCAGCGAAAAATCATGCCCTAAAAATGGAGATCAGCAAATTTGATTCCGTAGCCCGCAAGTATGTGATGTAAAAAAAACCAAACTGAAATAATATTCGGCAAGCTCAAAACAAAAAACCCTCTGGCGTGTTTTTTGTTGAGTGAATATTTTGTAGCTATAGCATCGCGGCCTGCTTCCAGAGCATGTGACTTTGATCGACAGCCCGACTGGTTGTAACTGTAGCACGCATGTGCTACAATTTAATTTTTGATCGGAGCGCAGCCATGTCCACAACCACCATCCGTTTGCCGGAAGCACTCAAATCGCGTGTGGCTATCGCTGCCGAGAAGGCAGGCACGACTGCGCATAATTTTATTCTGGAGGCCATCTCAGAAAAGGCCGCCCAAGCTGAACAGCAGGCCGATTTTCATGAAGACGCCAACCGGCGCTACGCTAATCTGGTCGCGTCGGGCAAAACAATTTCCTGGGAAAAAATGCGCGGCTATCTCGAAGGAAAAGTCGTGGGCAAAACCGTTGCCCGCCCCGCAGCTAAAAAACTGGCTCGCTGAGCATGGCCAGAATCGAACTGGCACCCGAAACTCAAAAAGACTTTGATCGCATACTTAACCATCTCGCACAATATGCTGTTGAGGACGCAACGGATCGAATCACAGAAATTATCCATGCCATAGAAGTATTGCAGCACAATCCACTAATCTGCAGACCAATCACCGTAGACATGCGCGAACTGGTCGTCGGGCGCAGCAGTCAAGGTTATGTCGCACTTTATCGTTATATCGGACAGATCGATACAGTCTTTGTCTTGGCGATACGTAGCCAGCGTGAGGCGGGTTACAGCAAAAATTAATCTTCTGTCACCGGCAAAAAAATAATGCCCGAAAAAATGGAGATCAGCAAATTCGATTTTGTCGGCAGCAAACATGTAATAGTTAAAGAAACCAAGCTGAAATAATTTTTTGCTAGGTTGTTGAAGAAATTTAAAAGCCCGCAATGCGCGGGCTTTTTGTTTGAAGGAAATTTTTCTGCAAAATTATATTTGGAGAAGTAACTCAGAAATTAGCGAAAAATCACGCCCTAAAAACGCGCGCGGGGCGCGCCGATTTAATTTTGACGGGGGTTTTTCCCCGTCGAAATTAAATCGTTGTAGCTCCCTCTCTCACCCCGGACTGCTACAATGTCCACGCTGCAATATTGTCGTAGTCGGCGGTTGTAGCTCCCTCTCTCACCCCGGACTGCTACAATAAGGACGGTGAAGAAAAAGCCGTCCCGTAGGTTGTAGCTCCCTCTCTCACCCCGGACTGCTACAATTGCTTGTCATATAAATCACCACCATCGTCAGTTGTAGCTCCCTCTCTCACCCCGGACTGCTACAATTCCCTTGATCCCCGTAGTGCTCTTGTATCGGTTGTAGCTCCCTCTCTCACCCCGGACTGCTACAATTGGCGGGGTTTGCGGGTATGGTGTGCATTTGTTGTAGCTCCCTCTCTCACCCCGGACTGCTACAATATGTAATGTGCCAAAACCGCAACTCTGTTGGTTGTAGCTCCCTCTCTCACCCCGGACTGCTACAATTATTGCCGTCGCTGCCCGTAGTCCCGGTGCGTTGTAGCTCCCTCTCTCACCCCGGACTGCTACAATAAAATTTGCAACGAGAGTTTTTGGTAGCGGGTTGTAGCTCCCTCTCTCACCCCGGACTGCTACAATCCAACCCCTCAGCAACCGCGCGTATATCCGGTTGTAGCTCCCTCTCTCACCCCGGACTGCTACAATATACTTGCCGTAAGTCATTGCCCCGAAGACGTTTTCGGGGCTTTGTCTTTTAAAAATCTGCTTCAAAACAGCAGCATTTGATTCGCTTTGATGGCTTTTTCCTGAAACAGCGGCAACCCCACCAACAGTTTCATGCCGGCAAATTGTTTTTCTGTTACCGACAGGCAGCGCACTGACCCGGCAGGCGGCAGGTTATCGACCAAGCGTTTCATGTGTTTTTTTTCGGCGTCGATGCCGTTGAGTATGCGTCCATAGATTGAAAATTGAATCATGTCGTAACCGTCGTTAATTAGAAAACGGCGGAATACGGTGTACGCCCGGCGCTCAGCGCGGGTGACAACAGGCAGATCAAACAACACGATGAGTCGCATATAACGTCGTGTTTCAGCGCCCATGACTACATATCGCGTTGATGCGCGCGCAGGCCTATCAACGTGGGCAGTTCGAGGGTGCCTTCCGCGCCGCTTTCGTAAATGCGCGCGAGGCTTTCAACGGCGGTTTCGATGGCATTGAGCGCGGATGTTGCGCCACTCGGCATGCCCACATCCACATTCAGCAGCGCGATGAGTTCTGCCTTGTCGCTGGGCAGCAGGTCGGCACTATCCGGGATGCGATGCTTGACGACATGCAGATCAACCAACGGACGGAAGGGTTCAATCAAATCATCCGCAAGATTAAATGCGTTTTGTTCGCTCGAGTGAAACAGCCCCAATGAGGGCAATAAACCATGCGCGACCAACCCTCTCGCAATAGTGCCGCGAAGCACGGCGTAACCGTAATCGAGGGCCGAGTTGATCCAGCATTCTTTCCCTCGATGAAAATCCTTGCCGAATAGTTTGGCAAAATAAAAAGCCGCAGCTTGGCCCTCAACATGGCCGCTGTCGCCAGAGCGCACGCGAGCGGTGTAATCAGCGAGGCGGTCAGCGCCGTCGATTCCTGCTAATTTCAAACAGGCCGATTGATTGGCAATTTTTTTTCTGACTATGGCCGCCCAGGTTTGCTTCGCCACCGGGCGCGGCATGCCAAGTTGAAAACGCAACCAGCGTGTGGCGCGTGAGTGGCTGAGAAACGGCAAAAACACCCCGCTGGGGTGATGGGTATCACCCGTGGCAAAAAGGCTGATGCCATATTCGCCGCAGGCCGACAGCACGGGGTGCGTCAGCGAAATCTCGCGATGATTGAGCATGATGACCGCGATGTCCTCAAAGGGAACGAACGCGGTCTGCTCCTGCTCAATCGCAAGGGAATAATGTTCGCGCCGCAGCTTGGCTGGGCGCGAGATCATGACGCTACGCCAAGTCACGACGTGTCTCAGGCGGTGCGGGATAGATGTTGCCTAATGTATCGACGTTAAATTTCTCGACCGAAAGCGCCGTTTTCACACCAATGCCTCGAATAAGCCCGTCTTTACCAATTTGCATATTGCGATCATGTGCCCAAAGGTTGATAGCCCCAGTTGAGCGGTCACATCCAGCGTAGTAACCCATGTGGGCTTCTTTTTTCAAATTTACTTTTACGAGATCATTTGGATATATTGAAAAGTAGAATTGAAAGCTCTGATCTATAAGTGTCCATTCATTTTCGTCCTTCAATGCAACAATGGCTTGATTCGGCAGTCCTGTTACCCCATGGTGCACATAGACTGGCACAAGAAAAAATTTACCTGTTTTGGCAAACACGTCTACACGTAACATCGAATCATTCTTCGCAATCCCCCCGCGCACAGAAATTCCCGACAATTTGTCGATCACCATGGTGACGGTACGAACGATGGGGCCGGTGGGGTTGCCTTCACCATCAGGCTTGCGCAGAGGGTTATCAGGTGGAAACGCTTTGTCGCTTTTTCCACCATGAGCTTCAAGGCGCGTACGAATTGCCGCGTAAAGTTTTTCATTACGATGCGGATCGATCAATTGATCAAGGTCTTTCAATGTCAGGCTTGAGAGCCGCACCTTTTGTGTCACGCCGCCTTGCTCCGCCAAACGCGCTGGCTGCCCATAAACCGTATCTTTATGCGCCGCGCCACCATTACGCCGCTGCGGCGCTCGCGATACGAACAGCGGGCGCAATGCCGTTATGGCCTCTGGCGAATAGGTGGCGAATTCCGCAACTGTCGTGCGCAGTATCGCCAGGTCATCAATTTTTAACCGCGCTTTGAGTTCGTCGCGGAAGTGCGGCCATGGGTCGGGAAAGTGCTCGCGTAACTGTTGAAACATGCTCGGATTTACAATCTCGCCGGTTTCCATATCAACAAAGCCGTCATACACATTTTTTAATTCTTTTCTGCGAGCGTAGTCCGACATGCGTTTGACCATACCGTGGCTGCAAGCTGCTACCACCGCGGCATCAAGCGCGTGGTGACGGTCGCTATCGCCGCGCATTTTTACCAAACCCCATCTTGCGCGTAACATTGAAGTCAGTTGTCCGCTCACCACCACGCATCGCTTTGATTCGCTTTCATCAGCCAGTTTCAAAAATTGTTCGACATAATTCTTGAAAAAGCGACAGATGTAGCGCGTGTCGTTCAGATTGCGTTCCCTGAATTCTTCCGCTTCTTTGTTGCCAAAGTCTTTGCGCAACAGCCGGCTGCGTTTTGCCATACGGTAGGCTTTGGTTGATTCAACAAAGCCGACATATTGCCGCCAGCGCGGACCATTCTCGGCACCATCAAGGCGAAGTAAATATTCGTATGGCGTTTGATTGCCTTTGTTGCGGTTTTCCTTGGCCAGTACCAGCACTTTATTATTTTTGCTGTCATCAAAGCTGCGTGAGTAGGGCAGGGCGTGATCGATTTCAACATACCCCAATTCAAGCAAGCGATTGATATCTATGGGTTCAACCGAGTATGCGCACTTACCTTGCTGTTCGCGATAGAGCCGCCATTTTTCAAAGTCTCTGCCTTTCGCCTCGCCGGAAATATGGAATTGGCTGACGAATTCGGTTTTGTCCTTGTCGTTGCGGTCACGGAATTCTTTTTGTTCTTTTTCGATCGTTCTCCGTTCATCCAAGGGACGTGATAAGTCGCGCGCCATTTCGATATGCACGGCGTGAGGTGAGCCGTATTCACGAACAATGGCATTGACCACTTTGCGCGCCTGATTGAGCGCGCGCAACACGACTGGGTTACGTGGAATGTCCATATCTTTGTTGAACACCATACGACCATCTTTGTCGCGCCCATCGTAGAGCGGCGGTAAATATTTGTGCTCACCTTCGCCCACCTTGTGCAGTTGGCTGTGGTGGTAACCGGCTTTTTCGCAGGCTTCGTCGTAGCGAAATCCCGCTTCCATGTGCGGCACGATTTTGCGCAGCGCCTTGAGCGACAGCGCGTGGAATTTATCAAAGCGAATGTCGAGTAAGGTGTCGATCAATTTTTCTGCGCTGGGCAAATTTAGTTTTTGCAGTTCAGCGGAGACTTCATCATCTTCCTTGAACACGCTTAACACCCACGCGATCTGGTCGAGCAGTTCAGGCTTGCCTTCCAGTGCGGCGACGGACATTTGCTGCCATTCCGTTTCAAGGTCTTTCTTTTTGAGGGTTAGACGCAATTCGTGCCAAGCGGGTAATTTCACCAGACTATCTGCTTCTGGTTCTTTGACCTTCTCTTCCGCTTTTTGCCTTGCGCTGGGGTAATTGAGCCCAGCAAAGCGGAATGCATCGGTCAGGCTAGCCTTAACCAATGCGGTTCGCAGGTGCTTATAGGTAAATTTTTCGCCTGATTCGTAAGGCAATGGCAAGGCAATTTGCCGTTCGGCTTCGGTTAACGGGCGAGTATTGCCGTCCACCACAATACGCAGATTATTCAGGCGCGTCAGCCAGACGTGGCGTTCTGCAGTGAAGCTCGCTTTGGGTGCGCGATATTCCGCTTTTTCAAACGTGCATCGTCCCAGCATTTTCAAAAGGTCTTTGCCAGCCAGCGCAGGTTTTTGCGCCCAGAAAATGCCGCTCTTGCGATCACCTGTTCCCAGGATTTCTGCTTCCAGTATTTCGTTTGCATGGGGGTTTTTGAATAGGCGTTGTTTGCTGAATAATTCGGACAATTCCGCTGCGAGAAGTTTGCGGGACAAGGCCTTGCCGTAATCACCGTGCTTGTTGCGTTGCGCATCGGGGAATTCCGCCAGTACCATTTCGGCCGCAGTGCGGTAGTCTTTTTCTTGCATGAGCTTTGCTGTGCCTGCTAATCCTTGTTTGACTTTGCCCCCTTCACTTTTACTGTCGCCTTCGGCTTGTCTTTCTTCGGCGCGGCTGACCCAGTGAAAACCACGGTGTTTACAAATGTGATAAATAACGCGAGCCCATTCCTCGGGTTGCAGCGGACGTGTAAGCGCGTCGACACGCAGCTTCCACAGTGATAGATGAAACGGCTTTTGTGCGGTAAAGAGATGAACGTCGTTTATGACACCATGTCGTTTGAGCAAGCGCGCCAGTTTGGTGAGGCGCCAGGCGCGGCGGCGCAGGCGGCGCCGCATGAGGCGGGCAGTACGTCGCACGAGGTTGAGCGAGTCACCTTCCTTGGCGGTTTCCGCTTTGTCGAAAGCGCGTACGCCAAGTGCGATGATTCGTTCCGGAGCCAACACTGCCCAACCCACTGAAGCGATGCCGATGTCGAGGCCAATAGTCAGCGGTACATTTTTGTTGACAGTCATATTATTCTCCCTGATACTTCGTTTTGTTGTGGCAGTCCGGGGTGAGAGCCGTTGTTACAATAAAGAATCGAAAGATTCTGTATCCAAACCCAGTGGAGAAATCCACTGGGTTTTTCATTTTGGGCGGGCAAAGCAATTCAGGCAAGCAAAGTATCTGCTTATTTTTATTGTATTTTATTTTGTGTGATTGTGCGAGATGAGTGAAGGATAGGCGGACTTTCGTTGTCACACCATTACGGCAGAAATAAAAAAGCCCGCATCAGCGGGCTTTTTTTGTGATGCGGTTTTGAATTTACGCGTAAGCGCGCAAGCGTTTTGAGAACTGCCCCAACGCTTCGATGCCGCTGGCTTCGGCGCGGTGGCACCAGTCTTCCAGTTGTTTCACCAGTTGTTCTTTGTTGAGGTTAGAGCGGCCCCAGAGGGCGGTGAGTTCCTGGCGCATGTTGTAGATGGTGTCGAGCACTTTGCTGGATTTTAATACTTCGCTTAGTGCAGCGCGGTCTTTTTCTTTCAGGTTGACGGCGTCGCTGTGCATGGAGCGTTGCAGTTTCTTTGCGGCGCGCTCGTCTTGCACGGCGGCGCTGGGGTGCATCAGGCGCTGGATTTCATCGGCGCAGGTTTGCTTAAGTGTGTGCGCATATTTCGCCAGCACGTCGTAACGGTGGGTGATGACGGCTTGCAAGGTGTCGGCGTCGCAGGCGGTTTTGCTGTCGTCGAAGCGGATTTTTTTCGCTTCGTTTTTCACTTTGGCGAGGCTGAGCATTTCGAGGCCGCGGATGTACATCCAGCCGATGTCGAATTCATACCAGCGGTTGGAAAATTTTGCCGAGGTGCCGTAAGCATGGTGGTTGTTGTGCAATTCTTCGCCGCCGATGAGGATGCCCCATGGCACGACGTTGCGCGATGCGTCGGCTGCTTCGAAGTTGCGATAGCCCCAGTAGTGGCCAATGCCGTTGATCACGCCAGTGGCCATGACGGGAATCCACGCCATTTGTATCGCCCAGATTGTCGCGCCGATGGGGCCGAACAATGCGAGGTCGATGATGGCCATGATTACCACGCCCCACACGCTGCGTTTGGTGTAGATGTGGCGTTCCAGCCAGTCGTCCGGTGTGCCGTGGCCGTATTTTTCCATCGTCTCGGGAATTTTGGATTCGACGCGATAGAGTTCGGCGCCTTCGAGCAATAATTTTTTGATGCCCCAGATTTGCGGGCTGTGGGGGTCGTCTACCGTTTCCACTTTCGCGTGATGCTTGCGGTGGATGGCGGCAAATTCTTTGGTGACCATGCCGGTAGTGAGCCACAACCAAAAGCGGAAAAAGTGGCTGGGGATGGCGTGCAATTCGAGAGCGCGATGTGACTGGCAGCGGTGCAAAAATACGGTGACGGAAACAATGGTGATGTGCGTGAGCACGAGGGTGACTAAAACATAACCCCACCATGGCATATCAATCAGGCCTAATTGCATGTAATTCCTCCAGAGAAAACGGGTTGTTTAAAACTGCATAACGCTGATTTTACTTGAAGCCGGGTGTCGCGCAAGGAAATAATTGTGTCGATAAAATTGAACTAGGTCTTAATTGGGCGTGCGCTGCGGATGTTCTGTAACTTGTTGTTTTATAACAATTTCTTTCTGTGGATACGGCGTCACGATATCAAGCGTTTGAAATTTGTGCCAGATGTCGAGATAAATCGACGACTTTACCGGCTGCAAACCGTTTTGCGGATCAGCCACCCAGAAGGCCAATTCCAGTTCGATACCGTTGTCGCCAAAATTTTTGATAAAGGTTTCTGCTGGCGGATCTTTCAACACGCGCGGATGTTTTTCTGCGCAGGCTGTCGTGGCTTGCAGCACCTCATCGAGATTGCAAGCGTAGCTCACACTCAAAGGCAAACGCACTAAAACTTTTGGATCGGTATACGAATGATTGATGACCGTGTTGGTTACAAATGTTTCGTTGGGAATAATCGCTTCGGTGCCGTCGCTGGTTTTTACTACGGTGTAACGCGTATGCAATTGCGTGACCACGCCGACGCGGTTTTCAAGGGTGATGAGATCGCCGATGCGCACTGAGCGATCGAGCAAAATGATAAAGCCACTGATGTAATTGCTGGCGATTTTTTGCAAGCCGATTCCGAGGCCGACACCGAGCGCGCCGCTGAACACCGACAACAAAGTGAGGTCGATGCCGACCAGCGGCAACACGATGAGCACGGCAATGACCAGCAATACAGCGCGCGCAATTTTGGTGAACACTACGCGCAGGCTGAGGTCGAGGCCTTCGGAACGCATCAGCCGGTTTTCTGACAGGCGTGCGAGCCACAAGGCAATCAGTAAAGTGATGACGACGGATACCACCGCGAGCAAAATTTGCAGCACGGAAATTTCCTGCTTGCCGACTTTGAACGAGAGCTCGCGCAAAAATTCTGTTAGCGGTTCGGCAAGGCCCGTGACATACAGCGCTACGCCGATCCACATCGTGTAGGCGATGACGCGCTCCCATGCTTTTAATAATGCGCTGGGCGGAAACACATGACGCAGCACGTAAATAAAAAAACGTATCAGCGCAAATGACAGCAGCAGCGCGAGCGCGATTTTCATCGTCTGCACCGAGCCTGATTTCGTCATGACATTTTTGCTGATCCACACCAGAGTCAGCGCGAGCAGCGGAAACAACAGGCGATTTGCGCTGCCCGCGCCGAATTTCCATGTCGGCACAGGCGCTGACAAGCGCGGACGGATGGCGCGCGCCAGCAACCACGCCACCGCGAGGCAGGCGGCGATAACGCCGAGCTGCATTTGCACGCGGGCAGTTTTCAGAGAAGTGAAAACGATATCAAAAAATTCGGTAAATTCGTTCACGGTTGTGTGCCCGCTCTCAAGGCAATAACGTGGAGTGGCTCAAATGTTTTTGCCAGTTGGCAAGATAACTTGCGGCCAGCGCGCCGTTGCCGCTGATAAGCAATACATTTTCCGCGTTATTGTTTTCTGCCGCCTGGGTAAAATTATAGCTGCCGGTAATCACCACGGGCTTGCTGTCTTTAGCATCAATGATCATGACTTTATTGTGGGCAATGGCGTGGTCGCCATCGATATAAATTTTTGCGCCCGCCGCTTTTATGCCGTCGAGTTTGAGTTTGGTGAAGCCGTTGAGGTTGGCGTATTCGCCGTCGTCTTCGATCAATTGCACCGCTACGCCGCGCTGCGCTGCTGCGGCCAGCGCCTTGGCGATGGCCGTGTTGGTGAATCCGTAGGCTTGTATCTTGATGTCTTTTTTTGCCTCGCCGATTGCGCTGACAATGCGCTTGGCGATCTTGTCGCCGGGTGTGAATAGCGATTCGATGGTGCCGCTTTCGGTCGCTGCATCGGCCAAGGGCGCGCGGGCGGCCGCTTCATGGGCGCAAGCGCCGAGTAAAAACGGTATGCCCAATACGAGGAAACGCAGCGTTGAACGCATCATAAATTATTGTTAATAATCAAATAGTTACAAAGATGCACGGCGTTCCAGCACGGCGGCAAAAAAACCGTCGGTGGCATGCATGTGTGGAAATAATTTCAACGTCACGCCGGTATCGAGCGCGATTTTTTGTCGCGCCAAAATTTCCGCTACGTTCATTTGTTTGAAGTCGTGGTTCGCTGCCAGAAAATTTGCCACAATCATTTCGTTTTCTTCGGCCAATAAACTGCACGTTGCATAAACCAAACGGCCGCCGGGTTTTACCAGACGCGCTGCGGCGACAAGTATGGCGAATTGTTTTTGCGTCAATTCATCAATCGCATCAGGAGACTGGCGCCATTTCAAATCCGGATTACGGCGCAGCGTGCCAAGGCCGCTGCACGGCGCATCAACCAGCACGCGATCCATTTTCCCTGCAAGCCGCTTGATGCGCAAATCGTTTTCGTTGTCGATGCGCGCGGGGTGCACATTGCTGAGGCCAGAACGTTTGAGGCGTGGCTTCAGATTGGTCAAACGTTTTTCCGATACATCAAACGCGTACAGCCGGCCCTGGCTTTGCATCATCGCGCCCAGTGCGAGGGTTTTGCCGCCGGCCCCGGCGCAAAAATCCGCCACCATGTCATTGCGTTTGGGTTCCATAATTATGGCCAGCAGCTGGCTGCCTTCATCCTGGATTTCGATCTTGCCATCGAGAAATAATGCATGCTTGTTCAGCGCCGGTTTGCCTTTGACGCGAATGCCAACGGGCGAGTAGGGCGTTGGCGTTGCCTCGATGCCGCTTTGTTTCAACGCCAACAACACATCGTGGCGATTGGTGCGCAAAGTATTGACGCGCAGATCCAACGGCGCGGGGTTTTGCAAACTGCGTGCGATGGCGAGCAAGTCGTCATCGCTCATTTGCGCACGCAGGGATGCCACCATCCAGTCGGGCATGTCGGCTTGCACGGCCAACGGCAAATTATCGGTGGGTTGGCTTTTCAATTCGATGATAAATTTTTCTTCTTCGTCGCGCAGTAGCGGTGCCAGTTCTTTCATGCCGATGCCTTGGAGTTTTACCAACGCGCCGAGGGCCATTTGGCGTGGCGTGGCATGGGGCATCAGGTGTTCAAGCAGGCGACGGCGGCGCAATACGGCGTAAGTGGTTTCGGCGATGAAGGCGCGGTCACCCTGGCCCAACTCAGGTTGGTCGCGGAAAAAAAATTTCAGCGATACATCCGCCGGCGCGCGCAGCGGCAGGATAATGTGAAGGGCATGAGATAAATGGCTGAGTTGCGTGGAGGTGATAGGCATGCGGTCAATCTATAAGGGGTGAGGGCGGCTAAAAGTGTGCAGCCCTCACTTTACCGCATCTTGCCCTCAGGCCGTGGTTTGATTGAGGGCAGCCATGGTTTTGTTATTCCAGCGTGAAGCCCGTGAGCAGGCGTTCGGTTTTATCGCCACTGGGTTCAATCACGACCACGCGCACGGGCAAATAATTTTTGTCTTTTGCCAGCCACACGTCGGTTTTGGTTTCGCCCGGTTGCGACACGCGGGCAACATGCACGGTATCGAAAGTGCCGGCCGGCGTATCGATGCTCACGTCTTCCACTTTGCGGAATTCGTATTGCTCAATCTGTTTGCCATTGGTCATAAAAATTTTTGACGTGCCTTCTTTCAACGGGGCGAACATGAATTGGTAAATGATTGACAACGCATCTTGTGCGCCCGGTTGCAGATCGGCTTTTTCGTTGCCGCCGTCAAATTTCATGTCGATGCTGTTGGCTTTCCAGTCGAAATTGGCGATGCGCGTTTTCGACGCGTCTTTGCCGCGATGCTGTTCAAAACGCGACGGGCGCAAACCATCTTTGGTGACCGTGCCGGCGCTAAGAAAACTGATTTTGTCGCGGAACACGGCCTTCAACAAGCCGCGCGCTTCGGATACGGATTCGAGTTTGTATTGGCTACCGGTTTGTATAAACGATTCCCTGGTTTCGCCGACGGTAAAACCTTTGTACGAAAGTTCGTAGGTCAGGCGCGCGTCGCCCGGCTGCGCGAACGCAGTGGCGGCAGAAAACAAAATAATGAAACCAACAATACGTTGAATAGTTTTCATAGCATTCCTTTTCAGCGGACAACCGAAAAAATCAGTTGGGTGAAAACAGCGACGCGACATTTTCTGCGCCGACAGGGGACATAACGCAGTGGCCGCTTTGCAGGCTGACGCGGCCATCAAGCAGCCAGTTTACCGCTTGTGGATAAATCACGTGTTCGGCCTCGAGCACGCGGGCGGCCAGGGAGGCTTCGTTGTCACTCGCCCACACCGGCACAGCGGCCTGAATAATAATCGGCCCATGATCGAGTTGCGGCGTGACGAAGTGCACCGTGCAACCGTGAATCTTCACGCCTGCTTCCAGCGCCCGCCGATGGGTGTGCAGACCGGTAAATGCAGGCAACAAAGATGGGTGAATGTTAATTATTAACCCATTGAATTTATTGATAAATTTATCACCCAGCACACGCATGAAACCGGCCAGCACTATATAGTCAGGCGCGAGCGCTTCAATGGTTTGAGCGAGGGCTTCATCAAATAATTCCCGCTGCGAAAATTGCGTGTGATCCACCACGCGGGTTTCGATGCCTAGATCTTTTGCTTTTTGTAATCCTTTGGCGTCGGGCCGGTTGCTGATAACCGCGGCAATGCGGCAGGGAAGATTGGCGCGGGCCAGCGCCTGCATATTGCTGCCAGAGCCAGAAATTAAAATGACAACGGTTTTCAAACCGCTTCTCAGACGACTACTGTTTGCGCTTGATCGGCTACGCGCTTTTGCACGCTGCCGATTTGCATGACGGTTTCGCCTGCGTCGCGCAAAAGTTTCATGGCGGCGTCAGCATTTTCTTTGGCTACGACTACCACCATGCCAATGCCGCAATTGAATACGCGATGCATTTCCTTGTCTTCCACTTTGCCGTGCAGTTGCAGCCAGGCGAAAATCGGCGGCAGCGTCCAGGATGTTTTATCGAGCACGGCCGTGAGATCGTCGGCCAGCACACGGGGAATATTTTCCAGCAAGCCACCGCCAGTGATGTGGGCCATGCCTTTGACGGGTAAGGCTTGCATGAGTTGCAGCAGCGGTTTGACGTAAATGCGTGTGGGTTGCATCAACTGCTCGGCGAGTTTTTTATTTTCTGCGCGGGTGAAATCAATTTTTTCGCGCTCGATAATTTTACGAATCAGCGAATAGCCGTTCGAGTGCGGGCCGCTCGACGCGAGGCCAAGCACCGCATCGCCCGGCTTGATGGTGCTGCCGTTGATGATGTTTTCTTTTTCCACTACGCCCACGGCGAATCCGGCGAGATCGTATTCGCCGGCGGGATACATGCTCGGCATTTCGGCCGTCTCGCCGCCAATCAAGGCACAGCCGGACATTTCGCAACCCTGCGCAATGCCTTTAATGACGCGTGTGGCTGTCGGCACATCGAGCTTGCCGCAGGCGAAGTAGTCGAGAAAAAACAGCGGCTCGGCACCTTGCACGAGGATGTCGTTCACACTCATGGCGACAAGATCGATGCCGACGGTATCGTGGCCGTTCAATTCAAAAGCCAGTTTCAGTTTGGTACCCACGCCGTCGGTGCCCGCTACCAGTACCGGATTTTTATATTTTTTTGAAATTTCCACCAGCGCGCCAAAGCCGCCGATGCCGGTGAGCACTTCCGGGCGCATGGTGCGTTTGGCGAAGGGTTTGATGTTTTCAACGAGGTTATCGCCGGCGTCGATATCGACACCCGCGTCGCGATATGAAAGTGGCGTGAGGTTTGAGGTCATGTTGAGTTGGGGCGTGCTTATAGGTAGAGTGCGGAGAACCAAATTACGAAAACGGATTTTACTCCAAATGAACAGCGAACGCTCTCACGACCTGCATTACCTCTGGGTGCTCGGCGCGGCCTGCGTCGGCGCGTTGCTGATTTATTTGCTCAGCCCCATTCTCGCCCCGTTTTTATTTTCAGCCATTCTCGCTTACATTTGCGACCCGATTGCCGATTGGCTGGAGCGTAAACGCATTCCGCGCGGCTTGGCGACGGTGCTGGTGATGTTGTTATTGCTGGCGGTGTTTGCCGCGTTGTTGCTGGTATTGATTCCCTTATTTTATAAAGAGATTTCCCAGCTTGCGGAAAAATTACCCGGCTATTTATTGCAGTTGAAAGATCAGCTTGCGCCGTGGCTGAAGGCTCATCTCAACATTGAACTGCAACTGGATTTTGAAACCATGAAACAAACGCTGTCTGAAAATTGGAAAAGTGCCGGTGGCGTGGCAGGCAATCTGCTCTCCGGTTTGAAAGTCGGCGGGCTGGCGGTGGTGGGCTTCGCGGTCAATATGTTGCTGGTGCCGGTCGTGCTGTTTTATCTGCTGCGCGACTGGGACAAACTGGTCGCGCAAATCGACGCCATCATCCCGCGTCGTTACCACGAGCGCGTAACGGTGCTGGCGCGCGAAGTCGATCAAGTGCTGGCGCAATTTCTGCGCGGACAGATCTCCGTCATGCTGCTCATGTCGGCGGTGTATGTCATCGGCCTGTGGATTGCCGGCCTCGAATTCGCGCTGCCCATCGGCATCATCACCGGCATGCTGGTGTTCATTCCGTATCTGGGTATGTTGACCGGTTTGTTACTTGCGACCTTGGCGGCGTTCATGCAGTTTCAATCCATCGGTGGCGTCATTCCCGTGTGGATTGTCATCGCTATCGGCCAAGGTCTCGAAGGTATGCTGATTACACCCAAGCTCGTCGGCGAGCGCATCGGCTTGCATCCTGTAGCGGTGATTTTTGCGTTGCTGGCATTCGGCCAACTGTTCGGATTTTTCGGCGTACTACTCGCCTTGCCTGCCAGTGCCGCGCTCTTGGTGTGGTTGCGCCATGTGCAAAAAAACTATTTGAACAGCACGGTCTATAACGATTGAGCGAAGCGTTTCTGCAAAATGTATGTTCGTGTCACGCAGCAAGAAATGTGCTGCGAGCCGGCATGATGCGGGGACCAGGCGAGAGGAAGCAGGCAGCCAAGTGCTTGAAGGTTATTTGTGTAACTTATTGATTATATTGAATTTTATTAAAAATAAAAAAGACGCATTAAGCGTCTTTTTTTGTTTGGCCGATCAGTAACGCGTCATTTCATTTCATTTCATTTCTGATGCGCAACCCTGGTCGTCGCGCTGTCGCACTTGTACGGCCTTGAAAATGCTATGCATCGAAATGGTCAGTAGCATCATGCCCAGCACCACGAATGTCCAGGCGATCAACTCGTTCATGGCAATCGGCACGGCACCCTTGCTGAATACGGCACTGAAGCCGACCAGCAGGCAAATCATGCTGAGCGCATTAAGAGCCACAAAAGTAGCCAGCGATTTGCTCGAAGCGCGATGGTAATCCACATTGGGTAGGCTCGACATGATGAGATTCAGTCCTTATTGTTCAGGCCATTGATACCGGCGATGTCCGATAAATCTGACATGTCATCGGTATCGTCCAGGTCGTCGAGCACCGGGTCTGGCGGCCGCCCATTGCGGCGAACTGCACCTTTGGCGGTGACGCCGCCAGGATGGCCAGCGAACATCACCTGGGTGTCGTAATAATTCGGATACGCCGGGCTCGTCACGAGAGTGTCCGTGCCGTCGTCAGCTTGTGTTTTGTTTTGAGATTTGATTGCCATGTTGGCTCCCGTTATCTAAAGGTACGCTTGCAGAGTATTCCAACGGAGCAACGGGGAATATGGCATACGTCACAACGCACAAAATGTTTTATGCTTTGTGATGTAGTTCACATTTTTTTGATGGGCCGAATTTGATGGGCCGGATAGGCACAGAAAACAAATTTAAGCCGGCCCGATGCCTTTTTTCCAGGCGACATCGGTAGATTGAACTGTAGCAGGGGTGGTGAGATCGAGCGTTTTCGCGAAGTCGAGCATGCGCTGGATGGAGGTTTTTGCCCGGCGTGCGATATCGGCATCGACGTGGATTTCGTTGCTGCCGCGCTCAAGAGCATCGGCCAGATTTTGCAAGCCGTTCATCGCCATCCAGGGGCAATGGGCGCAGCTTTTGCAAGTGGCGCTGTTGCCTGCCGTTGGCGCTTCAATAAATTTTTTTGTCGGCGACAAATTTTTCATTTTGTGCAGAATGCCGTTGTCCGTCGCCACAATAAATTCGTGAGCATCAAGTGTTTGCGAAGCTTTGATAATTTGTGTTGTCGAGCCGACCACATCGGCCAGTTGCACCACGGCTTCGGGCGATTCCGGATGCACCAGCACTTTCGCGTTCGGATGCAGTTTTTTCAGCTCGCTCAACTCAAATGCCTTGAACTCGTCATGTACCAGACACGAGCCTTGCCACGACAGCATATCGGCACCGGTTTGTTTTTGGATGAAATTGCCCAGATGCCGATCGGGCGCCCAAAGAATTTTTTTGCCCTGCGCGTGCAAATGCTCGACAATTTTGAGGCCGATGCTGGATGTCACCATCCAATCGGCGCGGGCTTTGACGGCGGCGCTGGTGTTGGCATACACCACCACCGTGCGGTCGGGGTGCGCATCGCAAAATTTCGAAAATTCATCGGCAGGGCAGCCTAAATCGAGCGAGCATTCCGCTTCGAGATCGGGCATCAAAATGCGTTTTTCCGGATTGAGAATTTTCGCCGTCTCGCCCATAAAGCGCACGCCCGCGACGACGATGGTTTGTTCGGGCCGCGCTGCGCCGAAGCGTGCCATTTCCAAAGAGTCCGACACGCAGCCGCCGGTTTCTTCGGCCAAATCTTGAATGTCGGGGTTGACGTAGTAGTGCGCCACCAGCACGGCGTTGTGCTGTTTGAGCAATTTTTTTATGCGCGCTTTGAGGGCCGGTTTGTCTTGGGGCAAGGGTTCGTTCGGCACCTTGGCCCAGGCTTCGCCCGTGGCGCGGCCGGGGTAATCGAATAACACTTTAATGGGGGCGCTGGCATTCATGATGTGCTCCGTGCATTGCTCAGAAAGACTGCTGCCTTGATTATCCCACAAATGGCGCTGGGGCCGAGGAGCAAGCCTGTGATGATTCTTTACATTTAGCGGCCATTTTCCCTATGGTGCAGGCCAGGCTGGCAAATACTTCGTGCTACACTGATTTTGTAGTTTGCGATAAAAATAATATCCCTTCCAGTAGATTTTTTTCACGACGTTTTTCATGCGCCAACTGATACTCGACATCAATCCTGGTGTGACGCCAACCCTCGACAATTTTGTCGTCGGCCGCAATGCGGAAACCCTGGAGGCTTTGCACGTCTTCGCGGCAGAGGCGGGATCCGAACGTTTTTTCTACCTGTGGGGCGATGCGGGTGCCGGCAAAACCCATTTGCTGCGTGCCATCACCAATGCATTTACCGGCGGAAAAGCGGTCTATCGCAACTGTGAACCCGGCATGGGGTTGGGCGCGGTGCTGGGCTGCGACCTGCTTGCGATTGACAATGTGCAACACTTAACTGACAGCGCGCAGATAACATTGTTTAATGCGTACAACGAAATACGCGAAGCAAATGGCCGCTTGCTGGTGAGCGGCGATGTGCCACCGGCACAACTCACCTTGCGCGATGACCTGAAGACCCGCCTCGCCTGGGGGCTGGCTTATCAAATTCATGCTTTGACCGACAATGAAATCGTCGGCGCGCTGCAACGACATGCGATGGAGCGCGGCTTGCGTCTGACGCCCGAAGTGATTGATTTTTTATTTCATCACCAACCGAGAGATTTGCCTTCGTTGCTGATGTCGCTGGACAAACTGGACCGTTATTCGCTGGAGACCAAGCGCGCGGTGTCAGTGCCCTTGCTCAAGCAGGCGCTAAAGCTGGACGATACGGCACCATGAAGTTGGCGCTGTTCGATCTCGACAACACGCTGTTGGCCGGCGATAGCGATTTTGAATGGGCGCAATTTCTTATCGAGCAAGGCGTGCTCGACCGCGAAGTGTATGAGGCGCGCAACGCCTGGTTTTACGAGCAATACAAGTTGGGCACGCTCGACATCCATGCCTTTCTCGACTTTCAGCTCAAGCCCTTGTCGAGGCACAAGCGGGTTGAACTGGATCGGTGGCATGCCGAGTTTATGCGCAAAAAAATTGTGCCGATGATGACGCAAAAATCACGCGCATTGGTGGCGAAACATAAAAGCGAAGGCGATCTGCTGGTGATTGTGACGGCCACCAACAGTTTTGTGACCGCGCCGATTGCGCAGGCATTCGGGGTAGAAAATCTCGTCGCTACCGAACCGGAAATACGCGATGGCGAATTTACCGGCGGTGTGATGGGCACGCCGAGTTTTCGTGAGGGCAAGATTACCCGACTGGAACAATGGCTGGAACAACGGAGCCTGCGACTGGCAGATTTTTCCGCTTGTTATTTTTACAGCGACTCGCGCAATGATTTGCCGCTGTTGGAAATAGTTTCTCATCCGGTCGCAGTGGATCCGGATCCTTTGCTGGCCGAAGTGGCAAAGAAGCGCGGCTGGCCTGTGTTGTCGCTTAGATAAATTATTCAATATAATCAAATAGTTACGTAATACACGGTTTTGAAATATAGGGGCGATCAAAAATGGAAAACATCAGTAAAGAAGTGCTGACACAAATTTCCAACAGCGGCATTTTCAAAAGTGTCAGTCTCGAATCCATAGAAGCGTTGCTGGAGCAGTGCGAGGTTCGCCGCATTCCTGCGAACGAAGTATTGCTCTCGCCGGGCGAAGAAGGCGACAAAATTTATGTCGTGCTCGAAGGCGAGTTGCGCGTGCACTTGGGCAACCTCAGCAATCCGGCCCATCTCACCGTCGCCCAGGGCGAATGCGTGGGCGAAATGTCTATCATCGATGGCAAAAAAGTGTCGGCCTATGTTATCGCTTCCCACGCGACGACATTGCTTGCCATGCCGGAAGTGATTGTGTGGTCGATGATCAATTCCTGCCACGCCGTGGCGCGCAATTTTCTGTATGTTTTGTCGGGACGCATGCGGCACGACAACAGCGCGCTGATCGACAGCATGAACCTGATGCGCGAATTTGAATACGCCGCCAGCGTCGACGGCCTCACCGGCATGCACAACCGCCGCTGGCTGCATGATGCGTTCGCGCGCCAATTGTCCCGCTGCGCCAAAGACGGCCGCGATATGTCGCTGATCATGATGGACGTGGACAATTTCAAAATCATCAACGATCAGTACGGCCATCTCACTGGCGATCAGGTGTTGTGCACGGTCGCGCGCATCGTGGCGCACCAGTTGCGCCCGGGCGATTTGCTGGCGCGTTTCGGCGGCGATGAGTTTTCGCTGCTGTTGCCCGGCACCAGTGCCAGCCAGGCGGTGCAAGTGGCCGAGCGTTTGCGCTCGGCGGTTTCCACCGCGTCGATTCCGGTTCATGGCGACCGGCAGATGATTAATGTCACCATTTCTCTCGGCGTTGCCCAGGCAAAACCGGGCGACACGTTGGATAATCTCATCGCCAATTCCGACGCGGCCCTCTACAGTGCCAAGCGCGGCGGCCGCGACAAGGTGTCGTTCTAAAGTGTCGTTCTAAAGCCTGTCCCAAAGCGGCCGTCACCGGCGTGAAGTAGCCTGCTACACTGGCGGCTATTTATCGCCATACTTTTTCCATGCCCGCTTTTTCCAAGTTTGAAATTTCCATTTCGCGGCGTTTATTTGCCGGCCTGGCAGCGCTGTCTCTCGCCAGTCTATTTTTCGGCCTCTGCGCCGGCAGCGTGCCGCTGTCTATCAATGAAATTTTTAATGTCATGGCAGGTCGGGACATCGGGCTCAAAGCCGATATTGTGCTGGGCCTGCGACTGCCTCGGGTGTTGGCCGGATTTTTTTGCGGCGGGTTGCTGGCGCTGGCGGGCCTGTTGTTGCAGGCGTTATTGCGCAACCCGCTGGCTGATCCATATATTTTAGGCGTGTCGGGTGGTGCATCGCTGGCCGGTTTGATGGCCGTAGCGCTGGGGGCAACGTGGGGCGCGGTGAACGGCGCAGCATTTGCCGGTGCATTACTGGCCATCGCACTGGTATTTTTTCTGAGCTACCGCACTGCAGGTTGGCGCATGGAGAGTTTGTTGCTGACTGGCGTGGTGATTTCCGCCGGGTTTGGCGCATTGATTACCTTGATCATGACCCTCGCACCGGCCAATGATGTGCGCGGCATGTTGTTCTGGCTGATGGGCGATTTATCGCATGCGGATTCGCCTTTGCTCGCCGGCGCGGCACTGGCAATATGTGCAGGTATCGCACTCATTGCAGGACGCAGCATTGACGTGTTGAGTCTGGGCCAAAGCAAAGCACGCTCCCTCGGAGTGCGAGTTGAAACTTTGCAGGCGGTGCTGTATTTTTGTGCCGCTGCCGCCTGCGCCGCAGCCGTGATGACCGCGGGTGCCATCGGTTTTGTCGGGCTCATTGCGCCCCATGCGGCGCGTTTGCTGGGCGCTACTTCCCATCGCGTGTTAACGCTGGCTGCCATTTTTTTAGGTGGCAGTCTGGTCACCTTGGCTGATGCGCTGGCGCGCTCGGTGATTGCGCCCCAACAATTGCCGGTCGGCGTGATTCTTGCGCTGCTGGGTGTGCCGGCCATGCTGGTTTTGCTCACCAGGCCGCGCTGATGCTGCGTGCTGAAAACATCACGCTCACCGTGCCAGACAAAATCCTTGTGAAAAATTTCACTGGCGAATTCAAGCCGGGCGAATTCTGGGCCGTGTTGGGTAAAAACGGCAGCGGCAAATCCACTTTATTGCAGGTACTCAGCGGCGTCGCGCCGGCTCAAATTGGCCGTGTTGTACTCGACGCAAAACCGCTCGCGCAATTTTCACCGCGCGCGCGCGCGCAGCGAATCGGCCTGCTTTTGCAGGAAGAGTCGGCACATTTTTGGGGCAGTGTGGCGGAATACATTTCGTTGGGCCGCTTTGCCCATGGCGACCACGATGCGGGCCTGGCACAGAGCGCCATGGCGCACATGGCGCTTGCACCGTTTAGTCAGCGCACATTGAGCAGCCTCTCGGGCGGTGAACGGCAGCGTGCCCGTATTGCGCAATTGCTGTGCCAATCGCCAGATGTCTATTGTCTCGACGAGCCGCTGATGCATCTGGACGTGGCGCATCAGTTTGATTTGATGCAACGCATGGCCGGCCTTGCCAAAAACCACAGCAAAACCATCATCATGGTGATGCACGAGCCCCTGTGGACCATGCGTTACTGTAGCCATGCGCTGCTGCTGGCCGAAGGCGGCGAAACCTCGTGCGGGCCGGTTGCCATCCAGCTTACCCGAGAAAAATTGCAAAAATTATATGCCTGCGAAGGGGAAGCCCTCGCCGGTTTTGGTATCCTATGACTATTCGATTTCCATCACTGATCGCTTCATGATAAAAAAACTGATTAGCCGCGTGTTCGGCAAATCCAAAGCCAAAGCCGATAAAGGCAACAGCGGCGAGCCGATCATTATTCCGCTGAAAAAGCACGGCATCCGCCGCGATCAGATCAGCCCGTGTGCATTGCGCGTAACCGACGGTTTGCAACAGGCCGGTTTTGCTGCCTTTGTGGTGGGCGGTGCAGTACGAGACTTATTATTGGGCCGCGAGCCGAAAGATTTCGACGTGGCTACCGACGCCACGCCTGACGAGGTGCGCGCACAATTCCGCCGCTCGCGCATCATCGGCCGGCGATTTCAGATTGTGCATGTCATCTGCGGCAATGAAACGGTGGAGGTTTCCACCTTCCGCGCGCCGCAGGCCAACGGGGAAGACGACGACCAGCACGCCGACGAACACGGCCGCCTGTTGCGCGACAATGTGTGGGGCAACATGGTAGATGATGCGATCCGCCGCGACTTCACCATGAACGCGTTGTTCTATGACCCGACCAAACAGGAAGTGTGGGATTACCAGGATGGCGTGGCCGACATCCGCAAAAAAACCTTGCGCATGATTGGCGACCCGGCCACGCGCTACCGCGAAGACCCGGTGCGTATGTTGCGTGCTGCCCGCCTCGCCGCCAAACTCGGCTTCACCATCGACCAGGCCACGCGCAAACCCATCGCCGAGATGGCTGACCTGTTACAAAACGTGCCCAGCGCGCGCATGTTCGACGAAATGCTCAAGCTGTTGCTGTCGGGTTACTCCGTCGCCTGCATCAAACAATTGCGTGCCGAAGGTTTGCATCACGGCATGTTGCCCATGCTCGATGTGATTCTCGAACAACCCTTGGGTGAAAAATTCGTCAACCTTGCGCTGGCTAATACTGACGCGCGCGTGCTCGCCGACCAACCCGTATCGCCTGGTTTTTTATTCGCCGCATTGCTCTGGCATGAAGTGCTGGCCACTACACAAAAACACGAAGCCGCCGGCATGAAGCCTGCACCTGCGCTGATGACTGCGATGGATGATGTACTCGACGCGCAACGCAAAGAGTTGGCGATTCCGCGCCGCTTTGATGCTATTACTAAAGAACTGTGGCTGTTGCAGCCGCGCTTTTTACAGCGCGGGCCGGGGCGGCCATATCGCCTGCTGGCCCATCCGCGCTTCCGCGCCGCCTATGATTTTTTCCTGTTGCGGTGTGAGAGCGGTGAAGTCGATGCCGGCATCGGCGACTGGTGGACCCGCTTTCAGGATGCTACCGACGATGAACGTGCCGGCATGTTGCTGGCGACAGACGAGGCACCGAAGAAAAAACGCCGCCGTCGCAAACCGCGATCAAAAACCGGCTTGGCTGGCGAAGCGCAAAGCACTGACGGCTCTACCGGCCATAATCATGATGATGACGCCGAATGAAAATGAACCATGTCGCCTACGTCGCCTTGGGCAGCAACCTGGACAACCCGCAGCAGCAGGTGCGCAGCGCGATGGATGAACTGGACAAGCTGCACGGCGTGCGGATCATGGCACGCTCGTCGCTCTACCGCACCGCGCCGGTGGGTTACGCTGATCAACCGGATTTCATCAACGCCTGTGTCAAACTGCAAACCGCGCTGACCCCGCTCGATTTGCTGGCCGGACTGCAGGCGCTGGAAAAACGACATGGCCGCGAAAGAAAAATGGCAAACGGTCCACGTACACTTGATCTGGATATTTTGCTTTATGATGAAATGCGGCATCATGATCACCAGCTTACGTTGCCCCATCCGCGTATGCATGAGCGCGCATTTGTGTTGCTGCCATTGGCGGAAATTGCACCAGAACTTTTAATTGCCCAAGGTAAAACGGTGCAAGAATGGCTTGCGCAGCGCACCGAGCAAATTATAGAAAAATTCAATTAAATCAATAACTTATATCTTGAAAAATAAATATCATTATGTGGTCATTGAAGGCCCGATTGGCGCAGGCAAAACCAGCCTGGCGAAATTGCTTGCGCAACGCATGCGCGCCGATACCTTGCTCGAAGATCCGGAGGCGAATCCGTTTCTGCCCGCGTTTTACCGCGACATGCAGCGCCACGCGCTGGCGACGCAATTGTTTTTTTTGTTCCAGCGCATGAACCAGGTGGCCGAACTCAAACAACATTCGCTGTTTGAGCGGGCGACAGTGTCAGATTTTTTGCTCGACAAAGATCCGCTGTTCGCGCGGCTGACCCTCAACGATACCGAATACGCGCTCTACAACCAGATTTTCAATCACCTCAAACCGCAGGCTGTCACACCCGACCTGGTGATATATTTGCAGGCACCGGCGGAGTTGCTGGTGGAGCGCGTGAAGCGCCGTGGCCATAAAATGGAACGGGGCATTTCCGAAGATTACCTGCGCAGCCTGGCCGAAAGTTACACCGGCTTTTTCCATCATTACAATGCGTCGCCCTTGCTGATTGTGAATAGCGCGCGCATCAATTTTGTCGATAGCCCGCAGGATTTTGATTTACTATTCGAACAAATCAGCAACATGCGCGGCGGGCGCGAATATTTTAATCGGGGCTAACGATGCGACATACAATTTCCCATTTCCAGAAAATGAAACAGGCAGGCGAAAAAATCGTCATGCTCACCAGCTATGACTCCAGCTTCGCGCAGATTTCCGAAGTGGCCGGCGTGGAGATTTTGCTGGTTGGCGATTCGCTTGGCATGGTGGTGCAGGGCCATGATTCCACATTACCAGTTTCAATGAGCGCGATGGAATATCACGTCGCCTGCGTTGCGCGCGGTTCCAAGCAAGCATTGGTGCTGGCCGATATGCCCTTCGGCAGCTATCAGGAATCCCCCGAGCAAGCCCTGCGCAACGCCGCGCAACTCATGGCGGCCGGTGCGCAAATGGTCAAGCTCGAAGGCGGCAGCGTGATGCTGCACACCATAGAATTTTTAGTGAAGCGCGGCATCCCCGTGTGCGGCCATGTCGGGCTCACGCCGCAATCGGTCAACCAATTGGGCGGCTATAAAGTGCAAGGCAAAACCGCCGACACCGCGCGGCTGGTGCTGGAAGATGCGCTGTCTGTCGAAAAGGCAGGCGCCGCCATGGTCGTACTGGAAGCCATGCCAGCGATGTTAGGCAAGGAAATCACGCTGGCGTTGAACATTCCCACCATCGGCATCGGCGCAGGCGTCGATTGCGGCGGGCAGGTGTTGGTGGTGCACGATATGCTGAATATTTATCCTGGCCGCAAGGCGCGCTTTGTGAAAGACTTCATGCAAAGTCAGCCGACCATCGCTGCTGCGTTGGAGGCGTATGTGAAGGAAGTCAAAGCCAAAACGTTTCCTGCTGCAGAACATACTTTTTAATGGCTCAATAAAATCATGCAAGTTATCAAAACCGTTGCTGAATTGCGCAAATGCCTCGAGGGCCAGAAAATTGGCTTTGTGCCTACATTGGGCAATTTGCACGAAGGCCATATCAAAATTGTCGGCGTCGCCAAACAGCACGCGCCGTTTTCCGTCGTCAGTATTTTCGTTAACCGCTTGCAGTTCGAGCCGGGCGGCGATTTCGATCGTTATCCGCGCACCCTTGATGATGACTGCGCCAAACTCGAAGCGGCAGGCGTCGATGTCGTATTCGCGCCGGACGAAAAAGTCATTTATCCCCAGCGCCAGGTAGTTTATGTCGAACCCTCGCCCATGGCCGACTTGCTCGAAGGCGAACACCGGCCCGGACACTTCCGCGGCGTCACCACCGTCGTGCTTAAATTATTGAACATGGTGGAGCCGGACTTCGTGGTGTTCGGCAAAAAAGATTACCAGCAACTTGCTATTCTTAGCGCGATGGTCGATCAGCTTGACGTGCCGGTCAAAGTCATCTGGGGCGAAACCGTGCGCGCCGAAGACGGCCTCGCCCTCTCGTCACGCAACAGCTATCTCACCCCCGCCCAACGCCTCGAAGCCCCGCGCATGCAACGCTGCCTCGCGCGCATCAGAATGGCCGTGGAGAAAGACAAAAACCACAACTTCAAACAACTGGAAAACATTGCAACGGAAGAGTTGGATTTGCATGGATGGAAAGTCGATTACATCTCCGTGCGCAACCGCCACACGTTGAAGCTGCCACTCGAAGACGATAAAGAGTTAGTGGTGCTCGCCGCCTCGTGGTTGGGTAAAACGCGATTGATTGATAATAATGAGATTGATGCGGCGTAGTATTTTGCCGTAACCCAAAAAAAACAGCCCTCGGGCTGTTTTTTTTACATCATTTTCATGTGTGGTAATTCATAGCCGATTGGCGTAATTATTGTTACGCTGAGAGCAGTTAATATCACTTGCCAGCACAAAGGAATATTTCTTTGCAAGTTATTCCGTGAGGTGGCAAATCGAACAACGAAAAGCTTGAGTGATAACAATGAGAACAATATTCGGGATTGTCGCGATCTGCCAGCTTGTGTTTGTTACGAATGTGTTTGGTGCAAATTTGGAGCCGCTGATTGGCGGATATGCGGCCTCCACAATAAAAGACACGCCAAATTGCAAACCCTACAAAGACTTAATTATTGAGATTGAAAAACCTGGCAATTCTCTTGGGGTTGAAAGTATTCAGAGACGAATTAATACGCTAGTTGCGGCCGACAAAGCAGGCTGTCGATTCGTCCAGCCTGCCCAAACCGGTGTGATGGATTTCCCCAAACAATATGCTGCGGCTATCACAACAAAATACCGGGTTGGCGAGCCAATGTGCCAATATTATAAAACTCGCATATTTGAAGTGGCATCTGCCCGCTATCAGGAATACGACAAAATTCACCGAATAGACAAGTTGAATCAAAGCGCGAAAAAACAGGCTTGTGATAAGTAACCCTTCGAAACAAGCAATGTCAATTTATGCAGCCCGCAACGAATCCACAATTTTCATTCGCGCCGCGCGCACGGCGGGCAGAAAGCCGCCGAAAAACCCCATGACCAGCGCGAAAATAATCGAGTAAACCATAATCGCCGGGTTGAGTTTGAAGCTGAACGCGAGTTCGGCGAACGATTGGACATTGGTGGTGGAAAAATTCACGAACTGCATCAGCGACGCGAACGCCAAACCGATGATGCCACCTACCAGCGCCAACAATAATGCTTCGGTGAGAAACGCGATAAGAATACTGGAGCGGCGAAAGCCCAGGGCGCGCAAGGTGCCGATTTCGCCGATACGATTCGCCACCGATGAATACATGGTAATCATGGCGCCGATCATCGCCCCGACGGAAAATATGAAGGAGAGTACGAAGCCGATTACGCTGAGAAATAGCGACAGGCCGCGCGATTGATCGGCATAAAATTGCCGCTCGGGCTTGGTTTCAACAGTGAGGCGCTGGTCAGATTCGATATTTTTTTTGAAGACGTCGAACTGATTTGCATCGTTGAGTTTAACTATAACGGACGAAAACACCGGTCGGCAGAATGCCTGCATGAGTTGCTCGCCGTCGCCCCATACTTCGGAATCAAAGCCGGTACCGCCTGCGTCGAAGGTGCCAACAATCACCCAATCGCGTTGGCCGAAGCGCAATTTCTCTCCCAGCCCCGCGCCGATAAATTGCCGCGCGATGGCCGAGCCGGCGACAATTTCCGACGAGCCGGGCGCAAACATTCTGCCGGCGGTCAGTTTGATTTGCGGCCGCATGACGAGGCCGGTGGGCGACACGCCACGAATCACCACATTGGAAGGCTTGTCGTTGCCGCGTTTGTTGAGTGACATCAACACCACGGTTTCTTTCGACGCGAGACGCAATCCTTCTTTACTGAACGCGATTTGCGGTTGGCTTTCCACGATGGAGGCTTGATTGCGATCGACGCCACTTTGTACTTCGTTATCGGCGCCGCGACGGATGACGACCGCATTGTCTTCCGTGCCCGTATCCACCAGCGTTTGGCGCAGGCCTTCGTTCAACATGAGCACCGTCGCAAACACAAACACGACCAGCGCGAGACCGCCGGCGGTGAGTATCGTGGTGAGTTTGCGCGTCCACAAATTGCGTGCGATGTACGAAAACGGAATGCTGAAACGGCGCGACAAAGCAGTAAAAATGTTCATTTGAGGATTTTTTATAAGTATTTGATTATAATCAGTTATTTGTTACGCAATGCTGCGCAGTCCGTCAACAATTTTCACCGTGGCCGCGCGTCGCGCGGGCAACAGCGCTGCTACCACGCCGACCACGAGGGCACAAATAATTTGCAACTTGATGGTCTCCGGCATCACGGTGAACGCGGGGAACATCGTGCCGACAGCCGCGCCCACGGCGCGCGCCATCGGAAAGGTGAGCGCGATGCCGAGCGCGCAACCCATGAAGGCAATGGCTAACGATTCACCCAATATCAACGACGCCACATACCAGGGCCCGAAGCCCAACGCTTTTAATGTGGCGTATTCCGACAAGCGTTCACGTGCCGTCATGGCCATGGTGTTGGCGACGACGGAGAGAATAATTAGTATTACCACATATGACACCACGCGAATCGCGGCCACAATGCTGTCGGACATCGAGACAAAGCCCAGTTGAAACGCTTTTTCGGTTTCCGTTAATGTTTCAGCGATGGAGTTGCGAAATTCTGCATCCACGGCGCGGCTGATTTCTGCCGCGCGGTCGCCACTATTGATGCCGACCACAAATACGCCGGTAAAGTTGGCGCGACGGGCGATGGTTTTGAGCAAGGTTTCGTTAAGATAATCCCAATGGAATAACATTTGCGACGTGTTGGTGGCTTCTTCCGCGCCTTCGAAAATGCCGCGCACTACAAAATTCCAATTGCCGGGAAAGATGGTGCCCTTGATCGGAATGACATCGCCGATCTTGAAGCCGAACGAGTTGGCCAGCTTGCGTCCCACAATGCAGCCACGCCGGTCACGTAGAAAATTGCTGCGTTCTGTTTCTGTCAATTTATATTCAGGATACAAATCCAGATAGGTTGCGCCGTCGATGGCGAACTGCGGAAAGAAATTTTTCGGCTCCTGATAAATGCCGCCGAACCAGTTGGCATAGCCCACACTGGTCACGCCATCCACTGCCTTAATGCGGTTGCGATAGGAAATCGGCAATGAGAAAGTGAGCGAGATCGCATTGCGCGTGACGAGGCGCGTTGAAGAGGCAGCGTTGGCATTGGCATAAAACGCATCGACCATGGTGCGCAACAAACCGAATGCCATGATCGCGACGACAATGCCAAACAAAGTCAGCAGCGTGCGCAGCTTGTGGCGAAAGGCGTTGCGGAAAATGAGTTTGAGGAAGTTCATGTAAATTTCTGAATAAATATATCTGTTCGTGTAAGCATGTCGAAACATGTTCATGCTTCAACGGGCTCGGCACAAGCGGCCATTTTTGTTTATCACCCCGGCGACGACACCAAATGATCATCGTTCAGCGAATCGATCAACACGCCTTTTTCCAAATGCTGTACACGGTGTGCGCGCTGCGCGGCGCGTGGATCGTGCGTCACCATAATAATCGTCTTGCGCAATTCGCTCGTCAGCCGATCCAGCAAATTCATAATATCAGCGGCGGAAGCATGGTCGAGGTCGCCCGTCGGTTCGTCGGCCACAATCAGTGTCGGGTCGGTGATGATGGAGCGGGCGATGGCCACGCGCTGTTGCTGCCCGCCGGATAATTCATTCGGAAAGTGGGTCATGCGGTCGGCGAGACCCACCATGTCGAGCGCCAGTTCGGCCCGCTCGCGCCGCTCGCGCCGATTAAGGCTGGTAAGTGTGAGTGGCAATTCGACATTTTCAAATGCGGTGAGTACCGGCATGAGATTGTAAAACTGAAAAATGAAACCGACATTGCCTGCGCGCCAATCGGCCAACTCGCCTTCGCCCAATTGTGTGATGTCCACGCCTTCGACCAGCAGTTCGCCGCTGTCGGGTTTATCAATACCGGCGATGAGATTGAGCAACGTGCTTTTACCCGAACCGGACGGGCCCATCAGCGCAAGAAAATCTCCTTGATGAATACTGAGGGAAATGTCGCGCAGCACTGGCACGATTTGCCCACCGCGCTGATACGACTTCACCACATGGCGGATATCGACGACAGGCTGCTGCGCCATTATTTTTTCACCACTTTCACAACGCCACCATCGATGAGCTTTTCCGGTGGGTTGAGAATGAGTTTGTCGCCAACGGCCAAACCTTTTACTTCCACCAGATCGCCGATAGCATTGCCTTTTTCCAGCGCGACCTGCTTGGCTTTTTCGCCGTTCAACACAAATACGACGGACTTTCCGTCGCGCTGAGTCATCGTTTCTTTACGCGCTACGGTCACCGGTTTTTTCTCATCAGCCTTCACTTCGCGCGACAGGAAGGCAACCTTGGCGCTCATCTCCGGCAGGATGCGCGCATCAGGGTCGTTGAATTTCACTTTGACCAACACCGTGGCTTTGGAGCGATCCACCGTCGGCACTTTGCGCACCACCGTGCCGGCAAAACGCTGGTCGGGAAATGCTTCCAGTTGGATTTCGCACGGCGCGCCCTCGGCGATTTTGCCAAGATTGGATTCCGATACATCGGCTTCGACTTCCAGTGTTGTCATGTCTGCCATTGTGACCACCGCGCCGGTGGTGCCCGCAGCGGATGAGAAGGGCGTCACAATGTCGCCCACGTTGGCGTTTTTGGTGAGCACCACGCCGTCGAACGGCGCGCGGATCAGCGTTTGTTCCACCGACACGCGCGCAACACGGTCGCCTGCGCTGGTGGCGGCCACTGCTGCTTTTAAGCTGTTAATCGTGGCGCGGGCTTTGTTCAAACGCGCGACGGCGCTGTCGTGTGAAGCGGCGGAAATAAAATTTTTGTCGAGTAAATCCTGCGAGCGCTTAAATGCCTGCTCGGCGTCTTTCAATTCTGCCATGCCCTGTTCGAGATTTGCTTTGGCGACATTGATGTTCGCCGCCGCCTGCTCTTGCGTGGCGCTCACGTCCTTGTTTTCCAACCGCGCAATAATTTCGCCCGCTTTCACCACGCTGCCTTCGCGCACGCCCAGCCATTCGAGGCGGCCGGTGGCTTTCGATGCGACGGAGGCTTTGCGTTGCGCGACGACATAACCCGTCGCGTTCAACAGCGTGAAACCTTGCGAGGGATAAGTAGAAGACACCGCTGCGGTTTCCACGTCCAGCGCGCCGCCTTTTGATCGCGCAAACAACAGCCCGCCGCCCATCAGCGCGAGCGCAATTACAATGGGTAAGGGTCGTTTGTACCAGGCACGCCGCTTCGCCGCAGGCCCGTTACGATTGATGCTGAGTTTGGATAAATCTGAAGTCGCCACGATGTTGTTGCCTTTTGTTATGTAGGTTGCTCAGCAAGCGCTGATGAAGCCCGATTTTGCAAGCCGCCGCTACGAAGCTTGCCAGCGAAAAGCGCTAGTCGCCATACGACGTTGCTCACAAAAAATAGCGCCTCACCTATCAACCCTGTGTCGCGTCGCTATTTTTTGTTCGCGCTGGGTTTCTCTTAAAATTCGAAGTGAATCAAAACGTCCTGACTATTATATGCGTTGTGCTGCTGCTATGCTCACGGTGAACGCGAGTTCGTTGAGGAGATAGACGCGACGTTTCATTGACTGCATAACCAGCCACACGTTCAACGAAAAAATATCTTCGCAGGGCGATTTTTATAAATATTGTAACTAATTGATTATATTGAATAATCACTATGCCTAAATTTGCCGCTAATCTCTCCATGATGTTCAACGAAGTCAGTTTTCCTGATCGCTTCTCCGCTGCTGCGCAAGCGGGATTCAAAGGGGTGGAATATTTATTTCCCTACGAGTTTGATGCAAAAGAAATTGAGACGCGCTTGAAACAAAATAGTTTGCAAAACATTTTGTTTAATATGCCGCCAGGAAATTGGGCGGCGGGCGAGCGCGGCATCGCCTCATTGCCAAGACGCGAAAAAGAATTTGCCGATGGCGTGCATCAGGCGATTGACTATGCAAACGCATTAGGCTGCAAACAAATCCATGCGATGGCGGGACTTTTGCCGACGGATGCGGATAAAGCTGCGTATCGAAAAGTATATCTCGGTAACTTGCAATACGCGGCCGCAGAATTGGCGAAACATGATGTGCTGTTGTTGATTGAACCCATAAACACCCGCGACATCCCCGGCTATTTTCTCAACACCCAGGCGGAAGCCTTTGCCATTCTGGAAGAAATCGCCGCGCCGAATTTGAAAATGCAAATGGATATCTACCACATGCAAATTATGGAAGGTGATATCGAAACCAAACTGCGCAAATATTTACCCCATGTGGCGCACATACAAATCGCCCGTGTGCCTGGTCGCAACGAGCCTGTTAATGGCGAAATCAATTACGATTATTTGTTCGCACTGCTGGATGAATTGAAATACGACGGTTGGATTGGATGCGAATACCGGCCAGCGAAGGGAACGCTCGAAGGTTTGAAATGGTTTGAGAAATACCGCTGAGAAAACTGGTGCCGGGAGGGAGACTCGAACTCCCACAGTGTTACCACCGGCGGATTTTGAGTCCGCTGCGTCTACCGATTCCGCCATCCCGGCAAAGAGAGTTGGTTCAGGTGAGGAGCGGATTATCCGCGAATTATGGCATTTCAGCAAGATTGCCAGTGATATGATTGCGCACTAAAAATGTCAGCGATATCTATGCGCATCAGCGACTTTGATTATTTTCTTCCGCCCGAACTCATCGCCCAGTTTCCACCAGCCGTGCGGGGCGCAAGCCGCTTGCTGCATCTCGAAGGTGTGAGCGGCACTATTCAACACAAACAGTTCCGCGATTTGCTTGATCTGGCGCAAGCCGGTGACGTGATGGTGTTCAACGACACCCGCGTCATCAAAGCGCGCTTGCACGGACAAAAATCCAGCGGCGGTAAAATTGAGGTAATGGTCGAGCGGGTAATGGGCGAACATGAAGTGCTCGCGCTCATCCGTGCCAGCCATGCGCCTTTGCCCGGCAGCACATTACGTTTGGCGGACGCATTGGATGTCACTGTCATTGAACGCAACGAAGATTTATTCCGCCTGCGTTTTGAAAACAGCGAAAATGTTTTCTCGGTACTGGAAAAATACGGCGCATTACCATTGCCGCCGTATATCACCCACGACCCCGATCAAACCGACGAGACGCGTTACCAAACCGTGTTCGCGCGCGCGCCTGGTGCGGTTGCTGCGCCAACAGCGGGTTTGCATTTTGATGAGGCGATGATGCAGGCACTGAAACAAAAAGGCGTCGCCATCGCGTATGTCACGCTGCATGTCGGCGCGGGAACCTTTCAGCCGGTACGTGTAGAAAATATTTCAGAGCACACCATGCACAACGAATGGTACGACATTCCGCAAGCGACGGTTGATAAAATTATTCAATGTAATCAAATAGATAGAAAAGTCATCGCCGTGGGCACGACCAGCCTGCGCGCGCTCGAAGGCTGCACGAAAAAGCATGGCGAATTACAAGCGGGGTTTGGCGAGACGAAAATTTTTATCACGCCAGGTTTTCAATTCAAAGTCGTTGATCGGCTGCTGACGAATTTTCATTTACCTAAATCGACTTTGCTCATGCTCGTATCGGCGTTTGCTGGCGTGGAAAATATCCGGCGTGCGTATCAAGAGGCGATTGCACAGCGCTATCGTTTTTTTAGTTATGGCGATGCGATGTTGATTGAGTGGGAAAATAACCGGATGAAGACTGACGCGGCGTAAAGCAGATCCTTCGCTTTCGCTCAGGATGACATATTTTTTTGCTGGTTCAGTGAGCCATCGCCAAAAGAATTTACTTTTGCAGTCGGAACAGTGTCATGCGATGTTGATTGAGCGCGGAATTAACCAGATGAAGGTTGACGCGGCGTAAAAGCAGATCCTTCGCTCCGCTCAGGATGACAACAGTCCCGAATGCATAGCCGGTGTAACTTGCTTTTTCATTCGTAAATGTAACGATGCTTTTGGTATGATATGCACTAAATAATTCTGAGCATGTCATGGCAAAACCAGTCCCCCACACCCGCGCTGCCTATCGCCACTTCCAAACCATCACCACCCGCTGGCTCGACAACGATGCCTACGGCCATGTGAACAACACGGTGTATTACACCTACTTCGATACCGTGGTGAATACTTTTCTGATCAGCCACAACGTGCTCGATGTGCAGCGCGGCGAAGTCATCGGCCTGGCGGTGGAAACGCAATGCAATTATTTTGCGCCGCTGACTTTCCCTGATACGGTGCATGCCGGATTGCGGGTGGCAAAACTCGGCAACAGCAGCGTGCGTTATGAAGTCGGCATTTTCCGCAATAACGATACGGCAGCCTGCGCGCAAGGACATTTTGTGCATGTGTACGTGGATCGCCATTTGCGCAAATCGGCACTGGTGCCCGATGCGATGCGCAAGGTGCTGCAAACCATTTTGGTTCCAGCATGATTTTTAACTTGCACGCCACATCAGGCGCGGCACGGCGTGGCACGCTGACTCTGCCGCACGGAAAAGTGGAAACGCCGGCGTTTATGCCGGTGGGTACTTATGGCACGGTGAAAGCCATGTCACCGTTGGAATTAAAAGAAAGCGGCGCGCACATCGTGCTGGGCAACACATTTCATTTGTGGTTGCGGCCCGGACTCGATGTGATAGAGGCTCACGGCGGGCTGCATACATTTATGGGTTGGGACGGCCCCATCCTCACTGACAGCGGCGGCTTTCAAGTATTCAGTCTCGGTGCACTGCGCAAAATTTCCGAAGAAGGTGTGGCGTTCCAATCGCCTGTCAATGGCGATAAATTATTTCTGACACCGGAAGATTCAATGCGAATTCAACGCGTATTGAACTCCGACATTGTGATGATTTTCGACGAGTGCACACCGTATCCGGCCGATGAAAAAACCGCGCGCGAGTCCATGCAGCTTTCGTTGCGCTGGGCCGAACGCAGCAAGCGCGGGCATGAGGGCAACGCGAATGCGTTATTTGCCATCGTGCAAGGCGGTATGTTTGAAAATCTGCGCGATGAATCGCTGGCCGGTTTGGTGAATCTGGATTTCCCCGGCTATGCCATCGGCGGGCTTTCTGTCGGCGAACCCAAGGACGACATGCAGCGCATTCTCGCCCACACCGCGCCGCAACTGCCGAAAAATAAACCGCGTTACCTGATGGGCGTGGGCACGCCGGAAGATCTGGTCAATGCGGTTGGGCAAGGCATCGACATGTTCGATTGTGTGATGCCCACGCGCAACGCGCGCAACGGCTGGTTGTTCACACAGCACGGCGACATTAAAATCCGCAACGCAAAATACAAGTTGGATACCAGGCCGCTCGACGAACAATGCGAATGCTATACCTGCAAACATTTCAGCCGCGCCTATTTACATCACTTGCAGCGGGTGAACGAGATTCTTGGCGCGCGTTTGAATACTATTCATAATATTCATTATTATCAATGGCTTATGAAATCAATACGAGCCGCAATTGAGCGAGGCCAGTACGCTGATTTTGCCCAGGCGTTCAGTCAGGCGCGCAGCAGTCCGTGATAGAATACGCGGCTTATTTCATCAGTCATGCACGCCGGAGAAAACATGTTTATTAGTGAAGCCTTTGCCCAAGCCGCCACACCGCAGGCGGCAGATTTATTTCAACCCATCACATTGGCGATTATGTTCGGCGCAATGTTTTTTTTCATGGTGCGGCCACAAATGAAACGCGCCAAGGAGCAAGCCAATATGCTCAAGGCGCTGCAAAAAGGCGATGAAGTCATCGCCGGCGGCATGCTCGGCAAAGTTACCAAAGTGGGCGACAATTATGTGAGCCTAGAGATTGCCGACAACGTTGTCATTCAGGTGCAAAAAAACATTATCACCATGCCTTTGCCCAAAGGCACGATTAAAAACGCGTAAGCCAAATCTGCAACCGAGTTTTTTGAAATAATATTGTGAGCCGTCCATGAATCGTTACCCGCTTTGGAA
This sequence comes from Pseudomonadota bacterium, assembly GCA_043744215.1. Classification (GTDB taxonomy): domain Bacteria; phylum Pseudomonadota; class Gammaproteobacteria; order Burkholderiales; family JBEEJL01; genus JBEEJL01. Next base: position 40,092 of record JAYTVC010000050.1, read on the forward strand.
AAACCTCTTAATCGTGTTGGCGCTGGTGCTGGGCTTGCTCTATACCGCACCGAATTTTTTTGGTGAAGCGCCCGCCGTGCAAGTGGCGCTGGTTCGTGCATCTGCCAAGGCCGATGTCAGTATGTTGAGCCGCGTGCAGGATGCGCTGAAAAACGCGAAGATCGATTCCACCGGCGCGAGCTTTCAAGATAACAGCGTGCGTGTGCAGTTTGCCGATACCGATACGCAATTAAAAGCGCGCGACCTGCTCGACAAGCTGTTCAATCTCGACGAAAAAAATCCTTCCCATGTCATTGCGCTCTATCTTGAGCCGAAGTCTCCTGCGTGGCTGGCGAAAATTAGCGCCTTGCCCATGTACCTCGGCCTGGATTTGCGCGGTGGCGTGCACTTGCTGATGCAGGTGGACATGAAAGCGGCGCTGGACAAAAAAATCGAAAGCTATGCCAGTGAAGCGCGTTTCCTGCAGCGCGAGAAAAAAGTCTACGACACCATTGTGGTGCGCGAAGGGCAAAAAGTAGTGGTGCGCATGAAGGATGAAGCCAAGCGACAGACCGTAATGAAATTACTGGCCAGCGAAATTCCCGGTCTCAGCCTGAAAGAAGAAGGCGCTGGCGACAACCTTTCCGTCGTTGGCACCATCAGCCCGGTAGCTACGGCAGAAATCCAAAAAGCCGCTGTCGGCCAGAACATCCTCACACTGCGCAACCGTATCAATGAGATGGGCACCAAGGAACCGATCATCCAGCAACAAGGCGCTGATCGCATCATTGTGCAATTACCAGGCGTGCAGGACCCGGCCAAGGTCAAGGAAATTATCGGCCGTACCGCCACGCTGGAGATTCGCCTCGTCGATGAAGAAAATGATCCGAATCAGGCAGTCGTGCCGTTCGGCTCCGAGCGCGTGTTCGAACGCAACGGCCAGCCCGTGCTGGTAAAAAAACAAGTGGTGCTGACGGGTGAAGTCATCACCGATGCGGCGTCGGGCTTTGAGCAGGAAAATAATCGTCCGCTGGTCAGGATTGGCATGGATGCAAAAGGTGCCAAGGTAATCAAACAAGTATCGCGCGACAATATTAAAAAGCGTATGGCGATTTTACTGATAGAGAAAAATAAAACCGAAGCCATCAGCGTCGCAACCATCCAAAGCGAATTGGGTTCAAATTTCCAGATCACCGGCTTGCCCAGCCTGCAGGAAGCCAATGACCTTGCACTGCTCTTGCGTGCCGGCGCGCTGGCGGCTCCGATGGAGTTTGCGGAAGAGCGCACCGTAGGGCCGAGTCTCGGTGCGGAAAATATCGCCAAGGGCTTTCATTCCACCTGGATCGGCTTTACGTTAATTGCGGTATTCATGACGGTGTATTACTTGCTGTTCGGTTTTGTTTCAGTTGTCGCGCTGGCCATTAACGTGCTGTTTCTGGTGGGCCTGTTGTCGGCCATGCAGGCCACGCTTACCTTGCCCGGCATGGCCGGTATTGCGCTCACGGTCGGTATGGCCATCGATGCCAACGTATTGATCAACGAACGTATCCGCGAAGAATTGCGTAACGGCGTCACGCCGCAAAAAGCGATTGAGGCCGGTTACGCGCGCGCGTTCGGCACCATTATCGATTCCAACGTCACGACTTTAATAGCGGGGTTGGCTTTGCTGATATTCGGTTCCGGCCCCATCAAAGGCTTCGCCGTCGTGTTATGTCTCGGCATTCTGACTTCCATGTTCAGCTCCGTGGTGGTTTCGCGTGGCTTGGTGAACTTGATTTACGGTGGCCGCCGCAAGTTGGAAAAACTGTCCATCGGCAATGTTGGGTGGCACAAGCAGGTAACGGATAAATAATATTTTTAATGAAGCTGCTAAAGCATTTGATTAATTTTGGTGTGCATACGTACACGGGATAGAGCGGAAGAAAATGGAATTTTTCAGAATTAAAAAAGACATCCCCTTCATGAGCTGGGGAAGAGTCACGACTACCATTTCATTAGTGACATTTTTGCTGGCGGTATTTTTCCTGTTTAAAAACGGTTTGAATTTTTCCGTGGATTTCACTGGCGGCACGGTAATGGAAGTGAGTTATGACAAGGCCGCAGACTTGGCCAAAGTGCGCGAGGCAATTGGCAAGCTGGGGTTCATTGATGCCAGCGTACAAAACTTTGGTACATCGCGCGATGTGCTTATCCGCCTGCCGCTGAAAGGCGAAGCCAGCAGTGCGGCGCTGTCAGAAAAAGTTTTCGGCGCGCTATGTGAGGGCGGGCAGGTGAAAGAGAGCCGCTGCATCAGCAGCGGTGCGACGGTAGCGGAACTCAAGCGGGTCGAATTCGTCGGTGGCCAGGTAGGCGCGGAATTATGGCGCGACGGCGGTATGGCACTGTTATTTGTAATTATCGGCATCGTGCTCTATTTATGGGTCCGCTTTGAATGGCGCCTCGCGGTCGCCACCATTATCGCCAACCTGCATGACGTGGTGATTATTCTCGGTTGCTTTGCGCTGTTTAAGTGGGAGTTTTCCCTCTCGGTATTGGCAGCGGTGCTGGCCATTCTCGGTTACTCGGTCAATGAATCGGTCGTCGTGTTCGACCGGGTGCGCGAAAATTTCCGCAAAATGCGCGGTGCCAGTGTCGCACAAGTGATCGACAACGCCATCACGCGCACCATGTCGCGCACCGTTATTACCCACGGTTGTACGCAATTGATGGTGACATCAATGTTATTTTTCGGCGGCGAAACGCTGCACTATTTTGCGTTGGCGCTGACCATCGGTATTCTATTCGGCATTTATTCTTCCGTGCTGGTGGCATCACCTATCGCCATGTGGTTGGGCGTGAAGCGGGAGGATTTTATCAAGCCGGAGAAAAAACCGGCTGAGGCCCAGGTTTAACGGACACAAATATCATTGGCGGCCCTGCCGCTATCGATGTATCAGGGATGGCATAACTGAATGGAACTGATTACCCACTTGTTTCAACTGGTGCTGCATCTCGACCAGTCCCTCAATGACTTGGCGCAGAATTATGGCGTCTGGATCTACGCGATTTTATTTGCGATTATTTTTTGCGAAACCGGCCTGGTAATAACGCCGTTTTTGCCTGGAGATTCGCTGTTGTTTGTTGCCGGCAGTTTGGCCGCTGTGGGTGATAATGTGTTGAATGTGCACCTGCTGTTCATACTGGTCGCCGTTGCCGCATTTCTGGGCAATCTTTGCAATTACCAGATCGGCCGTTACCTAGGCCCCAAAATTTTCAGCAAACCGCGCGATTCCATTTTTTTGAAACAGGAATATCTTGACCGCACCCACGCGTTTTATGAAAAGCACGGCGGCAAGGCCATTATCCTTTCGCGTTTTATCCCCATCATCCGTACCTATGCGCCGTTCGTGGCCGGCATCGGCAAGATGCCTCAGGCGAGCTTCACTTTTTTCAATGCGGTCAGTGCTATCGCATGGTCTGGCTCGCTGATTTATGCCGGATATTTCTTCGGCCAATTGCCATGGATAAAAAACAATCTTTCCATGGTAATTATCGGCATTGTGGTTTTGTCCGTACTGCCTGCAGTGGCAGAATTTATTCGCGCCAAAATGCGGGCCGCTGATTAAGTGTGCGCCCTGTATAGATTACTAGCCGAGGTTTGGGTTAACGTAAATCATGGATGAGTTTTTTCAAAATCCCATTTTTCAAAGCGTCATCGCGCCGTTTGTGGTCGCTTTGGTCGTGGCTGAATTGTTTCAGCGTATGCGCCTGTCGGGCCTCGCTGTCATCGCTGCGTTTTGTTGCGTGTTGATCCTCGCTAATGATTTTGTGCTGTGGCCGCTCACGGCCGCAAGAAAATTGATTCTTGTTTCATTGGTTGTTGCAGCACTGGGCATTGCTTTTGATTCTGCGCTGCGCAGTGCGCGTTACACCGTCGCCATTTCCACTCTGGTGGCTGCTCTCGCGGCAGCCTGGGTGCTGTGGTCCCCGCTGTCCCAACTCCCGCATGAGAACAGGCTGCAACTGGGCGGCGGCGTCATTTTGTTTGTCATATGGATTGTTGCAGCCTCCGACGGTTTGCGCAGTGATTCCGTTCGCGCCTCCGCCGCTGGCTGGGGGCTTGGCTTGGGTGCCGGCGTTGCCGCGTGGTTGGCCGCATCGGATTTACTGGGAAAGTTTGGTGTGGCCATCGGTTGCGCATCCGCCGCTTATTTGTTCATCCAGAGTGTGAGCGGTTTGCGTCTACCGTCCGGCAGAACTTACGTGTTGCCGATGGGGCTGATTTCGAGCCTGGTTGCGGCAACGGCTGTGATGGTTGGCCATCTGACGTGGGTGGTTTTGCCTTTGCTGGCGCTCATTCCTTTGCTGGTGCGCTTGGCACCGGAAAAAAATAATTCGGTGCGCTTGCAAACAGGTATTGCTTTTGCCATCGCAACACTACCCGCTGCGGCAGCGGTGTTACTTGCCTGGCGCAGTAACGGCTTGTCGCCGGTATAAATTTCCAGGCCGAATCCTTGCTTTAATATTCATATGAAGCCTGATGCCCTTCGCTATACAACTGTCGCTATCGTTTTGCATTGGTTCAGCGCTGTGCTGATTCTCATCTCGTTTACCCTCGGGCTCAGTATGGTTGATCTGCCTTTGAGTCCGAAAAAACTGCAATGGTACGCATGGCACAAGTGGATGGGCGTGACTATTTTCATGCTGCTCGCATTACGACTTTTATGGAGGGTCAGGCATGTTCCGCCACCATTGCCGGCAACCACATTGCTTTGGCAGCGGCGGGCGGCTCATGTTACCCATTGGGCGATCTATGCGTTATTGATTTTGATACCGATCAGCGGCTGGTTTCGCAGTGCGGCGGCAGGTGTGCAAGTGGTGTATCTGGGCGTACTGCCCCTGCCCAACCCAATAGCGGTGGATAAGCCCCTCGGCGAAGTATTGCAGATCGTGCACAGGCTATTGAACTACGCCTTGGTTGCGCTTGTCGTAGCGCATGTTGCCGCAGCGATTAAACATCACTTTGTCGATAAGGATACGGTGTTGATGCGCATGTTGCCTTTTCTACGTCAACGATAAGTGGTGTAACTATATGATTATATTCAATAATTTTACATATGTCGGATTGCTGTTGTGGGCTGTAACGAATTTCGCTTTCGCGCAATCAGCCAACGGAGAAAAAATCAAAATTGATTTTATCTCCAAACAAATGGGTGTGCCGGTCGAAGGGCATTTCAAAAAAGCGATGGCGTCGGTTAATTTCGACAAGACAAAACCTGCACAGAGCAAGGCTGAAATTGAAATCGAACTGGCCAGCATCGACACCGGCAGCGACGAAGCCAACACCGAAGTCAAACGCGAAGGCTGGTTTAACGTGCAGAAATTTCCGACGGCGAAATTTGTTTCGAGCGCCGTGCGCGACTTGGGTGGCGGCCGTTACGAGGCAACCGGCACACTCACCATTAAAGGCAAAGCCCGCGATATCATGGCACCGTTTGTGGTCAAATCTGCGGCAAATGGTCTATCGGTGGCAGAGGGCAAATTCACCATCAAGCGTTCGCAGTTTGCCATCGGCGAAGGCGTATGGGCCGACCCGGACACAGTGGCCGATGAGGTCGATGTGAAATTTAATGTGCCATTGGTTACCGCCGCAGTTAAGCCCGCTGCAAACGCCGGCAAAAACTGAGCGTGGTGGGGAAAAGTTTATTTTTACGAATAAGAAGTAAGCGAAGTTGTATTTTTATATCAGCATCATTTTTACCCATAGGAGAATCCATGAAGACCAGACTCACTGCATTGACCCTCGCCGCTATCGTTGGCCTTGCCGCATTGCCTGCCACTGCGGAAACCCTGTCCATCGACCCGACCCATACCTGGCCTTCATTTGAAGTGAACCATCTGGGCTTTACTACCCAGCGTGGTCGCTTCAACAAGACGGATGGCAAAATTGTGATTGATGCCGCTGCCAAAAGCGGCAGCATTGATATCAAAATCGATACGGCATCTATCGATATGGGTATGGAAAAATGGAACAACCACATGAAGAGCCCGGATTTTTTCAACGTGGAAAAATTCCCGGCCATGTATTTCAAATCCAGCAAATTGAAATTTGACGGCGACAAGCTGGTGGGTGCCGAAGGCGAATTGACGCTGCTCGGTGTAACCAAGCCGGTGGCGCTGAATATTTCAGGCTATCGTTGCGGCAATCATCCCATGACCAAAAAAGCCATGTGCGGTGCAGACGTAACGACCTCAATCAAGCGCACGGATTTTGGCATGGCCTACGGCGTTCCTAACGTGGGTGAAGAAATCAAAATCAGCATACCCGTCGAAGCCTTCAAGGACGCGTAACGCGGTAACCATTTTTTGAATCAGGCAAAAAGCCCGTCACGAAGGTGTAACGGGCTTTTTTATCGCATTGCTGCGGGTGAGCTTGGCATAAAAAATAGTCGCGAAGAAAAAAATAACCGATAGTAGCGCTTCTGCCAGTGCCAGCTTGGCCGACAAGCCCTTGTCGCTCCAGGCGCGTACCGCGCCTTCCGTAAAATAAAATAAAATTCCCAGCGAAGCCCATTGGAAGGTGTAACGGTTGCCGCGCAGGATTCCCCTTAGCGGCAACAGCAACGGTAGCACCTTGAACATCAACACCGAGCCGCCCGGATGCAACGGCGCGGCGATTGTCTCCCACGCCAGGCATAAGATGATCAGCGCTATCAGGCTGACGCTTGAAATCAGGTGCAAAAAAAATTTAGCGGTCACGAAATCAGCCGCGCAATTTTAATGCGGCTTGCGCAAGACGTGCGCCGAGCGCGATGCAAAGTCTTTTTTCGTCTTCGCTGATCGGTTGGTCGCTTCCTGCGCCGGCATGGTGGCTGGCACCGTAGGGCGTGCCGCCGCTCATGGTCGTGCTCAGCGCAGGTTCGGTATACGGTATGCCCATCACCAGCATGCCATGATGCAACAGAGGCAGCATCATGCTCAGCAATGTTGCTTCCTGGCCGCCGTGCATAGACGCAGTGGACGTAAACACCGCCGCCGGTTTGCCGGATAGAGTTCCCTTCTGCCACAAGGCACCGGTGCCGTCCCAGAAGTATTTCATCGGTGCAGCCATATTGCCGAAGCGAGTGGGCGAACCCAGCGCGATGCCCGCGCATTGTTCCAGGTCTTTCAATTCCGCGTAGGGTGCGCCGGCTGGGGGAATATCCGGTTCAGTCGCTTCGCATACTGTGGAGATTTTCGGCACCGTGCGAATGCGCGCTTTCACGCCGGCCACTTGTTCAATGCCGCGCGCAATCAGTTGAGCCATTTCTTTTACCGAGCCGGAGTGGCTGTAATACAAAACCAGGATTTCTTGCATGGGCAGGATTTCTCTTAAGGGATAGATTCAAAGTTTGGATGATATTATAACGCCATTGATCGCCAGGCCCGATGCCCGAATTGAATACTACGACCACACTCTCTACCCGCACCCAAACTGCGTGGGGATTTTCCCGCTTTGTCATTAACCGGTTTCGGCAGGACCGCTGCAGCCAGGTGGCCGCCAGCCTGACCTTCACCACATTGCTGGCGCTGGTGCCGTTGATCACCATCGCACTTAATTTCATCAGCCGCTTTCCACTGTTCGGGAGTTTTATCGGGAAAATTCGGGAATTTATTCTTGCCAATTTTCTGCCGGAATCTGCCACCAAAATCATTTCGGTATATATGCAGCAGTTCGCCGATAATGCCTCGCGTCTGACGGCAGTGGGCCTGATTTTTCTGGCGGTGACTGCCGTGATGCTGATGGTAACCATCGATCGGATTTTTAACCAGATATGGCGCGTTGCGCGACCCCGGCCATTGCCGCGTCGCCTGATGGGTTATGCAACGGTGTTGATCGTGTGGCCGGTATTTATCGGCATGAGCCTCACTTTGACTTCTTATCTGGTGAGTTTTTCGTTAGGGCTGGCCAAGGGATTGCCGACGGCAAGCATGCTGCTGCTTCGTGTGACACCGGTGTTGTTGACCACGTTAGCGTTCGCACTGCTTTATTACAAGGTTCCCAACCGGCGCGTGAAACCCCGACACGCATTGCTAGGTGGCTTGGTTGCGGCCGTGCTATTCGAGTTGATGAAGCGGGGCTTCGGTGCTTACGTAGCGCATTTTCCCAGCTACAAGCTGATTTATGGCGCGTTCTCAAGCTTGCCGATTTTTTTGTTATGGATGTATTTTTCGTGGGTGGTGATTTTACTGGGCGCTGAAATCACCGCATCGATGCAATATCTGGCGGGACAGGCGTGGAAATCCCGCGATAACCCTGCGCAACGTTTATACGATGCGCTGCGACTGTTGCGCGCGATGATGCTGGCCCATGATGGCGGACGGCGTTATTTTTCACCGGCGGACGTGCAGGCCATGGTGTCGTTGGGAGAAGACCGGGTGGAGGCGTTGCTGAGAGAATTGGCCCTGGCCGGCGTGGTGCGCCGCTTGCCCGGTAGCAGGCACTTCGAATTTACGCGGGCACATGAGACAACCCTGGCCGACATTTACCGGTTGTTTTTGTTTGGGCAGTTGGGGACGCACGAGGCTTTTACGCCGCCGGATGACGATCTGGCACCGGTGATGCAACGCATGGCGAGCGGCGTTGATGCCAAACTCGATCAAACGCTCGCGCAACTATTTGCGCATAACGGTGACGTGAATCCGCCCGACTTAAATCCGCTGCAGTCGAATCCGGCTATTTCAAACGTCCACGAATTCAAATAACTCGAAGCGCAGGGTTTGCTGCTGCAATTTGGTGGCGCGCACGCGGCGAGAGCGTTTGCCGTCGTTAATCGTAAACTCGCCCGCTTCGGCATACATGCCCGGCGGTGTCACCAGAGATTCGGATTGCTGTAAGGCGGGGATGGCAGGCAACAGCATCGCTCCTTGCGTTTTGCCGTGAATATCAATGGCCGAAGCGAGAGATACAGCGTCGGCTTTCGGAGCCAGCATTTGAATGCCGAACTCCATGCTTTCATCATCATCGTCAGACTGCACCCATCGCACGCTGCCCACCGATACGCCCAACGATTGGCCGCCGAAAGACGATTGGCGCACACCAACGATTTCACCGACGCCGAGGTCCGGCGTGTTGGTGCCATCGCGGCGCAATTTCAAACCGCCCGCACTCTGGTTGATCAAGTCGCATTCGTAAAAGGTGAACGTCTCCCAACTGCTGGACAATTGCAGCGCCGCCATTTTCATCGTATCCAGCAGCGATTCGTTCGATGCAGGCAAGGCATCGCGCACCTTGGTTTCGGCACCGACAAAATAATGAGTGGCTTTGAGTCCGAAACAAATTTGCACCGAGGCCTGCGTTGCCGAGCGGCGGAAAATACGCTTGGGCGGTGCGCTCCATAATTGCGACAGGCGACGCAGGTGTCCGGAGTCGCGCGGCCTGACCACGCCGCTGCGCGTGGCCAAATCAGCCTGAGCAGCAAGCTGGTCAATGCGCTGTACCAGGCCGAAAGTTTGCAGCACCAGATCATGGGTGCGGTCGCGTTCAGCTTGTTGCAGGGCGACGGGCCTGGGCGGCATATCACTTAAAGAGTTAACGGAAAACAATCCTGGCATCGCCGCATCGGGGACATAATTTTGCAACACGAGGTGAGTGGCGTTGTCATGCACGACGCGTTGCACAGAGTCTTGCGCATCGTGCACCAGATGGTAAGGGTCGGCCAATGCCAGCAGCAAAGCCTTTTTGTAAACCAGATGGGGGGTGTCGGAATTACTGTCTGGCGGCGTATCAAGCAAACCTTCTTGCGACGCATGGCGGTAGAGCTGGTGGATTTCATACCACACGCCTGCCGGCGTCGGGTTGTAAGAGCGATAACTGGTAGTGAGAATTTCGCTCAATATGAATATCGCCCTGCCGATGGGTAAGGCCGCAGAGGAGCGTTTGGCGCTGAACAGACCGCCCTTGACGCTTTTATCAAGCAAAGCAAGCTTGTATGCGTAGCTGGTTTCGATTAGCATTTCACGCGCCAGCGCAGCCGCTTCGCGCGCCTTGGCAGGCAGGGGCAGGGAGGCACCGGTAAACTCGTGGCCCAATTCCTCCAGCAGCGTTTTAATGCTGGGGTAATAAATTTCGATCAGGCGCAAGCGGTCTTCGTCTGACAGGCGCGAACGATTGAGTTCCGTCAATGCGCGGTTGATGGATCGGGTGGATTCAAACACCTGAGTCAACGGCAGGGTTTCTACCCAGGCTTGCACTTGCTTGGGCCGCACCTCAGGTGTGGCACTGGCGGAAGGGTCGGTGGCGGGTACGGAAAGTCTTAGCGTCATGGGTGGCAGGATGCTTAGTGTTATAAAGGCGGGAAGAAATCTTCGTGTATTAAACGGTTAGAAATGCCCGGTACATCATAATACGAAATGAAAAGTTTACCCTTATAGTTCAAAATGCCCTATGGAATGGTACACAATCGTGGCAATTGTTGACAATCGGCCGCTCGGGCGGCCTTTGAATCGGAGATGAAGAGGTGGTGATGAAAAAATGGATGCTGATGTTTTTGATGGCCTTGTTCGTAGGGCAGGCTCCGGCTTTCGAGCTCATGGACGTGCAGGGGAAAAAACTTGATTTGCCGCTCTACAAAGGGCGCTGGGTCGCGGTGAATTTCTGGGCTCCCTGGTGCGCGCCGTGCCTAGAAGAAATTCCCGACTTGAGCGCGCTCTATGAATCGCGCAAGAAAAAAGATCTGGTGATTTTGGGCGTAGCCATGTATTACAAAGACGCACGCCAGGCCATGGATTTTGCGCAGGTCCACAAAATGACCTATCCATTGGTCTTGGGCATGGAAGCGGGGCAGGGTGAGCGTGAGTTTGGCAGCATGGATTCCATGCCGGTCACGCTGTTGTATAACCCTGAAGGAAAGATGGTGCATCGGCGTCGCGGGCTGATTCGCGGCGAAGAACTGATCAAACTGATTGAAACCGGTTCGCTCGATTAGGTTTTTTACCCCGGACTTTTTTCGCCTGCCAGCGCGGTGCGTGCAAGCGGCGCATCCCACACGCGCTTCCAGGCGGCCAGCACCATGTTCGGATACTCTGGCCGGCCCAGGCTGCCGTTATAGCGGCCCAGTGCGCGGAACAGGTTGCCGTTCTCGATGTCTAGATAATGCCGCATGATGGTGCAACCAAAACGCAGGTTCGTGCGCAGATTGAACAAACTCATATCGGGCGTGCCGATGTCTTTCACCCAGAACGGCATCACCTGCATATAGCCGCGCGCACTCGCGCTTGAAACGGCGTATTTACGAAAGCCGCTCTCCACCTGAATTAAACCCAATACCATTTGCGGGTCCAAACCGGCGCGCTTGGCTTCGTAATGCACCGTGCGCAAAAAATCATCGCGTTCCGATTTCACCGGAAATTGCCTCAGCAATCGTATGCCCATGGTGTCGAGCCAAAGGCGTTCTTCCGTGGCAGATTCAAACGCACTTTTTTTCACGCCCTGGTCGCTCACCGCGCGGGAAAGGTTCGCCCGCACCGTGGCCGACAACATTTCCTGCGTTTGCTTTCCCGCATAGGCAAAAGGCGCGGAAGCGGCAAGCGCGAAAATTACTAAGCATTTGATTATATTGAATATTTTGTGCATCACAAACTTTTATTGATGGGCCAATTTTGATTGTAGATGACTCACAGCATTTTGCAGTGAGACAGTTAACATTTTTCCTTCGCGGCGCGATTGGTACTCCACTTCGTTCTTTTCCAGGCCGCGCTCGCCGACGACCAGGCGATGGGGAATGCCCATCAGTTCATGATCCGCAAACATCACGCCGGGGCGCTCGTCCCTATCATCGAGCAGTACGTCTATGCCGGCAATACGCAGTTCACTGTAAATTTTTTCTACGGCCTCTTTGACTGCCGCGCTTTTTTTCATACCGATAGCGAGCAGGCTGACTTGAAATGGCGCCATCGCTTGCGGCCAGATGATGCCGCGTTCGTCGTGGTTTTGTTCGATGGCGGCGGCGACAATGCGCGACACGCCAATGCCGTAGCAACCCATTTCCGTCACTTGTGTCTTGCCGCCTTCGTCGAGGAAAGTCACCTTCATCGCTTCGGAATATTTTGTGCGCAGTTGGAAAATATGCCCGACTTCGACGCCGCGACAGAGTTCCAGCGTGCCTTTGCCATCGGGCGATGCGTCGCCGCTGACTACGTTGCGGATGTCGGCAATCTGTGACGGCTCCGGCAAATCACGGCCGAAATTCACGCCGGTTAAATGGAAGCCTTCGTCATTCGCGCCGCAGACAAAGTCGCTCATGGCCGCGACCGTGCGGTCGGCGATGATCGGCAATTTCAAACCGACCGGGCCGAGATAACCAGGCGCAGTGTTCAGCGCTGCGCGGATTTCCACTTCGGTCGCCAGACGGAATCCATCCGAAAATAATTTAGCCGCCTTGATTTCGTTCAGTTGATGGTCGCCGCGAATCAACAACATCGAAAGCTGATTGTCGCCGCCCATCACGACCAAAGCCTTCACCGTTTGTTGCAACGGTAGTTTGAGAAATTCGCTCACGTCTTCGCAGGTTTTTTTATTCGGCGTCGCTATTTTTTGCAGCGTTTGTGTTGCCGCCGCGCGCGGATTTTTCGGCATCACGCCTTCGGCTAATTCCACGTTCGCCGCATAATCAGAAGTCGGGCAATACGCAATCGCGTCCTCGCCTGAATCGGCCAGCACATGAAACTCGTGTGAACCCGAACCGCCAATCGCGCCCGTGTCCGCCGCGACAGGTCGGAATTTCAAACCGAGGCGGGTGAAAATGCGCGAATACGCGCTGTGCATATCATGGTAAGTTTTTTCCAGCGACGCATAATCAGCGTGGAATGAATACGCGTCTTTCATCATAAACTCGCGCGCGCGCATCACGCCAAAACGCGGGCGGATTTCGTCGCGAAATTTCATTTGAATCTGGTAAAAATTCAGCGGCAACTGACGATAGCTTTTGATCTCGCGCCGCGCGATATCGCTGATCACTTCTTCATGCGTCGGCCCGTAACAAAAATCGCGCTCGTGCCTATCCTTGATGCGTAACATCTGCGGGCCGAACGCAGCCCAACGCCCGCTCTCCTGCCACAACTCGGCTGGCTGAATCGTCGGCATCAATAATTCCACCGCGCCCGCCGCGTCCATTTCCTCGCGCACAATATTTTCCACCTTGCGCAACACGCGCAAGCCAAGCGGCATCCACGTATAAAGCCCGCTACCGAGTTTTTTGATCAGCCCAGCGCGCAACATAAGCTTATGGCTGATCAATTCCGCCTCGGTTGGCGCTTCTTTGAGCGTGGAAATAAAAAATTGCGAAACGCGCATGACAAATTCCAGAAAAACGAAAGCGCCATTTTACATCGGCGGCTGGTGAAACCCTAATTCATCATCGGTGGTTGCAACCGCTAAACGGTTTAGTGCCTGACCTGACAAGGTATGCTTACTTGACATACTATAAATAGTATATACATAATATGACATGTGGCAAATCTATGAGCACCGGCGTGTGGACAAGCAGCTTTCAGGCTCTGTACCTATCGAGATTCTCAAGCGTTACGAAAAATGGAAAGACATCGCCAGGCTTTCCGGGCCGCAAGGTTTACGCGCTATCAAAGGGTTTCACGACGAAGCGCTTTTGGGCGAGTGGAAGGGCCATCGTTCTTCCCGCCTCGGGCTTCAATGGAGGGTGATTTGCCGGGTTGTAGCCAACGTGCTGCATATCGAGGTTGTACATGTCACCGCCCACGATTACAGGAGGCCATAAAATGAAAGAGTTTCGAGTTGCAAAAAAACGAGTTGAAGTCTCGGTGGGCGAGTCGGTACGCATCCTGCGCGAACTTCAACAACTCAGCCAAAGCCAACTTTCTGAGCTTAGCGGAATTCCGCAAGCTACCATTTCCGCCATCGAGAACGGCCGCGTAAATTTAGGCATCGAGCGTGCCAAAACTCTTGCTCTCGCCCTCAATTGCCATCCTGCCGTACTGGTATTTCCCGGCTGGGAAATACCGCTTGAGCGGGCTGCGTAGTTTAATATTTCCAGCAAGCGTAGGTTGGGGTGAGGTACGAACCCCAACATTTTTAACGTCAATCACTATAATGTAGGCGATTGGCCGTATTCAAACATTCATTAATGCACGAGAGGCAGTGAATGACATTGTTGGGTTAGTGCTTCACCGCAAGCTGCGCTGGCTAGAGAGTACTCACATGTTCACCTATGTCTGTCTCGGTTCTTCCGATCTTCAGCGGTCTGCCAAATTCTATGACGCTGCGCTTGCGCCGTTAGGGTTGCGTCGGTGCGCCTCGGGTGACGAGTCCGATTGGGATGGCTGGATCGGATGGGGAACTTATGAAGACAATGGGCGTAAGCAGATTGCGCTATGGCTATGTAAGCCCTTTAACGAGCAGCCTGCAAGTTCAGGCAATGGCACGATGATCGCGCTTGCAGCGCGCACTTGGGGTCAAGTCGATGCCTTCTATCAAGTGGCTCTTCAGTTTGGTGGCAGTGCCGAAGGTGCGCCCGGGCTTAGGCCGCAGTATAACGACGACTTCTATGCCGCCTACGTCCGCGATCCTGACGGGAACAAACTTGCAGTGGTGTGCAGAGGATTTATAACTCGAGCACAGAGTGATGCTGTAGAAAAATAGGTTCAGACACTAAAAACTGAATTGTCCGCGCAAGAGATCTAGAAATTTCCGATTAAACTAATGCGCAGATTACGCGGCTCAACCGGATGGAAGTGAAAGTCATCGACCGGCGTGGTTTCGATTTTGAGTTGTGAGGCGTAAAAATAATCGATGTCGCTGGCCTGGCGGTTGAATAAATTGAATACGTCGAGGCAGGCTTTCCACATTGGTGAATTTTGGTAGTCGCCGCCACCGCTATGCTAAACGACCCGATGCGCCAACACGGCGCATCGGGCGCGCAGAATATTTACATCGCTTTATAGAATATATAGTCGGCCTGATAATTCACTATTTGCTTGCTGCCGACCACACTGGCGTTGCACGGCGCGGCGGGTGCGACACCGCCTTTGGTGGCGACGCGCTGAATGTAGGTGACGCCGGACATCGCGCCGCTGCCCATTGCGGCATTGGCTTTCACCAATTGCAGCGGGATATTTCCGGCGCTGCTCGGCGACACGGCGACTTGCGCGCCGGTGAGCTTGGAGCCGTCGTTGCTTTCCCAGGTAGCGGGCGGGCCGTAATATTTACCGATGGCTTTGCCGCTACGGTCTTGCAATGCGGCGTCGGGCCCAGCGAACACCCATTCAAATTGATCCGCCATATCTTTTTTCGCATTGCATTGATACGTGATGTTGCCCACGCCGACAGTTTCCAGCGCGACTTTATTGCCCGCCGGCACCTGCACGCTTGCGGGTAAATTGGCTTGCGAAAACATTTCGCTGGCCGACATGGTTTTCATCGGCGTCATGCTGCTGCAAGCGGCGATGCCGCTGGTTGCTACGATTATCAAGCTGGCGCGGAATAGTGATTGAGTCATTTTTTTCTCCAATGTGTGTGAGGAATATTTAAGTTTATTCAAGCCAGGCATCACATGGTTCGGACATGCATGCATGCTATTTAGTTGTACGCACCGTGTGTGGGATTGGATGCAAATGCGTTACGACAAATGTTTTTTTGGTCAAATAGATAAATAAAAATATTCAATTAAATCATATGCTTATATAGTTTCATCGCGATGATATTTTTTGCGCATTATTTGCCGCCAGTGTTTTGGTCAGATCAACATCCTGTAATTTATTTTGCGCCAGCCATTCGCGCACTTGTTCAATAGTTTTCGTATCTTTCGCGGCGATGGCCGCTTCGAGCAGGATGCGTAAGTCAGCCGGTTCTTTTTGTTCGCGCCAATTTTCTTGCGCGAGTTGCAGCGCGGCGCTTGCGTCGTTGAGCAAATGTAAATTGAAGCGCGCGTGTTCGCGTTGATGCGTGCGGTCGCCGCGCAAGGTTGCAGAGGCGAAACGCTGTTGCAAAATGGCAATATGTTGTTTGGCTTGCGCATCGCCCGCTTGCTGTAAAGCTTCGGCGTAACGCAACAGCAAACCATCAGCACGGGTTTTATCTTTTAACAAAATGATGACTTCAGCTTCACGTTTTTGCGCCAGCAAAAAATCCGCATAAGCGGCGAGCAGATAACTATCGTCTGCATCGCTTTGTAACGCTGCGCGAAAATGTTTTTCCGCTTCTTTCGTTTTCCCCAGGCGCTCCGCCATTTCCGCCAGTTGTGTCTGCACCCAGCCATTTAATTCCGGCTCGGCTTTAATGTAAGTTTCGTAGGCTTCGGTCAGTTGCTGATAGCTCGGCTGCGCGTAGCCGCTGACGCTGCCGATACCTGTCATGCACATATGCGCAATCAGCGGCGAAGTCATGCGCGTTAACGCCTGGCAGGATTTCATCGCCTCCGCATAACGGCCTTGCACTTGCAAAATCGATGCACGCGTCAGCCATGCCTGCGGCTG
Organism: Pseudomonadota bacterium; assembly: GCA_043744215.1. Classification (GTDB taxonomy): domain Bacteria; phylum Pseudomonadota; class Gammaproteobacteria; order Burkholderiales; family JBEEJL01; genus JBEEJL01. Next base: position 56,535 of record JAYTVC010000050.1, read on the forward strand.
GGCTTTGTCCATTTTAATGACGTCATTTAATTCCGTCAGCGCGGCGTCAAACTGATGTGTGCTTTGCGCCAGCGTAGCGCGCAGGATGCGTATTTCGATCGGCGCATCGACGCGCTTCCACCAAGGCGCGAGTGCCGCTTGCGCGTAACCGGCGTAACGCGGATCGGATTCCTTGCGGCCTGTTTCGATATACAGTCGCGCGGTTTTTAGCGCGAGGCCCAGGTCGTCGGGGTTTTGCGCAAGCGCAGATTTTAATAAGCGCAGTTGATTGTCGCTCGCGCTGTTTTTCGTCGGCAGTTGTTGCAGGATTTGTGTGTCCGACGCCGGAATAAAAGGTGCTGCAGAAAGTGGCAGTGCAATGGCGAATAGGGAAAGCAGGGAAAAAATTTTCATGATCTTTCTCTCGGCACAATAGCAACCTGCAACTGGCTGACAAACTATTTTCGTTTGCCAGCCAGCGCCGATTGCACGGCAGTTTAACTAAGCGGTGAAGGCTCGGTATCTTCAGGTTGCGTCGCGACCATGCCGCTGATATCGAGCGATTCAGCTGCATCGCTTTCGACCTTGGCTACGTCACTGACCTGATTGATAAAAGCATCACCTGTTGCAATGGGCGTAACAGTCGTGCTGCCGCCGCCACACGCGCTCAATACCGCGCTTATACATAACATATTGATTATATTGAAGTATTTCATAATCGGCCTCACTGAGTAGCAGCCGGCGTGCCGTTGGGCGAGCCGGGTATCGGTGTTTTGATATAAGGAAATGCGGCGTCAAAGAAACTGTCATCGACAAACGCGCCGTCGGTAAAACGTATGCCGCCCGATGGAGCATCAGCCGGAGCGCAGCCCAGATTGATGGTGCACAATAATCCCATCGCGACACGCAGTTCGATATCCACCACGTCATCGCCGGGACGGCGACCGTTCGGGAAACCTGCAGCATCACCAGCGACGACACCGAGGCGTTTTTGCGAACCTTTAGCCACCGGCGCAATGCCGGTATTCAGGCGTAACATTTCCGAAGGTGTGACTTTGGCTTGTTGATTCAAGCCCGGCACGCCGGTCAAAAATGCCGCGACTAAATCATTACGCGGAAAATTCGTCGGTGCTTTTACGCCTGCTGCACCAAACAAAATTTCCACCAGCGCAGGCAATGTCGGGTTGGTGACATAGTCGGCGAACTGCGCATCGTTTTCAGGTTTGCTGTGGTTGAATTTGTCTTTATCTTTAAGACCGATCACGACTTCATTCACCAACGGCGCACCAAGACGCGACACTTGCACCCACGGCCCGCCTTCTTTGCTGGCGCTTAAACCTTTAGGCGTTGGGTCGAGCAAACGCCCTTGCCGCAGGCTCGCCGTAGTCCACGCGCCGACGACAGGATCAGCACCGCGCGTTAAACAACTAATCGGCACTTCCATAATCAAGCTAGTGACATTGGCGTCCGCCAGATCGTCTTTCTCCAGTTTTTCCGCGTTGGCATTAAATTCCACCGCTGGCGCGGCGATGTTGACCAAGTCGAAAGTTTCGCCCAGGTTCACTACGAACGGATCTTTGCGCTGGCCGACAAACACGCGTCCATCGCCGCATTGCGGAATCGCGACGTTGTACACATGTTGCGCCGCGTAAGCCGGATAATCGGCGATGGTTTTATTGCCGATGTTATCCACCGGCTTATCAAACGTGCCAGAGCCATTGGCTTTATTGGTGATCGCCGTGCGCGTGCCGCTGCGACGATTACCACGCATGACATCGACCGTGAAAGTCTCGCGCACGTTAAGTGTCGCCGGGTTGACGCCGCTGATTGCGCCAGCCTGCGTCAGCGGGATGGAAATATTTTTTCCGCCGACTGGCAGGGTAATATCTTTCAAAGTATTTTTGAAACGAAATTGAAACGTCAAATCTTCTTTGGCGTCGCCGTCGTTATCGACATGGATTTCATACAGCGCGTCTGAATCCATAGTGAAATAATTCGGCCCGCCGTAGGGCGCCTGCAGCGGCTGGTAATTCGCTACCAGCGTGACATAATCCTGACGTCCGGTTTCGTAACTGCGGAACATATAAAAGTCGGTACCATCGACCTTGGGTTGTTTGGTAATGAACGGCGCTTCACGATGGCTTGAAGCGTGGCTGGGCGCAACCAACAGCGCGTTAGCCAGCAGCGAGAGGGCGATAAACCCGGTATTGCGTAAAATAGACTGCGTTCTGATTTGCATGATGCTCTCCTTGATATAAAGTTTGCAGATTGATTGCACTGCATCGAGAGATACGCACCAGAAAATAGAATGGATGCAATTAGATTAAAAATAATTTTTTAAAGCCGTTTGAAAGTTGTCAGACTTTTATTCGACTACCCCTAACTTAAGTCCAGATTTCTAAAGCAAAAAATGATGGCTAACCCAGACCAACTCAAACAACTTCTTTTGTCAGCTGGCAAAAACGACCAAAGCGCCTTCCAGCAATTATATGAATTGACTTCGGCGAATCTGTTTGCCGTCGCGCTGCGTATATTACGCAGACAGGACTGGGCGGAAGATGTGTTGCAGGAATGTTATGTGCGCATCTGGCATAACGCTGCCGATTATGACGCGAGCAAAAGCGCGCCGCTGACCTGGATGATTTCCATTGTGCGCAATAGTTGTATTGATAATTTACGCCGCGCGGGTGTGCGACCACAACAACTCGGCGGCGAAGAGATAGAGGAAAGTTTGGAAAATATTATCGAGCCCGCCTTGGGCCCGCAGGAATTGGCGCAGCAACATCAAACTGCCGGGCAAATTGAAAAATGCCTGGAGCAGCTCGCTGCGCCAGCGCGCAAGAATATCGAGCTGGCGTTTTTTTACGGCTATAGCCACAGCGAATTAGCCGAGCTGCAAAAGCAAGCGGTCGGCACGGTGAAATCGCTGATCCGGCGCGGCCTCGCCAGTTTGAAAAATTGTTTGGGTGTGGCATGAATATTAATCATCCCGAATTACGTCACGCCTTGGCGGCGGAATATGTGCTCGGCACTTTGCAAGGCGCGGCGCGCAAACGCTTTGAAACGCTATTGGTGAACGACGCGGAATTGCAGCACAGCGTCGCGCAATGGCAGGATGCCATGTCGGTGCTGGCCTTAAAATTAACGCCAGTCGCGCCGCCGCGCCGAGTGTGGAATCGCGTGCGCGCGCAACTGTTTATGCAGAACACCGCGCGCAGCACAAAAAATATTTCCGGCGAAAGCTGGTGGAGCAATCTGACTTTCTGGCGCGGCTGGGGTGTGGCAGCGACGGCAGCTGCGATTGCATTATCGGTTTTAATGAACACCGCGCAACCGCCGGAAGCCAAACCGGCTTACGTTGTCGTGTTGAGCAATCAACAAGCGCAACCGGTGATGTCGGTCGCCAGCGACAGCCGGCAAAAACAATTGCGCATTAAAATTATCGGCCAGCAAAAAATCGATTCCGATAAAGACTATCAATTATGGGCGTTGCCACCGGGTGATAAGCCGCGCTCGCTTGGCTTGGTGTCGGAGCAGGGCGAAACCGTCTTGCTCGTGCCGAACACTATGCAAGGGCTGACTAACATTCCGGCGCTGGCGATCAGCCTAGAGCCGAAAGGCGGCTCGCCGACTGGCCAGCCCACCGGCCCGATACTATTTACCGGCCCAGTAATTAAACTTTGAGCAGAATAAAAAATTCAATATAATCAATTAGTTACAAAAATAGATGATTTATATCCTTCATTTCATTGGTTTTAATTGGCCGGACGCTTGCTTCATGTCTTTTATTAGCTCCCGAAATGTGAAAAAATTGGGGTAACTCACTAGATTAGGTAGTGCGACCATGATTGACCGGGACGGATATCGCCCCAACGTTGGCATTGTCTTATGCAACGCCAAGAACGAAGTTTTTTGGGGCAAGCGCGTTAAAGAGCACTCGTGGCAGTTCCCTCAAGGTGGCATCAAATACGGGGAATCGCCCGAGCAGGCCATGTTCCGCGAGTTGGAAGAAGAAACCGGCTTGCTGCCTCAGCACGTACAAATTCTCGGGCGCACGCGCTCTTGGCTGCATTATGACGTGCCCGCCCACTGGGTTCGGCGCGAGTTTCGCGGTAGTTATCGCGGGCAAAAGCAAATCTGGTATTTACTGCGCCTCGTGGGCCGTGATTGCGATGTGAAGTTGCGCGCCAGCACCCATCCCGAATTCGACGCCTGGCGCTGGCATGAGTATTGGATTCCTCTGGAAAATGTCATTGACTTCAAACGCGATGTGTATCGCCAGGCGCTGAACGAATTATTCGTTTATCTGCGTGGTCATGGTCAGCGATCCCATCGTGTGCGCACCGACAGACCCGAGCGTCAGCCCAATGAGGCGCAAGCCGACGAGAAGACGAATCTCGAAAGCACCCTACCCAAAGCCCCCATGACGGGTTGAGATTCTAACGAGTCTGTCCTATACTGAACTTATTGGTTAGACGTTGTCTAGACTAATTCCAGTTAAGATAATATTTACAGAAGCTGGAAATTTAAGGTTAGCGCATTTATTGCTAACGCATTGATTATATTCAATAATTTTTAAGGAGACGCATCATGCAACTCAAAGGCTCAAAAACCCACGACAATCTGAAAGCGGCATTTGCCGGTGAATCCCAAGCCAACCGCCGTTATCTTTACTTTGCAGCCAAGGCTGACGTAGAAGGCCAAAACGATGTGGCCGCCGTATTCCGCTCTACCGCTGAAGGCGAGACGGGCCATGCGCACGGCCATTTGGAATACATGGAATCCGTCGGCGATCCCGCGACAGATTTGCCCATTGGTTCCAGCCGCAACAATTTGAAAGCGGCCATCGCCGGCGAGACGCATGAATATACCGATATGTATCCCGGTATGGCAAAACAGGCTCGCACTGAAGGCTTCGAAGAAATCGCCGACTGGTTTGAGACCCTGGCAAAAGCCGAACGCTCCCACGCCAACCGTTTTCAAAAAGCGCTGGATGCTTTAGCTGACTAACATATCGCCGCAAACCTGGCTGTTAAAAAAAAGGCGAAGACAAAAATCTTCGCCTTTGTTTTTCAAAACAACTGTGTAAATGAGGAAAAACCATGACCCGCGAAGGCAGTCTCGACGCGCCAAAACGTCATCCGCTTGATTGGAACAACCCCGACTTCTACAACGAAGCGTCGTTGCTGCACGAGCTTGAACGCGTATACGATATTTGCCACGGCTGCCGCCGCTGCTTTAATTTATGCAACGCGTTTCCGCTGCTGTTTGATGCCATCGACGGGAGCGAGTCGATGGAACTCGACAGCGTGCCGAAAAAAGTTTTTTGGGACGTGGTCGATCAATGCTATCTGTGCGACATGTGCTTCATGACCAAATGTCCCTATGTGCCGCCGCATCAGTTTAACGTCGATTTTCCCCATCTGATGCTGCGCGCCAAAGCGGTAAAATACAAAGCGGGCAAAACCAGCTTCCGCGACAAATTACTCACCAGCACCGACCTGATGGGCAAGCTCGCCAGCATTCCGGTCGTGGTGCAAGTAGTCAACAAGGCCAACAAAACCCCGGCCACGCGCAAAATTCTGGAAGGCGTTTTGCAAGTGCATAAAGATCGGCAACTGCCCGAATACGACAGCAAAAAATTCCGCAGCCATGCGAAACCGAACGAGGCATGGCCAGTGCGAGAGGGCAAAAACACGCCTGGCAAAGTGGCGATTTATGCGACTTGTTACGTGAACTACAACGAGCCGGGCATCGGCCATGATTTGATCAAGATTCTCAATCACAACGAAATTCCTCACCGGCTGGTGGAAAAAGAATCCTGCTGCGGCATGCCGAAATTGGAACTGGGCGATCTGGACGCGGTAAAAGCATTGAAAGAAAAAAATATTCCGCACCTGGTTAAATTGGCGAAAGACGGTTACGCGATTATCACGTCCGTGCCTTCGTGCACGCTCATGTACAAGCAGGAATTGCCGCTGATGTTCCCCAACGATGCCGACGTCAAGGCGGTGGCCGAAGCGATGTTCGATCCGTTCGAATATTTTATGTTGCGCAAAACTGATGGCCTGTTGAAGACCGATTTCAAAAAACCGCTGGGCAAAGTGTCGTATCACATTCCCTGCCACTTACGCGTACAAAATATGGGACAAAAAACACGCGAGATGCTGCAACTCGTCCCCGATACCACGGTCAATACGGTGGAGAGATGCTCGGGCCACGACGGCACTTGGGGCGTGAAAAAAGAATACTTTGACCTGTCGATGAAAATCGGCAAGCCGGTTTTCAAAGCCATGGCCGGTACGCAACCGGATTACGTCAGTTCCGATTGCGCCATTGCCGGACGCCACATCATGCAAGGCATAGATGGCGGGCCCGAAACCGCCACTGAAAAACAGCACCCGCTTACGCTTATACGCATTGCTTACGGACTTTAATTGACAGGAAGAATCATGGCCATTACCCGCGACAGTTTGATGACCCTCGAAGCCTATGCCAAAGCGCGTAAAGATTTTCGCGCCAAAGTCATCGCGCACAAAAAAAATCGCACTTTGCATTTAGGCGAGCATGTCACGCTGCTGTTTGAAGACGAGCTGACCATCCGCTATCAAGTGCAGGAAATGCTGCGCATCGAAAAAATATTCGAAGAAGATGGCATTGAAGAGGAACTCAGTGCCTACAATCCGCTGATTCCCGAAGGCACCAACTGGAAGGCGACCATGCTGATCGAATACACCGACATCGAAGAGCGCAAAGTCGCGCTGTCGAAACTGGTCGGCGTGGAAGACAAAGTATGGGTGCGCGCGTTCGGTTTCAATCGCGTCTATGCGATTGCAGACGAAGACATGGAGCGTGACCGCGAAGGCAAAACCTCGTCCGTGCATTTTTTGCGTTTTGAACTCACGCGCGAAATGGTCGCTGCGCTCAAGGCCGGTGCCGATGTGGGCATGGGCGTCGATCATCCCCATTGCCAGATCATGATCTCGGAAATCGATCCGGTCTCGCGCGAAGCGCTGGTTGCAGACCTGAAAGGATGATGTTTTTCGCTAACGGTTGATCTGGCGCAAACACGGTTTCTTTGATTGAAGCTAATGTATTCATCATTGCTTCGAGCAGGAGATGATATGTTTAGCGCCAAACTCAATTTGGTCGATCACATTACGGACGCTTTGCAACAGCGCTTGCGGCGCGCCCATCTCCCCGTTGCCATTAGGCTTTGGAACAACCAGATCTTGGTCGGCGATACGCCGCCGTGCATCATTATCTCGCTCAAATCACCGCAAGCCCTCAGCCTGTTCGCGCGGCCCGACATCAGCCAATTCGCCGAATATTACGTGCAAAAAAAAATCGACCTCGAAGGCAATGTGAAAGACATTGTGCGCTTGGTCGCGCCGTTGCTGGATATCAACGGCAGCGTGCAAACCACCATCGGCCATGCCGCCAAATTGTGGCGTCACACGCGCAGTCGCGACAAACAGGCCATCCGGTTTCATTACGATGTCAGCGATGATTTTTATGCGCTGTGGCTGGATAAAAACCGCGTGTATTCCTGCGCCTATTTCAAAACCGAAACGGATTCACTCGAACTCGCGCAAGAACAAAAGCTTGATCACATTTGTCGCAAACTCGACATCAAACCCAATGAGCGTGTGCTCGACATCGGTTGCGGCTGGGGCGCCATGCTTTTTTGGGCCGCTGAAAATTACGCTGCGCAATGCACTGGCGTGACACTCAGCAAAAACCAATTTGATTACGTACAACAAAAAATTAAAGCGCGCGGCCTCGAAAAAAAAGTGGAAGTGCAACTGATGGATTACCGCGACGTACCTGAAAATATTCCTTACGACAAAATCATCAGCGTCGGCATGTTCGAGCATGTCGGCGTGCGCAAGCTGCCTGAATATTTCAATAAAATCAATAAGTTACTAAAACCCGGTGGATTGCTCATGAATCATGGTGTGACGTCATCGACTTTCGACAATGATGCGATTGACGGCGGCGGCGCGGAATTTATTCAACGCTATGTTTTCCCCGATGGCGAACTCACGCACGTCTCGAAAGTGCTCGACGCAATGGGCCGCGAAAAATTTGAATGCCTCGATGTCGAAAATTTGCGCCCGCATTACGCCAAAACTTTATGGCATTGGGTCGAGCGCCTCGAAAAAAATCAACAGCAGGCGAGGGCGCTGGTCGGTGAAGAAAAATATCGCGTCTGGCGTGCGTACATGGCGGGCTTTGCTTATGCATTTGAACAAGGCTGGGATGCCATTTATCAAATTATGGCGGCGAAACCGATGCAGGATGGCAGCGTGCCGGCGTATCCGTTTACGCGGGATTATATGTATCAAAATCCCCCGTAACCCCTTTTGTGTAGACCGGGGACATAGGCAACACCTGTACGAAGACATGGGTAACACTTTAGGCACCAAATCTTTTAGGAAAACGCGATGCCGTGGCTGACTGTTAGCGTGGAAGACTAAAGCAATGTCAATAACCTGGTAGGTCAGGTTGCGGCGCGGCTTTTCGCGCCGTTACCTGACGCGGAGCTTTTAGCTTCAGCGGTCTTCAATACATTGCCGGGGGTGGTGGCCGCGACTCGTTACCCGCGCTTTTAATTTTAATCGGTGCCGTTTGCGGGAGCGGCCACCG
>JAYTVC010000051.1:0-17871 GCA_043744215.1 Pseudomonadota bacterium
GCGGCATTCATGACCTGGATTTTTTCGTAGTCGGGCGTAGAGCGCGCGGGTGCGAGGGTTGCCACACGCACAGCGGTTTGCGGCGCGCCGGGTTTATCGACCAGCACCAAACGTGCAGAAGTGGTGACGGGCGCAGAAATTTTACGTTCGGGAATCGGGCCGGATTTCCATGCGCCGAAGTATTTTTCGGCCAGGGTTTTCACTTCATCGCCGCTGATGTTACCCGTTACCACCAGCGCGGCATTGTTGGGCACGAAGATTTTTTTCCATTGGGCCAGCAGGTCATCACGTGTCACTGCTTTGACCGCGGCTTCGTCACCCAGATCCGATTGGCCGTAGGGATGTTTGTCGCCGAACAGGGCTGCCTGCAACACGCGGCCTGCCGTGGCATTGGCGTCATCGCGCATTTGCACCAACGCGGCCAGGCGGCTGGCCCGCTCGCGTTCAATTTCCTCTTTGGGGAAAGCGGGGCTCAGTGCGACATCGCTCATCAAATTGAGCAGCGCAGGAAAATTTTTCTTCAGCGAGCTGCCCATCACGTTGGTTGAATCGGACCCGGCCCCCTCGCCCATCGACGCGCCCAGTTGCGCCACTTCGTCGGCGATTTGCAATGCATTGCGAGTTTGCGTGCCTTCCGCCAGCACGCTCGCCATAAAGCTGGCAAGACCGGGACGATCGGGCGGATTCAAATCGCCGCCATTACGGATAACCAGATTGGCCGACACCAAAGGCAGGCCGCTGCGTTCGCTGTAAAGTACGGTGAGGCCATTGTCCAACTTGAAAGTCCTGGGTACAGGCAGCGCAATTTTCGGATCCGGCCCCGGCCCCGGTTGTTGCGCGCGCCATGCTTCGTCGGCGTTAACTGACTCGGCACCGGCACCGGGTTTAACATCTCCCAACTTCGGCGTCGCTACTTCAGCAGCTAATTTTTGTTCGCCCGGCACACCCCACACTACTGCGCGTGCACTGGTTTTCAATTGCTGTTGAATATGTTTTTGCACCGTGGAGGGCGTTACCGCGCGGTAGCGTCCTATGTCAGTGCTCAGGTAACCCGGGTCGCCGGCAAACTGATTATATGTATTCAGCCGGTTGGCGATGCCGCCGATGCCGCCCACTTTCTCCAGACCTTGTACGGTGCCTGTTTCAATCAGGTTACGTGCACGGTCAATTTCCTTTTGCTCCGGACCTTCATTGCGCAAGCGGGTCAATTCTTCATCGATGGCTTTTTCAATTTCCTCGGCCGTATGGCCGGGCCGCGCGGTAGCACTGATAGTGAATACCGAGCCCAACGTCAACGATTGTTGTGAGGCGCTGACGGTTTGCGCGATTTGTTTTTCGTACACCAGTTTTTTATACAGGCGGCTGGACTTTCCACCGCCAAGAATTTGCGCTGTGATATCAAGATCGGCGTCGCCATCTTTGAATATCGGTGAAGTGATCCAGGCCATGTTGACCTGAGGCAACTCGACGCGGTCGGTCACGACAACACGGCGTTCTTTATCGACCGGCGGCGTAGTGACATTCAGTTTCGGCACATCGGCACCACGCTTGAGGCTGCCGAAAAATTTCTCCACCTGTTTTTTTGCATCGGTCGCTTTGAAATCGCCCACCAGTACCAAGCTCGCATTATTGGGCGAATAATATTGCTTGAAAAATTTCTTGACGTCATTGAGCTTGATCGACTGGATATCGCTATGGGAGCCGATCACGCTCGCATAATAAGGATGCGTTGACGGAAACAAAGTCTGGTAAATTTTTTCATCCACCACACCGTAGGGCCTGTTCTCCACACTTTGGCGGCGCTCATTGCGCACAACATCCTGCTGGTTAGAGAGCGCGATCTGATCGACTTCTTCCAGCAGATAACCCATGCGATCGGCGTGAATCCACAGCGCCAGATCCAGTTGATTGGCAGGTACGGTATCGAAATAATTGGTGCGGTCGAAATCGGTGGTGCCGTTGGAATCGGTGGCGCCAGCGGCTTCCAATAATTTATCCGCTGCGCCGCGCGGCACATGTTTGCTGCCGGCAAACATCAGGTGCTCAAATAAATGCGCAAAGCCGGTTTGCCCTTGCGCTTCATGGGCCGGCCCGACGTGATACCACATGTTCACCGCCACCACGGGCGTGCGATGATCTTCGACCAGAATGACGTCGAGGCCGTTGGGCAAAGTGTATTTTTCAAACGGAATGGTGGGCACGTCGCTGGCGGCAATTTTTTGTGTAGGCGCCGTGCAGGCAGACAGAAAAATCATCAAAAACAGCAGAATTTTTTTCATGGCTACTCCGGATTGTCTCGGTTGTTTTTGGGGATTTATTTCGATAACGGCAGATTGGATTCGCTTTTATCTTGCGGGTTCCGTTCCACGCCATTCAATTTTTGCCACAGCGCCAGCGCGTTTTCATAATCCGCCAGTTCATTTTCATAAATCTCAAAAACGCAGGGGCAACAATCGCTCTGGCAGCAATCTTCGGGGGCCGGTTTTTGCGGCGGTTTGGGGGGCGCTGTGCGCGGCTTGTTCATCGGGAGTATCCGCGCATGCATTATTCACTGCGAGTGCGCCGTCTGCGCGTGCGATTTTCATCCGCGTCCGGTGCGTCGTCAGATTTGCCCCGCCCCCTTGGGGCAGGCCCCGTATTGGAACGCGGCGCGGCAACTGATTTTGCACGCGTTGCAGAAGTTGATTTTGTGCGCGGCGGTGCCGGCTCACGCAAGTCTTCCACATTGGCGCGGCCTGCGCCACGCTGGCGCGGACGTTTGGCGGGCGCGGCCACTGCTTCTTCGCCCATTTGTGACCGCTTGGCGGCCCAGTCGGTAATCATTTTAACTTGCGGCGCTTCCAGCTCCAGCCATTGTCCGCGCTTCAAGCGCGGCGGCATATTCACGATACCGAAGCGCACGCGCATCAATCGGCTGACCATCACGCCAACCACCGCAAACATGCGGCGAACTTCGCGATTGCGGCCTTCTTTAATTACCACGTTATACCAATGGTTAGCCGCTTCACCGCCTTCATAACGGATGGAGTGAAATGACGCCATGCCGTCATCCAGCTCAATGCCGCCGGTCAACTGGTGCATTTGTTCTTCTTCCAATTCACCCATGACACGCACGGCGTATTCACGCTCGACTTCAAAACGCGGATGCATCATCAGGTTCGCCAGCTCGCCACTGGTGGTAAAAATCAGCAGGCCGCTGGTGTTGAAATCGAGGCGGCCGATGGCGATCCAGCGCCCGCCCGCTGCGCGCGGCAGTTTTTCAAATACGGTAGCGCGGCCTTGCGGATCATCGCGGCTGACGATTTCGCCTTCGGGTTTGTGATACAACAAAATACGCGGAACCGCCGCTTCTTCAAACGGCAATTTGATCGGCCGCTTGTCGAAACGCACGATGTCGCTCTCACTCACGCGGTCGCCAACCTGGGCCACTTCGTTATTGATGGTGAGGCGGCCCTGTGCGATGGCGTCTTCCATATCGCGACGGGAGCCGCGCCCAGCTTGGGCGAGGAGCTTATGCAATTTTTGCGTAGGTTCGGGCCCGCGTTTTTCTGCGGCACGCTCACGAATAAAGGCGCGGGCTTCGCGGCGCTCGGCCAGTTCCGATTTGCTGCGGCCGGGGTCGGATGAATGACGGACAGGTTCTGCCGGTTTGGGCACAAACTTTTTTCGTGCCGGTGCCGCTTCACCGGCCTCTTCGCCGTATGTAGTCTGGTTGCGCACGGTTTGGGTTTTAGGTGCTTTGTTTAGCGGCGCACGAAACGGTGTTTTTTTCGCGCGCTTCTTTTTTGCTACCGGTTTTTTTGCAGAAGGAGCTTTTGTCGGTGCGAATTTTGTGTGTTTACTGTTAGAGTCTGTCATATTCAATGCAAAATTTCGCCGGTATTGCTTTGAGGTGAATCATCACCGGGTGTGTCTGAATCATGCTCGCCATCATGCAAATGTTCGCGGCTGATGCTTTCATCCGGCGCGCCATCGTCGGCCAGATGTTCTGTCGCCAGCTCTTGCTCGTCAATTTTGGGAACGGCAGCTTCGGTCTGCATTTGCGCTTCGTCGCGGCCCATATCAAGCGACATTTGCAATTGGTCCAGCGGCGGCAAATCTTCCAGCGATTGCAAATTCAAATCGTCGAGAAATTTTTTCGTCGTGGCAAAAATCGCTGGGCGGCCCGGCACTTCGCGGGTGCCGATCTGGTCGATCCAGCCCCGCGCTTCGAGCGTCTTGAGGATATGCGGCGATACTTGCACGCCGCGGATGTCTTCGATATCCGCCCGCGTGGCCGGTTGGCGGTAAGCGAGAATGGCCAGGGTTTCCATCACGGCGCGAGAGTAGCGCGGCGGTTTTTCAGCGCTCATGCGCACGAGGTATTGCTGATATTCCGGCTTGACGCGAAAGCGCCAGCCGCTGGCCACTTGCACCAGTTCGATGCTTTTTTCCGTCCATTCTTCGCGCAAGGTTTCAAGCATCGACTTCAGGCTGTCGTTGGAAATAGTTTCCTCAAACATTTTTTTCATATCCACCAGCGACAACGGATCTTGCGCTGCTAACAACGCGGCTTCAATGATGCGTTTGGCCAGGGCAGGATCATGAAAGCCGTCTGCTGGCGGACTTTCAACCACCACTTCTTCAGTTTGCAATTCTTCAGTTGGTGAGGACATTTTTGCTCTTTGCGTAAATGGGTTCAAACGGCGCGGCCTGAGTGAGCTCGACGAGGCTTTCGCGCGCGAGTTCAAGCAACGCAAGAAAGGTGACGACTACGACAGGCGCGCCGCGTGCCGGATCAAACAATTGGGAAAACTCGACAAAATTGCCGCCAACCAGCATGCGCAATACGCGGCTCATGTGCTCGCGCACAGACAATTCTTCGCGGGAAATTTTGTGATGCTTGTTCACGCGCGCACGATTGAGAATCGCCATCCACGCGTTGCCAAGGTCATCGGCATTCACATTCGGCAAACGCTCTACGACGGTTTGCTCCAAAAGCACTTCCACCAGCGCGAAGTCGCGGCCTGCTTGCGGCATGCGATCCAGTTCGGCGGCGGCGGCTTTCATCTGTTCGTATTCGAGCAGGCGGCGCACCAGCTCGGCACGGGGATCCAGCGGCTCGGCTTCATCCTGCTTGGGCGGGCGCGGCAACAACATGCGCGATTTGATTTCGATCAGCAGTGCTGCCATCAACAAATATTCAGCCGCCAATTCAAATTGATTGGCGCGCATGGAATTCACATAGTCCATGTACTGTTTGGTGAGGTCGGCCATCGGGATATCAAGAATATCGAGCGAATGCTTGCGGATAAGATAGAGCAGCAAATCCAGCGGGCCTTCGAAAGCGTCAAGAAACACCGACAGCGCTTCCGGCGGAATGAACAAGTCATTCGGCATATCGAGAAACGGCTCGCCATGCAGTTTGGCCATCAGCGGCGGGGTTTCAAAAAGCTCGGGGGAATGATCAAGAGAAGGAGAAGACATGGGCGAATTATACCATCGCGGCCCGAGCCAAACCCCTGCATGGGAAACGGGATCAGCCGGGCAACGGGCGTATTGACCTTGATATAGTGTCAATGCAGCCCATTTTTAAATTATTAAAAATTCAATAAAATCAATGAGTTACTGAATTTCGCGATTTGAAAAAAGTCTTTTAAATCAATACGATACTTCGAACTCCTACGTTATATAGGGTTTATACCCCATGCAAATGTAGAAACCTGTGCCTATACTTGCATCACTGTCTGCTCTGGACGCAATTGGCTGGAAAGAGGGTCTTTATTCAACTTATTGGAGGTGCTTATCATGACAATTTCCGGTTTTCCATCGCCATTCCAATTCAGCAGCAAAGAAAAACGGACTCGCCGTACTAAACAAAGAACGGTAAAGCGCACCGTTCGTACCCGTGCTTGCCCACCGCCTTTTGTCCCCGAGTAATCGTTTTTTCCACATTAAGACATTAGTAGCACTGTCTGCGCCGGGTTAAAATCCGGCGCATGTCATTTTTGCGGCTGAGAACCATGAATACCGGCTTATTCAGTCAGCTTCTTTTCCATTTCCGCTCTTTTGCCACGCACCTGCGACCCGTGCGCGGCTTGCTGATATGCGCCGCACTATTAGTCGTGACCATGCCATTGCTGGGTGCTGCGCTACTCCATTTATTTCAAAAGTTGGTGGACGAGGTTTTTGTCAGCCGCCAGACCCATTTGTTGTTATGGTTTTTTGGCGCCTACCTGCTGGTGGCGGGGCTGAAATTCATTGCAGAATATATTGATCAGCGTCTTGACACCGCCATCGCCGAAAATATTTCGCAAGCTGTGCGTATCCGGCTTTACCGCCATATCGTCAGCGTCTCGCCTGGCTCCCTTGGAGCAAAAAATTCCGGCGAGCTGCTCGCCTACTTGGGCGGTGACGTGGATAGAATCGCGTCGCTGATTTACAGCGCACCGATGAGTTTGCTGTCAAATCTGGCGCGCATCGTGTGCTATACGGTTTTTTTGCTACTCATCAGTTGGAAACTCACACTGATGTCTTTGGCTGTTGTTCCGCCGCTGATATGGATGGTCTATCGGTACACACCGAAAATACGCACGGCCGCACGCTCTTCCCGACGCAAAAGCACGGCGTGGATGGCGCTGGCAGAAGAAGTACTCGGCGCCCGGCCGCTGGTGCAGGCATTCAATACCCACAAGCGGGAGACCGACCGCTTTGCCCGCCATGCCGACCGTGCGCGCAAAGCTGAATTGCTGACTACGCGATTGCAGGCCGGCCTGGCGCTGGCGATTGAAGTCATCACCATGCTCGGTAGTCTTGCCGTCATTGGCGTGGCGGCCTACGAAGTGGCCGCCGGACGCTTGAGCGTGGGCAGTGTGTTGGCGTTTATCGGCGCCATCGGATTTTTATACGGGCCGATCAATCGCGTCAGCCAAAGTGCCAGCCGATTCCAACGCGCCAGCGTGAGTGCAGAACGGTTGTTGTCGTTGTTGCATCAACCAAGCCTGGTGCAAGATTCGCCCACCGCAAAGGCATTGCCGTTACCGGTACGCGGGGAAATTGAATTTCGTGACGTGGCTTTCACTTATCCGGGCACCGATAAAAAAGTATTGGATGGCTTCTCGCTGCACGTCGCAGCAGGGGAAGCGTTGGCGCTGGTCGGATCCAGTGGCGGCGGCAAATCTTCGCTGGTGCGCTTGCTGCTGCGTCAATATGATCCCGATAGTGGCAGCATTTTTTTCGACGGCATCAATCTGCGCGACATTACACTGGCGTCGTTACGCGACAATCTGGCCATCGTGTTGCAGGAGGCTTACCTGTTGCAAGGCTCGGTTGAAGACAACATTCTGTACGGCACCGAGCATGCGGATGCGGAGCGATTGCAGCGCGCCGCCCGTGCCGCGCACACGGACGAATTTGTAACACCGATGCCGCTGCAATACCGCACGGCGGTCGGCCCTCGTGGAGAACGCCTGTCGGGGGGGCAGCGCCAGCGCATCGCCATGGCGCGGGCGTTGCTGCGCGATGCACCGGTGCTGATTCTGGATGAAGCTACCGCATCGGTTGATGGCGAAACGGAAAACCTGATGCAGCAGGCTGTGGCGCAACTCACCCGGCAGCGCACGCTGTTGCTGGTCAGCCATCGCGCTTCCACGTTGCGTTTTGTTGATCGGATTGTTGTGTTGGATAACGGCAAAATAATCGAAACCGGCACACCCGAAACCTTGATGCAACCGGGCACGCGCTGCTATGAATTATTCCAATCGCAAGTCGCCTCACAACAAACGGAAATGTAAACTGACAACATGGCGAAACGCATTAAAGTCGGCAGCGCTTTGTCTGCCCACATAACAGTCGCAGGCATTGTTGATGGCGAAAGCGTCAACCCTGTTTACCTGGTGTGGGACCAACGCGATTGGTGCCCGAAAGCCTGCAAGGTTTTTGATTCGACAAAAAACGCGCAGCACGAAGCGACCCTGTTGCAACGCTTCGACCACCCCAATCTTGCCCGCTGTTTCGGCAGCGAATCACCCGGCCTGATGCTGATGGAATTTCTTGAAGGCCCGACCTTGAGCGGTTTCATCTCATCGAAGCCGACGGGAAAATTATCCGTCAGCGACGCCATGCGCGTTGCCATTTACATCGGCAGCGCGCTGAACCACATGCACAGGCGCGGTTATTTGCATCTCGACGTGAAAGCCAGCAACATCATTATCAGCCGCGACCGGCCGGTGTTGATCGACGTGGGCACCGCGCGAAAAATACATGCGCCCAACCCAGCGTCAGTGATTGGCACCGACAATTACATGTCGCCGGAGCAATGCACCATGGGCAAACTGACTGCATCAAGTGATGTGTATGCGCTGGGCGTATTGCTGTTTCGCATGTTGACAGGAAAATTTCCGTTGCCCGAAACCCGTGGAAAAAACTTTGCGCAACTAAAATACACGCCGACACCGTTGCGCCGCTTGCGTCCTCGCGCGTCATTAAAGCTGGAGAGAATTATCACCGCGTGTCTTGAACGCACGCCAAACGCTCGCCCGCCGCTGCACGTTTTGTTACCCGCGTTGCACGATTGCATCAGCGCAGGCCCCATGATGTGGCCCGCATATATGGTCGAAATAGAATGACATCAGCAAACAAGGTTGTTTCTATGAAATTATGTAACTTATTGATTATAATCACTTTTTTGACCATTCCCGTGTGCGCGCAGGAACGCAGTTTGCCGAGCGATCCTTCCACGCCCGGTTCATGGAAATTCGGCGGAAGAGTGGATTACGCATCGGGCAAATACGGCGGCACCGATAAAATCGAAGACATGTTCGCCACGGTTTCCGGCCAATACGATTGGGAGAATGTGAGTTTCAAAATATCCATGCCCACTATCTGGGCTCGCTCGGCAAAAGAGTTTTGTCTCGATGTGACGGAAGGCATCAATTGCAATGACGACCCGAATGCTACGTTCTTCAAAGAAAAAGAAACCATTTCGGGACGCGGCAATTTTGCGCTGGCACTGAGCTATAACCTCGCGAAACAGGATGATGGATTGGAGGTTACCGCCAACTACAAAGTACGCTTCGGCACTGCCGATCCGAACAAGGGCTTTGGCACGGGCAAGACGGATTACTCGCTGGATTTTGAATTTTCCCGCGCGTACGGCGATTTCATTCCTTTGCTTGGCCTAGGCTATAGCTGGCGTGGCAAACCCGACCCCGATTCCAGCTTGAACGACAGCGCCTACGGCTGGGCCGGTTTTATCTTTTCGCCCACAGACAACACTGATCTGGAATGGCTGTACGGTTACCGCCGCCCGTCGAGCACGACATCCTTCTCCGGACGCGACGCGACACTTTCGTTGTTTCACCGCTTGAGCAAGCGACTGCGCCTTAACGCCAGCGTGAGCAAAGGTTTGTCGGACAATACGCCAGACTGGAGCGCAGGTTTGGGGTTAGGCGTGCGCTATTGATTTCAGCGCCGCGCACGAAATTGCGCAAACCGCGCGTGCGTTTCGCCTGAGAGATATTCCGGCGCGATGGATTCCAGAGTGGCGGGTGTAAAACCCAACTCGGCGGGGAAATCGCATCCGCACACGTTATCCACTTGCATCGACAGCACATTGTCGCGCGACATCAGCTTGCCCGGCAGAAATTCCATCACCAACGCCTGCATAGAAGCGACAGCGTCCGGCAAACCGATCACCGCACGGGTTTGCCCTCTAATGCGCGCGACGTATTTCACCAGATCACGCAAGGTATAAATCGTCGGCCCGCATAAGTTGTAGGTTTTGCCGATGGTTTCCGCACTAACCAAACTCACGGCAAACGCGCGCGCCACATCGTCGACCCAGATCGGCTGAAATTTTGCGTTGGCGCCCGCCAGCGGCAACACCGGCGCTATCGATAACAGCGACGCAAACAGATTCAGAAAACGATCGCCGTGGCCAAAAATCACCGATGGGCAAAAAATCGTATAGCGCAAACCGGAATCGCGCACCCGCTTTTCCGCTTCAGCCTTAGAGCGCAAATAAGCGCTCGGCGCATTCGCCTCCGCTTTCAACGCGCTCATATGCAGCAAGCGTGAAATATTTTGAGCGCAGCAGGCTTCAATAAGTTTGCGCGCCAACTCCGCATGCGCCTGCTGAAATCCGCGGCCACGTTTTTTACTATCATGCAAAACGCCAATCAGATTCACCACCGCATCGCAGCCGGACACCGCTCTCGCCAACTGGTTTTCATCATGGATATTCGCTTCCACAATATCCACCCCAGGTAACACAAACAATGCCTTCGCGTGTTCGCGGCGGCTGGTGACGACACGCACGCTTATGCCGCGCGCCACCAATTGATGCGCAATATGCTGCCCGACAAAACCGGCTCCGCCGAGAATGCAAACTTTTTTTGTGGTCATGGCTTGCCTGATGATGTTGAAAAAATAGGTGCCTGCCACTACAAAAACTATCGCAATGCGACCTGCAAAATCGTTTGGTTTTGTATTTACGTTCGCAAAATTATTATCGCGATCTATTTCGCCGCCGCTTCCCCCTCTGCGCCGACGACAATGCGCCGGCCAGGCGGGGGTAGAACGAGCGCCTTCGCCTCATCATTCATGCCAAAGGTCAATCTCCCGCACGGTTTTAATTATCCGGCTTCGTACTATCCGCTTCCAACCCGGCGCCATTGGGCCGCGATGGAATGGTGCCCAGCCTGCTTTTCAAACTTTGCATCGGCAGGCCCAAACGGGCGGTATAAAACTGCGCGTTGCTCATGACTTTTTTGACGTAATCGCGCGTTTCGTTGAACGGAATGGTTTCGGCGTAAATTGCGCCTTCGAGGGGTTTGTCGTCGCGCCAGCGCTTGGCGCGCGAGGGGCCAGCATTGTAGGCAGCAGTGGCGAGTACGGGATGCGCAAGTTCTTCCAGCAGATATTTCATGTAATACACGCCGAGCGACACATTGGTATCGACCTTGATCGTATTTTGCGGTTGATACGCTTTCATGCCCGCGCGTTTGGCCAGCCATTGACCGGTGGCGGGCATGATTTGCATCAGACCCATCGCGCCCACGCGGGAGCGCACATCGGCCATGAAACGGCTCTCTTGTCGTACCAGGCCATAGACCCAGGCTTCGTCTACGCCGCGCTGTTTGGCGTGATCACGGAACGTCGCTTCGTAGGGCGTGGGATAGCGCAAACTGAAATCGTGGGTCACTTGCGTGCGGTCCGCCGTGTTGATGGAGCGCTCGGGCCAGTTGGCCAGGCGTGCCGTTTCGGATGCGGCGAGGAGTTGCCCGTCGTCAAAGCCGCGTACGGCGGCGATCCATTCTCTCGTACCTTCCGTATCCATGCCTAACCGATGCAGTATCAACGCGCGCTGAATACCGTCACGCTTTTCCAGCGCTTTAAGATTGTCAGCATTGGGTTTGGCGTCTTCAGCCAGGCGCAGGGACTCGACGCCAAGTTCTTCAGCCGCCATCAGGCCGTAAAATAAATATTCTTTCGACAAGGGCCTCAGAATTTCGCTCGCCGCTTCTGTTTTACCCGATTCTTTTAATGCACGGCCTTTCCAATAACGCCAGTTGCTCTCTTTTTGCTCGATGGGCGACAGTTGTTCAATGCTTGCCAACACGTCCGGCCATGCCTGTACTCGCAGCGCGGCACGGGTGCGCCAGGCCAATTGCGTATCGGTAAGCGAGGCAAGGGAGTCATCGCCCCCATTGCGATACCATTCGAGCGCCAGCGGTTCCTGGTTTTTTGCGCCTTCATAACCAATCAGGTTCCACACATAGCTGCGCTCGGCGGCGCTGAACTTTTCCTGCATGCCGGTCCAGCGCAGGGCCGCCAGCGATGACTGGGTGTGTGCCAGACGGTGCACAGCGAACATGGCCACTTCGCGAGCCGGCCGCGATTTGTAATCAAAATTATTTTTATCCAGCAACAATTGCGGCGTATCGTAGGCTGCGGCTAATTGCTTGTCGTTCATCATTTCATTCGGCGGTAAATTTTGATTCAGCCGACGGGCGAGGCTGATGCTGCCCGCTTCGAGGGCAAGGCGGATGCGCGACCAGACGTCGGGCGCCATCAGAATGTGTTCGTTCATCATGGCTTCAAAAACCGGCTGGCAGCTTTCCGGTTGTGCTTTGCCGCTGAACCACAGCGCGCGGCCATCTTTCAGGGCATCGGCATCTTTATTCGCTTGCCGTGCCTGCATGGCGTAGCAGGCGATCTCGGGTTCAGGATTTTTTATTGCGGCAGAATCCGCCAGAAACGCTTCCCAGTTTTTTTGCTGGCCCAATTGCTTGAGCCAATCGGTACGCAGCCCATCTGCCAGCGGTGTATCGACATATTGCGTAAGAAAACGCCGCACATCGGTACCGTCCGATTCTTTTAACCGATTGTTGATTTGCCAATACTGCACATATTGCGCAAGCGGATGGTCTTGCAGCTTGACGCTCAACTTATCAAGCTGCTTTTGGTCTTTCGCACGGGCCGCATCGCGGGCGGCAAGAAAATCATCGTCGGCAGCGGCATAGACGGCGGTGGCGGATAAGCCGCACAAAATCAACAAGGTGGCAGTCAGAGTTTTCATAAATGGCAGCGACATAAAGTGTTCTATCCAGAAAGCATAGTGCGGATTCGGGTGACACATCAGAGTGAATATTCTATAGTGTTACCTAATCAATTGTAGGGGAACACCGCGCGCGCGGAAAGCAAAAATATGTGGGAAACCCTCATTAGCCCTGAAAACTGGACCGCTTTGTTAAAAATTATTGGCGTCAATATCGTCCTTTCAGGTGACAACGCCGTCGTTATCGCCCTGGCATGCCGCAGTTTGCCGGAACAACAGCGTAAAAAAGGCGTGTTGTTCGGCAGCATGGGGGCCATTGTGCTGCGTATTTTTTTGACCTTCATTGCGGTGTATTTGTTGCAATGGCCCTATCTTAAAATTATAGGCAGCATTTTGTTATTCTGGATTGCATTGAAATTGCTCGTGCCTGATGACGAGGGAGGCGAGCATATTAAAGACAACAACAATCTCGCCGCCGCGATCAAAACCATTATCATCGCCGATGTGGTGATGAGCCTCGACAACGTGCTCGGTGTCGCCGCAGCGGCCAACGGCAATGTGCCGCTGATCATTTTCGGCTTGCTGATCAGCATTCCGCTGATTATTTTCGGCAGCGCCGTGATCATGAAACTGATGGACCGTTTCCCTGTCGTCATCACCATCGGCGGTGCCTTGCTCGGCTATGTGGCGGGCGAAATGCTGGTGACCGACCCTGCGCTCAAAGAATGGATTGAACATGCCGCGCCCTGGTTGCACACCGCTTTGCCCATCGCCGGTGCCATCGGCGTGGTCGCACTGGGCAAATTCCTCACGGCTCGCAAAGAGCAAAAAGCGCCGGAACTGATTGACCTGGCCGAGATGGACGAAACCAAAATCACCGCGAAGGAAACCAAATGAATATTCTCGTGCCCGTTGACGGTTCCACTTTTTCCGACGACGCCGTTCGCCACATTATCAACATGGCGCACAGCGGCGCGCGCAACGAAATCCATTTGCTGTCAGTGCAAATTCCCGTCGCCTCGGGCCACGTAAAAATGTTCGTCAGCCAGGAGCAGATCAATTCGTATTACCACGAAGAAGGCACCAAGGCCCTGGCCTCGGCGCGCGCCTTGCTAGACGCGGAAAAAATCGCCTACGACCATCACATCGGCGTCGGCCATGTGGCGGAAACCATCGTCGCCTACGCAAAAGAAAAACGTTGCGACCAGATCATCATGGGTACACGCGGTGCCGGCGCGATTTCAAATTTTGTAATTGGCTCGGTCGCCACGAAAGTGATTCACCTCGCCGACATGCCGGTGACGCTGGTAAAATAGTTATAACTTAACTTATTGATTATATTGAGTATTTTATATGCCCTTACCTGCTGCCGTCGCACGCGAACGCATTCATTTACGCCGCATCACCATCGAAGGTTACAAACGCGATGATGGTTTGTGGGATGTCGAAGGCTGCCTCATCGACACCAAAGATTTTGATTTGCAACTCTCTGCCGACCTGCGCAAATCAGGCGAGGCGATTCACGAAATGCGATTGCGCATCACCGTCGATGACACGCTCACCATCAAAGACGTCAGCGCCTCCACCGACGCGATGCCGTATCGCGGCTATTGCGATTCCATTACGCCGGAATATAAAAAATTGATCGGCCTCGCTATCCGCCCCGGCTTCACTGGCCAGGTGCGCGATTTATTCGGCGGCACCAAAGGCTGTACGCACCTCACCGAGCTTATCGGTTGTGTCGCTACCGGCGCGATACAAACCATGGCTGGCCAACGGCCGCACTTGAAACATGCGGACAAAAAACCGTTCCAACTGGATGGATGCCATGCGCTGGTTTCCACCGGGCCGGTGGTGGCAAAGTTTTATCCGCGCTGGTATCGCGAAGCTACCGTCAAGGAAAATCCCGGACCGTAAATTTCTGCTGCTGGTAACATCTGCTGCTGTTTATCTCTTTTCTATTCGCTCATCTTCAGGAGTTTCTATGCCCAACCGTTCACTCTCCGACAAATCCATCGTCGTCACCGGCTCCACCAGCGGCATCGGCCTCGCCATAGCCAAAGCCTTTGCCGCGCAAGGCTGCAACGTCATGCTGAACGGATTTGGCGACGCTGCTGAAATCGAAAAAATTCGCGCGGCGATGGCGAAAGAACATAACGTCGAAGTGAAATATTCTGCAGCCGACATGACCCAGCCCGCGCAAATCGCGGCCATGATCGCCGATGCAAGCAAAGCCTTCGGCGGTGTGGACATTCTGGTCAACAACGCCGGCATTCAGCATGTCTCGCCCATCGCAGAATTTCCCAACGAAAAATGGGACGCGATTATTGCCATCAATTTGTCGTCAGCATTCCACGCAACCAAAGCCGCGCTGCCGGGCATGAAAGCCAAACAATGGGGTCGCATTATTAACATCGCCTCGGCCCACGGCCTCGTTGCATCGGCCTACAAATCTGCCTATGTCGCGGCGAAACACGGCGTGGTCGGCCTGACCAAAGTGACGGCATTGGAACACGCGCAGGACGGCATCACCTGCAACGCCATCTGCCCCGGCTATGTGCATACGCCATTGGTAGAAAAACAAATCGTCGATCAAGCCAAAGCGCACAATATCCCGCGCGAGAACGTCATCCGCGACATCATGCTCGCCAAGCAGCCGAATAAACGTTTTGTCACCGTGGAAGAAATCGCGGCGTTCAGTGTCTTTTTGTGCGGTGAAGGCGGCACCTCGTTCAACGGCGCGGCGTTGGCGATGGACGGCGGCTGGGTCGCCGAATAGTTATGGCTAACGGCAACGGCACCAAAACGCGCACTATCAATTTAGCCTTGCAAGGTGGCGGCTCCCACGGCGCATTCACCTGGGGCGTGCTTGATCGCTTGCTCGAACAAGACGGCCTCGCGATAGACGGCATCAGCGGCGCCAGCGCCGGCGCGATGAACGCCGTGGTATTCGCCGACGGCCTGCTCGACAACGGCACGACAGGCGCCAAAAAAGCGCTGCATGATTTTTGGAAAGCTGTATCGGAAACGCCGAGCGCCTCGCTGTTTAACTTTACCGCGCTGAATGATATGGCCGGCACCAGCTTTGATTTGATGAGCCGCATGTTTTCGCCTTATCAAATGAATCCGTTCAACCTGAACCCGATGCGCGATTTGCTGGCGCGGCAAATTAATTTTGCGCGACTGCGCAAGCAAAGCCCGGTAAAACTTTATATCTGCGCCACCAATGTGCGCAGCGGCCGCGCCAAAGTTTTCGAGCATAACGAGATCAGCGGCGATGTTTTACTGGCCTCTTCCTGTTTGCCATTTTTATTCCAGGCGGTCGAAATCAAGGGCGAACATTATTGGGACGGCGGGTATATGGGCAACCCGCCTCTGTTTCCGCTCTATGACAACACCGAAACACGCGACATTGTCATCGTCGAAGTCAATCCTATCCGGCGCGACGATGTGCCAGACAAGTCGCAAGAAATTATTGATCGTCTGAATGAAATCAGTTTCAACACGCCGTTGATTCTGGAAATGCGCGCCATTGATTTTGTAAACCGATTACTGGAAAAACAACAGGACGCCAGCAGCGGCAGCGGCGCGTTGGGTTTGCTTAATCGCCTGATACAAAAAAAACACGGCCAGACACATCAATTCGCGCCATTGAATATTCATTTGATCGAGGCGGAAAAGAAAATGCGGGAATATTCTGCCACGACAAAAAGCGACACAAGCTGGCATTTTTTGCAGGAGCTACATGACATCGGTTATCAAGCTGCCGACAAATGGCTGGCAAAAAATTTCGATCAATTAGGCAAACGATCAACTATCGACATAACTGAAAAATACTTATAAAAATCAAATAGTTACGTAATAGTGAAAAATAATGCAAATAATATTTATCAGACACAATCCCAACGCCGCACTTCGCGCTCCTGCTAAAATAACGCACTTTGCAACAACGTAATTAAAGATAACACCACCAAGGAACGTCATGAAAATCCACGAATACCAAGGC
Source organism: Pseudomonadota bacterium (assembly GCA_043744215.1). Taxonomy (GTDB): domain Bacteria; phylum Pseudomonadota; class Gammaproteobacteria; order Burkholderiales; family JBEEJL01; genus JBEEJL01. The sequence goes on from JAYTVC010000051.1 coordinate 16,545, forward strand.
AAAGAAATTTTCCGCAAATACAATATGCCGACGCCGCGCGGCGTCGCCTGCTTCAGCGTTGACGAGGCGATCAAAGCGGCAGAACAACTCGGCGGAAAAGTCTGGGTCGTCAAAGCGCAAATTCACGCCGGCGGGCGCGGCAAAGGCGGCGGCGTCAAAGTCGCCAAGTCGATGGACGAAGTGAAACAATACGCCACGCAAATTCTCGGCATGCAACTCATCACGCACCAGACCGGGCCGGAAGGACAAAAAGTCCGCCGCCTGTTGATTGAAGAAGGCGCGGACATCAAAAAAGAATTGTATGTCGGCATGGTGGTCGATCGCGGTACGCAAAAAATCGCGTTGATGGCGTCAAGCGAAGGCGGCATGGATATCGAAGAAGTCGCCGAACATCACCCGGAAAAAATCCACAAAATTTTTATCGACTCGGCAACTGGCCTCACCGACAAAGACGCCGACGACGTATCGCGCAAAATCGGCGTGCCTGAAGGCTCGGTCGCGCAAGCGCGCGCCGTCCTGCAAGGCTTGTATAAAGCATTCTGGGATACCGACGCATCGCTGGCCGAAATTAACCCGCTGATCCTCACCGGCGACGGCAAAGTAGTGGTGCTCGACGCTAAATTGAATTTAGATTCCAACGCGCTGTTCCGTCATCCCGAAATCGTCGCTATGCGCGACCTGGATGAAGAAGACGCGGCGGAAATCGAAGCGTCGAAATTTGATCTCTCCTATATTTCCCTCGATGGCAACATTGGTTGTTTAGTGAACGGTGCAGGCTTGGCCATGGCGACGATGGACACGATTAAATTATTCGGCGCGGAACCCGCCAACTTCCTCGACGTAGGCGGCGGCGCGACAACGGAAAAAGTCACCGAAGCATTCAAGATCATGCTGAAAAATAAAAAAGTCAAAGGCATTCTGGTCAATATTTTCGGCGGCATCATGAAATGCGACACCATCGCCGAAGGCGTCATTGCCGCAGTGAAAGAAGTGAATCTTTCGGTACCGCTGGTCGTGCGCATGAAAGGCACCAACGAAGACCTGGGCAAAAAATTATTGGCCGAATCCGGCCTGCCGATTATCACCGCCAACAACATGGCCGAAGCCGCGCAAAAAATCGTCGCCGCCGTTGCAGGAAAATAAGGAAACCACATGTCGATCTTAATCAACAAACATACTAAAGTTGTCACGCAAGGCATCACCGGCAAGACCGGCCAATTCCACACACGCATGTGCCGCGATTACGCCAATGGTAAAAATTGTTTTGTCGCCGGCGTGAACCCAAAAAAACCCGGCGAAGATTTTGAAGGCATCCCGATTTTCGCCT
>JAYTVC010000052.1:0-17499 GCA_043744215.1 Pseudomonadota bacterium
GCGGCGGTGTAACCGCGCTTGACGTTTTTCCAACGCGGGTTGGTGTCCCAGTCTTTCTGGATGGTTGCAATTTGCTGTTCGCGATTCATGGTATTACTCCTAAAAAGAAAAAATTTCACGGGCCATGCAATGCATAACCTGGTCTTTATTTCGGCTGAAGATTTAGCGTTGAGGAAAAATCCCTTGCCTACGCCGCTCGAAACATCGCTGTGACGGCCGGATGTTTTATACACAGTGGCAGCCAAAGATCAGGTCTGGCGACCGTCGGCGTGTTGGTGAGTTGCCACCCGCGCCGGGGAAATGTTGCTGTCAGGTTGATGACATCAACATTCGTGATTATGAATGAATTATAACGGACTATCGGGGGAGAGGAAAAACTTTTTTATGCACTGCAACAAATATTATATATTAAATTATTGTTAATAATCAATATGTTACATAATTTTCTTGTTTTGTATTCCGATCGTGACAAATTGGGCAGCTCGTCAAATCAAGGCTGTTTCCGCCAGGATCACGCCATCGGCATCCGCATATAAATAGTGGCCCGGCACAAACGTTACGCCGCCGAATGTGACGGGTATCTCCCCATCACCCGCGCCTTTTTTTATACTTTTTATGGGATGCGTGTTAAGTGCGCGCACACCGATCGCGATGCGCGAAATTTCTTCGCTGTCCCGGATACAACCGTTGACGACTATGCCGGCCCAATGATTTTTGTGTGCGAGTTCGGCGATCAGGCCGCCTACGAGGGCGCAACGCAACGAACCGCCACCGTCGATCACCAACACTTTTCCCATGCCCGCTTTCGCTAGCGCATCGCGCACCAGCACGTTGTCTTCAAACACTTTGACGGTGGAAATTTTTCCGCTGAAGGTTTTGACGCCGCCGTAGATTTGAAAAATGGGCGCCACGACTTTTACTTTGCCCTCGTTGGCGTCGCATAAGTCGGTGGTGAGGAAGCTCATTTTTATTCCTTTAAGAATTAAAGCAACCACAGAGGCACAGAGACACAGAGAAAAGCTAAAGCCTCAAAAGCGAAGAAACAATATTTGGAATGCAGAGTATTTCGTAACCAAAATAGTTTTTCAAAAATTGATTTGGCCTTTCTCTGTGCCTCTGTGGTGAATTTTTTTCAGAAATTTTCGTCTGGCCCAAGATACCTCCACTGCCCCAGCGGCAAATCGCCCAGCTTCACCTTGCCAATGCGGATGCGTTTGAGGCCGGTGACTTTGAGGCCGACGAGATCGCACATGCGACGAATCTGTCGCTTGCGCCCTTCTTTTAAAATAAATTTGAGTTGGTCATCGTTTTGCCAGGACACTTTTGCCGGTTTGAGTTTCACGCCATCGAGTTCGAGGCCGTGTTGCAATTGGCGCAAACCTGCTTCGCTCAAGTTGCCCGACACGCGCACCAGATATTCTTTTTCGATTTGCGAATCATCACCGATGAGTTGCTTGGCGATACGCCCGTCCTGCGTAAGTACGAGCAAGCCAGTAGAGTCGATATCCAATCGCCCCGCCGGCGCGAGTCCGCGTGCGTGTTCAGCGGAGAATTTTTTTATGTTCGCATTCGATGCCTGCTGATTTTCGCGCGTCACTAATAACACTGCGGGCTTGTAACCAGGCTCTGCTTGGCCAGATACATAACCTATTGATTTATTTAATAAAATTGTAATCCGCTCAGCCTGATTTTTTTGTGCGCGCTGGTCGAGCGTAATCTTTTGATCAGGATCGATACGCGTGCCGAGTTCGGAAATTTGTTCGTCATCCACATACACCCAACCGCGCGCGATATAGTCGTCCGCCTCGCGGCGCGAACAAATACCGCGCTCTGACATAATTTTGGACAAGCGGATTTTTTCACTCACGGTTTGGTCGCGTAGTAACGTTCGATCGTTGTGCGGATCATAGGCATGGCATCCAATGCCGCGCGCTCGCCCTCAAGAATGGCGACATGTTTGGCTTTGAAATCCGTCATGCCCATGTCGCCGTTATTAGGGCGAATGACAACTTGCGCTTCATTCAACTCAAAATGGTTGATAGATTTGCCCATGATGGCGAAAGTCTGCAATAGCAAATCGATGGCACCGCCCGTCTTGCCGCTCTCCGGATTTTTAGAAATATCTACAGCGATAATAATATCCGCGCCCAATAATTTGGCCGCACGCACCGGCACCGGGCTGGTGAGGCCGCCATCAACATATTCCTTGCCGGAAATATTCACCGGCTGAAACACGCCAGGTACGCTGCTCGATGCGCGCACCGCCATGCCCGTATTGCCCTGGCGGAACACGGCCATTTCGCCGCTTTGCAAATCGGTGGCGACGCAGGCGAAAAGTTTGTTCAGCTTTTCGATATTGCGGTTACCCAAGGCGGTGTTCATATAATTTTGCAGCAACTCCCCCTTAAGCACCCCGCGATTGGGCAACGCCCAATCGCTGACGACGTTTTCATCCATCGACAGTGCCAGCTTTTGCAAATCGAACGGATTGATGCCGCCCGCATACAACGCACCGACCACACTGCCTGCGCTGGTGCCCACGATAATGTCAGCATGGATGCCTTGCGCTTCAAGCGTTTTGATTACGCCGACGTGGGAGAACCCTCGCGCCGCGCCCCCGCCCAGAGCGAGCGCGATTTTCGGCGGTGCACGTTTGGCGACGACAGGTTCCGCTTTTACTTCGGGTTTAGGTTCCGGTTTTATTTCCGGCGCGGCCGTTATTGTCGCCGGCGGTTTCACCGGTTCAGCAGGTGGCGCAACCGTTTTACATCCAACCAGCGCCAGCGCCAATGCAACACTTAAAATGCGGACAATCGAAATCTCGCCTCTTGATTGCTGAAATAAAAAACGCATCAACTATTCCCGCGCGGGCGAAACAAAGCCGGCACCGGCTTGGCAACACCCGCCTTGCGCGAACCGCCGGCGGGTTGTGTCGCCTGCGCGCTACTGCTGCGCACCGCCGGTTGCGAAATGGCGCCAACAGGAATGTCCGGACTTTTGGTGGACACACGTCCATGCGCGCGCGCGCCGTCCGGTTTGCGTGCGTGAGATTCGTGACGCGCGAATGAATCGCGCTTTTCGTGCGGCTCTTTTTTATCATGGCTATCGCGCTTGTCGCGGCCATGCCCATCGCGGCTTTTATATTCCGTCGATTTCGCTTCGGATGAACGGGGTTCACGCCCACGTCCACGGGCAGGACGACGCCCCTCATCGGCGCGAGGCGCTTGAGAATCTTTTTCAAACCCCTCCATGATTTGTTTTTCCAACGGCTGCTTGAGCATTTTTTCGATTTCTTTGAGCGAATACATTTCTTCGTCACACACTAAAGAAATCGCTTCACCCGACGCACCGGCGCGGCCGGTGCGGCCAATGCGGTGCACGTAATCTTCCGGCACATGGGGCAACTCGTAATTGATCACGTGGGGCAATTGATCGATGTCGAGGCCGCGCGCCGCCACGTCGGTGGCTACCAGCACCCGCACCTTGCCCGATTTAAAATCGGCCAGCGCTTCGGTGCGCGCCGACTGGCCCTTGTCGCCGTGAATCGCCGCCGTGGTGATGCCGCTGCGTTCCATCTGGTCGGCGAGGCGGCTGGCCTGGTGTTTGGTTTTGGTGAACACCAACACTTGCTGCCAATCGTTATCTTTAATGAGTTTTTGCAATAGCTCGCGCTTGCGGTCTTTATCGACTTCGTACACCGACTGTTTGACCAGCGTTGCCGTCTCATTGCGCCGGGCCACTTCAATTTGCACCGGGTCTTTGAGAATTTTTTCGGATAATTCGCGGATATCTTCGCTGTAGGTCGCCGAGAACATCAGGTTCTGCCGGTTCGGCGGCAGCAACGCGATAATTTTTTTGATGTCGTTGATAAAGCCCATGTCCAACATGCGGTCGGCTTCATCGAGCACCAGAATTTCAACCTTGCCCAAATTCACCGTGCGTTGTTGTACGTGGTCGAGCAGCCGGCCCGGCGTGGCGACGACAATATCCACGCCGCCTTTTAAGGCTTTGATTTGGGGATCGATATTCACGCCGCCGAAAACCACCGCCGGTTTGAGGGGCAGATACTTGCCATAATTGCGCACGCTCTCTTCGACTTGCATCGCCAGTTCGCGTGTCGGCGTGAGTATCAGCGCGCGCACCGGATGCAACGCCGGCGAGGTGCTGCGGTTGCCGTGAATCGACAATCGTTGCAGCAAAGGTAACGTAAAGCCGGCAGTTTTACCCGTGCCGGTTTGCGCACCGGCGAGCACATCGCGGCCTTGCAGAATGACAGGAATGGCTTGGGCTTGTACGGGAGTAGCGGCGGTGTAACCTTGTTCGGAAACTGCGCGCAACAGTTCGGCCGACAGGCCGAGTTCAGCAAATGACATGAATGTTCCTCAATCGGCCTGCTGGCGCACGAGGCTGCCAGAACCGGTCAAGGCTGATGGAATTGAAGTGATAAAAATGATGAGCGGGAGCACGGCGCGGGACCGGAAAAACGCCTGTTCCAACCGGTTATTATTATACACAGGGCGAGCTGATTGCCAATCAGCGGGAAGCGAGGCGCGGTGAACAACTATTGTGCCGGCAATGGCATCGGTGCCGACTTTTCGCCAAGTAGTTCAAGCGCCGTTGCCGGCTTGTCAGTAATGGCCGGATTGGCCGGGATCTGCACTAATGGAATGGCAGCGGCGCCGGCCGCAGGCACCGCGCGCGTGCCGCAGACGATTTCCAACTCCTTATCGCCGATGGACTGCGGCGGCACAGGAATCATCCGCACTTGAGCCGGATCATTCGTCAGGGCTTCGATCAATTTGCCCTTCTCAGAAAAAATCGACCCGCGCAACACGCCTTGTGTGCGCTCCGAGCAATCAATCAATCGCTGCACGCGTTTATATTTGATGGGCAGACCCGAGGCCTCATCAATCTGCTCCGGTCGCTGAAATTCCGTGCGCTCCCAGAATCTCACCTTGGGCCCCATACGCACGATGCTGGCCTTATCAATGGCGAAACTGGCATTGGCTTCGGCAGAAGACAATAGCTGCCAATCTTCGGCGGCATGGCTTGGATTTGCTATTAACAAGCCCAATGCGATGAAAAATAATTGAATAAAAACAATAGGTTGAATATAATTGGTATTTTTTTGAACGAATGGTAAACTATCCCACGCAACGATGTTCTGACTATTTGATTCTGTTGTCACTTTTGTTGTCCCCGTTGTTCAAACTGCATAGTTCATTTTACCTTTCTCTGCCGCATTTTTTGTAACGCAATTAACAGACTTCCTGTTGTCAGTAGACTTTCCATTTTGTTTACGCTTCGTCAATGCGTCATCACGTTGAGGAAAAATTCATGCAGATAAAAATAGGCTGGAGCATTTTATTGGCATTCAACATCGGTTTGAGCGCATGTGGCGGCGGTAAAGACACGCCGGTCAGCAGCCCAAACCCTGTGCCAATTGCCGGCGACACCCCGACACCCACAACGGTTCCCGCTCCTGCGCCGTCTCCGACCGTCGCGCCAGCGCCCGGCCCTGCGCCGACGCCAATTACTTCGCCTGTTCCAACGACGGCACCCGGCGCTACGCCCACCCCGTCTCCGACCGCCACGCCGGTGCCCGTCTCTACGCCGACACCCACAACTACGCCTGCACCCACGACAACGCCCGCACCCACACCTGTCGCGGCAAAACCTTCTGCTGCCGACGCAGTGCGATTTCTTGAGCAATCCAGCTTTGGCCCGACTGACGCATCGGTTGCGGATGTGACGCAAAAAGGCTTTGAGCAATTTCTGAACGAGCAATTCGTCGCGCAAGGCGTCGGTTATGAAAACCTGCCCGGTGCCCTCGCCCCCGTTACCGTGGCCGGCGAAATACCAGCCAGTTGCCAATACGATAATGTAGAAGGCAGCCCGGCATCTCAATGCTTTATGGATAATTTTTCCATCTTCCGCGTGCAGTCGCGCTTTTTTATCAATGCCGTCGATAGTCCCGACCAATTGCGCCAGCGCGTAGCCTGGGCCTTGAGTCAGATTCTGGTTGTATCGGGCACCGATATATTCAAAGCCTATGGCATGCAGGCGTATCAACGTGTGTTGTACAACAACGCCTTCGGTAATTATCGCGACCTGCTTTATAAGGTGACACTCAACCCCGTGATGGGCCGCTACCTGAATATGGTCAACAACGAAAAAGCCTATGGCTCGCAAACGCCGAACGAAAATTATGCGCGGGAATTGCTGCAATTATTTTCCATCGGGCAAATCAAACTGAATGCCGATGGCACACCCGTGCTCGACGGTAAAGGCTCGCCCACGCCCAGTTATGACCAGGCAGAAATCAAAGCCTTTGCAAAATTGCTCACGGGTTGGACTTATCCGTCTTTCCCTGGTGCGACAGCAAAGTTTTATAACCCGGAGTTCTTTGTCGGCGACATGGTGGCCATTGCCGGCAAACATGACACCGGCAGCAAAACTTTGCTCAACGGATTTGTGGTGCCAGCCAACCAAATGGCCGAAAAAGATTTGAACGATGCCATCGATAATATTTTCAATCATCCCAACGTCGGCCCGTTCATTGGCAAACGGCTGATACAAAATCTGGTGACGAGCAATCCGAGCCCGGCTTATGTGGCACGCATCACCAATGTGTTTAACAACAATGGCAAGGCCGTGCGCGGCGACATGAAGGCAGTGGTGCGGGCCATTCTGCTCGACGCAGAAGCGCGCGGTGATGTGAAGCCGGATGTGTCATACGGCCATCTGAAAGAACCGGCCTTGTTCTCGCTCAATATCTTGCGCGCGCTCGGCGGAAAAACCGATGGCAGCCCGGTGATGCGCTACCTTGTGCAAACCATGGGGCAGGAAATTTTTGCGCCGCCTAGCGTATTTAATTATTTTCCACCCGACAATATTTTGGCGGCAGAAAAACTCATCGCCCCTGAATTTGCCATCCAAAATTCCACGTCATCCATCAACCGCGTCAATTTTGCTACTTCACTGATCTTCAACCAACCCAGCTATTACGACAAGGCGCAAAACAAATATATTTACCCCCTGCCCTCTTATATCAGCGGCATTTATAAAGACAATAACTTTAGCGGATCCACCGGCACGCTGATCGATTGGCGACCGTGGGCCGCTGCTGCTGCCGACACCAATGTGCTGCTGGAAAAAATTAACATGCTCATGTTCCACGGCACGATGACAACCGGAATGAAAACCGCCATCACAGCGGCATTGGCACCCATCGACAAAACCGACACGGTTTTCCGCGCACAAACGGCGGTCTTTCTCGCTGTAACATCCAACCAATATCAAGTGGAGCGCTAACCATGAACTTCACCCGCAGACACTTTCTTGGCAGCATCGGCGCGCTGGGCGCGCTATCAAGCCTCGATTATTTTGGCGCGCTCAATGCGTTGGCGCAAACCGCGCCCAGCGATTACAAAGCGCTGGTGTGTGTGTATATGTACGGTGGCAACGATGGCAACAACACCATCATTCCCGTCGATTCCCGTTACGCCGATTACGCCAGAGTGCGCACCACCGGCGATATCGGTCTTGCCAAACCAGACGGTGCGCAATTGTTGTTACCGCCAGGCGGTGGCGCGGCAGAATTCGGCTTGCATCCGGCGCTGATTGATTTAGCCCCGCTCTACACCGCCGGCAAAATGGCCGTGCTGTTCAACGTCGGCACGCTGATTAAAAAATTCGCCTCCGTCGTTGAATATCAGGCCAGCACCAATGACGCGAAACCGCTGAACTTGTTCAGCCACACCGACCAGCAGCAAGCCTGGCAAAGCGGTATCGCATCGGGCTACGCGCGCAGCGGCTGGGGTGGCCGCATTGCCGATAAATTTCCCGGCATCAATGGCAGCATCCCGGTGCCGATGGTGATCTCGCCATCGGGCGGCGGCTTATTTATGGCGGGCAACACCGCCGGCTCGCTCTCGATACCTGAAAACGGTGGCTTCGGCCTGGAAGGTTTCGGCGATAGCCAAGGCAGCTTTTACGGCCCCGCACAAAAAGCCCGCTACGAAGCGCTCGCACAGTTAATGGCGATAGACCGCGAGGCGGCACTGGTGCGCGGCGCGAGCAATATCACCCAAGGCGCGCTGGATGCCAGCGCGGTTATCAACACCGCTGTTAAAAGTACCACCGCGCAAACGGCCGCTTTTTTTGATAGCAGCAAATCGCCTGCGCTGGCTACCTCGATCGCCAGCCAATTTTTTCAAGTGGCGAAAATTATTGAAAGCAGAAGCACCATCGGCCCGCGTCGGCAAATATTTTTTGTGCAAATAGAAGGGTTTGATACGCACAACAATCACATCGCGCAACAGCAACAACTATTGCAAAAACTCGGCCCCGCGCTTAAAGCGTTTCAAGACGCCATGGACGCCATCGGCATGGGCAACAGCGTCACGACGTTTACCCAATCGGAATTCGGCCGCACACTCAAACCGTCGGCAGGCAGCGGCTCTGATCACGCGTGGGGTAACCATCACTTGGTTATCGGTGGCGCAGTCAAAGGCGGACAAACCTACGGCAGCTTCCCCACCCTCGCGCTGGGCACAGCCAGCCCCGACGACGTGAGCGAAGAAGGCCGCTGGCTGCCGACGACCTCGTCAGACCAATACGCGGCAACACTGGCGAATTGGTTCGGTGTATCGGCAACGGATATGAAATATGTTTTGCCAAATATCGGCAACTTTGCGACGACGGATTTAGGATTTATGGCGTGAAGTAAAAAAAATTTTATCTAATCCCCGCGCTGCAAGGGGATTTTTTTGTCTTTACAAAATGCAGGACGGGTTAAGCGATAGCGATACCCATTATTCTATTTACCATTCGCGAAACCGACACACCCCGTCACAATAGACTGGAGCAGAGAAATAAAGGCTCGTTGAGTATCTGCATGCAGAGGCCAAGTATGTCAGCGTCAAAGTAAGGTAACCATACATTTTCCTCATGCTCCCATCCGCTTGCGTATCGCCTCCACCCGCTCCCGATTCATATTGAAATCACGATAGCCCAAACGCGAGGCAGAGCGGACGTGGATGAGTTTGGCGGCATCATCGATGAGAAATTCCGTGTCATCGACATAGCCCATGAGTTTGCTGGTGAATGCGGCGTAGAGATAATTCGACGATTCGTTGATGATATGGGTACGCGGCATTTCAGTAATGATTTTTTTCAGGCGCGTCATGGCGTCGCCTTGTGTGCCTGTGTAATGGATAGCTGCTATGTAATGTTTGTCCGCCGAGTCGATCTGGCTGCACACGCAGTTAGGTTTGTTGGGGCACGCAGAAAGTTTGCCTGCGGTGACGCCGATAGTTGTAGGACGGCGGCCAGCGAACATGTTGGATTCCTCAGCGCAAGAAATAAGCGTGCATAGCACGCAAAAATATAATAAAAATCTCAATATAATCAAATAGTTACGTTTATGCGCGACGGCGGCGTTCTTCGCTTGGCGGCGTGCTGTTGCGCTGGCGGCGGTCACCGAGGCCGGCGCGTTTTAATAAATCGAGCCAATAATTTTCGCCTTCGCCGGATTTGAATTTGCGATAGACATCGACTTCATCGGGATACGCGCCGCTTGCGCCAATGCGCTTGAGGTGTTGCGTGCGTTTGCGCGCGCTGCTGGCCGGCGCGGAATCGGATGTCCATGCACGGGCGATGGTTTGCCAGAGGGTTGGCAGGAATGGGTCATCATCGTCATCGAAGCCGAACTGCCAGGCAATGAGCGATGCTTCGGCGGGTGACAAATCATCCAAACGAAATTTCAGGCCCATGGTGTTTCTCCGTAATTGAGTGTCTGTTGTTGGTGGCGTGATCAGCGGCAGGAAACTGGCGCGCTTTTGGGTGCACACGCGCCGCCTGTGTCATAAGTCACAAATATGCCTGTTTGATAGAGGGCTTGGCAAGCCCTGAAGCCATTTTTATCAAAATAAACAGGTCTCAAGCGCGCCTCGCCAGCGTGTGGAACTGGGGTTTTTGCTTGCGCGGATGGGGCTTTTCCACTAGGCTGGTGCCTTGAATTGACGCCTGCAACGCCTTCATCACGGCGCACAAATAATTTTTGAGAGCCTGCACCTTTGAACTATTTCGAAACCGACCATTGCCTACGCGGCCGCTTCCATGAGCACCAATAATCTCGCCCCTATGTTGAACACCTGTCGCGAAATGCTGATCGCGCAAATTTCGGGCGCGCTGCCGGAAATTCTGAGCAAGCTCGAAGCGGAGCTGTCGGAACTGTCCGATATCACGATGGAGCGCGAAGCACGCAACGCCTACAAAGAAGCGAGCACAACCATCGCGATGAAAAAGGGCCCGTTCCCTTTCGCATTTAAATGGGCGATGCTCGATGAATTCAGCGCAAAAGTTTCGGGCAAGGCGACCAAGACGGCGGTCAAAGCACCCGAAGGCCTGAACAGTTTTTCGCTGGTGGAAAAAGACGATCAAGACGAAGACCTGGCCGTCGGCAAGGTGGCCAAAAATATCAAAGATGCCTGCGGCGAAGAGTTGACCGCGCTCACCCGCCGCGTAGGCAAGATGCTGGAAAAACCCGATCTCGATAATATCCACAACCCCCTCGGCCCCGACGCCATTTTCATCGCGCTTCAACAAGCCACGGCGGAAATGCAAACGACAGCCAAAGTTAAAATGGCGATTTACACCGGCCTGGAAAAACACCTGACGCCGGAAATCATCGACCTGTACGGAAAAATCAACGGGCATCTGATTCAAAACGGCGTCTTGCCGCAAATCAGTTACGCTGCCGGTTCTCCCCAAGGCACCCGTTCGGGCCCCGGCGCGCGCAGTGCCAATGCCACAACACTTAAGCCACCGGGCAAAGTGGATGCATCATTAACCGCATCGCCGGATTTATTCGCCACGTTGCAGCAACTGGTGTCGTCACAGCAAAACCCACTCGGTATGCAAACGCACTTGCACCGGCCAGGGCAAAGCCCGTTGCAAACGCCTTTGCACACCCAGTTGCGCACGCCTGGCGCGCCCATGCAAACGCCGCTTGGCGCGCAGTTGCGCAGCAGCCAGGCACGCAGGCCATACGAAGGCCAGATGCAAATGCCGGGCGCCACATCCATGGAAGCGCTCAACAGCATTCAGCATGGCGACTGGGGCGCGCTGGCCGCGCAAATCGGCATCACTGACGAAGCCACATCTGCCGCCATCGCATCCGGTTCGGTCAACGTGCTGCACGAAATCCGCAATACGCCGATTGCCGAAAACCTCGGCCAGGTCGATGCGATGACTATTGACATCATCGCTATGCTATTTGACTATGTGCTGGGCGACCGGCGCATCCCCGCCGTGGTGCGCGCGCTTTTGGGCCGTTTGCAGATTCCGATTCTCAAAGTCGCCATTATCGACAAGGCATTTTTTGCCAGCAAATCGCACCCCGCGCGCAAACTCATCGACACCATTGCCGCATCGGCCATCGGTATCGACCCGCATTCCGCGCGCGAAGACCGCATGTACAAAAAAATCGAAAGTGCCGTGGAAAAAGTCCTCGCCAAATTCGACAGCGATGTGGAAATTTTTGTCGAAGTGCTGGCAGACTTTGAGCAATACATTGAGAACGATAACGAAGAAATCACCAAGCAAACGGAAGACTCCACCAAAGTTGTACAGGAACGCGAAAAGCTGGAAATCGGCAGCCTGATGGCACATAAAGAAGTGTTACGCCGCACGGTTGGCACGCAACTGCCGCAGCCGGTAGAAGCATTTCTTAACGGTCCGTGGAGCACGGCGCTGGCGATCACTTACGCCGACCACGGCGATGAAAGCCAGCAGTGGACCGGCACCCTCGCCACCATGGATGATTTGGTGTGGAGCATCACCCCCAAAGCCAATAGCGACGACCGTAAAAAATTGGTGTCGCTGTTGCCCTATTTGCTCAAGCGCTTGCAGGAAGGCATGAACCTCGCCAACTTGCAGCCGTCGCTACGCGACCAATTTTTTGCTGCGCTGGTAGATTGCCACGCCGTCGCCGTGAAAGCCGGCCTGCGTTCAGCCAATCCGGAACTCAGCGTTTCCACGCGCACCATCCTCGATCAAGGCGCTGCCGCGCCGGTGGAAGAACCCGCGATCAAGCATGTGTCGTTCGACGATGCACCTTCGCCGTTTGCCTCACGCGAAAGCAGCAACACGACCTCCGAAACCCATGATGCCGTTGATGCGGCCGGCAATGTTTCCAAATACGTCAAACGCAATGTGTCGCAGGATAACGTAGACCTGGTAGAAATTCGCCTCAACGAAGAAGACCGCTCGCTGGTTATCGCCCGCTCGGACGACTTCGACCAGATGGTCTCGGAGATGAAGCGCGGCACATGGGTGGAGTTCAACATGGAAGACGGCCGCACCAACCGCGCACGTCTGACCTGGGTTAGCCCGTTGAAAGGCATTTACCTGTTTACCAACCACATGGGCTTCAGCGGCGGCCTGGGCTTTAAGCCGATTTCAATTTCACCCCAGGCTTTGTCTGCTCAATTGCGCAGCGGCGAAGCAGAAGTGATTCCTGACAACGCCTTGGTCGACAGCGCCATGAGCAGCATGATCGATAATCTGCAACAACCGGCGGCCATTCCTCCCACGCAAGCGACCCTCGCCAATCGTCCGCAAGCCTGATACAAAAACGCCGCGCCCAATGGGCGCGGCGTTTTTAATTCGACAGCTTTGACACACTCCTGCTATTTATTTCTTTCGCGTTCTTCGGCGTCGTCCTGCTCGCGCAACATGACCAGCACGCGCGTGCGCTTCGGGCCGGCAGCGAATTTTTCCATTTTTACCAGCACCGGAAATAATTGTTCCAGCTTGGCGCGAGCGTCGGGTTCTTTGCTGAAGGTGAGCAAATTTCCTTCAGCCGATTTGACGTCATGCCATTCGCCATTGTCTTCTTGCACTTGTAATTTATACATTTTGATTTTACGTAACTATTTGATTATATTGAGTTTTATTTACCAGCCACATCGCCCCACAACTCTTTTAAGCGCGCATCGCGGCCGCAGCCGTTGCGATAAAACTTGTAGCGGATCGGATTTTTCATATAGTAATCCTGATGGTATTCTTCCGCCGGATAAAATTGCGTGGCGGCAACAATCTCTGTCACCAGCGCGGCCTTGAACGGTTTGGATTTTTCCAGTTCGGATTTTGATTTTTCCGCCATTTGTTTTTGTTGTTCGTCGTGTACAAAAATTCCCGTACGGTATTGATTGCCGTGGTCGCAAAATTGCGCATCTTTTACCGTTGGATCGACGTTATGCCAAAACACGTCGAGCAATTTTTCGTAATTGATTTTTTTCGGGTCGTAAACAATTTGCACCGCTTCGGCGTGGCCGGTGCGCCCCGCAGAAACTTCTTCATAGGTCGGGTTGAGTTTTTGCCCGCCGGTGTAACCCGATGTAGTTGAAATGACACCATCGAGTTTGTCGAACGGCGGCTCCATGCACCAGAAACAGCCGCCAGCGAAAGTGGCCTTCGCCAATCCCGACGGAGCGTCGGCAGCTTGAGCCGGCGCGATTGACGCGAATATCAAACCTAAAAAAATAATTTTCCACATCACCTGCATGCTGCCCCCATCATGTTTATTGCAAATTAGTCGAGTCAATGCTGACTACCCTACATCAGATTTTCACGATTTCTTTTTCGCTTGCCATTCGGTTTCCAGTTCTTTACCAGTTTTGTAATGCGGCACTTTAAATACCAAACGCTTCCAGGTTTGCAAACGCGCGCTGGAATCTTTCATATCTTTCCAATAGCCATCGCCGTAATCAACATTCTTTGCTTTATCCATGGTCCAGTAATCGTGCGACTTCTGTCCGCCGAAAATAAATAGCCGGCCTTGATAGATTTCGTAATTCTCCGGCTCGCCGCCCCACTTCATCGCGTAAGTTGCACCGTTGGCGCAAAAGCCCCCGTATTGCGGCGCGTATTTTTCCGGACTTTGCAAAAACGATTCGCGATTGGCGGCGCTGGCAAAACGATACGTCACGCCCTGATGTTCAGTCTTGAATTCTGCACTGCCCAAAGCGGGTTTGGGCGCCGTGAAATAACTGACCGGATCGTGGCCCTTGAGCATGAGCTTGCTGTCGTTCCCGTCGCTGACCGTGTTCATGGTGGAGCAGCCTTGCACGAACAGAAAAGTCAGGCAAAGTAAAAACCAAGGTAAATTTTTCATAATGCCTCGTATAAGAAAAATCAGTATTTGTATAGACCGGCTTTGATGCAAACCGTTCATTGGTCGAAATCGTCCGTCTCACCTTACCCACAAAACAAAAAGGGCGTTGCCGCACCCACAAAATAAAAAGGGCGTTGCCGCCCTTTTTATGGTGGAGCCATTGCAGAAAATGATCAGGTAATGCGACGCCGATATTCGCCCGTACCCGTATCGATTTCAATCTTGTCGCCGTTCTCGCAAAACAGCGGCACCATAACTTGAAAGCCGGTGGCCGTAGTTGACGGCTTCATGGCTTTGCCCGAGGTATCGCCGCGCACGGCGGGGTCGGTGCTGATTTCGCGCACGTACGAACTGGGCAATTGCACCGAGATGGCCTTGCCATCGTAAAACACGACTTCGCAGGGCATGCCGTCTTCGAGATAGTTGAGCGCGTCGCCGAGGTTATCTTTTTCGATTTCGAACTGGTTGTATTCTTTGTCCATGAATACATACAGGGGATCGGCAAAGTACGAATAGGTCGCCTCTTTGCGTTCGAGCACGAGCAAATCGAATTTGTCGTCGGCCTTGAACACGGTTTCGAACGGCGAACCTGTGAGCAGGTTTTTCATTTTCATTTTGACCACGGCGGCACTGCGGCCGCCTTTGTTGTATTCCGCCTTCTGGATCACCATCGGGTCTTTACCGACCATGATGACGTTGCCGGCGCGTAACTCTTGAGCTTGTTTCATAATAAAAAATCCTGTGGAAAATGCTTAATCGGGGTAACACGTTATTTTATCAGTTTTTGGCAAAAATCCGCCAGTCCGCGTGCCAGATCAGGGCGGACGGCCAAATTATCTGCCCACCGCCGTGTAGCGCCTTCAATCGGCAGGCGGTGATGAGAAAAGCCTGGCCAGGCTTCACCCGCGCCACGGCCCGCATTCCAAGCGCGCCAAAAATCGCGCAAGCTATCAGCCTCGCAAGCAGGCAGGTCAGCGCAATATAAATCGATAAATGCGTTGAGCTTCACCCAGTGGGCATTTTCTTTTTGCGGGTAGATATGCCAAACAAACGGTTTGGCCGCCCATTGCGCGCGCAGGAATGAATCTTCACCACGCACAAAATTGATATCGCAGGCCCAAAGTAATTTATCGTATTCGGTTTGTTCGCTGAAAGGCACGACGCAAACTTGTAGCGCGCCTTTTATAAAAATTTGTCGCGGCTTGATTGCCTTGGCAGCAAAAAAATTCTCTAGCGCGCCCGTTGCTACACCATCAGGCACCAGACATGTGATGGGTTGCGAGCCGCTTGCCCACGCCGCAAACAAACCGGGCAACGCCGGATTGTCGTAGCAAAACAAGCTGACACGCAACTCGCCGTGCGCAGGTGGCTGGAGTTGCAGCGACTGCCAGAATTTTTCCTGCGCTGCCGGGTCGCGCCCAAACGCATCGCGCCGCGCGAACAAACCCTGCTCGCGCAGCAAGCCGCCGGTATGCGGCGTAAAACCGGGGAAATAAAAATATTTGGTTAGCGGCAGGCGCGGATGCGGGGACGGCAAACCATGATGCGTATCAATCCAACTTTCGGCGCTGAGATAATCGAGATTGATCCACACCGGTTGCCGCGGTAGATGCGCCATCGCAATCACATAACTTTCGGGCGGATGGCAACCGAACGTTTCGATTACTACGTCCGCCGGCGCCGCCTCGGGAAACGGCACACACCAGCGATATACTTCAACACCGCTGATGGTCTGTGTCGTCGCATTCGCATCCGCATGGGGGCAAATGCGTGAGAGGGCGTTGAGATCGTCCACCCACAATCGCACTGCCTTGTCATGCTCCGTCGCAAGTTGGCGTGCCAGTCGCCACGCGACGCCGATGTCGCCCAGGTTATCAATCACAGCGCAAAAAATATCCCAGCGCTGTTTCAACGGCAGTGCACTCAAATGTATTTACCCAGAATGTAGCCGATGATGATGCCGACGATGACCGCAATGGTAAGCCCGCGGTAAGTCAGCACATCTTTGGAATAGCCGCGCTTGATAGCGATGATAGAGACGAGATAACCGACGGCATTGAGCAACCAGATAAATCCAATCGACAACACTTTGACAATCAGCGGACCGATGATGGGCAGTAACGCGATTAAACCCATCAACCACGCAAACGCGCCAGACAACATGGCGAACAAAAATCCGCCTGCCCCGATCACGCGCTTATCGACGTGGTAATGTAACGCCACCCAGCCAAGCGCAATAAGCACGATCCACAGCGGAATCATCACTTTGTAATTTTTCCACACCGCTTTGGGCGATGCGGAAATTTCCAACGGCGCTTCCGGTTCGCGTTCTTGCTCGTTCATGGAAAAATCAGTTCGGCGCGCCGATGAAATCCATCTTGCCCAGCTCGACGCCGTTGTGGCGCAGAATGTCGTAAGCCGTGGCAGCGTGAAAATATAAATTCGGCAGCGCAAAATGCAGCAGATAGGCCTGGCCCGGAAAGCTCAACTCGCGCGAACCAGCCTTGATATTGATCATTTTGGCTTCGCTGCCGTCGATTTGTTCGGGCTTGAATGTTTGTACGTAGGCGATGGTCTTTTGAATGCGGGCTTTTAAATCCGCGAAACTGATTTCGATATCGTCATATTTCGGCGGCTCTAAACCTGCCAGGCGTGCCGTCGGCCCCTTAGTGAAATCAGCCGCAATCTGCACCTGCTTGGCGAAATGAAACATATCGGGATACAAACGCGCCTGTAACAACACCGACGGATCGATTTTTTTCGCCTCGGCGTGGGCAGCGGCTTTATCGATGATGGCAGATAAATTATTCAGCATGCGAATGAATGCAGGTACGGATGCCTGGTACATGGAAAGGCTCATGGTTTCCCCTTGGAGGGTTGATGAAAGACGAAGATTATAGCGCGTAGGCGTAAAGGAAGTGTCGGCAAAGGATTGCCGACCTACCAGTTACGTGACAAGCGTTGCTGATTACGCAGCTTGCCAGGTAATGTCGCAATAATCTGCACAGCTATCTGACCTACCGCTTCTTTTTACACTGGCAAAATAGCCACCGCGAATTGTTTACCCTGCCCACCTCCCCCTCTGCGCCGACGATTATTGGCTGGAGGCGAGGGGGCGTCCGCGAGCAATGTTTGAGCCACGCGCAGATTCAGTTTTGAAATGAAGGTGACGGCGAGTTTTGCTCGCGGCCCTCGCCGTAAGCAAATAATCGGCGACATCAAAAACCAAAAACAAAAAAGCAGCGCGGCTGGGCGTCGCCTTTTTTGGTTACTTTTTTGGCGAAGCAAAAAAGTGACTTGCCGCCGGGCAACCCCCG
>JAYTVC010000053.1:0-16911 GCA_043744215.1 Pseudomonadota bacterium
GTCGCAAAAAACGGATGTTGCCGATGTGAAGTTGCTGGCAGCGAATATTGCCGGTGATGAAAAATCCATTCGCACCCAGGCTGCGCAGTGGGAGACGAAAGGTGTGTTGGGCGGGCAGCCGCTGGCCGTAAACGTTGTCGGAGATGTTGAAGTTATTGATAATAATCAGATAGTTACAAATAAACCGTTGAAAGCGGATTTTACTATTTCAGCGCTTGGCAATCAGTTGCAGGGCACGCTCACGTCGTTGGCACGTATTAAACTGGCCGAATCAACTTATGATTTCACGTCGCTCGCCATTGATATGAAAATGTTTCTGGCCCATGCCGTCAGTCCGCTCACCTTGAAAGCCAGCGGTGCCATCAATGCGGATGGCGCGCGCAAAAATGTGAACGGCAATCTGCATGGCAACTTGAATGCGGCCAAACTTGACGGGAAATTTGGTGTCCACAATTTTACTGCACCGGCTTACACGTTCGATTTTTTGTTAAGCGAATTCAACACGGCGTGGCTGGCAAGTAAACCGGTGGTTGAAAAGGCGGACGCAAAAACCAAACCGGCGACACCCGAACATTTTGCCTGGCTGAAACCGCTTGACGCCAATGGCACGCTGCGTATCGGCGAACTCATCGCCGATGACAAGCGGGCGACGAATGTACGCTTGGACGTGAAGTCCGATAAAAAAACCCCTTGAGCTGACAGCATTGAACGACCTTGCCATGAACATGATCCGTGTCTGAATTCGCCAAAAAAATTATCCTTTGGCAACGCGCCGAAGGCCGGCATGACCTGCCGTGGCAGGAAAACCGCGACCCCTACGCCGTGTGGCTGTCGGAGATTATGTTGCAGCAAACCCAGGTGAACACGGTGATTCCGTATTACCGCAAGTTTCTCAAACGCTTTCCCGATATTGCATCGTTGGCGGCGGCGAGCGACGATGAAGTGATGGCCCACTGGGCCGGCCTCGGTTATTACTCGCGTGCACGCAATGTGCACAAGGCCGCGCAAAAAATGGTGGCGCATTACCAAGGCAATTTTCCTGAAGGGTTTGACGATATGTTGGCGCTGCCTGGCATCGGCCGCTCAACCGCGGCGGCCATCAGCGCATTTTGTTTCGGCGCGCGCACTGCCATTCTCGATGGCAATGTGAAGCGCGTGTTGGCGCGATATTTCGGCGTGCAGGGCTATCCCGGCGAGAAAAAAATTGAAACCAAAATGTGGCTCGAGGCCGAAGCATTGTTGCCGGAAAAAAACGTCGATGTTTATTCGCAAGGATTGATGGATTTGGGCGCGACGCTCTGCACGCGCAGCAAGCCTGATTGCCCGCGCTGCCCGCTGCGCGAAGAGTGTGCCGCCTTCCGTGATGGCCGCACGGCCGAGTTGCCCATGCGCAAGCCGAAAAAAAACATTCCGCAGAAGCAGGTGGTGATGTTGATCCTGATCCAAGGCCGTCAAGTGTTGCTGGAGAAACGTCCGCCCAGTGGCATTTGGGGCGGGCTGTGGAGTTTGCCGGAACTGGCGTTGGATGAAAATATTGAGGCGGTTTGTGCAGCCCGTTACGGCGTGACCGGATCGGTACTGCCGCCGCTGGAAATTGTGAGCCACGGTTTTACCCATTTCACATTGCACATCACGCCGCAGCCTGTGCGTGCGCAGCTCATGCGCCATCACGCACGTGAGCCGGGTGTGGTGTGGGCGCGCAAAGATGCGTTGGCGGATTACGGTTTGCCCGCGCCGGTGGCAAAGCTGTTGAAGCAGATTGCCGACACAGATCTGTAAGTAGTTCAAGGCTTGATGTTAACCCGGCGGAATCAATCCTTGCCGATGTAAAAACTGGTGCACCGTGCCGAGGCGCATGCGGCTGTCGTTCATCTCCAGCATCATTTGTTTGACCGGCAGCATCAGCGGCAGCATTTCCGCCAGGCGGTGGCTCACCCAACTCGCGTCGTCAAATTTCAGCGGGGGCAAAAAATGTTGCTGTCCCGCTGAATGCATAATCGAACGCAGCGCCGCCACGCAGGGTTGATGTTCTTCCGGCAAGGCCAGCGCGGGTTCGTTGTCGAGCAAAGCCACTTCGCCCCACAGCAAACCCTTGCCATTATCTTGATAACTTTGCACATAAAAGCGTTGCCCGCCGCGCACTTTTATTTGCAGCACGCCCAGTTGCGGCATATCCCAATCGATAATTGTTGCCAGCGTACCGATGTTTTCCGGCACTGATTGCGCGCCGACTTCTTGGCCTTCTTTGATTAAGCACACGCCAAACGGCGTTGCATCGCGCAGGCAGGCCGTGGCCATTTCCATATACCGAGGCTCGAATATTTTCAGCGGCAACAGGCCGTCGGGAAACAACACGGTGTTAAGCGGGAACAAGGGAAGTTTCATGGCGCTCGATCAATGCTTCGCAACGGAGGGAGGGGAGAAGTCACGCACGCGGCGAGGAAATGGGTTGGAATTACGATCGCCGACGGCATACCAAGGGCGAAGAACATGCACACATTGGGGGAAACGGTGAATTTCCCCACCATAATTGGGAAAAAAAGCCCAAATAATAAACCAACCTACCCGATACCCAAATGAGAAATTATTAAATAACTGTTAATAATCAAACAGTTACGAATTTCACGCCGCCATACATACTATCTGGCACGTCATCTGCTCATATAAGGGCGTGGGAGATTCCCACTGACATCCTGCCGGTCGAATCACGGTTCTTTCCCGGAGTCATGATCCGGCCGACAGGTTGCCACCACTCAACTGCAGTATAGATGAAGGAGACTATCATGGTTATTCCAGGATTCCCAACCGAGAAGCAAAGCGATCAAAGCCGTCGTACCCGTACTCGTGGCCGTACGCATAGCCGTCGTACTCGTACCCGTGGCCGGACGAGCAAGTAATCTTTGCTATGCTCTACAGAAAAATTGCACCGGCGATTTTTGCCGGTGCAATTTTTATGAGGTCTATATTTACGTGACTAAGAGCGCATGCCTTCTATGTTTAGCCGGATAGTTTCAACAATCGGGCGCTGAGTCTGTCGGCGACATTTTATTTTCATCTTGATTGTAGGGCGTTGCCATGGATACCAGCAGCAAACCGAGCTCCCTAAAATTGAAAGTCGGCGCGAAGGTTGGTGCGGATCTCACCGTCCTTGGCATCGTCGATGCTCACAGCAGCGACCCGGTGTATCTGGTGTGGCATCACGGCGGCTGGGCGCCGATGGCATGCAAAATGTATCGGACATTTCAGCGCGCCAGGCGCGAAGCAGCGGTGCTGGATAATTTTGACCATCCGAATATCGTGCGCTACCTTGGCATGGGCCAGCCCGGTTATGTGCTGATGGAATATCTCGACGGCCCGACGCTCGGCAGCCTGCTGCGCAAAAGCCCCAACGGACGCTTGTCGCAAGGCAATGCCTTGCGCGTGGCGATTTATCTGGGCGCAGCACTGACCCATATTCATTCGCGCGGCTATTTGTTTCTCGACCTCAAGCCCTCCAATGTGATTGTCCATCGCGACCGGCCCGTGCTGTTTGATGTAGGCACCGTGCGGCCCATCGCAAAAAATAAACTGGAAAGCATCATCGGCACCGACGACTACATGGCGCCGGAACAATGCGAAGGCGGAAAAGTTTCTACGGCCACCGATGTATTCGGCCTCGGTGCCACGCTGTATCAATTGCTGACAGGCCAACTGCCCTATCCGCGGGGCACCCAACGCACGCGGTTTCCTCAAACCTGTATGGAAGCCGCTTCGTTGCGCAAGTATTTGCCCCGCACGCCGGGCCGGCTCAATGATTTGCTTGCCGCGAGCCTTGCGCGCCAACCTGGCGAGCGACCAGCGCTGGACTCGTTTATGCTGGCGTTGCATGAATTGATTCCCAGCGGTCCGCGCATGTGGCCGCCAGGTTTTAATCCGGTGCGATGAAAGGATTTTCTGACAATTAAAATAATAAATATAATCAATGGATTATTATTTAGCGCATCGGTAACGGCTGAAAGCGCTGAAGCCATATCTAAGCACACCTAGGCGCGCCCAGGCACGAAGCTTGCTGTGAATTGGGTAACGTCCCCCTATAGGGCAATGGGAGTGAGCATGCGCAACCATATTCCCGCCGTCATCGAAAGTCATTCGTTTAATTTGCTGCGCTGGTTTTCGGTGCTGAGCCTTTTATCGATTGTGCTGGTGTGTACTACGTCATCTATTTTGCTGTCGCGCTTTTTGTCCGAGCATATGTTGAAGCGCGACGCGCAAGTGACCATGGGCTTTGTCGAAAGTGTGGCGAAAGTGCAAAATGCCGCTGCGTATTTTTCCGGCCAGCGCCCGGGCGACAGCAACTGGGAAGAATTCTTCGAGCACATCGCCGATATGAACGAAGTGTTGCGCACCAATGCCTATGACAAAGAACGTAAGGTAATTTGGTCCAGCGACAAGACGCTGATTGGCAAAACCTACACCAAGAACGAGGAATTGGACGACGCTTTCGAAGGCAAACTTGCTATCGGCGGCGGCATCACCAGTGCGATCAACACCAAGGCGGAACATATTCATTTGAGTGATGAGCCGATACGCTATGTGGAAAACTACGTGCCCATCCGCGCGGAAAAAACCGGCGAAGTCATCGGCGTGGTCGAGTTGTACCGCACGCCGAAGGCGTTATACGACACCATTGATTCAGGTAACCGTCTGATCTGGAAATACGGCATTGCCAGCGCACTGTTTTTATACGCCAGCCTGTTCTGGATCGTGCGCCGGGCGAGTAAAACCATCGAACAGCAAAAAGAGCAACTCGTGCAATCGGAAACCATGGCAACCGTGGGTGAAATGGCCAGCGCCGTCGCCCATAGCATCCGCAATCCGCTGGCGTCCATACGCTCATCAGCCGAGCTTGTGGTGGATGATACTCATCAAGACGTGCGCGAAACCGCGACCGACATCATCGACGAAGTGGACCGCATGGAAGTATGGGTGCGCGACCTGTTGAGTTATGCGCGGCCCATGAGTGAAAAAATCGATAACGAATGCATGAATGCGATTGTGCGCGTCAGCCTCACCGGGTATGAACGCGAACTCGCCAAACGGAATATTGGTTGCACCGTAAAGCTGGCCGACGATTTGCCGGCCGTGAAAGGTAATGCCGCGTTGTTGCAGCAGGCCATCAACAGTCTCATCACCAACGGCATGGAAGCTTTACCCAAAGGCGGCACGATGGAGCTGAGTACCAAGTTGAGTGAAGACGGCAAACAGGTCGTGGTAGGTGTGCGTGATTCGGGCACGGGTATTTCTTCAGACCAGTTGGGGTTGATATTCCAACCCTTTCATACCGACAAACCCAAGGGCCTGGGTTTGGGATTGCCGCTGACCAAACGCATTGTCGAACGGCATCACGGAAGTATTTCCATAGATAGCGCGTTGGGCCACGGCACCACGGTGTGGCTGCGCTTTCCTGTTACAACTTAGACGAGGTCATTATGTCCGGAGCGATTTTAGTGGTGGAAGATGAAGCAACGCTGGCAAAAAACTTGAAAACGTATTTGTTGCGCCAGGGCTTTGATGTGAAAACGGTGGCCAGCGGGGAAGAGGCGCTGGCGGAATTTGATACCTACAAACCCGATGCGCTATTGCTTGATTTCAATCTGCCGAAAATGAGCGGGCTCGATGTGCTTGAGCAAGTAAAGCTGCGCGACCCTCGCGTTAAAGTGGTGATGATTACCGGCCACGGTAATGAGCAAATTGCCGTCGATGCGATGAAGGCTGGTGCTTATGACTATCTCACCAAGCCGGTGATGCTGGGAAAAATAAAACTCGTGCTCGACAAGGCCCTGGGTCAAGAGAAGCTCGAAGGCGCGCTGTCGTATATACAAAAAAAATCGGCTGACGAAAGCGGGTTGCTATTGGGCCAATCGCACCCGATGCGTGATCTGAAAGAAATGTTGCGTCATCTGGCTGAATCGGAATGTAAACTTACCGATGGCGATCCGCCGGCGGTGCTCATCACCGGCGAAACCGGAACGGGCAAAGAGTTGGTGGCGCGCGCCTTGCATTTTGACGGGCCTCGCCGCGAGCGCCCGTTCATTGAATTGAATTGCGCGTCGATTCCAACCCAATTATTGGAAGCGGAGTTGTTCGGTTATGAGCGCGGCGCATTTACCGATGCGCGCGAGCGCAAGCTCGGCCTGGCCGAAGCGGCGGAAGGCGGCACATTATTTCTGGATGAAATCGGCGATCTCGACCTTTCTATCCAGGCTAAATTGCTCAAATTGCTCGAAGACAAAATGGTGCGGCGTTTAGGCAGTGTGCGCGATCAACCGGTGAACGTGCGCATCGTTGCGGCCACGAACCGCGATCTGGAAGCCTTCGTACGTGACGGAAAATTCCGTTCCGATTTGTATTTTCGCCTGTCGATTATCCGTTTGCATTTGCCTTCGCTGCGCGCGCGCGCCGATGATATTCCTATGCTGGCGCAACATTTTCTCGATAAGCATTGCGCACGCTATGGCAAAAAATTGCGTTTCGACGACGGCGCGTTAATAGCCTTGGGCAACTATGCCTGGCCGGGAAATGTGCGTGAGTTGCGCAACGCGATGGAGCAGGTGGTGCTGATGGCCCGCAGTGAAATCGTGAGCGAAGACCAATTGCCGATTTTGCGTAACTTGACTGTGTCGGCCGAGCACCCGGCGAGCACTGCGCGTACTGGCGAGGCCTCTCCAACCGCCAGCAAAAGCCTCGAACAAGTCGAACGCGAAATGCTGGTGCAGGCACTCGAACGCGCCGGTTGGAACGTGACGCGCGCCGCGCGCATGCTGGCCGTGTCGCGGGATACGATGCGCTACCGGATTGAGAAACACGGCCTGCATCGCCAGCACTAAAATTTTCTGCATTATTTTTTACCGTATCCACAAAAAATTGATTGGCGGTGTGATGCGTCCGCTGAGCCCATTATTGGGTTTAATAACAAAATTGGGTCATATGACGCGAAACCCTGTCTAGCCAAAATAAACCCACACATGCGTGGGCAAAAGCCCCAGTCGCTTTTTTCCGAGCTTCTTATAAGTATAAAAAATTCAATATAATCAATATGTTACAAATAATTTATGCGATGGCACACCGTCTGCTTTGTATCTCAATTGAGGCCAAGCAGAAAAGGAAACGGTATGCCAAGCAAATTACTTATTGCATCATTGCTCGTCGCGGGACTGGGATTGTTCTGGCCACCGCATTTCGCAACGGCAGATGAAATCTGGCCGCGGGAAGCGCGCAGCGCAGTACCTTCAGCCCGGTTTAGTTTTGGCACCGGCTACGAATACACCACCGGCAAATATGGCGGCATGGATTCGGTGGAAGAAACCTCGATACCGATTAGCGCAAAATATGAAACCAACCGTTTTGTTTTCAAAATGGGCGTGCCCTATTTGCGTGTGCGCGCCATTGGCCAAGTGCTGATCGATGACTCCAATGTGATCTGTACCGACCGAAGCGGCAGCAATCGCGGGCCGGGCGGAGGGTCGGGCAGCGGGTCGGGCGGCGGCGGAGTGGAAGACGGTTGCATCACGCAAACCACGACGACGGTTGTCACTGAACCAGTCGTACAATCCGGGCTGGGCGATCTCACGACATCGCTTACCTATCAATTTCCCCAGTCTGATGAAAAAGGCATGTTTGTCGATGTCACCGGCAAGGCATCGTTCGGCACCGGCGATAAGGACAAGGGCTTGAGCACGGGTCGCAACAGTTACACTTTTTCCGCCGAGTTGTCGCAATCGTTTGGCGACACAACTCTTTTCGGCGGTGCCGGTTATAAATTCCGGCAGAAGCCCGAAGGTTCGAGCCTGCGTAATACGGCCAGCGCGGTATTGGGAGCCAATTTGCGCGCCACAGACACAACCAGCGTTGAACTAATTTACGATTTTCGTCAGGCATCGCGCACGGGTTCTGCCAATTCATCGGAAGTGACCGCAACGCTATATAGCAAGCTGGCTAAGGACATCAAATTAAATATGTATGCGCTTAAAGGCTTTACTGACGCCAGCCCCGACTGGGGCGGCGGCCTAGGGCTGTCGTGGCGGTTTTAATATCAGGGAAGCAGAACTTAGCGGTTGCGGTGGCGGACCTGTACCTGATGGTGATCGGCAAAACGTGCGGCGAGTTTTTCGGCGATGTAAACCGATCTGTGCTGGCCGCCAGTGCAACCGATGGCGACGGTGAGCGATGTGCGGTTGTCGTGCAAAAAATGTGGCAGCCAGTCGGCCACAAAGCGCTCGATGTCATGGAGCATTTTTTGCGCGTCGGCATTGGCATCCAGAAATTGGATGACTGGTTCATCTTTGCCCGTGAGGGAACGCATGGCCGGATCGTAATAAGGGTTGGGCAACATGCGCACGTCGAACACCAGATCGGCATCCTGTGGCGCGCCATGCTTGAAGCCGAACGACTGAAAATATACCGATAAGCGCGACTGGTCGAGCTTGAGAAAATCTTTTACCCACGCGCGCAAAGCATTGGGCCGCACATCCGTGGTGTCGATGCGGTGGGCAATTTCTGCCAGATCACCTAACAATGCACGTTCTTCAGCGATCGATTCGACAATGGTGTGACCGCGTTTGGCGAGTGGATGTTTGCGCCGTGTCTCGGAAAAACGTTTCACTAATTCATCGGTTTTGGCTTCCAGAAACATCACCCGCACATCCATGCCGGTTTCTCGTAACTCTTTTATTAAATTGGGCAATTCTGAAATTGTTTCGCCGCTGCGAGCATCGATGCTGATGCCGATTTTGCTTTCGCCCGATTGTTGCAATGAACGAATCAAGGCGGGCAAAAATTTTGTCGGCAAATTATCGACGCAATAATAATTCGCATCTTCCAGCACTTTTATCGCAACACTTTTGCCCGATCCCGACAAACCGCTGATGAGAATAATTTGCGGCGGCCCGCTCGGTTTGCGAACGGCAGAAACGGCAGGATCAAAATTGGCTTGTGCAGTCATGGCAATCGGTTCAGTAGGGTGCGGAATTTTTTTATCTAGTTGGGAAAACAGCGCGCGCAGGAAATATTGTTTGCCGGCACAAAAAATTCAAGAACCTTCCGCAGAATGGTTCTGGTCGTCCGCCATCAATTGCTCATGGCGTTCAATAAATTGCCGCGTGGAATCGATTCCGCGCAATTGCAAAATGTAATTGCGCACCGCCGCCTCCACCAGCACCGCCAGGTTGCGGCCGGCCACCACTCCGAGGGTCACCATCGGGATGGCTACGCCGAGAATGGTGCGCATGGTGGCATTGGTTTGCAGGCGGTCCAGTTTTGCCGCATCGGCCAAGGTGGGTTTTTCCAGGTGCACGATGACTTTGAGATTTTTTTTTGGCCGCACTGCCGTCTCGCCGAAGATGGAACGGATATTGAGTACGCCGATGCCGCGTACTTCAAGAAAATCTTTCAACAGAGGAGGGCAGCGCCCTTGTAAAGTGTCCGGCCCGATTTGCGATAGCTCGACGATATCATCGGCCACCAGACCGCTGCCTCGGCTGATGAGCTCCAGTGCCAATTCGCTTTTGCCAATGGAAGAGTCGCCGGTAATCAACACGCCTACACCCAGCACATCGAGAAACACGCCGTGTAGTGTCGTCACTTCTGCCAGCGTGCGAAACAAATACTGGCGCAACACATTGATGAGTTCCTGACTGCCTTCTGGCGAAGTAAACAGTGGCGTACCGCTGTCGCGGGCACCGGCCAGCATGTAGGGTGCGACAGGCATGTTTTGAGTGATGAACACCGCGGTCGTGTTTTCAGGCGAAAAGGCGTAGCTCACTGTGCTGCCCAACGAAGCGGCATCGAGCTTGTTCAAATATTCCACTTCAGTTACGCCCAGCACTTTGAGGCGATGGGGATGGATCGGATTAAGATGGCCGATGATACCCACCCCCGATCGTTTGAGCATGTCGCTAGACAGCGTGCGGCTGGCGCCTTCGTTGCCCGCAACCCATTCAAGCGCGAGCTTTTCGCGCTTGGCGTCAAACAGCTGCTGAACGGTGAGATGAGGCATAGGGCGTCCAATGGGTGAGCAGGCGGTGAACCGATTCGGCGTCATGGCCTTGCGCAACAGCGTCGCGGAAGGTTTTGTCGCTGAACATTTGCGCCAGTTCGCTCAGAATTTGCAGGTGCTGCTCGTTGGCGTTTTCAGGCACCAGGATAAAAAATATCATATTGACTGGCTGGCCATCGGGTGCATCCCACTGGATCGGCGACTCCGGCCGCACGAAGGCACACAGGGTTTGTTTCAGGCTCTTGATGCGGCCATGGGGAATGGCTATGCCGTGGCCCAGCCCGGTGGTGCCGAGTTTTTCCCGCGCCAGCAGGCTGTCGCAGGTCGTCGCGCGGGCGATGCCTTGGGTGTTTTCAAACAGAATGCCAATGTGCTCAAACACGCGTTTTTTACTGCCGGCTTCGAGGCCAAGCAAAACGTTAGAGGTGAGAAGCGACTTTGAAATTAAATTCATTTCGTATCAGTACGGTTAATCACAATAGATAGAGATAAGGTAAAACGGGTAACGGTCTAATGTCAGGGCGGGAACGTAATAATGAATCGGGCTCCAGAGCGCATGGTCATGATGTAGCGCATTATCCGCGCGCTGGAGCCCCGGTTCAAGTATTGTAAAAAACTGTATTATTCGACCGATTATTCAGTCGCTTGTTCCTGTTCATGATCCTGATGTTTAAGGGCACCGGTATGACGGTCAGTGGTGAACTTTTCCTTATGCTTAATAATTTGGCGATCGAGTTTATCTACCAGCAGGTCTACGGCGGCGTACATATTTTCACTCACCGTTTCTGCGTGAATATCCTTGCCGCTCAAGTGCACATTGGCTTCCACTTTATGGTTGAGTTTTTCCACCGTCATGACGACATTGACATCAATTACATGCTCAAAGTGCCGGTTTAGACGTTCGAATTTTCCATTTACATAGCTGCGAATGGCGGCCGTGATTTCGAGGTGGTGCCCGGTTAATGTCAGGTTCATGTCGATCTCCTAAAGTGATTTCCGCAAGTTTGCGGGGTGGATTTGCAACGACTCGCGGTATTTTGCGATGGTGCGCCGTGCTACAACGATGCCTTGCTGGGCAAGGATTTCAGAAACGCGGTGGTCCGACAGGGGCTTGCGCGGGTCTTCTGCCGCTACTAATTGCTTAATGAGCGCGCGGATAGCGGTGCTTGATGCGGCACCCCCCGCTTCGGTGGCAACATGGCTGCCGAAAAAATATTTCAGCTCGTACGTGCCGCGCGGTGTGATCATGAATTTTTGCGTAGTGACGCGCGACACCGTGGATTCATGCAGCCCAACGGTATCGGCGATTTCACGCAATACGAGGGGGCGCATGGCGACTTCGCCGTGGTCAAAAAATTGTTTTTGCCGTTCCACAATGGCCTGGGTTACTTTAAGAATCGTCTCAAACCGCTGCTGGACGTTTTTGATTAACCAGCGCGCTTCCTGCAATTGGCTCGCCATCTGTGGATTGGATTGGCTCCGGTTGTTTTGCAATATGGAAGCGTAGAGTGAATTAAGACGCAGCTTCGGAATGGCCTCCTGATTGAGGCTGGCCATCCACTTGCCTTTGGTTTTTTTTACTATCACGTCGGCCACGATATAGCGGGCTTCTTCCTGCAAGTAGTATTGGCAGGGTTTCGGATTCTGGGACTTGATTAGCGTTTGCGCGCGCTTGAGTTCATCTTCGGTGCAATCAAGGGCGCGGCGCAGTTTGATGAAGTCGTGCTGGGCCAACAGCTCCAGATGCTGCGACACCATTTTTTTTGCCAGCGCCAATTGCGGTGTGGATGGCGGCAACGTATCGAGTTGCAACAGCAGGCATTCACGCAAATTCCGCGCGCCTACGCCGGTGGGTTCGAGGTTTTGCACATGGCGCAAGGCGATTTGCAATTCTTCAGGCTCGATGTCCATTTCTATGGGTAGCGACGCATGCAATTCTTCCAACGGCTGTTTGAGATAGCCGTCTTCATCTAGGTGCGCGATGACGAAAGTGGCGAGCTGTTTGTCAATTTGCGATAACTGCATCAGGTTGAGTTGCTCGGACAAATGCTGCGTAAGGCTCATGCAAATCGCGGGTATTTGCGCGTATTCGCGTTCTTCACCGTCGTCTTTGTAGGTGTAGGGCGCGTCTTCTATATGCCCCATATCCGCTTCTGCCCACGTGTCGGTCAGCGCAGAATTGTCGGCATCCGGTGTCGTGGTTTCGCTCGCGTCGTTGTTTGTGATGTGCTCTGCGGGTGTATCAACATCACCGCCGCGTTCAATGCCATCGGGCACAACAATGCGCTCCGCAGCGGAATCTTCGCGTTCCAGCAGCGGGTTTTCCATAATAAAGCGCTCCAACTCCTGGTTGAGTTCCATGGTGGAGAGTTGCAGCAGGCGAATGGATTGCTGTAACTGGGGTGTAAGGGTGAGGTGTTGCCCCAGTTTGAGTTGCAGGCTTTGTTTCATATTGCTAAGGCAGGGTTCCCGGGTGGATTGGAGCGATACGAATTACAGCCGGAAATTTTCTCCGAGATAAACTTTTCTCACATTTTCATTATAGATGATTTCATCAGGCTTGCCGGAGGCGAGCACCGAGCCTTGGTTGATAATGAAGGCCCGGTCACAAATCCCCAATGTTTCCCGCACGTTATGATCGGTGATGAGTACGCCGATGTCGCGCTGTTTTAAGAAACGGATGATCTGCTGAATGTCAATCACGGCTATAGGATCAACCCCCGCGAACGGTTCGTCAAGCAAGACAAAACGCGGGTTGTTGGCCAGGGCGCGGGCAATTTCCACCCGTCGCCGTTCGCCGCCCGATAGTGCCATGGCCTGGCTGTCGCGCAGGCGGGTGATATGCAGCTCTTCGAGCAGTTGATCGAGGCGGTCTTGAATTTCTTTTTTGCTGATGCGTTGCAGTTCCAGCACTGCCTGGATATTTTCTGCGACAGTCAGTTTGCGGAAAATCGACGCCTCTTGCGGCAGATAACTCACCCCCAGGCGCGCGCGCTGGTGCATGGGCATATGGCTGACATCGGTTTCGTCGAACGTGATACGGCCACCGTTTATCGGCACCAGGCCTACGATCATATAAAACGTAGTGGTCTTGCCCGCACCGTTGGGGCCGAGCAGGCCGACCACTTCGCCGGTGTTGACTTCAAGGGAGACGTCTTTGACGACCGTGCGTTCCTTGTAGCGTTTTTTGAGGTGTTCCGCCTTGAGTATGCTCATTTATTGTTTTGGCGCGGGTGTGGCTGGCTCGTCGTCCGGGTCGATATTTTTGGGTGTAATGACGATGTGGACCCTGCCACCTTTTGTCGTCGTGCCGGCAGGCGCGTTGGCCGGTGTGCCGCCGTCAACCTTGAACGCTTCGCTACGCGAGTTGTAAGAAATATAATTGCCGCGCAGTTCGTCCTGCCCGCGTTTGATAAAAGCATTGTCGAACAATTGCACCGTGTCACTTTTGCTGTCGAACTCCAGCCGCTCGCCGTAACCTTCAATATATTCTGTCGAGCCTTCCAGTTTTTGCTTAAACGAAACGGGGCTTCCTTTCGCGGTGGCGAAGGAAAATCCGTTCTTGTCCTGTTTGACCTCAATACGGTCCGCCTGGATGCGAATGGTGCCCTGGGTGAGTTGTACTTTGCCTTCGAAGGTGCTGATTTTTTTTGCGTCATCGAACACCACTTTATCTGCATCGAGCGTGACAGGTTTGCGCCGGTCGGCTTTTTCCGCATGGGCGAGGGTGGCCGCGCAGCAGGCGGCAGCGATGGATACGATTATCATCGCGGAGATTGTGCTATTCGTGCGCAACATAGACGGCTTTCACCTGGGCGAGTTTGACGGTACGGGTTTTGTTGTTGTACTCAAAATGATTGCCGGTCACGCGGCTGTTTTCGCTTTGCATTTCTACTTGCTCGGATGTTTCTGCCAGCCCCGCATCGGGCACCAGGCGCAGTTTACTGGTGCGCACCGTGGCGCGGGGTGAGTCGTTGGCGGCTTCCTTCACCAGCTCCACCATACCTTCGAGGAAAACTTCACTGCCGTTTTTTGACAGCCGCGCATTTTGCGCGCTGACGCTGAAAGGCTGATCATGTTGTCTGGCGTCTTTCGGTTTGCCATCGAATTTTACCGACTCCAAAAGGGTGGAATCGTCATCGGGGTAATGTAGCATTTTCTGCGCTTGCAGGGTATAGCGCACTGAGCCATCTTCACCCAATTGCCGCGCAGAAAATCCTTCGGCAATGGCATCGGGCTCGTGCTTGAGCGTGGTTGCTCGTGGTGCAACGGCCTGGCTTACGGTCTGGTTCAGCCACCAGGTCATCACCGCCAGCGACATAAGGGCGGCTAAGGGCAAAAGGGCGCTGGCAGAGAATCTCATGCGAGATATTTTTCCATTTGTTTGTCGAGCGTGCCTTGGGCTTGCATGACGAATTCGCACACTTCGCGTGCCGCCCCCCGGCCGCCTTCTGCTTTGCTGATGTAATGGGAATGTTGTTGTACCAGCGCCGGCGCGGCAGGCACGCAGGCGGCAAAACCGCAGCGGCGCATCACCGGCAAATCGACCACGTCGTCGCCCATGAACATTACCGCGTCGGCTTGCAGCCCCATTTCGGCCAACAGTTTTTCGTAGGCAGATAATTTATTTTCAACGCCTTGATACAAACGGTCGATGCCAAGATTTTTTGCGCGCAGCTCCACGCTGCGCGAAGTGCGCCCGGTGATGATGGCCAGTTCCACACCGCTGGCTTTGAGCATTTTCAGTCCGTGGCCGTCGAGGGTGTTGAAGGCTTTGATTTCTTCGCCCGCATCGTTCATGTAGAGGCTGCCGTCGGTGAGCACGCCGTCCACGTCGAAAATGGCGAGTTTGATATTTCTTGCCCTGGTATTTGATGAAGGCATCACACCACTCCGGCGCGCAGCAGATCGTGCATGGTGAACGCGCCGGTGAGTTTGCCTTCGTCATCCGTCACCAGCATGGCGAGAATTTTATGTTGTTGCATGAGTTGCGCCGCCTCGGCTGCCAGGCGCGTGGCGCGGATAGTCTTCGGGTTTTTGCCCATCACGTCGAGAATGCTGATTTGTTTGATGTCCGCCGGTTTTTCAAGCGTGCGGCGCAAATCGCCATCGGTGAAAATGCCCACCAGTTTCTGGTTGCGATCTACCACGGCCGTCATGCCCAAACCTTTTCTGGTCATCTCCAGCAGCGCATCGGCCAGCGTGGCGCCCTGCGGCACCACCGGCAACTCCGCGCCAGCATGCATGATGTCGGAAACATGCACCAGCAATTTTCTGCCCAGCGTGCCGCCCGGATGGGTGCGCGCAAAATCGTCGGCATTGAAGCCGCGCGCATCGAGTAAAGTTACCGCCAGCGCGTCACCCAGCGCCAACGCAGCCGTGGTGCTCGCCGTTGGCGCGAGGTTCATCGGGCAGGCTTCTTTATCCACGCCCGCATACAAATGCACATCAGCTTCCCGCGCCAGACTCGAATTGCGGTTGCCTGTCATGCTGATCAGTTTGCTGCCGCGACGTTTGAGCAGCGGCACGATGGTCAGCAGTTCGTCGCTCTCGCCCGAATTGGAAAGCGCCAGCAGCACATCGTCCGGCGTAATCATGCCCATGTCGCCATGGCCCGCTTCGGCAGGATGCATGAAGAATGCCGGCGTCCCGGTTGATGCGAGAGTAGACGCGATTTTATTGGCGATATGCCCGCTCTTGCCCATGCCGCTGACCACCACGCGGCCGCGGCAATTAAGCATCAGCCGGTGGGCAGCGATGAAATCGGTATCGATGTGTGCCGATAAGTTGTCTACCGCGCGCGCTTCGATGGACAGCACCTCGCGCGCGAGGCGCAGTATTTTTTCGTTGGCGGCGTTGGCTGGTTTTAATGTGGTCGTCATGGCGCCAGTATAAAGGTTCCTGAAGGCAGGATAAAGGCGATTGCTTTGGCGACGAAAGCCCCAACCCATGTTACATTTCTGTTGTATCCACTGATAAAAATTTTTTTAAAAAATCCATGCACGGTTATCTCGAAATTACGCTCATTTTGCTGGTGGCCGCCGTGCTCACAGTGACGTTGTTCCGTCGCCTGAATTTGCCGCCGATGCTGGGCTATCTGGCGTTGGGCATTGTTGCGGGCCCGCATGCGATGGGCTTTGTGCCCAGCAGCGCCGAGACCACTTACCTGGCTGAATTCGGCGTGGTGTTTCTGATGTTCAGCATCGGCCTCGAATTCAGTTTGCCGCAGTTGATCGCCATGCGCCGTGTGGTGTTCGGTCTTGGCGGCGCGCAGGTGCTGGCGACGCTGCTGGTGTTTCTCGGCATTGCGATGCTGTTCGGCATGAGCTGGCAGGCGGGCCTCGCGGTCGGCGGCGCTATCGCCATGTCGTCCACCGCTATTGTGAGCAAAATGCTGGCGGAAAAAATGCAGCTCAATTCCACCCACGGTCAGCAGACCATGGGCGTGTTGTTATTTCAGGATTTAGCCGTGGTGCCGCTGCTGGTATTGATTCCTGCCTTGGCCAAAGGCAATGAAGCGGTTACCGCGACGGTGGGCGTGGCTTTATTTAAAGCATTGATTATATTGATATTATTGCTCTTCGTCGGCCAGCGCGTGATGCGCCGCTGGTTTCATTTGGTGGCCCGCGCCAAGTCATCGGAATTATTTGTGCTCAATGTGTTGATGGTGACGTTGGGCCTGGCTTACGTCACGCAGCTTGCGGGATTATCGCTCGCGCTCGGCGCGTTTTTGGCTGGCATGCTGATATCCGAAACCGAATATCGTTATCAGGTGGAAGATTACATCAAGCCGTTCCGCGACGTGTTGTTGGGCTTATTTTTTATCACCATCGGCATGTTGCTCGACGTGCGCGTGGTGGCGCAGAATTTTTTGTGGG
>JAYTVC010000054.1:0-4583 GCA_043744215.1 Pseudomonadota bacterium
CTATGATTTCCACGATTACAAAACCGCCGGCATCAGCGAAAAAACTTTGCGCGCCTGGTTGAAGCAAGTGCCGTGGGAACAACTGGTGAATCGCAGCGGTATGACGTGGCGAAAATTGTCGGACGAACAAAAAGCGAAGATTACCCATCCAAACGACGCGATGGAATTGATGCTGGTGCAAACCAGCGTCATCAAGCGGCCCGTCATTGAAGTCGAAAACAAAATCAAAACCATCGGCTTCAACGCAGACGACTATTCGCGTTTATTTATTGATTAAAATACTGTTTATAATTAAATAGTTATCTTGCATCGAGCACAACGCCATCTGCCTGCTTTTATTCGCGTATAACACGCATCCTGATTACCGTTTGATACTCGCTGCCAATCGCGACGAGTTTCACGCACGGCCCACGCAAGCGGCCCATTGGTGGCCGGACGCGCAACATATTTTCGCCGGGCGCGATCTGGAAAAAGGCGGCACGTGGATGGGTGCGACTCGCGAAAAGAAGTTCGCCGCGCTCACTAATTTCCGCCATCCCGCTTCGCGCAAAACCGCGCCGCTGTCGCGTGGATTATTGGTGAGCGATTATTTGCGTGGCGGTGCATCGCCGGAGAAATTGGTTGCCGACCTCGCAATCCAATCGGATCAATACGACGAATTCAATTTATTTCTCGGTGATGCAAAATCGCTTTGGGTTTTTTCAAGCCGGAACGGCAACGCGCATGAATTGAAGCCGGGCCTGTACGGTTTATCCAACGCTCTGCTCGACGAGCCGTGGCCAAAAGTGCGCATCGGCAAAGCGCGATTGAACCAATTGCTGCAATCAAAAATTCATTCCGACGATTTGTTTGCGCTCCTTGCCGACCGGGAAATCGCCCACGACGACCATCTGCCGCAAACGGGCGTGCCGCTGGAATGGGAGCGGCGCTTGTCCGCAACTTTTATTGTGTCGCCCGAATACGGCACACGCTGCTCGACCGTTTTGATGATCGGCCATGATGGCAAAATGGAATTTACCGAGCGGAGCTTTGATGCAGCGAGGATTTTCACCGGCGAACAACGTGCGAAGCTATAGTTCATTGTGCGACGCAAATTGTCCTAGCAGGAGCAACGCGCTACACTTAGCCCACGCTATTTTTGACAGGAGAAAGCCATGAAAACCGCCGTCGATCACATGGCATTTTATTACGCCTACCACCGTGATTGGCGCAACCGCGCGACGCATTTCATTGGCGTGCCGCTCATTGTTTTTTCTGTGCTCGCCGCGTTAAGCCGCGTGCCCATCTCCGAGACCACCACACTCGCCTGGCCCATCTATATTCTGGTGGCGTTGTATTACATCAAGCTCGACTGGCTGATTGGTTTGGTTATGGCGTTTGTGCTGACCGTGATGCATTACTCGGCTATCAAGATCGGGCTGTTGCCATTTAACCAATGGCTCACTGTGGTGCTCGCCTGTTTTATCGGCGGATGGATTTTGCAACTCATTGGCCATGTGTTTGAAGGGCGCAAACCCGCGTTTGCCGACAATCTGTTTCAACTTATCGTCTCACCTTTTTTCCTGGGAGCAGAAGTGTTGTTCGCGCTGGGTTACAACCCGCAAATGAAACGGGAGATGCAACACGGCTCCCAGCAATACATGGCCGTGTCGGATAAGGCAGCGCATTCATGAACACGGCGACGACTTACTCCAGCTTCAGCGAGTTTTATCCTTTTTACCTTTCCGAGCACAGCAACCCGACGTGCCGCCGTCTGCATTTTGTCGGCACGTCGCTGGTTATCGGCATCGCGCTGCTCGCCATACTGACAGGCCAATGGGCGTGGCTGTGGCTGATGCCCGTCGCCGGTTATGGCTTCGCCTGGATCGGCCATTTCTTCTTCGAACACAATCGCCCTGCCACATTCAAATATCCGCGGTACAGTTTTTTGGGCGATTGGGTGATGTACAAGGATATGCTGCTGGGCAAAATTCCTTTTTAATTTCATGTCGGCAAACGATCGCCGACCTGCCCTCGCCCTGCTGTTCGTGTTTGCCGGCTGAATCGCGTAAAATCCGTTCATCGATTCAGCCAAGTAAAAAATATGTCCTCCACTCTCGACCTCGCCAAAGCCCTCATCTCCCGCCGCTCGCTCACACCAGATGACGCAGGCTGTCAGGAAATCCTGATTGAACGACTGACCAGGCTCGGTTTCAATATCGACAAAATGCGTTTTGGTTTTGTGGATAATTTTTGGGCACGATTGGGCACCGAAGGCCCGGTGATTTGTTTTGCCGGCCACACTGATGTGGTGCCGACGGGCCCGGTGGAAAAATGGGATAGCGAGCCGTTTACGCCGACGATTCGCGACAGCAAACTGTTTGGCCGCGGTGCGGCAGATATGAAAACTTCGCTTGCCGCATTTGTAACCGCGATTGAAAAATTTCTTGCCGCTAATCCGAAACCTAAAGGCTCCATCGCACTGTTGATTACGTCGGACGAAGAAGGCATCGCCGTCGATGGCACCATCAAAGTCGTGCAGGCGCTCAAGGCACGCAACGAGTTGATTGATTATTGCATCGTGGGCGAACCGACCTGCGCCGATGTGTTTGGGGACACGATCAAGAATGGCCGACGCGGTTCGCTCTCGGGCGACCTCACCGTCAAAGGCGTGCAAGGCCACATCGCGTATCCGCATCTAGTAAAAAATCCCATCCACTTCGTCGCGCCCGCCATCGCTGAGCTGTCGCAAACGGTGTGGGACAACGGCAATGAATATTTTCCCGCCACATCGTTTCAAGTGAGCAACATCAACGGCGGCACCGGCGCAACCAATGTGGTGCCGGGCACGGTGCGCATTTTATTCAACTTCCGTTTTTCCACCGCCAGCACCGAAGCGAGTTTGAAACAACGCGTGATGGACATATTGGCGAAACACAAACTCGACTACGATATCGTGTGGGACTACTCACCGCCCTACCTCACCCCGCGCGGGGCATTGGTGGATGCGATGGCCGCCGCGATCAAGCAAGTGAATGGCGTGAGCGCGCAAGTCTCGACCACGGGCGGTACGTCCGACGGCCGCTTTATCGCTGACATTTGCCCGCAGGTGTGCGAGTTTGGGCCGCTCAACGCGACAATTCATAAGCTCAATGAATGTGTAGGCTTGCACGAGATTGAACCGTTGTCGGATATTTATTTTCATACATTGAATAATTTGCTGGGTAAGAACTAATAAATAATTTGCAGCTTAAGTGTTACCCATCCCCACCCTGACCCTCCCCTTGAAGGGGGGGAAATTTTCTGGATGTATTAAGACTCCATGCCGACTTCAACCATGTTCCGTGACGCCACCTTGCAACTGCACACTGTGCGCGATCTCATACGCTTTGCCGTGAGCCGGTTCAACGAAGCGAAATTATTTTTCGGCCATGGCACCAGCAATGCTTACGATGAAGCGGCATATTTGATTTTACATACCCTGCATTTGCCTATCGATACGCTCGACCCGTTTCTCGATGCGCGTTTGTTACCTGACGAAATATCCGTGGTGTTAGCGAAACTGGAAGCGCGCATCAGCACCCGCGTGCCGGCGGCGTATCTCACCAATGAAGCGTGGCTGGGTGAGCATAAATTTTATGTGGATGAGCGCGTTATCGTACCGCGCTCATTCATCGCCGAATTGTTGCGCGAACAACTGCAGCCGTGGGTGGAAGATGCTTATGCAATTGAGACAGCGCTGGACATGTGTACCGGTTCCGGTTGCCTGGCAATTTTGACTGCGCTTGCGTTTCCGCAAGCGCAGGTTGATGCGGTAGATATTTCCGATGATGCGCTCGAAGTCGCGCGGCGCAACGTGGCCGATTACCAACTCGACGAACAAGTACGTTTGGTGAAATCGGATTTGTTTTCATCGCTCAAAGGCGCGCGCTACGATCTCATTATCAGCAACCCGCCGTATGTGAATGCGGTGTCGATGAAAACTTTACCGCAGGAATATTTGCGCGAACCGCAACTCGCTTTGGCAAGCGGCGACGATGGGTTGGATCACATTCGCGCGATTTTACGTGAATCACATAACTATATGAATAATAACAGTTTTTTGATAGTCGAATCAGGCCATAATCGTGCAGAAATTGAAGCGG
The DNA here is from genome assembly GCA_043744215.1 of Pseudomonadota bacterium. Taxonomy (GTDB): domain Bacteria; phylum Pseudomonadota; class Gammaproteobacteria; order Burkholderiales; family JBEEJL01; genus JBEEJL01. The sequence goes on from JAYTVC010000054.1 coordinate 4,125, forward strand.
CCTTTCCGACCATGCCGTTCACCTGGCTTGAAGTGAGCGCGGGCGATGAATTTGTATTTTTGTTGCGGGCGGAAGATTTATCCGCGTAAGTGCAAAAAAATGGCGAAAGGATTTTCATCCGACCGCCGCATTTGTTAGCTCTCCAAATTTATTTCAGCAGCACGCCATCCGCATCGCGAATCTCCATCGCGCCCAGGTTTAGCTTCGCCAACTCCGTCTCGATTTTTTTACGGTCCCCCACGGCGACCACCAGCATTTTTTCCGGCGCGACATATTTTTTTGCCATGGCGATCATGTCGGTTTGGGTGACGGCACCGTAGCGTTGCAGGATGGCGGTATAGTTGTCGAGCGGCAGTTCATGCACGAACAACGAGCCGAACGCAGTGGCGGTAGCCGAGCCGGTATCAAACAGGCCGGGCAACGACAGCATTTGCGAACCGATGGCGCGTTTTACTTCCT
>JAYTVC010000055.1:0-16220 GCA_043744215.1 Pseudomonadota bacterium
CGCGCCTTCCTGCCCGGCTCGCTGCTCGACACGCGCCCGGTCAAGGACATGAGCCCGTTCGAGGGCAAGACGATGGAGTTCAAGGTCATCAAGCTCGACCGCAAGCGAAACAACGTCGTGTTGTCGCGCCGTGCGGTGGTCGAGGCTTCGATGGGCGAAGAGCGCGCCAAGCTGCTCGAGACGCTGAGTGAAGGCGCGATCGTCAACGGCGTGGTCAAGAACATCACCGAGTACGGTGCGTTCGTGGACCTGGGCGGCATCGACGGCCTGTTGCACATCACCGACCTCGCATGGCGTCGCGTCAAACATCCGTCCGAAGTGTTGAATGTGGGCGACGAAGTGGAAGCCAAGATCCTCAAGTTCGATCAGGAAAAAAATCGTGTCTCATTGGGCATGAAGCAATTGGGCGACGACCCGTGGGTCGGCCTTGGCCGTCGTTATCCACAAAGTACCCGCCTGTTCGGCAAAGTCACCAACCTCACCGACTACGGCGCGTTTGTTGAAATCGAGCAAGGCATTGAAGGTTTGGTACACGTGTCTGAAATGGACTGGACCAACAAGAACATTCATCCTTCCAAGGCCGTGCAATTGGGCGATGAAGTAGAAGTCATGATTCTCGAAATTGACGAAGAGCGCCGCCGTATTTCGCTGGGCATGAAGCAATGCCAGCCGAATCCGTGGGACGAGTTCGCCATGAACCATAAAAAGGGCGACAAGGTTTCGGGCCAGATTAAATCCATCACCGACTTCGGCGTGTTCATCGGTTTGCCCGGCGGCATCGACGGCTTGGTGCACCTGTCCGATTTGTCCTGGAGCCAGACGGGCGAAGAAGCAGTGCACAACTACAAAAAAGGCGATGAAATCGAAGCCACGGTTTTATCCATCGATGTGGAGCGCGAGCGTATTTCCCTCGGCGTGAAGCAGATGGAAGGCGACCCCTTCACCAATTACGTCAGCATGAACGACAAGGGCGCACTGGTGAAAGGCAAAGTCAAAGCCATCGACGCCAAGGGTGCCACCATTGAACTCGACGGCGAAGTGGAAGGCTATTTGCGCGCATCGGAAGTTTCCCGCGACCGCGTGGAAGACATCCGCACGCACTTGAAAGAAGGCGATGAAGTGGAAGCTGTCATCGTCAACGTAGATCGCAAGACCCGTAACATCAACCTCTCGATAAAAGCCAAAGACGCCGCCGACGAGAGCGCAGCAATGAAGAAAGTAGCATCCGAAAGCGCCGGAAATGCAGGCACCACAAACCTTGGCGCGCTGCTCAAAGCCAAGCTCGATAACAAACCTACAGATCAATAAAACCAGCCATGACAAAGTCTGAATTGATAAATTTGTTAAGCCAGCGCTATCCGCAGCTGGTCGCCAAGGATGCCGAACTTGCTGTGAAAACCATGCTGGACGCCATGGCCAAAAGCCTGTCCAGCGGGGAACGCATCGAGATCAGGGGATTCGGTAGCTTCGGCCTGAATTACCGGCCGCCACGCGTCGGACGCAATCCCAAAACCGGTGAAAAGGTAAACGTGCCCGCAAAGTACGTTCCCCATTTCAAAGCCGGCAAGGAATTGCGCGAGCGTGTGGACGCAGAAGGCAAATAATTTCCATCCGATTTTTCCGGTGACAACACACCAGGATAATGGCGGCGTTATCGTGAGATCATGCCGCTTTTTTTCGGGTGCCGCTGCTTCATGCGATATGAATCGAGCACGCAAATCATGATGGGCATCCTCTCCTGGGTGGTTCGCCTGGCGTTGTTATTGCTGATGATGGGGTTTGCATTCCAGAATGCCGAGCCGGTAACGCTACATTATTTTGGCTTTACTTGGAATGCTCCTATGGTATTGATTATAATGGCTTTTTTTGTAGGCGGGGTGGCGGCAGGTTTGCTCGCCATTTCAACGACTCTGTATAAACAGCGACGCGAAATTACGGCGCTCAAGCGGCTGGCAAAAAAGCACGCAACAAAAGAATCTTCCGCCGACCGGCCTTCTTCACCGTCGGGCATGACCGATAAGTTTCCTCCGCCATGAAACAGCGCGATGCTGCTGTGGGCATGCGCTGGAATTTTTTTGCAGGGTGGTGAATGGAATTTGAGTTCTGGTGGCTGCTGGCATTACCCGTCTCTTTCGGTTTGGGCTGGCTCGCCGCGCGCATCGACATCAAGCAACTTCTGTCCGAATCCCGCGCGTTGCCGGCATCGTATTTCAAAGGGCTGAATTTTCTGCTCAACGAACAACCGGACAAGGCCATCGACGCATTTATCGAGGTCTCCAAACTCGACCCCAATACGGTGGAATTGCAGTTCGCCCTTGGCAATTTGTTTCGCCGCCGTGGTGAAGCGGATCGCGCCATCCGCATGCATCACAACCTGACGGAACGCAGCGACCTGGACACCGAGCAAAAACAAACTGCGTTGTTTGAATTGGCGCAGGATTATCTCAAGGCCGGCTTACTCGATCGTGCCGAACAAATTTTTTCAGGTCTGACCCACACGCAACACAGACAGGCAACGTTGAAATGTCTGCTGGATATTTACCGGCAGGAAAAAGATTGGCTCAAAGCCATTCCGGTAGCGCGGGAACTGGAAGGTTCATCAACGCGCAATTTCGAAAGCGAGATAGCCAATTATTATTGCGAGCTTGCCATTACCGAGCACGCTCACGGCAGACGCGATCAGGCGCGTGATTATTTGCAGCAGGCGGTGAAAGCCAATCGCAAGTGCGTGCGCGCGAATATTCTGGCGGGTGAATGGGCGGCCAAAGATGGCCGGCATGCAGAAGCGATCGAGACGTGGAAATCGATTGAGACGCAAAGCCCCGATCATCTCAGCCTGGTGGCTGAAAACCTGCTGGAAAGTTATCGTACTCAAGGTAAGTTGGGCGAGGGACTGAATTTGTTGCGCGGTTTTCAGGAGCGCTACCCGGCGCTGGATTTGCTCAACGTTGTGTTCAAGGCAACGCTGGAAACGGAAGGCTCGCCGAGCGCCTACAAGCTGGTGCTCGATGACCTGCGCCGCAACCCGACTTTGTTAGGGTTAGATAAGTTAATGGAAGCCCGTCTCATGGAAGCATCGCCGGAACAGCGCGGTGATGTGCAAATGGCCAAGGATATTATTCACGGCCACACCGCGCGTATGGCGTTGTATCAGTGCGAAGCCTGCGGTTTTCGCGGGCGACATTTTTACTGGCATTGCCCTGCCTGCGGCGGCTGGGATACCTATCCGCCACGCCGTAATGCCGAACTTGAGCTGGTGGAAACCCGGCTGAAATAATTGAAATCTAAAATGAACAGCAAACCCGTTATCGTCGCGCTTGATTTTCCCCACGCCAATGCGGCGCTGGATCTGGCTTCACGTCTTGATCCTGCCCTGTGCCGCGTGAAGGTCGGCAAAGAATTATTTACAGCAGCGGGCCCCGCAGTTGTGGAAAATCTGGTGAAGCAGGGCTTCGACGTTTTTCTTGATCTCAAATTTCATGACATTCCCAACACCGTGGCCGCTGCGTGCAAAGTAGGTGCAAGTTTAGGCGTGTGGATGCTGAACGTACATGCCCTCGGCGGCGAAGCCATGTTGCTCGCCGCACGCGATGCGATTGATGCCGGCAAGCACAAACCTTTGCTCATCGGCGTGACCATTCTGACCAGCCTCGGGGACGCAGAGCTTGCAGCCATCGGCATCGAAGGCACGGCAGAACAAAACGTACTGCGGCTGGCAAAGCTTGCCCGACAATGCGGCCTGGATGGCGTGGTGTGTTCATCGCGCGAGGCGCAACTGTTACGCCGGCAAATCGCAACACCATTTGCATTGGTGACGCCAGGTATACGGCTGGCGGATGCGCAAAAAGACGACCAGAACCGCGTGCTGACGCCGCAAGAAGCTTTGCGCGCCGGCGCCGATTATCTGGTTATCGGTCGGCCGATTACCCAGGCGGCCGACCCAGTTGCGACCCTGAAAAAAATGATGCATGACATACAAACAATGAAAGAAATCCAATGAAAATAACCATTATCGGAACCGGCTACGTGGGCCTGGTGAGCGGCGTGTGTTTTGCCGAGCTGGGCAATGACGTCATGTGTCTTGATCTGGACGTGAATAAAATCAATCTGCTCAAATCCGGCGGCGTGCCGATTTATGAGCCGGGTTTGGAAGCGATGCTCAAGAGCAATATCGCGGCGGGCCGCCTGCACTTCACCACTGACATCGCAGAAAGCGTAGCGTTTGGCGAAGTGCAGTTTATTGCGGTAGGGACACCGCCCGATGAAGACGGTTCAGCCGATTTGAAATATGTCACGGCCGCTGCACGCAACGTTGGCAAGTACATGGCCAGCCCGAAAATCATTGTCGATAAATCGACGGTGCCGGTAGGCACGGCGGATAAAGTAAAAGCTGCCGTGAAAGAAGAGTTGGATAAACGGAATGAAAAAATTGCTTACTCAGTAGTCTCCAACCCCGAGTTTCTCAAGGAAGGCGCGGCCATCGATGATTTTATGCGGCCAGCGCGTGTGGTGATTGGCGCCGAAGACGAGCGCGCGATACAAGTTATGCGTGCGCTGTATTCGCCGTTTCAACGTAACCATGAACGTTTATTGGTGATGGACATCAAGTCTGCCGAGCTGACCAAATATGCCGCCAATGCCATGCTGGCGACACGTATTTCGTTTATGAATGAGCTGGCTTTGCTGGCAGAAAAATTAGGCGCGGATATTGAAAGCGTGCGCGCCGGTATTGGTTCCGACCCGCGTATTGGTTACCATTTTTTATATCCGGGCGTGGGCTACGGCGGATCATGTTTTCCAAAGGACGTGCAGGCATTGCAACGCACGGCGCAGCAACAGGGCTTTGATTTGAAAATACTTGAAGCGGTTGAAAGCGTGAACCAGCGGCAGAAACAAGTGCTGCTGCAAAAAATACTCAAGCGCTTCAATAATAATCTGGCCGGCAAACATTTCGCCATTTGGGGGCTCGCTTTCAAACCCAATACTGACGATATGCGTGAAGCGCCGAGCCGCGTGTTGATCGAAGGCTTGTGGCAGCATGGCGCAACCGTTTGCGCCTACGATCCGGTGGCCATGCACGAAACCCAACGCATTTACAAAGACGATAAACGTATCCGTTACGCCACCACACCATTAGCTGCGCTTGAAGGTGCTGATGCGCTGGCCATCGTGACAGAGTGGAAAGAATTTCGCAGCCCGAATTTTGATGTGATTAAATCCAGCCTGAAAAATGCGCTGATTTTTGACGGCCGTAATTTATTTGATCCCGCACACATTAAAAGTCTGGGCATTGAATATCACGGCATCGGACGTGTGCAGGCGGCCGCATGAATGCGGATACCAAAGTAACCCGATTGCCGATTCCCGATGCGCCGACGTTGAGTCGCGCGCGCGTGCTGGTGGTCGGCGATGTGATGCTCGACCGTTACTGGTTTGGCGATGTGAGCCGCATATCGCCTGAAGCGCCAGTGCCCGTCGTCCATGTGTCGCGCACGGAAGAGCGCCCCGGCGGCGCGGCAAACGTGGCGCGTAATATAGCCGCGCTTGGTGCGCAAGCCAGTTTGCTTTCTGTAGTCGGTGCCGATGAGCCGGCTGCAAAACTGAATCAATTGTTACGCGACGATAAAGTCAACACGGTGTTGCATGAGGATGCGACGCTTGCCACGACAGTGAAGCTGCGCGTTATTGGCCGTCAGCAACAATTACTACGGGTGGATTTTGAAACTGCGCCATCCCATGAAGTGTTGGACACCAAGCTGGCGGATTTCGAACGCATGCTGGCACAAACCGATGTGGTGATTTTGTCCGATTATGGCAAAGGTGGGCTGACCCATATCGCGCGCATGATCACTCTATGCAATCAGGTAAAAATTCCCGTATTGGTCGATCCGAAAGGCGATGATTACAGCCGCTATCAGGGCGCGACTTTGCTTACACCAAACCGTAACGAGTTCCGCGAAGTGGCAGGGCGATGGAGCGACGAAAGCCAACTGGTTAAAAAAGCGCAACAGTTGCGCAAGGATTTGGGTTTGCAAGCCTTGCTGGTAACGCGCAGTGAAGAGGGCATGTCATTGTTTCAAGAGAACGACATCATGCATGAGCCGGCGCGCGCGCGCGAAGTATTCGATGTGTCCGGTGCCGGCGATACGGTCATCGCGACGCTCGGGGTGATGCTTGCTTCCGGTTTGAATTTGCGCGCCGCCGTGCACATTGCCAATCGTGCCGCCAGCATCGTGGTAGGTAAACTCGGCACAGCCGTGGTGACGCGCGACGAATTGCAATCACCAGATAATTTTTATAAGTAATTGATTATTATGACTATTTTAGTAACCGGCGCAGCGGGATTTATTGGCTCCAATCTGGTCAAAGCGCTCAACGTGCGCGGTAGTGCCGATATCATCGCCGTCGATAATTTCGCCCATGCCGACAAGTTCGCCAATCTGGCTGACTGCGATATCGCCGAATATTTCGACAAACAGGATTTTTTGGAGCGCATAAAACGCAACGCGCTATCCGCATCCATCCACGCCGTGCTACATCAGGGTGCTTGCTCGGACACCATGGAAACCGACGGCGCCTACATGATGGAAAACAATTACCGCTATTCCATCGCGTTGCTCGAATATTGCCAGGCGAATAGCATTCCGTTTCTCTATGCGTCATCCGCGTCAGTGTATGGCAACGGAAAAGTATTCAAAGAGTCGCGCGAAAACGAGGCGCCACTCAACATTTACGGATATTCCAAATTCCTGTTCGACCAGTATGTGCGCCGCCGCCAGGCAAGTTTCACTTCGCAGGTAACCGGTTTTCGCTATTTCAATGTGTATGGCCCGCGCGAAGCGCATAAAGGCCGCATGGCCTCGGTGGCCTGGCATTTTTTCAACCAGTTCCGCGCCGAAGGCAAAGTCAGGTTGTTCGAAGGCAGTGGCGGATACGGCAGCGGCGAACAGACCCGCGATTTTGTTTCGGTCGAAGACGTGGTGAAGGTCAATTTGCATTTTCTGGATAACCAGCAACGCAGTGGCATTTTCAATCTGGGCACCGGCCGAGGGCAAACCTACAACGATATGGCCATCACCACCATCAATGCCTGTCGTGCCGCCCGAGGCGAGGCGGCGCTGTCTGTGTCCGATGCCAAAAACCACCGAATGATCGAATACGTGCCGTTTCCCGAAGCGCTGAAGGGCAAATACCAGAGCTATACCCAGGCCGATATGGCAGCTTTGCGCAGCGCAGGTTATAGCGCGCCTTTTCTCACTGTGGAGCAAGGAGTAGGGCGCTACATGCAAGCATTACTTGACGCGGAGCGGGGCTGAGGATATAAAGCGCTGTCAACCGACAGCCCGGGTAGTCGTTTTAGCAAGGCAGATTGGGGGAAAGGCTTGACGGGGGGGGGCCGGGAATCTACAACCCTGATCGTTTTTCAAGGGTTGGGATGCCGCAAAACCCAACAATAAAGCAATCGTTGTTTTTTTAACCTGTAAGGAGTAACACATGAAAAAGATTCTGATTTCGTTGTTAGCGTTTTTTGCTTTTACCGGCATGGCGTTTGCAGCGGTTAACGTAAACACCGCCACCAAAGCCGAACTCGAGGCATTGGACGGCATTGGCCCGGTCAAAGCCCAGGCTATTCTCGATTACCGCGCCAAAAACGGCCCGTTCAAATCCGTTGATGATCTCGACAAAGTGGACGGCGTGGGCAAGGGCATAGTTGAAAAGATTCGCGGCGACGTGAGCTTGTCAGGCGCTTCTACACCCGTTAAAGCAGCCGACAAAAAAGCGGACGCAAAAGCCGATGCCAAAGACGCCAAGAAAGAAATGAAAGCGGAAGAGAAAAAAGCAACACCCGCTTCGCCTTCCGTCGCTGGTGGTGCTACGGCTGCCGGTGGCGCCGCCGCCGGTGCAGTGAAGCCCGCTATGCCTGCTGCGCCTGCCGCCGACAAAAAGCCTGCTCCGGCTATGGCCGCTGAAAGCAAAAAAGCCGACGTCAAGGAAATGAAAGCCGACGACAAGAAAGCTGACAAAGCAGTTAAAGCTGAAGACAAGAAAGAAGACAAGGCAATGAAGGCTGACGACAAGAAAGCCGACAAAGCAGCAAAGGCCGATGATAAAAAAGCCGATGCCAAGAAAGAAGATAAAGCAGCAAAGGCCGATGATAAAAAAGCCGATGCCAAGAAAGAAGACAAAGCCATGAAGGCCGACGACAAGAAAGCTGACAAAGCTGAAAAGAAAGCGGACGACAAAGCCGACAAGAAAGCAGAAGCTAAAGCCAAAGCCGATGCCGACAAGCAAGTGCGCGCCGACAAAAAAGCTGCCATGAAAGCTGAAAAAGCCGACAAGAAAGCCAAAGCCGCCAAAGCCGACGACAAGAAGGAAGACAAGCCTTCCAAGTCGGACAAAAAAGACGAAGTCAAAAAAGACGAAAAGAAGTAATCTCGTAGCCGTATTAAAAAAGCCCCGCCTAGTGCGGGGCTTTTTGTTTTATTGGTGCCAGTATTGCTGCGTACACAGACGCAATCACCTCGGTGTGCGATAATATTTTATCCATCAGCATGACAGGAATGCCGTGAAAACCCACACTCTCGAAGACTTTGTCGGTAATACGCCCTTGGTGCGCCTGAAGCGTATTCCCGGCCAAACTACCAATATCATTCTGGCCAAGCTTGAAGGCAATAATCCGGCGGGTTCGGTGAAAGACCGCCCCGCATTGTCGATGATCACGCGCGCGGAAAAACGCGGCGACATCAAGCCTGGCGATACCTTAATTGAAGCGACCAGCGGCAATACCGGTATTGCATTGGCGATGGCGGCCGCCATGGGCGGCTACAAAATGATGTTGGTGATGCCCGAACATCTCTCCATCGAACGGCGCCAAAGCATGGCAGCTTTTGGTGCCGAAATAGTCCTCACGCCCAAGGCCGGCGGTATGGAAACGGCGCGTGACATAGCCGAGAAAATGCGTGACGAAGGCCGTGGCACCATACTCGATCAGTTTGCCAACCCCGATAATCCGCTGGCGCATTACGAGGGCACTGGCCCGGAAATCTGGCGCGATACCGAGGGCAAAGTGACGCACTTTATTGCGACTATGGGTACAACCGGCACTATCATGGGAGTGGGGCGATTTCTGAAAGAAAAAAACCCGAATATACAAATTATCGGCGTTCAACCGACTGAAGGTTCACAAGTGCCCGGCATCCGCAAATGGCCAGAAGCCTACTTGCCTAAAATTTTTAACCGTAAAGGTGTGGATCGTATTCTGGAAGTGTCCCAGGCCGATGCGGAAGAATATATGCGTCGACTGGCAAAGGAAGAAGGCATTTTCGCCGGCGTGTCGTCGGGCGGCGGCTTGTGGGCTGCCCTGGAAATTTCTAAGGAAGTACGCAATGCGGTTATCGTGCATATTGTGTGCGATCGCGGCGATCGTTATTTATCTACCGGAGTTTTCCCCGCCTGAGCCTTGCTGCAACGCTACCCGTCTGTGATCCTTTTTTTGCAAATGTAAACTTCCATGCGCCAAGTGTGCCGCAGTTCACTGCGGTGACGGCCGAAATTTTCCATAATCCCTACCATCGGAATACCAAGTGCGCACCGAAGGCGCCGCATTCCTTAGGGGGATATATGCAAGACAACAACAACAAGACTATGCACAACCTGGCCCAAGATTTCGCCGATAAGCATGCCCATCACCATTCAGCATTTTTCATTTGCGTGGAGCTTGCATCATGAACGCCCCTGTGACCATTCCACACAAAGATCTCATCGAACAGTTGCGCAACACGCGCATGCAAGGTGCTGAGAATCAGCCAGCGAAACTCGAATGGGAATCCCTGTTGCAAAAAATCGGTCATGCGCTCGCCGGTGCCGAGCAGGCCAATGAACAACTGCTGCTGGCTTTGGAGGCATCCGAACTGGCCCTTTACGATGTCGATGTGCCCAACGACAGGATTTACCTCAACGAGCGCTGGTCTGTAATGCTCGGCATGGAGGCCAAGCCGACGTATACCAACTTCGTCGCGCTCATGGAGCTGGTTCATCCGGACGACCTGAATGAAGTTCGCAATGTTTTTAATGATGTGCTCTCCGGCCGTACGCCATCCTACAAAGTTGAGCATCGCGTGCGCACTGCCAATGGCGAATGGCGATGGATATTGAGCAGCGGCAAGGCCGTTAAGCGCGACGGGCAGGGCCTGGTTGAGCGCATCGCCGGTACCAATATGGACATACACGAACGTAAGCTGACTGAGTTGCGCGTAGAGTATTTGGCCCATCATGACGAACTGACCAGCCTGCCCAATCGAATCAGTTTTCACCACTCCCTCGAACACGCCATTCGCCAGGCCAAGCGCAAGCGTGCCCAACTGGCCGTGATGTTTATCGACCTGGATCGTTTTAAAAATATTAATGACAGCCTTGGCCATGAATACGGCGACCTATTGCTGCAAGAAGTATCTACGCGCCTGCAAACGGCTTTGCGCGATAGCGATATCGTGGCGCGCTTGGGCGGCGACGAATTTGTTGTCTTGCTCGAAGGCTGGCAAGCGGAAGAAGACCTGATTTCAGTAGGAAACAAGATTTTGCAGTCCGTGTGCAAACCTTATACTTTCGATGGGCAAGAATACGACATCACCGCCAGCGTCGGTGTCAGCACGTTTCCCCATCACGGCCTCGATGCGCAAACCTTATTGCGTCATGCCGATGTGGCGATGTATCGCGCCAAAGAGCTGGGGAAAAATAATTTTCAATTTTATACGGCGCAGATGGATTTCAATTCTGTCGATCGCCTGCGTTTGGAATCGGCTTTGCGTCGCGCCATCAACCGCGATGAATTTCGTTTGCATTACCAGCCGGTAGTCAATCTCGCCACCGGTTACATGGTCGGCATGGAAGCACTGGTGCGCTGGCAGCATCCACAGCGTGGACTGGTTGCGCCGCTTGAATTCATTCCCATCGCAGAAGAAACAGGCCTCATCGTGCCAATCGGCGAATGGGTGTTACGTGCCGCGTGCGAACAGAACCGCAAATGGCAGCAGCAGGGTTACGGCCCCCTGCGTGTGTCGGTGAATTTGTCGCCGCGCCAGTTCCAGGCCAATCTGGTTGGCGTGGTGAAACGTGTGCTGGAAGAAACCGGCCTACCCGCCCAATTACTCGAATTGGAAATCACCGAAAGCATGGTGATGCAAAATCCCGATCAGGCCGTGCGCCTGCTCAACGAATTGCATGACATGGGCATCGCGCTGTCGATTGACGATTTCGGCACCGGCTATTCATCGCTTGCCTACCTCAAGCGATTCCCCATCGACAGTTTGAAAATCGACCGCAGCTTCATCACCGAGTTGCCGGTGGATACCGACAACGCCGCCATTATCCGCGCCATTATCCAAATGGCCCACGGCCTGGAAATTCACGTCGTAGGCGAAGGTGTCGAAACGGCCGAGCAAGCAGGTTTTCTCAGCGACCAGTTGTGCGATCGCGTGCAGGGCTTTCATTACAGTAAACCGTTGCCCCACGCAGAGTTTGAGCTACTCATCAATCAATTCCCTTTGCAGCCCGCGATGGCGTTAACCTATCTGGCAAGCGTAAACTAGAGCCTCACCCTTCACGCGGGCCGCGTCTGTGGCCTGTTACGCATTGCAATGTATCTATTTGATTATATTCAATATTTTAACGTTCGCCGAAACGGCATGGCACTCGTTGCCATGCTGGTCAGCGCGCCTGCGTTGGCCATCAGCGATATTTCCATCAGCGCCGATACCATCCGTGGTGAGGGCTTCACGCTCAAAAATTCTTCATTGCATATCAAGCAACCGCTTAACGGCGAGATTCAGTTGCGCATAGGTGAAGCAGACTTCGCTTCGCGCAAAATAAAATCCCTGGGCTTCGATTGCACGCAATTACAAGTGAGCAACGGCGTGTTCGATTGTGCCGCGGGCAAAATTGCTTTCGCCAGCGAAACATCTCCTATCGCTTTGCGTATCGATAGCCAAAATAAAAAAATCGATTTCAAACTGCAACCCAATGCGGAAGAAAGCGCGAGCGGCACGGCGGACTTCGCCGCCAATGATTGGTCCGTGCGACTCAACATCGTGAATGCCGAGGTAGCGCGCATCGCCGATCTGCTACCCGCGGCCGCGCCGAGGCCGACCAAGGGCGTTTTAAGCGGCACACTGAACATCATCGGCAATGCGACCGGCATGTGCGTTGAACCCGATGTCGTTATCAGCAATTTATATTTTTCAGATAAAGAGGGTCTGCGTGCGGGCGAAAAATTGGTGGCAGCCCTCAAAGGTTCGGCCAGCAAACAAGGCGACGCCTGGCGTTTCCAAGGCGAGTTGGATTACCGCAGCGGTGAAGCGCTGTGGACGCCGCTCTATTTTGAAAAAGGTGGTCATACACTAAAAGTTGCGGGGAGCGCGGATGACAAAATGTTCCGCATCGAAACTTCCACGCTGCGGCTGGCCGACGTTGGCAGCGCTGACATAGGTTTGAATTGGGATGCGGCTGCCGACAAGCTGACGGAAATGCGTTTGCGTGGCAAAGACCTCGATCTGGAATATTTGTACAAAATTATTTTGAAACCCTATCTGGCTAAAACTGCTTTTGATGCAATCAACGCCAAAGGCCGCGGCGATATCGAATGGCACTTTGCTGGCGGAGAGACAAAAGTTTTTGATCTGGCGCTTCATCAGGCCGATATCGAAGACGTCAATAATCGATTCAGCTTAAGCGGGCTCAACCTCAACATTCCCTGGGCCCTCACCGAGAAACGCGAGGCACGCATTCAGTTTTCCGGCGCAAAGCTGCTCAACATACCGCTTGGCAAAGTGGATACACCTGTCGCCATGAACGGCTACGATTTCAGTATGCCGCGTTTGATTTTGCCTATTTTCGACGGGAAGCTGGAAATCAAAAATTTTGTCGCATCCGAAAAAAATGGTGACTGGTCGTGGAAATTTTCCGGCGCGTTGTCACCGCTGTCGATGACCAATCTCACTAAAACCTTGAAACTGCCGCAATTCAGCGGCAACCTGTCGGGTGAAATTCCCGAAGTGGAATACGCCAACCACGATGTCAAAATGAGCGGTGCATTGGTAATGCAATTGTTCGACGGCTTTGCCGTCATTAAAGATGTGGCGTTATACCAGCCTCTCGGAAACGCGCCGCGCATGACCGCAGACGTCGATGCCCACAATCTCGACCTCTCGCTCATGACCACGGCATTTTCTTTCGGCAAAATGCAAGGGCTCGTCGATGTGCGCGTCGCCGACATGGAACTGGTGAAATGGAAGCCGGTGAAAATGGAGGCCAGCGTCATGAGCAGCCCCGGCGATTATCCGAAAAAAATCAGCCAGCAGGCGGTGCAGAATATTTCCGCCCTCGGCGGCGCAGGCGCGGCAGCGGCCATCCAGCGCAGCTTTTTAGGTTTCTTTGAGCAATTTGGTTACAACAAAATTGGCCTCACCTGCAAGTTACGCAACAATATTTGCGAAATGAATGGCGTCGAGAGTACACCGCAAGGCTATGTGATCGTTAAAGGGGGAGGCATTCCCGCCATTACCGTCATGGGCTACAATCGTACCGTGGGTTGGCAGGAATTGCTGGATCGCGTATCACGCATCACGCAGGAAAACGCCAAGCCGATTGTTCAGTAACCCTTGCCTAAAACCAGAGGCAAAAAACAAAAGGAGTTTTCATGCAAACACGTTTAAAGACTTTTAGCTGTGCCACGGCGCTGCTGTTCGGTTTGGCAGCTTGCGTCACCATTAACATTTATTTTCCCGCTGCCGCGGCTGAAAAAGCGGCAGATAAAATCATCGACGAAGTGTGGCAACTCAAGCAAGGCGAAAAAAAGCCTGATGCGCCCGCTGCGCAACCGAAATAATCATCAAAAATATTTCAGGAGTTATTCATGAATGCATTGATAAAATTTTTTGTTTCCCTGGCAGCCCTTTTTTTCATCAGTGGCACCGCCTTTGCGCAGCAAGCCGACCTCGAAGTCAACACACCAGCTATCGCCGCGCTCAAAGGCGCGATGCAAGCGCGCCACAACAACCTCGCCGCGCACTATACCAGCGGTGCAGTCGGCCTCACCAAAGACGGCATGATCGCCCTGCGTGAAGCCTCTGCCGTTTCGTTGGCGCAACGCGCAGGCGTTGCCGCCGCAGTAGCCGACGAAAACAAAGACCGTGCCGCCCTCTATAAAGAAATTGCGAGCGCAAATAAACATCCAGAGTGGGAAGACCAGGTGCGCACTACCTTCGCCGAACGCTGGGTCTCAAAGGCGCAAGCCGGTTGGTATTTCCAAAATGCCGGCGGTGCGTGGGCTAAAAAATAATCTGGAATTTTCGCTCGTGTTAAATTATCCGTTCGCCCCTTCGGCATACTCAGGGCAGGCTCTGAGCCCGTCGAAGGGTGAGCGGAGCAGGTCTCAACCCATACAACCAAAATGAATCCCGTCGTGACCCCCACTCTCACCTTCGACATCGAAACCGTCCCCGACGTAGCTGGCCTGCGTAAACTCAACAATCTCGGCAATGATTTAAGTGACCACGCCGTGGCCCAATACGCCTTCCAACGCCGCCGCGCACAAACCGGCGGCGATTTTTTGCAATTACATTTGCATCGCGTCATCGCCATCTCCTGCGCGTTGCGCGCGGGTGATGAATTCAAAGTGTGGAGCCTCGGCACGGAAAAAGATTCCGAAGCCACGCTCATCCAACGTTTCTACGACGGCATCGAAAAATACACACCTCAACTCGTGTCGTGGAATGGCGGCGGTTTTGATCTGCCCGTGCTGCATTATCGTGGCCTCATCAACGGCGTCAACGCCGCGCGCTATTGGGACATGGGCGAAGACGACAAAGACTTCAAATGGAACAACTACATCAGCCGTTACCACTCGCGCCATCTCGACCTGATGGATTTATTGGCAATGTACCAACCACGCGCCAATGCGCCGCTAGATGACCTCGCGCAACTCATGAACCTGCCCGGCAAACTCGGCATGGACGGCAGCAAAGTGTGGGACGCGTATCAAGCCGGCGAAATTTCAGCCATCAGGAATTATTGCGAAACCGACGTAGTCAACACCCACCTGGTTTTTTTACGCTTCCAGAAAATGCGCGGCGTGTTATCGGTGGCGCAGCATGAAATGGAAGTGGCGTTGGTAAGAGAAAATCTCGCCAAGCTCGCAGCGCCGCATTGGGAAGAATTTTTGGCGAAGTGGGAAATTAGCGGAAGCTGAATTTTTCAAAAAAATTAATTGAGAAATGTTTGATTCAGGCTCCGCTACATTTTAGAGGCCCACACTTTCCCGTAGGGTGGGCACTGCCCACCAGAAGTCTGCCTGAGCATCATTTGGCTTGTGAGCAAACAAAAAATTTTTGCCATTCAACTTTCACTATCAAGTCAAAGGCACAATCGCCGAGCTAATTGGAACAGATCATCGCCGGACTTTGACGCCTGCAGTAAATTTTGACGGGCAATGCGGTGGGCAGTGCCCACCCTACGGATACTGATGTTCCCCAATTTTCATTTAATTCACCGCGTGCGATTTATTATTGAAGCCCCGCTAAATTTCAGATGCCAACACTTTTCTGTAGGGTGGGCACTGCCCACCAGAAGTCTGCGCGGGTATCATTTGGCTTGTGAGCAAACAAAATTTTTTTGCCATTCAACTTTTACTATCAAGTCAAAGACACAGTCGCCGATACTAATTGGATAGCTCATCGCCGGAGTTTGGCGTTGGCTGTAAATTTGACCAGCAATGCGGTGGGCAGTGCCCACCCTACGGCGACTGCTACTTGTGCACTCACCGGCATTGCCGGCGCGCTGATGCTGTGGAGCGGACGAGCCTGGTTGCACTGGCCAGCAGTGTTTCTGCTCGGTGCAGTAGCCGGTTGCCTGCTCACACTCGCCATCATAGCCGGCACCGAACAGGCGGCACATGAAAATAAAAACATGAGTGTAGCGATGAGTGAAATTTCCATCGCCTTCACAGTCGGCACAATTATCGGGCCGGTTGTGACAGGCGCGGCTATGGATAATTTTGGCCTGTGGACTTTTCCTGCGCTGACTTTGTTGTTATGCGGCGCGATATTGTTGATGTTGCAAATGCAGAAAGCCTTGCCTTGAATTGGTAGGATGGGTTGAGCGATAGCGATACCCATCATTTCTACTTTTAATTAGCGCGCGATGGGTATCGCTATCGCTCAACCCAT
>JAYTVC010000056.1:0-16047 GCA_043744215.1 Pseudomonadota bacterium
ATGTACCCGAGCGATTGGGGTGGCGATTTCGAGTCTAGATTGTATGACGACTGACTGGCGGCGCAATGCGCTACGCTTATTGCGCCCTACGCGGGCTGACACCTCTAGTATTGTCTACTATTAAAAGTGACCGTGACACCCGGGGCAGCTCATCTTGGCCCCTTTAATTTTATTTTTTCCCCTGTAGCCCCACCGTCCCTGACACGGGCCAGTCGTTTGCGAACGTGCCGGTGAATTTTTCTTCTGTGCCGTCTTTCACCATTTCCACCAAGAGGTTCCCGCACTTGGTGTTGGGATTCAGAAGGGGTGCCTTAATGACCAGCTTTTCCCCGTCATAGCTGCCCGTAAAGGGCATGCCCTCTCTGGGTGTGGTGCAGTAGCCGCTGTAACCATACCAAACGATCTTGCCAACAAGGGCAGACGGCGTGGTTTGGTCTTCGATCTGGATGCGCCACACTTGAGAGTGGCCATATTGTGGGTTGTGCCACCTGCCTTCAAGTTCGGTGGGGAGGGTTTGGGCGCTGAGGGATGCGCCCACAAACAGTGCCGAGGCACACACAATCCAAGAGGATGCTTTCATTTTTCTTTCCTTCACGGTGTTGGAGCCTGTAAAAAATTCTGTGTAAATGCCACGGAGTTGATCAATGAGCGCTAACGGGGTCAAGCGCTAACGGGGTCAGGTCTTGCAATCATACATTTTATGTTTTCCTCGCCCCCTCAATCCTGGTTCATCCCCGCCACCGTCGTACTGAACCCCGCATCAACGTATGTCACTTCGCCGGTAATGCCCGACGCCAAATCGCTGCATAAAAATGCGGCAGTGTTGCCGACTTCTTCAATGGTCACATTTCGTCTGAGCGGCGCGTTCTCGGCGACGAAGTGGAGGATTTTTCCGAAGCCGCCGATGCCTGCAGCCGCCAAAGTTTTAATCGGCCCGGCAGAAATCGCGTTGACGCGAATGCCTTTCGGGCCGAGGTCGTAAGCGAGGTAGCGCATCGTGGCATCGAGGCTCGCTTTGGCCACGCCCATCAAATTGTAATTCTGCATTGAGCGCACGCCGCCCAGATAGGTTAGCGTGACGAGCGCGGCTTTGCGGCCTTCCATCATCGGTAATCCGGCTTTGGCCAGCGCGGCAAAACTGTAGGCGCTGATGTCGTGGGCGGTGCGGAAATTTTCGCGCGTCATGCCGTCGAGAAACGCGCCAGAGATGGCTTCGCGCGGCGCAAATGCAATCGAATGCACGATGCCGTCAAGCCCGTCCCATTTTTTTGCCAGCGCGCTGAACAAGTCGGCGATCTCTTGATCATTGCTTACATCGCAGGGCAAAATAATGTCGCTTTTGAATTCTGCCGCCAGTTTAATGACGCGGTCTTTCACACCTTCACCCTGATAGGTGAAGGCCAGTTGCGCGCCTTCGCGATGCATCGCTTTAGCGATGCCGTAGGCGATGGAGCGGTTGCTGAGCAAGCCGGTAATGAGAATTTTTTTGTCGGCAAGAAAGCCCATGTTGTACCTTTCGTGAACGGATGCACCGCATTATAAACCAACCAGAATATCCCCACGCTCACGTTTGAAACGAAATATTCAGGGGCATGTACGAAACAGGGCGGCAGTGCTACATTATGTGCATAAAAAGCAGTTTATATAGAGGAGAATTTTTGATGACAGACATGTGCAAAATATGGCGCTGCGCGCTAGTCGCGCTGATGTTATTTGTCGGCTGCGCTCAAGCGGCTGACATGAACAAAGTCGTTCGTCACGCCATGCGCGCCGCTGAAACCGGGTTTGACCCCGCACGCGAGTCCGACCGCTACTCCGCTACCATTCTCGAAACCATTTACGATTCACCCCTCACCTACGATTACCTCGCCCGCCCGGTCAAGCTGATCCCCAATATCACCGAGGGCATGCCAATCGTTACCGACGATGGTGCCACTTATCTCATCAAATTCCGCAAAGGTATTTTCTTCACGCCTCACGAAGCGTTCAAGGGTAAGCCACGCGAAGTGACGGCGCAAGATTTCGCATATTCGCTGCGGCGTTTTTATGATCCCATTTTGGTTTCGCCGTGGCTGTTTTTGTTTGAAGGGAAAATAATTGGCGCCGACGAAGTGAGGGTGCAGGCAAAAACAAGCGGCAAATTCGATTATGAAGCGCCGATTCCCGGCATCGAAGTGTTGGATCGTTACACCATCCGCATAAAATTAAAAGAACCTGATTACAACTTTCTTTATTTTCTGGCGATGCCCACGACGGGTGTCGTCGCGCGTGAAGTGGTAGATTTTTACGGCTGGAGCGATTTTCGATCCCACCCCATTGGTACCGGGCCATTCATTCTCAAGGAATGGGTGCGGGCCAGTAAAATGGTGCTGGAGGCCAACCCGGATTTCCGCGAAGAATATTTGAATACGCAGCCGGAAGACACGCCGGGCGATCGCGCGATTATGGAAAACCTTAAAGGCAAAAAATTGCCCCTTGTTGGCCGCATCGAGGTTTATCCCATCGATGAATCACAGCCGCGCTGGCTCGCGTTTCTCAATAAGGAGCATGACCACTTGTGGTGGTTGCCGGAAGAGTTTGGCAATACCGTGGTGCCCGGCGCCAAGCTCGCGCCTAATTTAGCGAAGCAGGGCATTCAGCACATCCTGTTACCGGAGCAGGATCTCACTTTTACTTATTACAATATGAAAGATCCGGTGATTGGCGGTTATACGCCGGAGAAAATCGCGCTGCGGCGGGCGCTGAACCTGGCGTACAACAATGAAGAAGAAAAACTGATCGGCCGCAAGAACCTGGCTGTGATTGCACAAAGCCCCGTGCCCCCCGGCGCGGGCGGTTACGATCCCGATTACAAAACGAACGCGACAGAACACAGCATTCCCAAAGCCAAAGCCTTGCTGGATATATTCGGCTACAAGGATATAAATGGCGATGGCTATCGCGAGTTGCCCAACGGCCAGCCATTAACCCTTGAAATGGCATCGCCGCCGGATGCGGCCTACACCACGGTTCTTGACCCGTTGTGGAAAAAAGCCGCCGAGGCTATCGGCATACGGCTGGTTTTCCTCAAAGAGAAATGGCCTGACCTGGTAAAAAAAGGCCATGCCAGTAAAATTCAAGTGGGCAACTATATTTCCTGGCACGCCGACTATCCTGACGGAGAAAATTTTTTCCAGTTGCTTTACGGACCTAACTCGGGCCAGGCCAACTATTCCAATTTCGACTTGCCCGAATATAACAAGCTGTATGAGCAGTCGAAAAAATTGCCGGATTCTCCCGAGCGCACAAAACTATATAAAGAGATGACACGATTGAGCACTGCCTATGCGCCGTGGGGAATCCATATGCATCGTGTGCAGGTGCATACCGCGCACCCGTGGGTAAAAAACTGGAAAGTGCATCCGATCATGCATCAGCCATGGTTGTATCTGGATATTGACGTTGAACAGCAACGCAAGGCACGGGAATAACCAAATGACTTTGCGACGAGGCTTTTTACTTTTACTCATTTTTTCTCTCGGTATTTCGTCTTTGCCGGCATTTGCAGAAAAAGTATTGCGCCTGTCATTCAAGGATGCCGAATCCGATCTCGATTGTCTTGTGCGCGAAGATCGCTACTCTGCCGGTATATGCGAAGCTATTTTCGAGCCGTTGCTGGAATACGATTATCTCGCCCGCCCCCTCAAGGTGAAGCCGCTTACCGCCGTTGCGATGCCGGAAGTGACGGACAACGGCACGACTTACACCATCAAAATAAAGCCCGGCATTTTTTTCCAGGACGACCCGGCATTCAAAGGTAAAAAGAAAGAACTCACCGCAGCCGATTACGTTTTCACCTTCAAACGCTTTTACGATCCCAAGGCAAACTCGGCATGGGTGTGGATTTTTGACGGCAAAATTGTCGGCGAAGATGAAGCCAAGGCAGCAGCGGCTAAAACGGGCAAGATGGATTACGATAAAGAGTGGCTCGGCTTGCGCGCGCTGGATCGCTACACCATTCAAATCAAACTCAAAAACCCTGACTACAATCTGAATTACATTCTTGCCATGGTCAACACCGGTGTGCAGGCGCGCGAGGTCGTGGAATTTTACGGCGACGATATTGCGGCTCATCCCGTTGGCACCGGGCCGTATATTTTGAAATCGTGGATACGCAAAAGTAAAATCGTGCTGGAGAAAAACCCGAACTTCCGCGATGTATATTTTGACAGCGTAGGCAGCGATGACCCGTGGGATGTGGCGGCGGTGGCCGCATTGAAAGGAAAAAAACTGCCTCTCATTGACCGCGTTGAAGTCGATATGATTCCCGAAACCCAGCCGCGGTTGCTGGCGTTTTATAACAAAGAACATGATTTCATGGAGGAAGTCGATTTCGAATTTCTCCATCAGGTTGCGCCCGGCGGCAAGCCATCCCCTGCGCTGGCTAAACAAGGCGTCAAAATTTTTCCTGAAGTGCAGCCGGAAATCACCTACACCATGTTCAACATGGAAGACCCGGTTGTCGGTGGTTATACGCCGGAGAAAGTCGCGCTGCGCCGTGCCATGACGCTCGGCTACAACATCAACGAAGAATTGCAGGTGATCAAAAAGAACAGCGCCATCATTGCGCAAAGCCCCATTCCGCCGGGTGTGGTTGGTTATGACCCCAACTTCAAAAGCCCAACGGCTGAATACAATCCGCCCAAGGCGAAAGCGCTGCTCGATCTTTACGGCTACAAGGATATTGATGGTGACGGCTACCGCGAACGCCCCGATGGCAGCCGCTTATCGATTGAAATTACTTCGCCGCCCACGGCGGAATATTACCCGCAGGATCAGTTGTGGAAAAAATCCATGGACGCCATCGGCATCCGCGTCACGTTTAATAAACCCAATTTCGCCGAACAATTAAAAGCGGTGAGGGCAGGCACTTTGCAGACGCGCATTGCCGCGTGGACGGCGGACTATCCCGACGCCGACAATTTTCTTCAGCTTTTGTACGGGCCCAATACAGGGCAGGCCAATGAGGCGCGCTTCAATTTGCCAGAGTTCAACAAACTGTATTTGCAGGCGCAACGTATGCCCGACTCACCCGAGCGCACAAAAATTTATCACGAGATGACGCGCATCATGCTGGTGTATGCACCGTGGAAACTGGGCATGCATCGCATCGTCAATCATCTGATTTATCCGTGGGTGTTGGGTTATAAAAAACATCCGATTTATTACACGACGTTTATGTATCTCGATATAGATGAAGCAAAACAAAAGGCAGCGCATCACTAATTTCTGCAACATTTCAACTAAAGGAATTCGATGAAGATCAAATATTGCTTGTTATATAACTTATTGATTATAAACAGTTTTTTTACACCCTTGATGGCGGCTGAACGAGTGACTTTACCGACCTTCGACGAGGCTGGCATCAATAACACTTGCGATGCCGCGATTGCGAAAGCGAAGCAACAGGCCGCGCAAATCGAAACCGTGCCGTTGAAAGAAGTGACGGTCGCCAACACGCTGAACGCATGGAACGATTTGCAAATCACCATCGAAGATGCGGTGGGGCCGATTGATTTGATGTCCAACGTACACCCCGATGAAAAAGTGCGCACTGCTGGCGAAGCCTGCCTGACCAAAGCCACGGCTTACAGCACCGATCTTTACCAGAACGCCAAACTGTATCAGCGCATCAAGCAAGTCAAACCGGAAACACCGGCGCAAACCAAACTCAAAAAAGATTTGCTCGAAGGCTTTGAAGACACCGGCGTCGCGCTGCCTGCAAAAAAACGCGCGCGGCTCAAAGCCATTGTGGAAAAAATCGAGGCACTGCGCCAGGAGTTTGACCGTAATGTACGTGACGACAAAACCAAACTGACGTTTACGCCTGAAGAAGTGCGGGGCGCGCCTGCGGGTTTGTTGGAAAAGCAGCCCAAGGACGATAAGGGAAATTATCTTTTTGGTTTCGATTACCCCGAGTACGGCCCCTTCATGTCGAATGTGGACAATGAAGCGGCTCGAGAGCGTTACTATCGCGCCTTCACCAATCGCGGCGGTTCGCGCAATTCCCTGTTGCTTGATCAGGTTGAAAGTCTGCGCAAGGAAATGGCGCAATTGTTCGGCATGCCCAGTTATGCCGAATATGTCACTCGCCGCAAGATGGTAGAAAATTCCCGTACGGTTGATAAGTTTCTGACCGACGTGAAAACTGCCGTGCGTGAAGTGGAGAAAAAAGAACTGGCTGCCCTGCGCGAATTCAAGGCGCAAACCGTGGGTAAAAAACTGGAAGAAGTTTCCATCAAGCGCTGGGACGTGCGCGGAGCCGGTGCGCCATCAGGCTATTGGCAGGAAAAATACCGGCAGGCCAAATTCAACATAGACCAGGAAGCTTTGCGTAAAAACTTCCAGAGCGATGCAAGCGCAGAGTTTTCGCTTGAAGTGGCATCGCAATTGTATGGCGTGAAATTCCAGAAAGCTGAAGTACCTGCGTGGCATCCCGATGTGCGCTATTACGATGTAATGGACGCTGCAACTGGCCAATATCTGAGCGGCATTTATCTCGACCTGTATCCGCGCGAGGGCAAGTATAAACATGCTGCCGCGTGGGGCGTGCGCAGCGTAAGCCGTGTTGCGGGGCGCACACCGGTGAGTGTGCTGGTCACCAACTTTGACCGCACGGGACTGACACACGAAGAACTGGAAACCATGTTGCATGAATTCGGCCACGTGTTGCACGGCGTGTTATCGACGACGGATTACCTGAGCCATGGCGGCACCAATGTGTTGAATGATTTTGTCGAAGCGCCGTCGCAAATGTTTGAGGAGTGGGCACGCAAGCCGGAATCATTAGCGCTGTTTCAGAAAGTCTGCGCTGCCTGCACGCCGCTGGATGCCGAGACCATCAAGCGTATTGATGGCGCGCGCAAATTCGGCGCGGGCATCCAGTATTCGCGCCAGCATCTTTATGCCAGCTTTGATATGGCATTAACGGGCATGCGCCCGGCAAAAGCATTGGCGACTTGGAACAAAATGGAAGGTGAAACACCGCTGGGCCATGTGGCCGGTACGGAATTTCCCAATTCGTTTGCGCATTTGATCGGCGGTTATGGTGCGGGTTATTACGGTTATATGTGGAGCGAAGTATTGGCGCTTGATATGTTATCGGCCTTTGGCGATAACATCATGAACCCGCAAGTGGGCCGTCGCTTCCGTGATACCATTTTGGGCAATGGTGGGCAGGAGACGCCGAAGCAACTGGTGGAAAGATTTTTGGGCAGGCCAACGAATAGCAAAGCGTTTTTTGCAGAGATTACGGGACAGCGTTAATGCATTTTTCCCTCCCCTTTAAGATAATGGTTAGGGTGGGATGGGTGTAGCTACCGTGCCGGGGGTTGCCCGGCGGCAAGTCACTTTTTTGCTTCGCCAAAAAAGTAACCAAAAAAGGCGACGCCCAGCCGCGCTGCTTTTTATTTTTTGCTTTTTAGTTGTCGACGAAATTGCACTGGGCAAGCGGGCGGCGAGCAAACTCGCCGGCACCTTCATTTGAAAACCGAAGCCGCGCGTGGCTCAAACAAGTGCTCGCCGACTTCCCCCGCTTGCCCAGCGCAATTTCGTCGGCGCAGATGGGGAAGCGGCGGGGTAAATGGATCGCGTAGATTGATTTGCGCACGTAAAGCCGCAAATCGAAGAAAGCAGTTGATATGGGTAGGGATAAGTATGAAACAAACCAATAACGAAGTGGAGAAAATCTAAATCATGCTGGCCTATATTGTCCGCCGACTGTGGCAAATGATTCCGACATTGCTCGGCGTCATTCTGCTGATATTTTTTCTTTTCAACTGGGTGGGCGGCGATCCGGCGCAAATTCTGGCCGGTAAAATTTCCAACGCTGAACAGATTGCCAACATCCGCAAGCAGCTCGGCATTGACCGACCCATCTACGAACAGCTGTGGATTTTTATCAAGCAGGTTTTCACTTTCGACTTCGGCCGAAGCTGGAGCACCCAGGAAGAAATTTCCAAGCTGATTCTCTCGCGCATCGTCCCTACGCTCACCATTATTATTCCGCTGCTGATTCTCGAAACCGTACTTGGTGTGTTGTTCGCGCTCATGGTGGCCTATGTACGCGGCTCGCTCACTGACCGCATGATCATGATCATCTGCACCGTCGCCATGTCGATCAGCTTTCTGGTTTATATCATCGCCGGTCAATATATTTTCGGTTTTAAGCTCGGCTGGTTTCCGGTGCAGGGTTGGACGGAGAGCCCATGGAAAAATCTCATTACCTACGCGCCGCTACCGGTGTTTCTAGCGCTGCTGGTTGGCCTCGCGCCGACATTGCGGCTATACCGCACGTTTTTTCTGGATGAAATCAATCAGGATTATGTGCGCACCGGCCGCGCCAAAGGCCTGAGTGAGTCCAGCGTGATGTTGAAACATGTGTTGCGCAACGCGATGATTCCGATCCTCACTTATATCGGTTATCAGTTACCCGGTTTGTTGATCGAATCGTTTTTGCTGGAGAAGTTTTTCTCGATACCAGGTTTAGGACGAGAAGTGATTACGGCGGTGGAGCGTAGCGATTTCCCTGTTATCAAGGCGATTGCTGTGTATGTTTCCATATTTACCATGCTCGTGAATTTGCTGGTGGACGTGTTGTACAAGTGGGTTGATCCCCGCGTGACGTTTAAGTGAGGGAAATGCGATGAATGCCATAGCCGTCAATACGATGCAAAAAAAATCCGCAGGCCTCTGGCTTCTGGCCTGGCGCAAATTGATTCAGGATCGCGTAGCCGTTGTATCCGGAATTATTGTCGCGCTGTTTTTGCTGATGATCATGGCCTCGTCGCTCGGCTTGATCGCCAAAGATTGGAACAAAGAAGTGGGCGTGTCTTACGCCAACCCAGTGTTTTTGGCGGGACAGGAAAATCTCGAAGCCGATGCCACGCGCAAATTGCAGGCGTCAAACAAAGAGACGCAGGTGATTGCGGATCTCTCTGACATTGATCCGCTTGCGCCGCGCTATAAAGAATGGGAAGAGCTGGCAAAAAAATATTCGCAGGTGGAAACGCCTCGCAGCGACACCTTGCCCTTCGGCGGCGACAAGTGGGGCCACGATGTAATCAAAAAAGCCATTAAGGGCGCGGAAGTTTCCATTCTCGTTGGTTTAATCGCCTCATTCTTTGCCGTAGTAATCGGCACCATCCTGGGCGCGCTCTCCGGCTACTACGGTGGCAAAATGGGCGATTTTCTCGAATGGGTTTATAACGTTTTCACATCGGTGCCGTATATTTTACTGGTGCTTACCTTCGCGGCCGTGCTGGCAAAATATAAAGGCCTGCCTTCGGTGGTGGCTATTCTCGCGCTGACAGGATGGACCGGCATCTATCGCTTGATCCGCGCCGAATACATCAAGCATCGCGCGCGTGAATATGTCCGCGCGGCGGAAGCCATTGGTGCATCCCATATGCGCCGCATGTTCAAACATATTTTGCCTAATGTCAGCCACGTGATTCTGGTGCAACTATCGCAGCACGTTGTGCAGTTCATCAAAGCTGAAGTGATTTTGTCTTTCCTCGGTTTTGGCGTGCCGGTGGATATGGTGTCGTGGGGCACCATGCTGGCCGAAGCGCAAAACGAATTGGTGATTGGAAAATGGTGGCAACTCGCCGCGGCAGGTTTGAGTATGGCTGCGCTGGTGACAGCATTCAGTTTGTTTACAGATGCGTTGCGCGACGCACTCGATCCGAAGTTGAAATGAAGCAGTCAAAGCTCACCACAGAGGCACAGAGACACGGAGAAAACCGATAACAGTCAATTTGTGAGGATGCATGCTTTTATCGCGGTACCAGAGAGGCGTTCGCAAAAGATATTTTCTTTTGCATTTCTCTGTGGCTCTGCGCCTCTGTGGTGAAAGATTTTGTTTAAGTATTACTAAAGGTATTCAAATGACCACCGAAAAAAATTTGCTCGAAGTTAAAAATCTCGCCGTCAGTTTCAAAGTGGATAAGCACACCACGTTTGATGCGGTCAAAGGCGTGAGCTTCAATGTGCCGGAGAACAGCACGGTTGCGCTGGTGGGCGAATCGGGCAGCGGCAAATCGGTGAGCGCGTTGTCGGTGTTGCGTTTGTTGCCTGAGGAGTCGTCCATTATCAAACCGGGCAGTCAGATTTTGTATCGCGGGCAAAATCTGATTGACCTGCCGATGGATAAAATGCGCGAGCTGCGCGGCAAGGAAATCTCCATGATTTTCCAGGAGCCGATGACGTCATTGAATCCCGTATTCACCGTCGGCGAACAGATTGCCGAAACCCTGCGACTGCATATGAAAATGTCTAAAGCCGCCGCAAATAAACGCACCATCGAACTGATGAATGAAGTCGGCATTCCCACACCGGAACTGCGCGTGAAGTCGTATCCGCATGAACTCTCCGGCGGCCAACAACAGCGGGTCATGATCGCCATGGCCATCGCCTGCGAACCGAAGTTGCTCATCGCCGACGAGCCGACTACCGCCTTGGATGTCACGATTCAAAAACAAATTCTTGATTTACTCGCCAAGTTGCAACAAAAACACCGCATGTCGATTTTATTTATTACCCATGACCTGGGTTTGGTGGGCGAGATTGCCGATCACGTTATCGTGATGAAAAGCGGCGAAGTGCGTGAAGCGAATACGGCAAAAAATATTTTTGAAAATCCGAAAGATCCTTATACCCAGGCGTTGCTCGAATGTCGTCCTCGCGTGGACCGTCGACCTGTACGCCTGCCGGTAATCGACGATTTTATGAAAGGCAATGCGGCGGACATTCACGCGCTACCCGAGCGGTCGCGTGGATTAACCACAGACGACACGTTTATTCTCGATGTGCGCAACCTGTCGAAATCATTTTCACTGAAGGAAGGTTTTTTCGGCAAGCGTGAAGTGCCCGCCGTAAAAAATGTCTCATTCAAATTGGCGAAGGGGAAAACTTTGGGGCTGGTGGGCGAATCCGGCTCGGGTAAAACGACCATCGGTTTGACCGTGATGCGGCTGTTGCAAGCTAATGGCGGTGAAGTGATTTTCGATGGTAAAAATATTCTCGCCATGAGCGAAGCTGAGTTCATGGCTTATCGCCGGCGCATCCAGATTATTTTCCAGAACCCGTTTGCGTCATTGAATCCGCGCTTTACCGTCGGCCATATTCTCACCGAACCGATGCAGATTCACGGTATAGGTGCCAGTGATGCCGAGCGCGAGGGCATGGCCGCCGCGCTGCTTAAACGCGTGAGCTTGCCCGAAAATGCGTTGAGCAAATATCCGCACGAATTTTCCGGTGGTCAGCGCCAGCGCATTGCCATTGCGCGCTGCCTGACGTTGAAGCCGGATATCCTCATCTGCGACGAATCCGTTTCCGCCCTTGACGTGTCGGTGCAGGCACAGGTGTTGAACCTGCTGCAAGAGCTGCAGGACGAATACAAAATGAGTTACATTTTTATCTCCCATGATTTGTCCGTGGTGAAATATATTTCCGATCAGGTGATGGTGCTGTCCAACGGCGAACTGGTGGAGATGGAAAATTCCGATACGATTTATCAATCGCCGCAACACGCTTACACGAAAAAACTTCTCGCCGCGATTCCCAAAGGCTGGCAGAAGGCCGCATGATTTGCACAGCATGAAGCAGCGTTTTTTTGCATTGCTCAATCTGTTGCCCGTCATTTTTGCCTGCCTCTTTTCGACGCCAGCCTTTACCGCCGACCCGAATAAAATTTTGCGTGTCGGTTTGAGATCTGCCGAAACGGATTTCGATCCGGTACTGTGGGCCGACCAGGCTTCGGGTTGGATTACCGATACTATTTTTGAGCCCATGCTGCGCTACGATTATCTGGCGCGGCCCGCTAAGCTCCTTCCGAATACATTAAAACAAATGCCGCGTTCGGAGGATAATGGTTTAAGTTATATTTTTTCAATTAAATCAGATATTTACTTCACGGCCGATGAAGCATTCAAAGGCCGCAGGCGTGAGTTGACCGCGCAGGATTACGCCTACACCTTGCGGCGTATTTTTGATCCAAAAAATAAATCCCAATGGTTATTTTTGTTTGAAGGAAAAATTCTCGGTGCCGATGCGGCGATGGCAAAAGCCAAACAACAAAATCGTTTTGATTACGATGCGCCGATTGAAGGTATTGAGGTAGTCGATCGCTATACGCTGCGCTTGCGGCTGACCAAACCCGATTACAAAATTCTTTTTAACTTTACCTTGGCTGCCACCGGCGCGATGGCGCGTGAAGTGGTGGAGCTTTATGGGCGCGACATCGGCGCACACCCAGTCGGCACGGGGCCGTTTATGTTGAAAGAATGGCGGCGTAGCAGCAAAACCGTGCTCGAAGCGAACCCGGATTTTCGCGAAGAAATTTTTCGCGCCGACGAAAAAGATTATCCCGGCGACGAAGCCATTGTGCGTGCGCTGAACGGAAAAAAACTGCCCAACATCGGCCGCATCGAGGTTTACATTATCGAAGAGCCGCAACCGCGCTGGTTGGCGTTTCTGAATGGTGAGCACGACTATTTACCCGATCTGCCCGAAGACTTTGTCACCCAGGCGTTAAGTGGCGATAAGGCCGCGCCCCACTTGGCCCGCCTTGGCATTACCGCCACGCCGCAGGAAGAGCCGCACTTGCGTTACACCTCGTTTAATATGCAAGACCCGGTGATCGGCGGCTATACAGCGGAAAAAATTGCGCTGCGCCGCGCGATTTCTCTCGGCTATAAAGTGGATGAGGAGCTGATTATTATCCGCAAAGGCCAGGCGACCCATGCAGAAACGCCTTTCCCGCCATCGGTAGTTGGCTACGACCCCACATTCAAATCATCGCTTAACGAATATAGTCCGGCCAAGGCGAATGCTTTGCTCGACTTGTACGGTTATATTGACCGCGACGGTGATGGCTGGCGCGATATGCCTGATGGCTCACCGTTAAATCTTGAAGTGGCGCTACCGCCGACGGCTGAATATCGGCCCCATGATGAGTTGTGGAAAAAATGCATGAATGCCATTGGTATCCGCATTCATTTGAAAAAAGAGAAACTCGAAGACCTGCGCAAGATGGTGCGCATGGGGCAATTTCAGATTAATCCCTACGGTTGGGTGGCAGATTACCCCGATGGCGAAAATTTTTTGCAGTTGCTCAGTACGCCCAGTATTAACCAGGCAAATTACGCGCGCTTCAGCTTGCCGGAATATGACAGGTTGTACGAGCAAATCCAATCCATGCCCGATTCTCCCGAGCGGCAAAAAATATATTTACGTATGGTAAAAATTATTCTGGTTTATGCGCCGTGGAAAATCCAGGCATTTCAGCAGCGCACGATGTTGGTCCAGCCGTGGATAAGCGGATTCAAAAAACATCCTTTCATGCACACGCCATGGTTTTACATCGATATGGATTTGCAGAAAAAAGCGGAAGTTTTAAGGGGGAAATAAGTTTAATTTGCCGCGAGAATTTTCATCGTCATGCCCGGCTGCAGTATGTGTCTCGCACCCAGGTTGTTCCAACTCAGTAAATCATCCATCGGCACACCGAACTGCCGTGCAATGCCGTAAACCGTGTCACCATATTGCACCGTGTACTGGGTGTGTTTGGCAGCTTTGGCAGCCGGGGCGTCGGGCGTGGGTGCAATGGTCGCGGCCGCGATTTGTTCGACGGCAGTTTGCGTCGTTTGTGGCAGCGTTAGCACCTGGCCAAGACTGAGCGCATTGGATGGCAAGCCGTTGGCGGCTTTGATGTCATCGGCGCGCAGGCCGAAGCGTCTGCCGATGCCGTAGAGCGTGTCGCCTTGTACAACGGTGTAGTTTTGAGCGGACGAAATCGGCGCAACGGTTTCAGCGGCAATACTTGCGACGGGAATTTCTTGTTTTAACGCAACGTGCGTTACGGCGGCGGGTGGCACGAACGCAGCCGTTTGTACGGTAGCCACTGCTGCGCCGGCTGCCGCGCGCCCAATGCCGTGATTGATCGGTACGATCAATGTGTGCGCGCCGTGGAGCTTGTCGCGCTTCTGGTTAATCGTATTGTTCGCGTGCAGCACATCGACACTGGTGTTGAAGCGGCGCGCGATGTCGTTAAGTGCTTGCCCGTGGGGCGCCTGATAGGGCTGCCACGACACCAGCGGCTGCGCGTAGTTGGAAAGCTGGCGCACGAAAGTTTCCACGCGATCTACTGGCAATACGATGTGGGGGCTATGGCCACTGATCACCGGTTTGTTGTAGGCGGGATTGAGCGCCGCAAAATCGTTGGCCGACATGTTGGCAAATTCGGCGGCGAGTTTCACGTCGATGTGGCGGCCGATTTCGATGGTGGTGAAGTAGGGCTGGTTGGGCACATGCAATAACGATAGGCCGTAGCGCTCGGGGTTGTTGATGAGCCGTTTTACGCCGAGCAGTTTCGGCACGTAATTGCGCGCTTCGTCGGGCAGGTTGAGATTTTTATAATCGGTCGGCAAACCTTGCGCGGCATTGGCGGCAATGGCACGGCCCACGGTGCCTTCGCCGCAATTGTAGGCGGCCAGGGCCAGATCCCACGAGCCGAATTGATTGTGCAGTTTGCCCAGATAATTGAGTGCGGCGCGTGTGGCGGCGAGCACATCGCGACGGCCGTCATACCACCAGTTTTGTTGCAGGCCGTAATGCTTGCCGGTGGCGGGAACAAATTGCCAGATGCCCGACGCATGGCTGCGCGAATAGGCTTGCGGGTTATAGGCGCTCTCGATCATCGGCAGCAGCGCGATCTCGGTCGGCATGCCGCGCTTTTCCACTTCTTCAACAATGTAATAAAGGTAACGGGCGCTGCGGTCCGTCATGCGTTGAAAATATTCAGGCTTGCCGGCATACCAGCTTTCGTGATTCGCCGTCAGCGGGCTGTTGAGATTGCCGATGCCGAAACCTTTGCGGATGCGCTCCCACAAATCGGTTTGGCTGGCGTTGATAATTTGAGGCGGCACGTAAGCGGGAATGTCGGCGGGAAGATTGGGCGGCGGCAATTCCGGCGGAATGACAATATCGGCGACGTCGTTATTCGGCGACGGTGCGACGCTTGGAGAAAGCGTCAGGCCTTGCTGATGATTATTTTCGGATTTATTTTCTTCAATAGGCGCTGGGGTTTCGAGGGCTTTGATTGCAGTGATATTGGCGTCATTGGGTTTCGCTTCAATGACTTGCGTCGATAAAGCCGAGTTTTCAGCGGCGGCGACATCCCGTGTCGCCGTTTGAGCGATAGCAACATGGGCCAGATTAGACGCCAGCAACACACCGGCGAAGCAATACGTGATTTTATGTAACATATTGATTATATTGAATTATTACTTATTTCGAGTGGCAAAAAAAACCTCACTCATAGTAAGGGATAGGTGAGTGAAGGGCAAGTGAGCCCATTTTGACCATTGTTGAGCAGGAATGCTGTGATTTACTTGCTTGTTATTTTTCGGCTGTTCGGGCCAGGTTATCCAGCGCCTCGCCGGTCACGCGATAGAGTTTCCATTCATGCATGCCGACGGCGCCGAGGCTTTGGTAAAACTCGATTGCCGGTTGATTCCAGTCCAATACCGACCATTCAAAGCGTCCGCAGCCGCGCTGTTTGGCGATGCCGGCCAAATGAAGCAACAAGGATTTTCCGTACCCATTGCCGCGAAATTCCGGCCGCACGAATAAATCTTCCAGATATATGCCGGGCTTGCCGAGAAAGGTAGAAAAATTAAAAAAATACAAGGCAAAGCCGACCGGCTGGCTGCCCTCACGCGCGATGACCACTTGCGCGGCGGGTTGCGCGCCGAAAAGTTGTTCGTACAACATGGCTTCCGTAGCGACGACCATATGCGAAAGCCGCTCGTATTCCGCCAGTTCTTTAATCAATGAAAGTATCAGCGCAACGTCGTTGATATCTGCCGTGGAAATAGTGAAATCGGGATTGTTTTTTGACATATTATTTTCAGAAGTTATTTTTCCATTCGCGCAGGGCAGCAAATACGGCGATGCGATCGGTCAGCTTTTTGCCGGCATGTTGTTCTGCCGACGCAATCACCTCGG
>JAYTVC010000057.1:0-4346 GCA_043744215.1 Pseudomonadota bacterium
ACGCTATCGCTTTGCCCATCCTGCAAGCAAACTATAACTCTTTGATTATATTCAATAATTTAACGTTATTCAAAACATTATTTTGCTGAAAAATATTTCTCAACCCCGCACCTGGATTTTTGATCTCGACGATACGTTGCACGATGCCAAGCCGCATATTTTTCCGCACTTGCATCGTGAAATGGCGTTATACATTCAGCGTGAATTACATTTGAATGAAGCCGATGCCGTTGCCATGCGCCAACAATTCTGGCGCGCTTACGGCGCAACGTTGAAGGGGCTCATTAAACATCACGGCACCAACCCGGAAAAATTTTTGCGCGAGACACACCGCTTCGATTCGCTGGAAAGCCTGTTGGTGTTTGACCGCGCCCTGCCCGGCATACTGAAAAAACTGCCCGGCAAAAAAATCGTTTTCACCAATGCGCCGGCGCATTACACCAAACAAATTTTGCAACTCATGGGCATCGCCCATTTGTTTGACGACATTTATGCCATCGAGCACACACGCTATCGTCCCAAGCCCGACAAGGCTGGCTACCTGCGACTGCTGCACGAACACCGGCTCGATCCGCGCCGCTGCATTATGGTGGAAGATTCGTTGAACAATTTACGCACCGCCAAAAAACTTGGTATGAAAACGGTGTGGATTACGCCCACTTCAAAATCGCCCGCCTATGTGGACATGGCGACACAAAACGTGGTGCAATTGCTGCGTTGGTAAGCTGCCATCGCCAGACTATAAAATGCCTGACAAAACGAGTGGGTTAGTCGTTCACGGTATCGGCGTGCAGAAGGCGGGTTACGCCGAACCGTTCATCGCACGCACGATTCAATAGCTTTTTCTGTTGCAAGGTTGATTCGTGATGGTGTAAACAGTAGCTAAGGCGAAGCATTATTTCTGCGCATAACCCAGCATGCCCATCACAAACCGTGTGAAGCCGTAGGATGTCCGTGTCACCGCGCGCACATACCACGGGCGTTTGCGCCAGCTTTGTGGAATGACGGGCGCGGCACCGATGTCGATGGCGTGTTGCAAGCTCGCGCGTAGCTCATTGACGAAGCCCGCATCGGTCACCACCACGTTTGCTTCGCGCGCTAACAGCATACTGAACGGGTCGATATTGCTTGAGCCGACGGTGGCCCAGTTGTTGTCAATCACGGCGACTTTGGCGTGCAAAAAACTTTTATGGTATTCAATAATCTCCACCCCTCCGTCAAGCAGGTCGCCGTACAGCGCGCGCGAGGCGTAGTGCAGCAGCGCATATTCCACCCGGCCTTGTAGCAATAATTTTACTGTTACACCGCGTTGCGCAGCAGCGATCAACGCGGCACGAAATTGCGCGCCAGGAAAAAAATACGCATTCGCAATCAGTATTTCACGTTGTGCGTTATTGATTGCGTTGAGGTACGCCTCTTCGATATCACGCCGGTAACGCACGTTGTCGCGCACCAGAAATGCGGCCTGTTGCGAACCTTTTGGCGTCAAGTCTAAATCCAGCAGAGGCTCGTGCCAGCGGCGCTTGAAGTGGGTCCAGCACAGCAGCTTCCATAGCTTGTGCACACGGGGATAAATTTCCGCCAGCAGCGGGCCCTCGATTTTCACCGCGTAATCGAAACGTGGCGGCTTTTGGCCGGGTGTGAGGTTGTCGTCGATGATATTGATGCCGCCGACGAACGCTACGCGGCCGTCAATCACCGCGAGCTTGCGATGCAAGCGGCGCAAGCGATGGCGACGAAAGTTGTAGGGGGTCAACTCAGGCCGATAGCTAATCACTTCGACGCCGGCCGCTTCCATTTCATGCACGATGTTTTTTGTGTAGGGCTTGGTGCCGAAGCCGTCGATCAGCACATGCACCGGCAATCCACGGCGTGCCACTTCGCACAGCGCATCTTTAACAGCACGACCGCTTTTATCATCAGAAAAAATATAGGTTTCCAGAAACACTTCGCGCTGGGCTTTTTCAATCGCCTCAATCAGCGAGGGGAAATATTCGTCGCCGTTGCGCAACAGAGTGATACGGTTACCGGCAACGAGTTTGCCCACGTTACACGCGCGCGAGTGTGGTCGCCAGCGCGACGTGATCGGAGAGCCGCGACCAATGGCGGCCCTTGAGCGTGTTGGCGGATTTGACGACAAAACCGCGCACATAAATGCGGTCGAGACTGAAGATGGGCAGCCCAGCCGGATAACTCAACGCCGGCCGGCCGGTGGCCGACTCAAACGCTTCGCGCACATCCAGTTTGGTTTTGAGTACCTGGCTTGCAGTCAACCGCCAATCGTTAAAATCACCGGCGATAATCAGCGGCGCGTCGTGCGGCACCATGCGGTCAATGCGGTCGCACAGTGCTTCGAGCTGTTCACGCCGTCCGCGTGAGCCCAAACCCAAATGCACGCACACACAATGCAATGTCTCATTCCAACTCGGCACCGCGAGCTCACAATGCAACAGCCCGCGCGATTCAAAACGATGCGCTGAAATATCTTCGTTCTCCCATTTGCTAATGGCGAACTGGCTGAGTATCGCGTTGCCGTGGTGGCCTTCGTCATATACGGCGTTTTTGCCATAGGCGAAATCCGTCCACAAATCATCGGCGAGAAATTCGTGCTGCGGTTTGCTCGGCCAATTCACGTGGCGAGCGGCGCGCTGCTCGTGGCTGCCCTGTACTTCCTGCAGGAATACCACTTGAGCGCCAAGACTGCCGAGCTTTTCGCGCAGCTCATGCACCATCATGCGCCGATTAAAACGCGAGAAGCCTTTGTGGATATTAAATGTGGCAATGTGCAGTAGTTCGGACATGGTGGCGTGTGCGTAATGTTTTTGTCGAGGCGTCAGTTTGGGCCACATGCTGGCTGTAAGCTGTGCTGTGTTTCACTGCCATTTAAGCATAGATTATTTTGCTTGGTTTGTTCGCGCACAGCACACTCAACGAATTCTATAACTTATTGATTATTATCAGTTTTTTATTATTTCGCCTGCAACCTGGCCGCGCTTCGCCAGCTCGGCTACAAAGGCTTCAAATTGTTTCCGCACCTGTCGTTTTAATAATGATGAACCTACCAATGGCGGCACCCAGAAATCCGGTTCCATATCGGCGAAATAATCGAGCCGCGTGTTATCGCCCTCTGGCGTGATTTTGGTCGAGGTGTGCATGGATTTGAAATTGCCGCTGACCAGCGTCGATTTAATTTCCGTTAACGGCATAAGTTCGACATCACGCACGACTTCAAATTTGAATTTGAATGGGCCAATGCCGCTTTTGCCTTTTTGCTCGACGCGTGATTTGTTGCCGTCGTGGCTTACTATCCGGCTGCTGGTCATGTCGGGCACAAATTCGGTCATGTGCTCGTAATCGGTGAGCACTTCAAAAATCAATTTCGGCGGATAGGGCAGCACCAGGTGGCCGTCGATTTTAATCAGATCGCCGTCACGCTGGAAATTGATTTGCATATCCTTCGCGGCCAAAGGCTGCGCAAACAGCAGCAACAGCGCGAAGATTATCACCGATAGAGGTTTGCTCATGGCAAAACCTTGTGCGCCACACGCGAAGGCAATTCGAGAATCGCGTCGCGGTTGCTTTGCGAAAAAACTATTTGCGCAGCTTGTTTGTAAGGCAACCATTGAAAAGCCAAATGCTCACGCGGCGCAATTTTTACGTCTTGAGGCTGTGGCAACAGTAAGCCAAAAACGTGCTCGGTGTTGTGCCGCGTACCCGGCGCGTAACGGTGTTGCCACACGGGATAAATATCGTAATCGGTTTGCTTGTGCCAATCGGTGAGCGTGAATTGATGCGCATCAAGACCGGTTTCTTCGCGCACTTCGCGAATCGCCGTGTCGCGTAACGGT
Source organism: Pseudomonadota bacterium (assembly GCA_043744215.1). Lineage (GTDB taxonomy): Bacteria > Pseudomonadota > Gammaproteobacteria > Burkholderiales > JBEEJL01 > JBEEJL01. Next base: position 3,849 of record JAYTVC010000057.1, read on the forward strand.
TCGTGTTCACTGTCTTTGCTGCCGGTTACCGATTGCCAGAAGCCAGGATGATCGGCGCGCTCCAGCAGCAACACCTGCAAGTCGGCAGTGTGGATGATGATGAGGGTGGAGATGGGGATTTTGAAGGACTGGGTCACGGTAAAATATTTTCGTCGTCATACCCTTATGCTGGCAGAATAATCTTGCGCGGGCGCACGGCGCACCCTACAAAACCTTTGTCATCCTGAGAACGTAGGTCAGGTTGTGCCGCGCCTTTTGCGGCGCTACCTGACGAACCTCATATCGGTTGTCAGGTAGCCTGTCGGCAACCTGACCTACGGGCTACATTACGCAAACGCATAGGCAGTGCAACGTAGGTCAGGTTGTGCCGCGCCTTTTGCGGCGCTACTTGACGAATCTCATATCGGTTGTCAGGTAGCCTAGCGGCAACCTGACCTACAGGTTTCCCGCTCTCTCGCTTCACTGCGTTCAGAATGACAATATTAAGGCTTTCGCAAT
>JAYTVC010000058.1:0-15761 GCA_043744215.1 Pseudomonadota bacterium
TTCGGCGAGCGCGCCCGCGACGTGTTCTATGTCACCGACCTGCTCGGCGCCCAGATCAACGCGCCGACGCGGCAGGCCGCCATCAAGAGCGCGCTGGTCCATCTGCTCGCCAACGAGGAGACCGCGTCGCAGCCCGCGGCGTGATCGGCTTTTAAGCACCGATCTCGCAACGCCCCGCCTCCTAGAGCGTGATGACTTCTCTTCGATTCGTCACCTCGCTCTGTCCCTTTGTTTGAGTATGATCTCCGCGCAAACGCTTCGCGTTTGTCGCGAGGGAAAACCGGTGCCCACTTTTCCGGATCATGGTCTAGCTAGGCCCCGGTTTTGCCGTTGCCGTTTTTCTCAGCCGCGCGGCGCAAGGCTTCGGCGAGCGCTCCGCCGCCCGACGGCTCCTGCGGTTTGCGCGGCGACGACGATGTCATCGAGGCACGGGAATTGTCGCGCGGCATGCATGGCGCCGGACGCTGGCTCTTGCCGGTTTCGTCATCGAGACGCAGCGTCAGCGCGATGCGTTTGCGGGCGACCTGGACCTCCAGCACCTTCACCTTGACGATGTCGCCCGACTTCACCACCTCGCGCGGATCCTTGATGAAGGTCTTCGACATCGCCGAGATGTGCACCAGTCCGTCCTGATGCACGCCGATATCGACGAAGGCACCGAAGTTGGTAACATTGGTGATCACGCCTTCGAGCATCATGCCGGGCAATAAATCTTTCAGGTCTTCCACGCCTTCCTTGAACGACGCGGTTTTGAATTCGGGGCGCGGGTCGCGGCCGGGCTTTTCCAATTCGACGATGATGTCGCGCACCGTCGGTAGGCCGAATTTATCGTCGGTGAATTCTTCCGCTTTTAATGATTTCAGCAGCGCCGTGTTGCCGATCAGCGATCGGATATCGAGTTTGAGTTTGTCGGCAATACGTTCAACCACGGGATACGCTTCCGGGTGAACCGACGACGCATCGACAGGATTGTCGCCGCTCATTACGCGCAAAAATCCGGCGGCTTGCTCAAAGGTTTTTTCGCCCATGCGTGGCACCGCCATCAGCGCTTTGCGGTTTTTGAACGGGCCGTTGGCATCGCGGAACGACACGATGTTGGTTGCCAATGTTTGGTTCAAGCCTGAAACCCGCGTCAGCAAAGGGGCCGACGCCGTGTTTACGTCGACGCCAACTTTATTCACGCAATCTTCCACCACCGCATCAAGGCTGCGCGCCAGTTGCACCTGACTCACGTCGTGCTGATATTGGCCGACGCCGATGGCCTTTGGGTCAATTTTTACCAACTCTGCCAGTGGGTCTTGCAAGCGCCGGGCGATGGACACGGCGCCGCGAATGCTCACGTCGAGATCAGGAAATTCTTTTGACGCAAATTCCGATGCGGAATACACCGATGCGCCTGCTTCGGACACGACGAGCTTTTGCAGTTTCAATTCCGGCTGGCGTTTGATCAGTTCGGTAGCAAGCTTGTCCGTCTCGCGCGAGGCCGTGCCGTTGCCGATGCTGATGAGTTCCGCGCCGTGTTTTTTTGCTAGCGTCGTCAGCACATGCAGCGAGCCTTCCCAATCGTTGCGCGGCTGGTGCGGATAAATCGTGGTGTGGTCGAGTAGCTTGCCGGTGCGATCCACCACCGCGATCTTGGTGCCCGTGCGCAAACCGGGGTCAAGGCCGATGACCGCGCGCGGGCCGGCGGGGGCGGCGAGCAACAGCGCATGCAGGTTGCGGCCGAATACTTTGATCGCTTCGCCTTCTGCGTTTTCGCGCAGGCGCATGAACAGTTCGAGTTCCAGATGAGTGAGAAACTTGATGCGCCAGGTCCAGCGCGCCGCGTCGATAAGCCATTTTTCGCCGGGCTTGCCGTTATCGGTGAGTTTCAAATGCTGGCAGATTATTCTCTCGCAACTATTCATCACTGCCGCAGGCTTTCCTTCTGCATTCTCTTCCAGCGTCAAATTGATAAACAAAAATCCTTCGTTGCGGCCACGGAATAGCGCGAGCGCGCGATGGGACGGCACATTTTTTATCGGTTCCGCGTAGTCGAAATAATCGCGGAATTTTTCGCCTGCTTCTTGCTTGCCCTCGGCGACGCGGGACTTCATTTCGCCGTGCTGCCACAAAAATTCGCGCAGCTTGCCCAGCAGTTCCGCGTCTTCGCTCCACTGTTCGGCCAGAATATGCCGCGCGCCTTCGAGGGCGGCTTTCACATCAGCCACGCCTTTTTCGGCATCGACAAAAGCGGCTGCGGCTTCCTCAGGCACCAATGACACATCTGCAACAATCATTTCTGCCAGCGGTGCCAGCCCTGCCTCACGCGCAATCTGCGCCTTGGTGCGGCGTTTGGGTTTGTAGGGCAAATACAAATCTTCCAGCCGGGTTTTGGTATCGGCTTCCTTGATGTCTTTTTCCAATTCCGGCGTCAGCTTGTCCTGCTCGGCGATGCTGGCGAGAATCGCATTGCGGCGGTCTTCCAATTCGCGCAAGTAGCCGAGGCGCTCTTCCAATAAACGCAACTGAATGTCATCCAAACCGCCGGTGACTTCTTTGCGGTAGCGGGCAATGAACGGCACGGTGTCGCCTTCGTCCAGTAGCGCGACGGCGGCGGCGACTTGTTTTTCGTTGGCGGAAATTTCTTGCGCGATGCGCTGGGCAATAGTGGCAGTCATGAGAATCCTGAAGCGGTGAGTTGAAGCGAGGGCTGATTGTCATAGGTCGAGCTTTGCTCGTCAAGACTTGACGAAGCGCGGGTTTGGATAGTCGAAGCGCGGGAATTGCCCTACAATCCATTTTGAACTTAACGAATGGGAAGTTTCCTTATTTTTGGAAATGAGGGTTGAGGGGCCTTTGATTTTTGGTTCTGCTTCAACCCAAAAGCAAATCCCTATAACCCCCTCTTTTTCAAAGGGGGAATATCAAGCAGCAGCTTTTCAGGAGAAGCTCGTGGCATCACCCAAATATCCTCACTTCGATACACTGAGTTTGCATGCCGGCACGCAACCCGACCCGACCACCGGCGCGCGTGCGACGCCGATTTATCAGACAACATCATTCGTATTCAAAGATTCCGACCACGCCGCGTCGTTGTTCAACATGGAGCGGCCGGGGCATGTGTATTCGCGCATTTCGAATCCGACAGTTGCTGTTTTGGAGGAGCGCATCGCGGCGCTGGAAGGCGGCGTCGGGGCCATCGCGACGGCAAGCGGGCAGGCGGCGCTGCATCTGGCCATTGTCACGCTGATGGGCGCAGGTTCGCATATCGTCGCCTCGCGTTCGCTTTACGGCGGCTCGCATAATTTATTGCATTACACCTTGCCGCGCTTTGGTATCGAAACGACATTTGTAGATCCCCGTGATGTGAATGCATTTTCCAAAGCCATCAAACCCAATACACGTTTAGTATTTGGTGAAACCTTGGGTAATCCCGGTTTGGATGTGCTCGACATTCCGCGCGTGGCCGATGTAGCGCATAACCATGGTATTCCGTTGCTGATTGATGCTACTTTTACCACGCCGTATCTCATGCGACCGTTTGAGTTGGGCGCGGATTTGATATTTCATTCGGCGACAAAATTTTTAAGCGGACATGGAATCGTGGTCGGCGGTGTTCTCGTCGACGGCGGCAGATTCGACTGGAATAAATCATCAAAATATTCAATATTATCAGATAGTTACGATGGGTTTCATGGCATGACGTTTACGGAGGAATCGCCCATCACGGCGTTCCTTCTGCGCGCGCGGCGCGAAGGTTTGCGCGACTTCGGCGCATGCATGGCACCGATGACGGCGTTTCATATTTTGCAGGGAGTGGAAACATTATCGTTGCGTATGGAACGTCACGTTGCCAACACACGTAAGGTCGTCGCGTTTCTCAAAGATCATGCGGCGGTCGAATCTGTCGGCTATCCCGAATTACCGCAGCACCCTGATTATCAGCTCGCAAAAAAATTATTGCCGCGCGGTTGTGGCGCGGTGTTCAGCTTCAACATCAAAGGTGATCGCGCGGCAGGCAAACGTTTTATCGAAGCGCTGAAAATATTTTCCCATCTCGCCAATGTGGGTGATGCGAAATCGCTGGTGATTCATCCTGCCAGCACCACGCACTTCCGCATGGATGCGACGGCATTGAAAGCGGCGGGGATTACCGAGGGAACCGTGCGGCTCTCGATCGGCCTTGAAGATGCCGATGATTTGATTGAAGATCTAAGTCGGGCATTGAAGGCGTCGCAAAAGGCTTAAGCATAGATGCAATGTAGATTGGGTAGGTCGGCAATCATTTGCCGACGAAAGAAAAGAAAGGCTCAGAAGTAGGATGGGTAAAGCCCGCGCGCTTTTCGCGGGCGTGCCCATCAACAGCTAATAAATTATGATGGACACGCTATCGCTTTGCCCATCTTACATTTCGAAGAAGATTCAAATGCAAATCAATATTAAACAGCAATCCGTTTACGCTTACACCGCAGGTCGCGCGTTCGACGCAAAACTGCCAGTCATCGTCTTCATCCACGGCGCGGGCGCGGACCACAGTGTATGGCAATTGCAAAGCCGCTATTTTGCCCACCATGGTTTCAATGTGCTGGCGGTGGATTTGCCGGGGCATGGCAAATCACCAGGCGCGCCGTTGCCGTCGATTGAGGCGATTGGCGATTGGATTGTCGCCTTGCTCGATGAATTGAAAATCAGCAAGACAAATTTGGTTGGTCACAGCATGGGTTCGCTGGCGGCCCTTGACGTTGCGGGCGCGCATCCCGAGCGCGTGAGTAAACTCGCGTTGTTGGGAACGGCTTTTCCCATGCCGGTGTCTGAGCAATTACTCGGCGCGGCCAAAGCCAACGACCATCTGGCGATCGATATGCTGAATATCTGGGGCCTGAGCCCTTCTGCGCAAATCAGCAACAACCCCGCGCCGGGCATGTGGATGAGTGGGGCTGGTGCGCGCTTACTCGAACGTAATGCGCCCGATGTGATTTATACTGACTTGAATGCCTGCAATGAATACCGAGCAGGATTGCAGCGGGCAGTAAAAATTAGCTGCGCAACGCTGATTGTGAGCGGCAAAGCAGACGTGATGACACCGGCGAGGTCAGCAAAAGCTATCGCCGACGCGATTTCCCAATCGAAAAGCGCATTGATTGACGGTAGCGGGCACGGGTTGATGAGCGAAAAGCCAAATGAAGTTCTTGATGTTTTGATTAAATTTTTTAGATAAGCCTTCCTATACATTTTATGCAAGCAAACCCCGGACAAAAACTCGTCGTCGCCATTTCCTCCCGTGCACTGTTTGATCTGGATGACAGTCATCGCGTATTCAAGGAGCAAGGCGAGGCGGCGTATTTCCAATACCAGATCGACCACGAAGAAGAAATACTGAAAACCGGCGTGGCTTTCCCATTGGTGCAGAAACTGCTGGCGTTGAACAAACGCGACGCCAAACATCCGCATGTGGAAGTGGTGCTGTTGTCACGCAATAGCGCGGATACCGGTTTGCGCGTGATGAATTCCATTCGCCATTACCAACTTGATGTGACCCGCGCAGCGTTTACGCGCGGCGAGAGCCCGTATCCGTATGTGTCGGCCTACGGTACCAATTTGTTTTTGTCCGCCGATCCGGAAGACGTGCGCAAGACGCTCGAAGCCGGATTTGCCGCAGCAACGATTTACCCCGGCAGCGTGGGCGCAAACCCGTCGGCGCAATTGCGCATCGCCTTCGACGGCGACGCGGTGCTGTTCTCCGACGAGGCCGAGCGCGTGTATCGCAAAGAAGGCCTGGCCGAATTTAACAAGACAGAAAGCAACGCCGCCAAAGAGCCGCTAACCGGCGGGCCGTTCAAAAATTTTCTCGCGGCTTTGCATCGCATCCAGTCCGACTATCCGCTGGAAAAATCGCCCATCCGCACCGCGTTAGTGACGGCACGCGGCGTGCCTGCCCACGAGCGCGTCATCCGCACTTTGCGTGCATGGAACATCCGCATCGATGAAATGATGTTTCTCGGCGGCCTGCAAAAAGGTGAATTTCTGCGCGCCTTCGGGGCAGATATTTTCTTCGACGACCAGCACGCCAATTGCGAATCCACGTCGAAGCATGTGGCAACGGGCCATGTTCCCCATGGCGTGGCAAACGAGTAATATGTTCCTTTTCCAGGGCAAATTTGATCTGGGTCAAAGCCAGCCATTTGAGCTATGCTGAAATAGTACGATAAACATTTAATAAGGAGAAAGACATGGCCAAGTCAATGATGCCGAATGCCGATGACATGCTGAAACAATTGGCGAGCGAGTCCGTTCGCCAGGGGGACAATATGCGCGACAAGGTGCGCGACCTCACGTTGCAGGGGCTAAAAACACGTGAACTGAATCTTGAGCAGATCAAATCGGTGCTGAAATCCGTAACCGAAGGCGTGAGCCTGGGTGCCGCGTCGCCGAAAGTCGACACTGAAAAAGCGCTGACCGATGCCATGCATGGCATGGACGACGCGCTGCGCAAGGCTGTGCAGGCCAGCCGCCTCGCGTTGGAACAATTGAGTTCGGAGGGCAAGGAATTCAGCGATACGCATTTGAAAAAATCTATCGATGATTTGAAGCGACTCGAAAGTGAATTTTTTGATACGGTGAAAAAAGCCTCCGGTGCCGGCAGCGCGCAAATGAAAGGCCAATGGGCCGAAGTGCTGAAACATTTCAAATTTGCCGGAACCGACGCAGGCCAGGAAGTGCTCGATACCATGGAAGCATTCAGCAATCACATGCGCGACACGATGCACGAAACGCGCATGGCGAGCCTCAAGGCGGCACAGACGTTCGGCCTCAATTTTGCCACCCTGACCAGCGGCATCCTGATCGGCTTGTCGCAAGCGCTGGATGAAAAAACGGAAAAAGTAAAAGCGCCTGCCAGCACGCCCGCCAAGAAAAAACCGGCAGCGAAACGAAAACCCAAAGCGTAGTTTCGTCGCCCGGCTGAGCGATGGCAAGAGCCGGGAAATTTGTTGGACGAAACGCGACGCTGATCAAATAACTATGCAAACACCATGCATCATGCGTAACGAAAACCACCCATGAATGCGCCCGCTCTCGACGTTGCCGCGGGCAACGTTGCCGACTACCCTGACAATGGTCAGGCGCGAATCGATTTGCAAATCACCGGCATGACCTGTGCCGCCTGCGCGCAACGTATCGAAAAAGTCCTCAACCGGATTCCTGACGTGAACGCGGTCGTCAATTTTGCCAGCGAGACGGCACGCGTGGTCGGTACCGACGTGCAGACTGCCATCGCCGCCGTGCGCCGCGCGGGCTATGACGCGCGTGAAATTGTCGACACATCGCGCGAAGATGAAAAAAAACGCAAAGCGGAGGACTACCGGCGTGAGCTAATCCGTTTCTGGATTTCTGCCTTGCTGACTTTGCCGCTTCTGACGCAAATGATCGCGATGTTGGGCGGCACCCACGCCTTAATGGTGCCAGTGTGGTGGCAGTTTGCCTTGGCTACGCCGGTGCAATTCTGGATTGGCAAGCGCTTTTATGTTGGGGCGTTTCATGCGTTACGCGGCGGCGGAGCCAATATGGACGTGCTCATCGCGCTGGGCACCAGCATGGCGTATTTTTTCAGCGTCGCGGTGCTGCTCGGCTGGTTTCCCGGCCAACATGTTTATTTCGAAGCCAGCGCGGCTATCATCACGCTCATTCTCATGGGCAAGTTGCTTGAGGCCCGTGCCAAAACGCGCACATCGGCAGCGATTGAGTCACTGATTAAATTGCAGCCCAAAACCGCGCGGCTAATGCGCGGCGATGACATCGTCGAAGTCGAAGTCGCCAGTATCCAGCGCGGCGATGTGTTTGTGGTGCGGCCGGGCGAAGCGATGCCTGTCGATGGCATCGTCGTGACGGGCGATTCCAGCGTCGATGAATCCATGCTCACGGGCGAGAGCCACGCGGTGGGCAAAGCGGTCGGTAGCAAAGTGTTCGCCGCCACCATGAACCAGCAAGGCTTGCTGCATTGTCGCGCCACCGGTGTCGGCCAGCAGACCGTGCTCGCCGGCATCATACGTCTTGTGGGCGAAGCACAGGGCAGCAAAGCGCCGATACAAAAATTGGCCGATAAAATTTCTGGCATTTTTGTGCCTGCTGTCGTGGCGGTTGCACTGCTGACTTTTGTTGCATGGTGGATGATTGCCGGCGATTTCACGCAGGCCTTGATCAATGCTGTTGCCGTGCTGGTCATCGCTTGCCCATGCGCGTTGGGTCTCGCAACACCAACTGCCATCATGGTAGGCACCGGTCGCGGCGCACAGGTCGGCGTGCTGATCCGCAATGCTGTCGCGCTAGAGCTGGCGGAAAAAATCCGCACACTGGTGGTCGATAAAACCGGCACGCTTACAGAAGGCAAACCCGCCGTTACCGACGTGCTGCCGCTGCACGATGTAACAGAAAACGAATTGCTCGCCATTGCCGCAGCGCTGGAGCAGGGCTCCGAACATCCGTTGGCGCGGGCGGTGCTCAATTTTGCAGCGGCAAAAAAAATAGCGCCACCGCCCATGACGCAGTTTCAATCATTTGCCGGGCAGGGTGTGCGTGGCGTAGTCGCGCTGCATGATCAGCAGCAAACTTTCTGGCTCGGCTCGCCGTCATTTATTGTTGCGCAAAACATCGTCATTACGGCAGGCACGATTACAGAACTATCAGCCCAGGGCAAAACCGTGATTGCAGTCGCCGATGATAAAAAATTATTGGGCGTGATTGCCATCGCGGACCGCGTGCGCGAGACATCAAAACGTGCAGTGGAAAAATGTCAGTCGATGAACATCGACGTGGTGATGCTCACCGGTGACAATGAACCCACAGCAAAAACGATCGCCGCGCAAGTGGGCATCAAGCACTTTTACGCCAATGTGATGCCGCAAGATAAGGTAAATAAATTGAATAAAATCAAAGAGTTACATAAAATCGTGGGAATGGTCGGCGACGGCATCAACGATGCGCCTGCGCTGGCGGCAGCCGATGTCAGTTTCGCCATGGCCATGGGCACCGATGTGGCAATGGAAGCCGCGGATATCACGCTGATGCGCAATGATCTGATGAGCGTAGTCGATGCGATTTCATTATCGCGCGCTACGCTAAAAAAAATCCGCCAGAATTTATTTTTCGCATTTTTCTATAACGTACTCGGCATTCCGCTCGCCGCGCTTGGTTTGCTAAATCCCGTCATCGCTGGCGCGGCCATGGCACTGAGTTCTGTTTCCGTCGTCAGTAATTCATTGTTACTGAAGCGGTGGAAGTCGCAGGCTTCGTAAGCGCACGTTATTAAGATATTGGCGATGGAGTGTATTAAGCAGGGTAATTTTTTAGACTGTGGGTTAGGGAAAGTTCGTTTAGAACGCGGGGAAGCTGCGCCAGATGCAGGCTAAGTGCGGTTCACTCTTGTCATTCAAGCGCAATGTGAAATTTCTTCAAGAATGATAATTCAATACGTGCAGCAACCCTTTCCCCTAATTTTGGGGTTTCCTAAAGCGGAGCCGACTTGCGTTTCCAGTTTTAGGAAATGTAGTTATATGCAGTTCAATTTTGATAATGGTATTTTCTTGTGCGGACAAGAATAAGTTTTAATCCCTTGTTACTCAACTTTTGAAGAACTGATGATTGCCATCCTCGAAGCGAAACGCGCCGGTCTTTTAACCACCAAGCACTTGGTTAATAATCTTATCGCTGGCCTCGTCGTTGGGGTCGTCGCACTCCCCTTGGGTATGGCTTTTGCCATCGCCTCCGGTGTGAAGCCTGAACAAGGCCTTTATACCGCCATCATTGCCGCTATCCTGGTATCAATATTTGGTGGAACTAGATTACAGATCGCGGGCCCTACCGGTGCATTCATCGTCATTCTTTATGGCATTACCGCGAAACATGGTGTGGAGGGGCTACAAATCGCCACGCTGATGGCAGGCATAATTCTTATTCTTTTAGGCCTAACAAAACTGGGTACCATCATTAAGTTTATTCCTGATCCGGTGATTGTCGGATTCACCGCCGGCATCGCTGTCATCATTTTTGTGGGCCAATGGAAGGATTTCTTCGGCTTGCATCCGGCAATGGCCGATCACTTTCACGAAAAGCTTCTACAGATCTTTTCGACGTTGCCGCAGTTGCATTGGGCGACAACAGGCGTTGCGTTACTGAGCCTGCTGCTCATATTGATTACACCACGAATCGTGAAACATGTGCCCGGCCCATTGGTGGCAATGGTGGCGGCAACGGTATTGCAGGCCACCTTCAAATTTGACGGTGTCGCTACTATCGGCAGCGCGTTCGGCGGCATCCCGCAAAGCCTGCCCGCTTTTACATGGCCTGATATATCGGCATCCAAACTGGTGGTGCTAGCGGGACCCGCGTTTACCATCGCGCTGCTAGGTGCCATCGAGTCATTAATGTCAGCGGTAGTGGCTGATGGCATGGCCGGCACGAGGCACGATTCCAATCAAGAGCTCATTGGCCAAGGCATAGCCAATATCGTTACGCCACTGTTTGGCGGCTTTGCGGCTACCGGCGTCATCGCGCGTACAGCAACAAACTACCGCAACGGGGGCACTGGTCCGCTGGCTGGCATCACCCATTCGGCGGTGCTCGTTCTAATTGTGCTTTTTCTGGCCCCCGTCGCCTCACACATACCGCTTTGCGCTCTGGCCGCCATCTTGTTTGTGGTCGCATATAACATGAGTGAAATGCACCACTTCATCAAAATGGTAAAACGCGCGCCGCGTAACGATGTGGCTATTCTGCTTATCACATTTGTGCTGACGGTTTTTACCGATCTGGTGGTCGCGGTGAATATCGGCGTGATTCTGGCAACTTTGTTATTCATGCAGCGTATGGCGGCCTCGGTGCAAGTAGAGCTTCAAACTGAAACATATTTGGCCAAAGAGCTTGGGTTAAATGGCGTCCCCGCTCTTCCTAAGGGAGTCATAGTGTATTCCATAGATGGGCCGTTTTTTTTGGTGCCGCCGAGACCTTTGAGCGCACCGTCGCCTTGATTCACGAAGACCCCAAGGTGTTGATCATACGGTTGGGGCGCGTGCCGTTTATGGACATTACTGGCATACAGGCTCTGGAAGAAGTGATCGATCAGTTCAAAAAGCGCGGCGTGATTGTGATGTTGTGTGAAGCGAATGCACGGGTCACAGGCAAGCTTGAACGAGCTGGAATTTTGGACAAGGTTAAGAAGCATAATATGTTTAGTGAGTTAAGTGGTGCGCTGCTGAAGAGCGCAACGTGAACTGAAACCGTATCGAAAGCATTTCGTAAATAGGGCTTGCGCTGGCTAACTGCAGGCTTACGAGCAGAAACTTGAAACCAGAAGCGCCCCAGTCATTTGATGACGCGATAGCTGAGCAAAGTTTGTTCTGTTGGCCCCGGGTACTAGTGAGGCACAAATCCAAAGCGCAGGAGTATTTTCAGCGCACGCAGGACACGGGTATTATCATCTACATGGAACACAATGCCGCGCGATTTGAACTTCAACGATTAAAGCCAGCGCAATAATAGTACAATCAAATTTTCAGCAATATCAGTACGGTTTGTAACCAGGTTATTTTTTAATTTTCTATCGGTATATGCAATTATCCAGTTGTGATGGGATTGAATCCCGTCATCGCTGGCGCGGCCATGACGCTGAGTTCTGTGTCAGTGGTGAGTAATTCGCTATTGTTGAAGCGGTGGAAATCGCAGACTCTATAATGGGCCGAATTCAAAACCAGTAAAGCACTACACTGGCAGCATTGGTTAACTTGACCGCACGCCATTATTCGCCTATGTTGATTAGGCGGTGCGGCGTCTCAAGCGGGCGTAACGGTTTTCTTCGGAATTCCTGATTCGCCTCTGCGGGGTTACCCCGCGGAAACTACCTTCGTGTCACATCCCGTCGCGTGTGCCGCCCTGCGCATAAACGCAGATCTGCACACGCCACACCAGACTGGTTGGGGCGCTGCGCCGCACATTTTCTGCTCAAAAAAACAATGACGCTCTCGCATAAGCATTTGATAGCAGTGGCATTGGCCAACGCGTATCTAGCCGGCCCGCCGTCGCTCATTCTATTGGAGCAGCGCTGCGCGCATACTTTGGGAAAAGGCTCGCCATGGCTGCGCAAGCTGACACAAAATATTCATGCCATGTTTGGCGCGAGTCTTGTAACCATCAACCGGCGTGACCTGGTGCAGGTCATCGCTGCCGACGCAAACTATCTCGCGGCATGGCGCCCCGGCAAAAAACCTCCGCGAATACATCACGCATTTTTGCAGTCACCTTCGATGAGAGCACCCCGCGCGTTTGTGCGCGAACGACTACCCGCGCTGCCTACGACAAGCGATCTGGCGCAGTGGCTCGACATGACGCTGGCGCAACTCGACTGGTTTACCTGTCAGTGGGATGCCGCGCGCCGAACCAATGACGGCCCATTGCAACACTATCAATATCGCTGGCTGCGCAAACGGAGCGGCGCGCATCGCCTGCTTGAAATTCCCAAATCGCGCCTGCGCGAAGCGCAACGTAAAATTTTGCACATGATTCTCGACCGCGTGCCGCCGCACGAGTCGGCCCACGGCTTTCGTCGCGGCCATTCCTGCGCCACCTACGCGGCAGCCCACATAGGCCAGAAGGTTGTCATGCGGCTTGATTTACAGAATTTCTTTCCCGGCATTCCGGCCCCGCGCGTTCACGGCCTGTTTCATAGCCTGGGCTATCCCGAAGCCGTGGCGCGCAGCCTGACGGCGCTGGTGACTCACCGCACACCGGACAAAGTGCTGACGCAATGGCCTGTTGCGGAAGGCATGACGCGCGCGGATTGGCGCGAGCGCAGACAATATGCGTTACCTCATTTGCCACAGGGCGCGCCCACCTCGCCGGCGCTCGCCAACCTGTGCGCATTCAAGCTCGATGTGCGACTCGCCGCTGCGGCACGCGCAGTAGGAGCCCGTTACACGCGCTATGCGGATGATTTGGCATTCTCGGGCAGCGAGACATTTCGTCGCAATGCCGCGCGCTTTCACATCATGGTGTGCCGCATCGTGCTGGAAGAAGGTTTCGCTGCCAACACGCGTAAAACACGGGTCATGCCGCAGGGCGTGCGCCAGCAGTTGACGGGCATTGTGGTGAACGCACGGCCTAACATTGTGCGTGATAAATACGAACGGCTAAAAGCCACGCTGCACAACTGCGCGACGCTGGGAACTGCCGCACAAAATATCGACGGTCTGCAAAACTTCCGCGCGCACCTGCTCGGCCAGATTGCCTACGTCAATATGTTAAATGCCGAGCGGGCATTCAAATTGCGAAAAATATTTGATCGCATCGCTTGGGATTGAACTCTGACATCTCCGTCATAAGCCAAAAAAAAGTGCACCGAAGTAGGCTTTTCTGTGATGAGCAATTATGATTTGTTTTCGGAAGCGGTAAACATCTTCGGCATATCCATTTCGCCCTTTTGGTCAAACGGCAGGCGCATGAAATTATCGCCGATACGGGCAGAACCTTTTAATCGATAGCTGAAGGTTTTTTTCTGATTATCGGCGAGGCCGGTAAACTGGCGCAGCAAATCAAAACCGCTACTGAGGCCTTCTACTTGCATGACTTCGGAGCCGAACTTGCCGACTTTGACGGGCTTGCCCGACATGCCGCTCAAGAACGGTTTGCCGTTCACTTCCAAATCGAAGGTGACGGCGTTGACTGCCAGTTCAAAATCATTGGGGTTCTGGATGCGCAGGCCGAGGGTGAATTTTTGTTCAAGCAGGCCTGCATTCACGAGGCTAATGTCGGCGACGGAAATTTTCGGTTGTTCGGCGTTCATCGGCAAGGCGCCGCAGCCGGCGAGCATGACGGTAGCGCACAAGGCGACAGCCATTTTTTTGAATGTATTCATCGTATTCTCCCTTTGACGTGAAAAGCGCAAAATAGTCTTGCGTCGTGTGCAATAACGGCAGAGGCGATGTTTGGTGGACAAGAATATCCGGTAATCAGCGTACTAGACTTTGGGAGGACGTAATGAAGCTATCTTTTTTGGGTGCAGCAGGCGAGGTGACCGGTTCCAGCTATATGATTGAAACCGGTGACGTGAAGTTTATGGTGGACTGCGGCATGTTTCAGGGCGGCAATGAGGCTGATGAAAAAAACCTTAGCGCTTTGCGCTTCGATGTCTCGACGCTGGATTTTGTGCTGCTCACCCATGCGCACATTGACCATTCGGGCTTGCTGCCGCGCTTGTGCAAACTCGGCTTTAATGGCCCGATCTATGCGACGGAAGCGACCTGTGATTTGCTCGAAGTGATGTTGCTGGACAGCGCGCACATTCAGGAAAGTGAAGCGGAACGCGACAACCGCAAGCGCGGCAATCACAAGGGAAAAGACGCCGCCGTGCCGCTCTACAGCGTGCAGGATGCGGAAAAATCCTTGCAACAATTGCGGCCAGTGCAATATGACGCCGACGTAAACCCGCACAAAAACATTCGCTGCCGCTACCGCGACGCCGGCCATATTCTCGGCTCTGCCATGATCGAATGCTGGGTCTTGGAAAAAGACGCAAAGAAAAAAATGGTTTTCTCCGGCGACGTAGGCCAACCGGGCCGTCCTATCATGCACGATCCTACACCGATTGCCGACGCCGATTATTTGCTGACCGAATCCACTTACGGCAACCGTTTGCATAAAGTGTTGCCCGATACAGAGCGCGAGTTGGTCGAGGCGATCAAGCGCACTTTCTCAAGCGGCGGCAATGTGATTTTCCCCGCCTTCGCCGTTGGCCGCACGCAGGAAGTGCTGCATGAGCTGGCCGATCTTACACGGCGGGGGCTATTGCATGACTTGAAAGTGTTTGTCGATTCGCCTATGGCATTGAAGGCCACTCACATCACGATGAAGTACCGCGCCATACTTGATGATGAATCGCGCACCCTGCTCAAATGGCAGGAAGCGAACCCCAACAAAATACGCATTCAGTTTACCGAAAAAGTCGAAGACTCCATGGCGCTGAACGAAATCAAGCGCGGCGCGATTGTTGTTGCCGCCAGCGGCATGTGCGATGCAGGGCGTATCAAACATCATTTACGCCACAATTTATCGCGTGCCGAATGCTGCGTGATTTTTACCGGCTATCAGGCTGAAGGTACGTTAGGCAGACGGCTGGTTGACGGGGCGAAGACGGTGAAAATTTTCGGTGAAGAAATTCCCGTACGCGCACGTATCCACACCATCGGCGGTTTGTCGGCCCATGCCGATCAGGCTGCGCTGCTGGGTTGGCTCGCGCATTTTGCAAACGCACCCAAGCAAACGTTTATTATTCACGGCGAGAGTACCAATCGTGAAATTTTTGCGCAAAAAATGCGCGAAGTGCTGGGCTGGCAAAATATTAGTTTGCCCGGTCGCGGCGATGTATTCGAGATTTGAGAAGGCGAGTGACGACAGAGTTTACTTACGGCATGCGCTAATGTAGGTTGGCAATCCTTTGCCGACGAACACAGTTATTTGTCGGCAAAGGATTGCCAACCTACATTAGCGCGCTAAGCAGAGTGCTTTGAATATAATGAAAGCAAGCGTTTGGTAAATATGAATTGCTATGTAACTAATTGATTTTATTCAATATTTTGTAGTTACATTAGATAAGAATTTCACTCGGCTTTACTCGTAGCGTCGGCCTATCCACTCCGCAATCAGCACGGGCTTGCTTGAGCCTTCTCGTTCCACCGTGACATCCCACACTGCTTGCGAGCCGTTCGGCGCAATGTTTTCCATACTCTTCAACACAA
>JAYTVC010000059.1:0-15633 GCA_043744215.1 Pseudomonadota bacterium
ATCGCCATGGAAGAAGGCCTGCGCTTCGCCATTCGCGAAGGCGGCCGTACCGTGGGTGCCGGCGTCGTGGCGAAGATTCTGGAGTAAGCCGTACCAAGATCCACACATAGAAATATTGAATATAATCAAATAGTTACATAAATGCCAAATACAGGCCAATAGCTCAATTGGCAGAGCGTCGGTCTCCAAAACCGAAGGTTGGGGGTTCGAGGCCCTCTTGGCCTGCCACACATAATGCAGAAACCGGAACCATGAAAGACAAACTGAAGTTAGGAGTGGCAGCATTACTGGTCGTGGCAGGCATTGCCGGCTATTACTTGCTGCACGAACAAGCGGATGTGCTGCGCGTGCTTTCAGTATTGGCTGGCGTTGCGGCGGGCGGATTCGTGGCATGGCTGTCCGAGCCGGGCAAGCAGTTCTATGTGTTTGCACGGGAATCCTGGACTGAAGCTACCAAAGTCGTGTGGCCGACACGCAAAGAAACGATGCAGACGACCGGCATTGTATTCGCGCTTGCCGCCATTATGGCGCTTTACATGGGCCTGGTTGATTGGGGTTTGACTACGCTGGTAACCAAGCTGATAGGAGGCGGACAATGACCATGCGATGGTACGTGGTACACGCCTATTCCGGCTTTGAGAAAAGCGTGCAGCGCGCTTTGATCGACCGCATTCAGCGTTCCGACATTAAAGATAAATTCGGCGAAGTGCTGGTGCCCGTCGAAGAAGTGGTCGAGATGAAGGCCGGACAAAAAAGCATTTCCGAGCGCAAGTTTTTCCCCGGCTATGTGCTGGTGCAAATGGAAATGACGGATGAGTCGTGGCATATGGTGAAAAGCACGCCGAAGGTCACCGGTTTCATCGGCGGCACGTCGACCAAGCCGACACCGATTAGCGAAAAAGAAGTCGCCAACATCATGCATCAGGTGCAGGAAGGTGTTGAAAAGCCGAAGCCCAAAGTGTTGTTCGAAGTAGGAGAGAGCGTGCGCGTGACCGAAGGCCCGTTCACCGATTTCAACGGCAATGTGGAAGAAGTGAATTACGACAAAAGCAAGATTCGCGTTTCAGTTTTGATTTTTGGTCGTTCCACACCGGTAGAACTCGACTTCGGCCAGGTTGAAAAAGCCTAACGGCAAGATTGAGAAGCAGGATTGAGGATCGTGGATTGAGGATTGAGTAAACCCTCGGTATTCGATCAGTAGTGCGCAAATGGCAATAGCCGTTTGTGTTTTTTAACAGGGGAGGATAAAGATTTAGGTGGCACGGACGGTTTGAGATATTTTTTCCTCAATCCACCATCCTCGCTCCTCAATCCTTTGTCCGCTACTACCCACCAAGGAGCAAATCATGGCGAAAAAAATCGTCGGTTACATCAAGTTGCAAGTGCCTGCGGGCAAAGCCAACCCGAGCCCGCCTATCGGCCCGGCGCTGGGCCAGCGCGGTTTGAACATCATGGAATTCTGTAAGGCGTTTAACGCGCAAACCCAAGGCGTTGAACCGGGCCTGCCGATTCCTGTGGTGATTACGGCATTCGCGGACAAGAGCTTCACGTTCGTGATGAAAACACCCCCCGCGACCATTCTCATCAAGAAGGCCGCGAAGATTGACAAGGGCAGCCCTACGCCGCACACCGTTAAGGTCGGCAAGCTCACGCGCCAACAGGCGGAAGACATCGCCAAACTTAAAATGCCTGACCTCACCGCAGCGGACATGGACGCCGCCGTGCGCACCATCGCTGGTAGCGCGCGCAGCATTGGCATTGATGTGGAGGGCGTAAAATGAGTAACCTGACCAAACGCACGAAAGCCCTGCGCGCCGCAGTGGATTCAACCAAACTTTATCCCGCGCCTGCCGCGCTGGAGCTGGTGAAAAAAACAGCGACTGCCAAGTTCGACGAATCCGTTGACGTGGCCATCAACCTCGGCGTTGACGCGAAAAAATCCGACCAGACCGTGCGCGGCTCAGTCGTGATGCCGCGTGGCACAGGCAAGACCGTCCGCGTTGCCGTATTCGCACAAGGTGCCAATGCCGAAGCGGCTAAAGGTGCCGGCGCTGATATCGTTGGCTTCGAAGATCTCGCTGAAAAAATCAAGGGCGGCTTTATGGATTTCGACATCGTCGTCGCCACGCCGGATGCCATGCGTATCGTTGGCCAACTGGGCCAGATTCTCGGCCCGCGCGGCCTGATGCCGAATCCGAAGGTTGGCACCGTATCGGCCAACCCTGCTGAAGCAGTAAAAAATGCCAAGGCTGGCCAGGTGCAGTACCGCACCGACAAGGGCGGCATTGTGCAATGTACGATTGGCCGCGCGTCGTTCACCGTTGAAGCGCTGCAGGAAAACCTGATGGCCCTCATCGGCGCATTGAACAAGGCCAAGCCGCCCACCTCGAAAGGCGTGTTCCTGAAAAAGATTTCCGTTTCCAGCACCATGGGTACGGGCGTGAAAATCGATCAGGCCAGCCTGGCAGCGCAAGCGTAATAAATTTTATTTTTGGCGCCGCATATACGCGACGCCTGTCCGGAGAAATCGGACAACAAACTTTGGGCTGCTGCATTGATGATGTTGGTTGATGCGGCAGGTTATCAAAGACCGTAGGGGTGAGGCAGGATTGAGGAGTGAGCATTGAGGATTGAGCAGCACCTCAAACCCACTAGGACATCTTGTTTTGCTTAATAGTGAAAAGGCAGGGACGAGTTTCCGGATTTTCTCAATCCACGATCCTCACTCCTCAATCCTCGACACACCCTCCGCAGATGGCGTGCCCCAATCAGGTTTCCACAGCTTCGGCTGAAAAATTCCTGACGCAAGGTCGCTGTTATCAAACGGTTGTGCGCTGAAAATTTTTTCGTCGCCAATCATTTTTAAGGAGTAAGACCTTGAGTCTCAATCTTGATGAGAAAAAAGCCGTAGTCGCCGAAGTGTCCGCGAAAGTTGCGAACGCCCAGTCGATTATTGTTGCCGAGTATCGCGGGATGGAAGTGGTGCACATGACGACGCTGCGCGCGAAAGCCCGCGGCTCCAATGTGTACCTTCGTGTGCTGAAAAATACTCTGGCCCGTCGCGCTGTTGCCGATACGCCGTTTGCCGGGTTGTCCGACCACATGGTCGGCCCGCTTGCCTACGCCATATCGGATGACCCCGTTGCGGCCGCCAAAGTGATGCATGACTTCGCCAAAGCTAACGACAAATTCGTCATTAAAGCCGGCGCGCTGGCCAACTCCGTGATGTCCGCCAAGGAAGTCGCGACGTTAGCCGCTATGCCGAGCCGTGAAGAACTGATCGCCAGACTGATGGGCACCATGCAAGCGCCGGTCACCAAATTTGTGCAGACACTGAACGAAGTGCCGACCAAATTTGTCCGTGCCCTCGCCGCAGTACGCGATTCCAAACCAGCGTAACTTATTGATTTTATTTAATTTTTAGGAGTTTTATCATGGCCGTAGCCAAAGCAGACATTCTCGAAGCCGTAGCAAATATGACCGTGCTGGAATTATCCCAGCTGATTAAAGACATGGAAGAAAAATTCGGCGTATCCGCTGCCGCTGCCGTTGCCGTTGCCGCGCCAGCCGCTGCTGGCGGTGCCGCTGCTGTTGAAGAGAAAACCGAATTCAACGTCGTGTTGACCAATGCTGGCGACAATAAAGTGAACACGATTAAAGTCGTGCGCACGATTACCGGTTTAGGTTTGAAAGAAGCGAAGGATCTGGTTGACGGCGCGCCCAAGGCTGTTAAAGAAGGCGTGTCGAAAGCCGACGCGGATGCGATCTTGAAGCAATTGATTGAAGCTGGCGCACAAGCTGAAATCAAGTAATTGACATTTGCTCTACGCAAGGCTGGCGCGCAAGCGCCGGCCTTTCGCCGCTGGCAAGAATCAAGCGCAGCGGACACTGAAGCCAGAAACAAACCTGCCTGAAAATTTTCAGCCGTTTTGTTTCTGTCTTTAGCCTTCACCTGTTCCATCACGCAATGGAGATTGTATGAACTATTCATTCACCGAGAAAAAACGCATCCGCAAGAGTTTCGCCAAACGCGCCAGCGTGCAGGAAGTGCCGTTTCTTCTCGCTACACAGATTGATTCCTACGCGGAATTTTTGCAAGCAGAAATTCCGCCTAACGCGCGAAAAAGCCAAGGCTTGCAGGCCGCGTTCCAGTCCGTGTTCCCGATCAGCAGCCATTCGGGCAACGCCAAGTTGGATTTTGTCAGTTTCGTATTGGGTACGCCGCCGTTTGACGTGATCGAATGCCAACAGCGCGGCTTGACCTTCGCCTCCCCGCTGCGCGCCAAAGTGCGTCTCACTATCATGGACAAAGAAGCGTCCAAGCCGACGGTGAAAGAAGTGAAAGAGCAGGAAGTGTATATGGGCGAAATTCCGCTCATGACGCGCAATGGCTCATTCGTCATCAACGGCACCGAGCGTGTCATCGTGTCGCAGCTGCATCGCAGTCCCGGCGTGTTCTTCGAACACGATCGCGGCAAAACCCACTCATCCGGCAAACTGTTGTTCTCAGCGCGGATTATTCCTTACCGTGGCTCCTGGCTCGATTTCGAATTCGACCCGAAAGATTATTTGTATTTCCGCGTTGACCGTCGCCGCAAAATGCCGGTGACCATCCTGATGAAAGCACTGGGCTACACGCCCGAGCAAATCCTCACCGGTTTTTACGTCAACGACACGTTCCATATTTCCAAAAAAGGCATCGAGTTTGAAATCGTGCCTGAGCGTATGCGCGGCGAGATTGCGCGCTTTGATATCGAAACCAAAGCCGGCAAGCAGATCGTTGCCAAAGACAAACGCATCACCGTCAAGCATATCCGTGAAATCGAAGCGGCCGGGTTGAAAAAACTCACCGTGCCTTCGGATTATCTGGTGGGCCGCGTAATCGCCAACACCATTGTCGATAAAACCAGCGGCGAAATCGTCATGAATGCCAACGACGAAATTACCGAAGTGTCTATCGAGAATTTAATCGCGGCCGGCGTCACCACCATCAACACCATTTATACCAATGACCTCGATCACGGGCCGTATATTTCTTCGACCCTGCGCATCGACGATACGCCAGACTCCCTTGCCGCAAAAGTGGCCATCTACCGCATGATGCGTCCGGGTGAGCCGCCGACAGAAGATGCCGTGCAATCGCTGTTTGTAGGATTATTCTTCAATCCTGACCGCTATGATCTTTCTGCCGTCGGCCGCATGAAGTTCAACCGCCGCATTGGCCGTGATTTGCTGACTGGCGATATGACACTGGCGCACGAAGACATCATTCGCGTCATCCAGATTCTGGTTGAATTGCGCAACGGCCGCGGCGAAATCGACGATATCGATCACCTCGGCAATCGCCGTGTGCGTTCCGTTGGCGAGTTGGCGGAAAACCAATTCCGCTCAGGCCTCGTGCGCGTTGAGCGGGCGGTTAAAGAACGTTTGGGCCAGGCCGAATCAGACAACCTGATGCCCCACGATTTGATTAATGCAAAACCGGTTTCGGCGGCGATTAAAGAGTTCTTCGGTTCGTCGCAACTGTCGCAGTTTATGGACCAGACCAATCCGCTGTCCGAGATCACCCACAAGCGCCGCGTGTCGGCTTTGGGGCCAGGCGGTTTGACGCGGGAGCGCGCAGGCTTCGAAGTGCGCGACGTGCATCCGACCCACTATGGCCGCGTGTGCCCGATTGAAACACCGGAAGGCCCGAATATTGGCTTGATTAACTCGCTCGCCCTTTATGCGCGCGTGAATGATTACGGTTTTATTGAAACGCCGTACCGCCGTGTAGCCAATGGCAAAATCGGCACGGAAGTGGATTACCTTTCCGCCATTGAAGAAAGTAAATTCGTTATCGCGCAAGCCAATGCCGAACTGGACAAGAACGGCAAGTTTGTCGATGAACTGGTTTCATGCCGCAGCAAAAACGAATTTACCCTGGCGACGCCGGACAAAATTCAATACATCGACGTAGCACCGGCACAGATCGTGTCCGTCGCCGCATCGTTGATTCCTTTCCTCGAACACGACGACGCTAACCGCGCCCTGATGGGTTCCAACATGCAGCGCCAAGCTGTGCCTTGCCTGCGCGCAGAAAAACCGCTCGTTGGTACCGGCATCGAACGCACGGTCGCCATCGACTCCGGTACGGCCGTTCAGGCGCGCCGTGGCGGACGTGTTGATTACGTCGATGCCAGCCGTGTGGTGATTCGCGTCAACGACGACGAAGCGCAAGCGGGTGAAGTGGGCGTGGATATTTACAACCTGACCAAATATACCCGCTCCAACCAGAACACCAATATCAACCAGCGTCCATTGGTGCGGGTAGGTGATGTGGTGGGCAAGAACGACGTGATCGCAGACGGCGCATCCACCGACATGGGCGAGTTGGCGCTGGGCCAAAACCTATTGGTCGCGTTTATGCCATGGAACGGTTACAACTTCGAAGATTCCATTTTGATCTCCGAGCGCATCGTGGCGGAAGATCGCTATACCTCGATTCATATCGAAGAGTTGAGCGTCGTGGCGCGGGATACCAAACTGGGTCCCGAAGAAATCACTCGCGACATTTCCAATTTGAGCGAGCGCATGCTCGGTCGCCTCGACGAATCGGGCATCGTCTATATCGGCGCTGAAGTGGAAGCGGGCGATGTGCTGGTTGGCAAAGTGACGCCCAAAGGTGAGACCCAACTCACGCCGGAAGAAAAACTGCTGCGTGCCATTTTCGGTGAAAAGGCTTCCGACGTAAAAGACACCTCGCTGCGCGTGCCCTCGGGCATGAACGGCACGGTAATCGACGTGCAAGTGTTCACCCGCGAAGGCATCGACCGCGACAAGCGCGCGCAACAAATCATCGACGATGAATTGAAAGCGTTCAAAAAAGATTTAGGCGATCAGCTGCGTATTGTAGAAAACGACGCGTTTGCACGGATCGAACATTTGCTGGTGAACAAGACCGCCAAGGGCGGCCCGAAGAAGCTCGCCAAAGGTACCAAGATCACCAAGACGTATTTGCACGAACTGGAGCGCCACGACTGGTTTGATATTCGCCTTGAAAAAGACGAAACGGCGCTGCAACTGGAATCGATTAAAGATTCGCTGGTACAAAAGCGTCTTGAGTTCGAAGCGATGTTCGAAGAAAAGAAAAAGAAGCTCACCCAGGGCGACGAATTGCAGCCCGGCGTGCTGAAAATGGTCAAGGTGTATGTGGCGGTAAAACGCCGCCTGCAACCTGGCGATAAGATGGCCGGCCGTCACGGTAACAAGGGTGTGATCTCGAAAATTGTGCCAGTGGAAGACATGCCGTTCACGGCGGCCGGCACACCGATGGACATCGTGCTCAATCCTCTTGGCGTGCCCTCACGGATGAACGTCGGCCAGATTCTGGAAACCCACCTCGGTTGGGCGGCGAAGGGTCTCGGCATGCAAATTGGTCAGATGCTCAAAGCCCATGCGGCCGTTTCACAAATGCGTAAATTCCTCGACCAGATTTATAACACGACAGGCAAAAAAGAAGATTTCGCCGAATTCAGTGATGAAGAAATCATGGAGCTGGCGAAAAACTTGCAAAACGGCGTGCCGTTTGCGACGCCGGTGTTTGACGGCGCGACGGAAGCGGAAATCAAGCAGATGCTCGAACTCGCCGGCTTACCCAAGAATGGCCAGATCACGCTGTTTGACGGACGCACGGGCGAAGCATTCGATCGTTCAGTGACGGTTGGTTACATGCACATCCTGAAACTGCATCACCTGGTCGATGACAAGATGCACGCTCGTTCCACCGGCCCATACAGTCTGGTGACGCAACAACCGCTGGGCGGCAAAGCGCAGTTCGGCGGCCAGCGTTTCGGCGAGATGGAAGTGTGGGCGCTCGAAGCTTACGGCGCGTCGTACACGCTACAGGAAATGCTGACCGTGAAGTCCGACGACGTGAATGGCCGCACCAAGGTGTACGAGAACATCGTCAAGGGCGAGCACAAAATCGAAGCGGGTATGCCCGAATCGTTCAACGTACTGGTGAAAGAAATCCGCTCGTTGGCGATCGATATCGACCTCGAACGATTTTAACATAAGTCATTGATTATAAACAGTTATTTATTAGATTTAGCCCCTGCATTAACAGGAGTCGCACAATGAAAGCACTATTAGATTTATTCAAGCAAGTCACGCAGGAAGAAGAGTTCGATGCCATTCGTATCGGCCTCGCGTCGCCGGAAAAAATCCGTTCCTGGTCCTACGGTGAAGTGAAAAAGCCCGAGACAATCAACTACCGCACCTTCAAACCGGAGCGCGACGGTTTGTTCTGCGCCAAGATTTTCGGCCCGGTAAAAGACTATGAGTGCCTGTGCGGCAAATACAAGCGCCTGAAACATCGCGGCGTGATTTGTGAAAAATGTAACGTTGAAGTCACGCTATCGAAAGTGCGCCGCGAGCGTATGGGCCACATCGAGCTGGCATCGCCGGTTGCGCACATCTGGTTTTTGAAATCGCTGCCATCACGTTTGGGTATGGTGCTCGACATGACGCTGCGCGATATTGAGCGCGTGCTGTATTTTGAAGCGTTTGTTGTCACCGAGCCTGGCTTGACGCCGCTTGAGCGCGGCCAGTTGCTCAACGAAGATGACTATCTTGCCAAAGTGGAAGAATACGGCGACGAGTTCCACGCCGCCATGGGCGCTGAAGGCGTGCGCGATCTGCTGCGGAAACTGAATTTGTCCGCCGAGATCGACACGCTGCGCAAGGAACTGGCTACCACCGGCTCTGAAACTAAAATCAAAAAATACGCTAAGCGCCTCAAAGTGCTCGAAGGCTTTTCCAAGTCCGGCATCAAGCCCGACTGGATGGTGATGGAAGTGTTGCCGGTGCTGCCGCCGGAATTGCGTCCATTGGTACCATTGGATGGCGGTCGTTTTGCCACGTCCGATTTGAACGATTTGTATCGTCGCGTCATCAACCGCAACAACCGCTTGAAGCGCTTGCTCGAATTAAAAGCGCCGGAAATTATTGTGCGCAACGAAAAGCGCATGCTGCAGGAAGCAGTCGATTCGCTGCTCGATAACGGCCGTCGCGGCAAAGCCATGACCGGCGCCAACAAGCGTGCACTGAAATCTCTGGCCGACATGATCAAGGGCAAGAGTGGTCGTTTCCGTCAAAACCTGCTGGGCAAACGCGTCGATTATTCCGGCCGCTCCGTCATCGTGGTGGGCCCGCAACTGAAATTGCATCAATGCGGTCTGCCGAAAAAAATGGCGCTGGAATTATTCAAACCGTTTATTTTCCACAAGCTCGAAGTGTTGGGCTTGGCGACAACGATCAAAGCCGCAAAGAAATTGGTCGAGCAGGAAATCCCTGAAGTGTGGGACATTCTCGAAGACGTGATCCGCGAACATCCGGTGTTGCTCAACCGCGCGCCGACGCTGCATCGTTTGGGCATTCAGGCATTCGAGCCGGTGCTGATTGAAGGCAAGGCGATCCAGTTGCATCCGCTGGTGTGTACCGCGTTCAACGCCGACTTTGACGGCGACCAGATGGCTGTGCACGTTCCTTTGTCACTCGAAGCGCAGATGGAAGCACGCACGCTGATGCTCGCCTCCAACAACGTGTTGCACACGGCGAACGGCGAACCGATTATCGTGCCTTCGCAAGACATCGTGTTGGGCCTGTATTACATGACGCGCGAGCGCGTAAACGCAAAGGGCGAAGGCACCATGTTCGCCAACGTGACTGAAGTGTCGCGCGCATACGAAGCGCGCCAAGTAGAACTGGGTGCGAAGATTCTGGTGCGCATCAAGGAAGTGGATGTGCTGGAAGACGGCAGCCACAAGGAAAAAATTACCCGTTACGAAACGACGGTTGGTCGTGCCTTGCTGTCGGATATTCTGCCGCCGGGCCTGTCGTTTACGAACGTCAATAAATCATTAAAAAAGAAAGAAATTTCAAAGCTTATCAATGCCAGCTTCCGCCGTTGCGGCATCCGCGAAACGGTTATTTTCGCCGACAAGCTGATGTATACCGGCTTCACCTACGCGACCCGCGCGGGCATTTCGATTTGCGTCGATGATTTGCTGATTCCGCAGTCCAAGCAAAACATCATCGCTACGTCCGAACACGAAGTGAAGGAAATCGAATCGCAATACACGTCGGGTCTGGTAACGCAGGGCGAGCGCTACAACAAAGTGGTGGACATCTGGGGCCGCGCCGGCGATCAGATCAGTAAAGCCATGATGGAGCAACTGGGCACCGAGCCTGTGACCACGCGCGAAGGCAAGCACACCACGCAGGAATCGTTCAACTCGATTTATATGATGGCCGACTCGGGCGCGCGCGGTTCCGCCGCGCAGATTCGTCAGCTCGCCGGTATGCGCGGCCTGATGGCGAAACCGGACGGCTCTATTATCGAAACACCGATCACGGCGAACTTCCGCGAAGGTTTGAACGTTTTGCAATATTTCATTTCAACCCACGGTGCGCGTAAAGGTCTGGCCGATACGGCGTTGAAAACGGCAAACTCCGGCTATCTCACACGTCGTCTTGTAGATGTGACGCAGGATCTGGTGGTGATTGAGCATGATTGCGGCACCAGCAATGGTCTGGTGCAAAAGGCTCTGGTTGAAGGCGGCGAAGTGGTTGAACCATTACGCGAGCGCATTCTTGGCCGCGTGACTGCGGCTGATGTGATGAATCCGGAAAGCGGCAAAGTACAAGTGCCTTCCGGTGCATTGCTGGATGAAGATACCGTGGATGCGATTGAAGCTGCCGGTATTGATGAAGTGAAAGTACGCACACCGTTAACGTGCGAAACGCGCTACGGCTTGTGCGCGCAATGTTATGGCCGCGATTTGGGCCGTGGCACGCAAGTGAACGTAGGCGAAGCAGTGGGTGTGATTGCGGCCCAATCCATCGGCGAACCGGGCACACAGTTGACCATGCGCACCTTCCACATCGGCGGCGCGGCTTCGCGTACTGCGGTAGCCAGCCAGGTTGATGCGAAATCTGCCGGTGTGATTCATTTCTCCCCCGGCATGCGTTACATCACTAACGGACGTGCTGAGCAGATTGCTATTTCGCGCAGTGGTGAAATTTATATCCATGACGATAATGGCCGCGAGCGCGAGCGCCATAAAGTGCCCTACGGTGCCACGCTGCTGGTGAGCGACGGCGCCAAAATCAAGGCAGGCTTGGTGTTGGCCACGTGGGATCCGCATACGCGGCCGATCATCACGGAATACGCCGGTGAAATCCGCTTCGAAAACGTGGAAGAAGGCGTTACCGTAGCCAAGCAGATCGACGATGTAACCGGTTTGTCGAATCTGGTAGCGATTGATCCGAAGCGCCGCGGCAGTTCCGTTTCAAAAGGTCTGCGTCCGGCCGTTAAATTGCTCGGCGACAAAGGCAAAGAAGTGAAACTTTCCGGCAGCGATCAGCCGGTGAATTATACCTTCCAGATCGGCGCGATTATCACAGTCAAAAATGGCCAGCAGGTTTCCGTCGGCGAAGTGCTGGCGCGCATCCCGCAGGAATCGTCCAAGACGCGTGACATCACCGGTGGTTTGCCCCGAGTGGCGGAGTTGTTCGAAGCGCGTTCACCGAAAGACGCAGGCTTGCTGGCAGAAGTCACGGGCGTGGTGTCGTTCGGTAAGGACACGAAGGGTAAACAACGTTTAGTCATCACCGATCTCGATGGTGTCGCGAACGAATACCTGATTCCGAAAGAACGTCATGTTACGACCCACGACGGACAGGTTGTGAACAAAGGCGAATCGATTGTCGACGGCCCGGCTGATCCGCACGATATTCTGCGCCTGTTGGGTGTTGAAGCGCTGGCACGTTATATCATCGACGAAGTGCAGGATGTATATCGTCTGCAAGGCGTGAAGATCAACGACAAGCACATCGAAGTCATTGTGCGCCAGATGTTGCGCCGTGTAGCTGTCCTCGATCCGGGCGAAACCCGCTTTATCGTGGGTGAGCAGTTGGAACGTGCAGAGGTGCTGGAAGAAAACGAAAAAATGACCAAGGCCGGTAAGCAGCCAGCCAGCTACAACTATATGTTGTTGGGTATTACGAAGGCGTCATTGTCCACCGATTCGTTTATTTCAGCGGCATCGTTCCAAGAGACCACGCGCGTATTGACCGAAGCGGCCATTATGGGCAAACGCGATGAACTGCGCGGCCTGAAGGAAAACGTCATTGTTGGTCGCCTTATTCCTGCCGGAACGGGCCTTGCCTATCACACCACCCGGCGCAAGCGTCATGGCGGTGAGGGGGATGATACGGGCCGCAGCTTTGGTAGCCTCGACGATTTGGAAACTACGTCAGGCGAGCAAGTGGCGTAGCCGGTTTGGCTCGGTAGCTACGATGCGGCTTGACACAGGCAATACCGCACCGTAAAATTGATAGTCTTTTCTTGCGTTTCTGGCGCCTGTTGGCGCCAGAAACGCTTAACCATCCGTAAGTGAGAAGTACAGATGCCCACAAATAACCAATTAATTCGCAAGCCGCGCGCACTGATTAAAGCGAAAAGCAAAGTGCCAGCACTGAACAGTTGCCCGCAAAAGCGCGGAGTGTGTACTCGCGTTTACACAACCACGCCGAAAAAGCCGAACTCGGCTTTGCGTAAAGTCGCCAAAGTGCGCTTAACCAATGGCTTTGAAGTCATTAGCTACATCGGTGGCGAAGGACACAATCTGCAAGAGCACTCAGTGGTGCTGATTCGCGGCGGTCGCGTAAAAGACTTGCCGGGTGTGCGTTACCACATGGTGCGCGGCAGCCTCGACACCGCAGGTGTTAAAGATCGCAAACAGAGTCGTTCGAAATACGGTGCCAAGCGCCCCAAAGCAGCATAACCAAATAAGTTTTAGAGGTCATTCATGCCAAGACGTAGAGAAGTTCCCAAGCGCGATATTCTTCCTGATCCGAAATTCGGCAATGTCGAAGTGTCGAAATTCGTTAATGTGCTGATGCAAGAAGGCAAAAAAGCCGTAGCCGAGCGCATCATTTACGGCGCGCTGGAGCAAATCCAGAAAAAGGCCGGGAAAGACCCAATCGAGATTTTTATCACTGCGCTGAATAATGCGCGACCAATGGTAGAAGTGAAAAGCCGCCGCGTCGGTGGTGCCAACTATCAGGTGCCGGTTGAAGTACGCGCAACGCGTCGTACTGCGCTGGCTATGCGCTGGTTGCGCGAAGCGGCGCGTAAGCGTGGTGAAAAATCCATGGGCATGCGCCTGGCTGCGGAGCTGATTGAAGCGTCTGAAGGTCGTGGTGGCGCAATTAAAAAACGCGAAGAAGTGCACCGTATGGCCGATGCCAACAAGGCATTTGCGCACTATCGGTTCTAGGTTTGCGAATATAAAATATTCAATTTAATCAAATAGTTACAGACCGGCGCGTGACGCTGGTCGTGAGAGAGATACAGGCTTAATCGTGGCACGTAAAACACCAATCGAACGTTATCGCAACATCGGCATCAGCGCACACATTGACGCGGGTAAAACCACAACCACCGAGCGCGTACTTTATTACACCGGTGAAAGCCACAAGATTGGTGAAGTGCACGATGGTGCGACCACGACCGACTGGATGGAGCAGGAAAAAGAACGCGGCATTACGATTACGTCTGCTGCCGTTACTTGTTTCTGGAAGGGTATGGCTGGCGAGTATCCGGAGCATCACATCAACATCATCGATACACCAGGCCACGTGGACTTCACCATTGAGGTTGAGCGCTCCATGCGTGTTCTTGACGGCGCTTGCATGGTCTATTGCGCCGTAGGCGGCGTGCAGCCGCAATCGGAAACCGTCTGGCGCCAAGCTAACAAATACGGCGTGCCGCGCTTGGCATTTGTGAACAAAATGGATCGCCAAGGCGCTAATTTCTTCAAAGTCTATGACCAGATGAGAAGCCGCCTCAAGGCCAACCCCGTGCCCATCCAGATTCCTATTGGCGCGGAAGAAAAATTTGAAGGCGTCGTTGATCTCATCAAAATGAAAGCCATCTTCTGGGATGAGGCATCTCAGGGCATGAAGTTCGAGCTGCGCGACATTCCTGCCAATCTGCAGGCAGAGGCCAAAGAATGGCACGAGAAAATGGTGGAAAGCGCCGCTGAAGCGTCCGAAGAGCTGATGAACAAATATTTGGAAGCGGGTGAGTTGTCCGCCAAGGACATCAAACTCGGTTTGCGTACCCGTACCATCGCCGGTGAAATCGTTCCCATGTTGTGCGGCTCAGCATTCAAGAACAAGGGTGTGCAGGCAATGTTGGATGGCGTGATAGATTTTCTGCCTGCCCCGACAGACATCCCGCCTGTGACGGGCGAGCTGGAAAACGGCAGCCAAGGCCAACGCAAAGCCAGCGACGACGAGCCATTCTCTGGCCTTGCATTCAAAATTATGACCGACCCCTTTGTCGGCCAGCTTATTTTTGTGCGCTCCTATTCGGGCGTGCTGAAAAGCGGCGATACGGTTTACAACTCGGTAAAAGGCCGCAAGGAACGTATCGGCCGTTTGGTGCAAATGCACGCCAATGACCGCAAGGCCATTGATGAAGTGCGCGCAGGCGACATCGCTGCGGCGGTGGGTTTGAAAGACACGACCACGGGCGACACGATTTGCGATCCGGATAAAGTGATTATCCTCGAACGCATGATATTCCCTGAGCCAGTGATTCACGTTGCTGTCGAGCCGAAGAC
The DNA here is from genome assembly GCA_043744215.1 of Pseudomonadota bacterium. Classification (GTDB taxonomy): domain Bacteria; phylum Pseudomonadota; class Gammaproteobacteria; order Burkholderiales; family JBEEJL01; genus JBEEJL01. The sequence continues at coordinate 14,676 of JAYTVC010000059.1, forward strand.
CAAGCAGGACCAGGAAAAAATGGGCCTTGCATTGAACCGTCTTGCGCAAGAAGACCCTTCATTCCGCGTGCGCACCGATGAAGAATCCGGCCAGACGATTATTTCCGGCATGGGTGAATTGCATCTGGAAATTATTGTGGACCGCATGAAGCGCGAATTTAGCGTAGAAGCCAACGTGGGCGCACCGCAGGTGGCCTATCGCGAAGCGATCAAGAAACAAGTTGAAATCGAAGGCAAATTCGTCAAACAATCCGGCGGCCGAGGCCAGTACGGCCATGTGTGGTTACGCATGGAGCCGAACGAAACCGGCAAGGGTTTCGAGTTTGTCGACGCAATCAAGGGTGGTACGGTCCCGCGCGAATTTATTCCTGCGGTGAACAAAGGCCTGGAAGAAACATTGCCCAATGGTGTGCTCGCCGGCTTCCCCGTGGTTGACGTAAAAGTCACGTTGTTCGACGGCTCGTACCACGATGTGGACTCGAATGAAAATGCGTTCAAGATGGCTGCGTCCATGGCGTTCAAGGATGGTATGCGCAAAGCCAGCCCCGTGCTGTTGGAGCCAATGATGGCGGTTGAAGTGGAAACGCCACCGGAATTCATGGGCAACGTGGTGGGCGATTTGTCGTCCCGTCGTGGCATGATCCAAGGCATGGACGACGTGCCGGGCCTCAAAGTAATCAAGGCTGAAGTGCCTTTGGCGGAAATGTTCGGTTACTCGACCTCGTTGCGTTCCGCAACACAAGGCCGCGCGACCTACACGATGGAATTCAAGCACTACACGGAAGCGCCGAAAAACGTCGCTGAAGCAGTTATCAACAAGAAGTAATTTTTAACAATCAAAAATCAATCGTAATTTTTGAAGGAAAAACATCATGGCAAAAGGCAAATTTGAGCGGACCAAACCGCACGTCAACGTCGGCACGATTGGTCACGTAGACCACGGCAAGACCACATTGAC
>JAYTVC010000060.1:0-15506 GCA_043744215.1 Pseudomonadota bacterium
CTGGGTTCCCGCCTGCGCGGGAACGACGAAACCTTATCGGTTGGAAATCGATTGCCGACCTACCAAAAACAAAATCGAGAGAGGACAAAAATGATCTACCAACTCAACGACGCCCAACCTGAATTTCTCGGCGAGCATTTCGTCGCCGACAGCGCCGCCGTTATCGGCCATGTGCGTCTGGCCAATAACGTTGGCATCTGGTTCGGCGCAGTATTGCGTGGCGATAACGAGCTGATCGACATCGGCGAAAACTCCAATGTGCAGGATAACTCCGTGTTGCACACCGACATGGGCGCGCCGCTGACTGTCGGCAAAAATGTCACCATCGGCCATCTGGTTATGCTGCATGGCTGCATTATCGGCGACAACACGCTCATCGGCATCAAGAGCGTTATTCTTAACCGAGCGGTCATCGGCAACAACTGCATCATTGGCGCCAACACGCTCATCACCGAAGGCAAAGTTATCCCCGACAACTCCCTCGTCGTCGGCTCGCCGGGCAAAGTGGTGCGCCAACTTACCGACGAAGAAGTTGCACGTATCAAACTCAATGCCGATGTGTATGTGCAAAACCTCAAACGCTATAAAACGGGCCTGCATGTGATGCGTTAAGTCGGCGGCGTGTTTTTCGCTCGCCCTGTTTTACTGGCGTGCATGCTTGTGTTAGCGTAAGCATACTCGCGAGTTCCTCGCTTCTACCCAAATTTTTATGCCCAAACGCGCTACTGCTGATTTGCGTAATGCCAGTTCTGCGGGCACCTGGCTGGCGGTCTACACGCTGTTGATTGTCTATGTGTCGTTGTCGCCGTTCACTGGCTGGCGCGATCTGGGTACGGGTATATTTCATTCTTTCGATTGGCCGCGCCACATTGCGCTATTCGATGTTGTCATCAATGTGCTGGCGTATATTCCGTTCGGTTTGTGCGCCTATGTATTTCTGCGCCCTCGCTCCGGGCCAAACGTTGCGGCAGTGCTGTCGATTATTGCGGGCTTTGCGCTCAGTTTTTGCATGGAGACCTTGCAACAATTTATTCCCGTGCGCATCGCATCGCTGGTGGACATCATCGCCAACACCACCGGTGTAATTATTGGTGTGTTGTTAACCGCCTGGCTGGCATGGACGCCGCATTTCAGCCGCATAGCCGCGCTGCGCGACCAGATTTTTTTGCGTGGGCGGCTGGCTAATCTTGGTTTGCTGATATTGGCCTTGTGGTTTATTGCGCAACTGAATCCTTCTATTCCGTTTCTCGCGGCCGGAAATGTGATTAACACATTGCTGTCACCGTGGAATACACAGGTGGATGCGGCATCGTACTGGATTCCCCAGGCCGCAGCGGTGGGGTTGAATTTTTGCGGTTTGGCCTTGTTTATTTCATTGCTGATCCAACGCAATGTGCGGCCGATGATCTTCGCCGTGGCAATATTGGCGCTGGCCTTGTTGATCAAGACCGTAGCTGCCACCATACTGCTCAAGGAACCGCTGCTGCCCAATTGGCTTGGGCGCGAAACGCTGGCCGGGCTGGCCGGCGGCCTGGTGTTGCTGCTGATATTTTCATCATTGCGCCACCGCCATCGTGTGTACGTGGCGGGGCTGATTATTCTTGCGGGCGGGGTCATGTCAAAACTCGCGGCCATTTACGACAGTCCGAGCGAAATTTTGCGCGTATTCAAATGGCCTTACGGGCAACTGCTCAACTTCACCAGCCTTACGCAGTTCATCAACGAAGTGTGGCCGATTGCCGCACTGGTTTACCTGATTTACGCCCACCGCCATCAGACTGCCTGGCCCGACACACGTTGAGGGCGGGGTATAATCAGCATTCGATTTCATTTTGGGAAATTTGCCTTGAGCTACTACAAACACCACGTATTTTTTTGTGTGAACCAGCGCGCTAACGGCGAAGCCTGCTGCGCCGACAAAGGTGCTGAAGCCATGCGCGGTTACGCCAAAGATAAAATCAAATCGCTCAAACTGAGTGGTGAAGGCAAAGTGCGCGTCAATGCAGCAGGCTGCCTTGACCGTTGCGATAAAGGCCCGGTGATGGTCGTTTATCCGCAGGAAACCTGGTACACCTATGTCGACAAGGAAGACATCGACGAAATCATCAGCGAACATTTTCAGCACGGGCGCGTAGTAGAAAGATTAAAAATTTGAGCGCCGCCCGTTTGCAACCGATGCACAGCGAAAAAATTTTCTTAGATGGCCCGGCGGGCAAACTCGAAGTCGTCGTGAATGATCCGGGCCCTTCACGCCGCGCCATCGCACTCATCGCCCATCCCCATCCGTTACACGGCGGCACGCTCGACAACAAAATCGCACAGACCCTCGCCAAAACTTTTTTTGAATTAAACTGCGTCGCATTACGCCCAAACTTTCGCGGTGTCGGCGCGAGCGAAGGCCGCTACGACGAAGGTCGTGGAGAAGCAGACGACATGCTTGCCGTTGCCGTTTATGCTAAACAACAATTCGGCGACTTGGCCATTTACTCCGCAGGCTTTTCTTTCGGAGCATTTATTGCTGCCGAAATATGTAAAAAAATTCAATGCAATCAATTAGTTATGATAGGCCCGGCGGTAGCCACTTTCCCCATCGGCGACGTGCCAAAAAACACTATCGTCATACACGGCGAACAGGATGAAGTGGTGCCGTATCAAGCTGTGCTCGATTGGGCGCGTCAGCAAGACCTCGCCATCATCACCATTCCCGGCGCAGAACATTTTTTTCACCGCCGTTTGCATCACATCAAAGATTATGTGTCGCGCCTATGTCAGTTTTAAGTGTCAATAATTTGCGCAAAAAATACAGCGGCAATGAAGTGGTTGCCGGAATCAGTTTTGAATTGCAGCGTGGCGAATGTTTCGGTTTGCTCGGCCCCAATGGCGCGGGCAAGACCACGACCTTGCGATTAGCGTTGGGGCTGATCGACCCTGACGAGGGCGACATCAGCCTGTTGCATCGCCCGGTGCCGCGCGAAGGCCGGCCGGCGCGATTAAAAGTCGGTGTCGTGCCGCAAATAGATAGTTTGGATCCGGATTTTACCGTGACGGAAAACCTTCTCGTGTTCGGCCGTTACTTCGGCATCGGTGAAAAAATTATCCGCGAGCGCATTCCGGCCTTGCTCGAATTTGCCGGCCTCACCCAACGCGCCGACAGCAAAACCCAGACGCTCTCCGGCGGCATGAAACGTCGCCTCACGCTTGCCCGTGCGCTGGTGAATGATCCCGATCTGGTGTTCCTCGATGAGCCGACAACGGGCCTTGACCCGCAAGCGCGCCATGTCATCTGGGAGCGCCTGCGAAAATTATTGAACCAAGGTAAAACCATTTTGCTCACCACCCATTTCATGGAAGAAGCCGAACGCTTATGCAATCGCGTGATGATTCTTGACCACGGAAAAGCCATCGCCCTCGGCGCGCCACGCAATTTAATCGCCCAGCACATCGAACCTCATGTGGTCGAAGTCTATGGCGAAGAAGTGGCAGCGTGGGTAGAAAGCGTCGGCAAAAAATATTCCGAACGCGCTGAAATCACCGGCGAAACCGCGTTCTGTTATGCGCATGACCCCAAATTTTTACTGGAAAATTTATCGCTGCAAACTCAGTTGCGCTATTTGCACCGCGCCGCGAATCTGGAAGATGTATTTTTGAAATTGACTGGTCGTGAGTTGCGCGATTAGAAAGCATAAATACCCTGTAATATAGGTCACCGGTTTTCTCATTGGATAACAACTTGAATAACAATAAGGACGAAACATGAGCTTCATATTTGCAATTGTCGGCGCTTTATTCGGGGCCATGTTCTTCGGCATTACCGGCCTTTTTTTCGGCGGCATTGTCGGATATTTATTTGGCGGCCATCTCGCGGTTTATCAAAAAATTTCTGCGCTTGATGAACAAATAAAAGAGATGCGCCATAGCATCACGCAATTGATGCGGCAAGCTGAAACGAAGCCGGCAAAAAGCGAAGCGGTGCCGCAGCCAGGCTTACAACCGGTGCGTATCACGCAGCCGCAGCCGCTTGAGGCTCCCAGCCTCGCAGCCCAGGCCGCGGCATCTTCCGCGTCAGATACACGCGAAATTCCAACTTTAACAAACTTGCAAGAAGCAATAGTTCAGCCAGCCGCTATGCAACCGGCTGGAATGCAAGCGCCTGCAGCTACACCTTCACCCGTGCAAACCGCCATCCGGCCGCCGCTGCAAAGCAAAACGCCGGCTCTGCCTCCTGCCGAATTCCCGCCCATCAAATGGCTGCGCGATTATTTCACCGGCGGTAATTTGCTGGTGCGTGTAGGTATCATCATTCTATTTTTTGGCGTCGCGTTTTTGTTCAAATACGCGGTGGATCATGACAAAGTGCCGATCGAACTGCGCCTGATAGGCGTGGCTATCGGCGCCATCGTGATGCTCGTTATCGGCTGGCGTTTGCGCGAGAAGCGCGCGGGTTATGCGCTGGCCATGCAGGGCGGTGCTATTGGTATTTTATATCTCACTGTCTTCGCATCGTTCAAGTTGTATCAGCTCATTCCGTCAGGCGCGGCTTTTGCGTTGCTCGCGTTGATGGGCGTGTTCTCGGCCATTCTGGCGATAAAGCAAAATGCTATGGCGCTGGCCGTCATGGGCATCAGTGGCGGTTTTCTCGCGCCGATTCTCACCTCTACCAATTCGGGCAATCATGTGGCGCTGTTCAGTTATTACGCGCTGCTCAATGCTGGCATTCTCGGCATCGCCTTGTATAAATCGTGGCGGCCACTGAATTTACTCGGGTTTATTTTTACTTTTGTCATTGCGACTTTATGGGGCGTAAATAAATATCAGCCGGAGCTTTTGGCAAGCACTGAACCGTTTTTGATTTTGTTCTTTTTATTTTATGTGGCTATTGCTGTGCTTTACGCCACACGCCAACCACCCAATCTCAAAGGTTATGTAGATGGCACGCTGGTATTCGGCACACCCATTATCGCTTTCGCTTTGCAGGCTGCGCTGATGCGCCATACCGAATACGGACTCGCGTTCAGCGCCCTGGCCTTGGGCGCGTTTTATCTGGTGCTCGCCGGCATTTTATATTCGCGCCATAAAGACAGTTTGCGTTTACTGGTCGAAGCCTTCCTCGCCATGGGTGTGGTGTTCGCCACGCTTGCCGTGCCGCTGGCATTCGATGGCCGTGTCACGGCTGCTACCTGGGCGGTCGAGGGCGCTGCCGTATTGTGGGCCAGCCTTCGGCAACAACGATTGCTCGGCAGATTATTCGGCGCGTTGCTCATATTGCTTAGCGGCCTCATGTTCTTCCGCGAAAGCCAGCAGGTGGTCGGCCTGATGCCGGTGCTTAACAGCGATTATCTTGGTGCCGTGCTGATTAGCCTCGCCGCGTTGTTCGGCTCGTGGCAATACTATAAACATCATGAAAAAATCAGCACCAACGAAGCAGTTGTCGGGTTGCTGCTATTTTTGTGGGGTGTGCTGTGGTGGTTTGGCGGCGGCTTGAATGAAATCGCAAAACACTATCATAGCGAAAGCAACTACATATCGATATATATAGGCCTCTTTTTGTTGTACTTGCTTTTCGTTGCCATTAGTTGCGGCCTGTTCAGCCTGATTTCGAAAAAACTCAATTGGCCGAGGCTACGCATGCCCGCATTATTGTTGCTGCCATTCATGTTCATTTTCGCGTTGGCGCAAATGTTTACAGCGGCCCATCCGTTTATCAGTTTCGGTTTTGTTGCGTGGGCCATTGCCTTCATCATTTGGTACTGGGTGCTCAAGCGGCAGGAAGCTGCGCAAGACGCGCCGGCAGAAACGGGCGAGCGCATCAGCCATTTGTTTAGCTTGCTACTGCTCGGCGTTCTGTTGAGTTGGGAGGCGGGCTGGCAGATCAACCGCCTGGTAGAAGGCGGTGGCTCGTGGCCACTTATCGCCTGGGCTGTTGTGCCGTGTATCTTGCTGTTGCTGCTGACCAGATTCACCTCGCGCATCCAATGGCCGCTGAATCAACATGCACAAACGTATCTTGGCATTGGCGGCGCGGTGTTGGCAGTTTGTTTGTGGCTATGGTCGCTGTTTTCCAATTTCACTTCCACCGGTGACCCATCGCCATTGCCCTATGTGCCGCTGCTTAATCCGCTGGATGTAGCGCAAGCATTGGTGTTGATCACACTCATTATCTGGGCGTTGAAGATGAAGCAATCGGCATTTCCCGCCTTCGCCGGTTTTGCCAAACAAGCGGTGTACGTGCCGCTGGCTATCGTCTTGTTTGTCTGGCTCAATGCGATCTTGCTGCGCACACTTCATTACTGGGCTGGCGTGCCATTTAATTTTGACCAGATGATGCATTCCACCTTGGTGCAAACTTCTTTCTCAATATTCTGGACCGTCATCGCCCTTGCCACCATGTTGCTTGCCACGCGCAAAAAATTGCGGCCATTGTGGATTGTCGGCGCGGCGCTCATGGGCATTGTCGTTCTGAAGCTGTTCACCTTGGATTTGTCTCACGTCGAAGGCATTCAACGCATTGTCAGTTTCATTGTGGTCGGCGTGTTGATGCTGGTCATCGGCTATTTTTCGCCGTTGCCACCCGCCGCAAAATTACAGGAGCAAAAGGCATGAGTAGAATAATATTTTTTGTCGCATCCATCATCTGCGGCGCGGCTTTGGCAGCAGGCGAACCGACACCAAAAGACTTCGCCTTCGCCATGCCTATTGTCATCGAAGGCAATGAAGCCGCTTACCAATTGGATGTGCCCTTGGCGGTTTACCAAAAAGCCGTGCGTAATAATTTGGCCGATGTGCGCGTGTTCAACGGCAGCGGTGAAGTGGTGCCCCACGCATTGCGCAGCGACGCAGGCGCGGCGGTGACGCAACAAGTTACACAATTGCCGCTGCCTTACTTCCCTTTGCACAACGAATCGGTGCAGGAAACCGATGCGTTAAAATTGCGCATTCAAAGCGGCAATACAGTCGTTGACCTGACAAAAAGCGGTAAGCCGGAAACCAAAGAAAAAATAATCGGTTATGTGCTTGATACGAGCAAGCTGGAAAAACCGTTATCAGGCTTGAACTTTTCGTGGCTCGATACAAGCGAAGATTTTTCCGTTCATGTTTCACTGGAAACCAGTGACGATTTAAGCAATTGGCGCACGCTGTCGTCTTCAGTGCCGCTAGTGAACTTGCAATTCAACGGCAACAAGCTGCTGCGCAATGATGCAGAGTTTGCGCCGACGAAGGCCAAATATTGGCGCATCAAATCACAGGGAGCCGACAAGTTGCCAACACTTAGCAGCTTTAACGGCAAAACATCCTCATCATCAAGCGTTGTGCGCGAACGGCAAAAACTCAATGTCGATGGCGAAGCTGTTGCCGACAAGCCGGGTGAATATGTTTTTGATCTGCAAGCGCGCGTGCCTGTTTATGAAATGAATTTGCAACTACCGCAAAACAATACGGCCGTTGCGACGCAATTATTTACGCGCAATGATCCAAAAGATTCCTGGCAATCTGTCGGCGCGCGGGTGTTTTATCGATTGCAATCGAACGGACAGGAAATTTCCAATGCCGATTCCGCCATCAATGTGCCCGCTGCCCGCTATTGGCTGGCACGCGTTGATCAAAAGGGTGGCGGCCTGGGCAAGGGCCTGCCGAAAATGTCCGTATCATGGTTGCCGCAACGCCTGGTGTTTGTCGCGCGCGGGCAAGGCCCGTTTCAACTGGCCTACGGCAGCAACACGGTGAGCGAAGGCGAGGCGCAACTGCAAAATCTTTTGCCCGGCTATGCATCGCTGCAAAATGAAGACGGCTCGCTCAAACTCAAATTTGCCAAATTGGACGCAGCAATCACTGTGGGCGGTGGGGCAAAACCGGCGGAGCCATTACCGGTAAAAAAATATTCGCTGTGGGCAGCACTGATGTTGGGCGTCGGCGTGCTCGGCTTCATGGCCTATCGGTTGATGGGGCAGATGGGGCCGGCACCGGGCGATGCGGCAGAGAAAAAAGACGTGGCCTGAATTACATGGCCTGCGTTTTTGCCTTCCCATGAAAACCAATTTCTACCGCCCGCCGCAATTAAGTTTTCGCTTCTGGCCCGTTTGGCGGCGCAATTTTCTGGTATGGAAAAAACTTGCCATTCCGTCAGTGCTCGGCAATCTGGCCGACCCGATGATTTATATGTTCGGCCTTGGTTATGGTTTGGGCGCGTTGCTGCCCGCCATCGACGGCGTGCCTTACATCACGTTTCTCGCAGCGGGCACGATTTGTTATTCGACCATGAACAGTGCCAGCTTCGAGTCGCTGTGGTCGGCCTTCTCGCGCATGCATGTGCAAAAAACATGGGAGGCGATTCTCAATGCGCCGATAGGTTTGGATGACGTGGTGTTCGCCGAATTGATTTGGGCAGCGAGCAAAAGTTTTTTGTCCGGCACGGCAGTGCTAATCGTCATTGCGTTACTCGACCTCACTCATTCGCCGCTGGTGTTGTGGATTCCGCTGCTCGCATTGTTGATCGGCTTTTGTTTCGCCGGCATGGGTTTGATTGTCACGGCGGTGTCGCCGAGTTTTGATTTCTTCATGTATTACTTCACGCTGGCGATCACGCCGATGACTTTGCTGTGCGGCGTATTTTTTCCCGTGTCACAATTGCCGCAGTTCTTGCAAATCGTGTCGTTGTTTTTACCGCTCACCCACGCGATAGATCTCGCCAGGCCGCTGGTGTTGGGCCACGTGCCGGCGAATATTCTGCAGCATGTTTTTGTATTATTTGCATACGGCGCAACCGGTTTTTACATCGCACTGGTGCTGATACGGCGACGTTTACTAAAATAACCGCATCAATTGTAACTTATTGATTATATTGAATAATTTATGATATTTATTAAGACATTACACATCGTTTTTATGGTCGCCTGGTTCGCCGGATTATTTTATTTGCCACGCCTCTACGTGTATCACGCGCAAGCGACAGACACGATCAGCATTGAGCGTTTCAAAATCATGGAGCGCAAATTATTTTTCGGCATCATGACGCCGAGCGCAATACTCACGCTGATATTCGGCACGTGGCTGTGGCTGGGTTACGGCTTTCGCGGAGGCTGGCTGCACGCAAAATTATTTCTCGTACTGGTCTTAATCGCGCATCACATTTATCTGGGCAAACTCATGCTCGATTTCAAACACGATAGAAACAAACATAGTCATGTGTTTTACCGCTGGCTGAACGAAATCCCCGCACTGCCGGCGTTGATCGGCATTGTGTATTTGGTGCTGGCGAAACCGTTTTGACAATTTGATATCACTGTTTCATGCCCGCGCCAGTTGTTATTCCCTTGCCAGTTGTCATTCCCGCGTATGCGGGAATCCAGCTAGAATAAAAGCGATGTTCACAAAACGGTTTGAAGAAAAGCATTTTTTTTGAAAGGCACTGGATTCCCGCCTGCGCGGGAACGACGGTGAAATAGTTACGTAGGTCAGGTTGCCGAAGGCTACCTGACTGGCGAAACCGTTTTGATAATTTATACCCCGTTTCATGCCCGCGCCAGAAGTAGGTTAGGTTGCCGAATGGCTACCTGACATGGGTCAAAATAAATTTCTGAACAGGCCACGAACACAAGCCCTTATTCATTCTGAGGGCAAAGTCCGAAGAATCTGTTTTTGCGGTACGACATAAAATCAGATTCTTCGCCAAAAGCGGCTCAGAATGACAGAGAAGTTTTTGTAGGTCGGCAATCCTTTGCCGACGTCAGGCACGGTGAGGTTTTTGTAGGTCGGCAATCCTTTGCCGACGTCTGGCTATGTAACAATGCATTTTTGCCGGCAACGGATTGCCGACCTACGCTACTATTTTAAAAAGCCTTCCCCCTTTGAAAAAGGGGGATTGAGGGGGATTTAAAAGCAGGGCAACAGAACCAAATATTGATACAGAAAAATGAACCATTCTCCCAAATATCTCAGCCTTTTCCTCAATCTCGGCCACACGCTCGATCATCTGCTGATGCTGGTGTTCACCACCGCCGTCATCGCCATGGCGCCGCAATTCGGTTTGGATTACGGCGCGATGTTGCCGCTTGCGCTCGGCGGTTTTATCGCATTTGGCGTGTGCTCTATTCCTGCCGGTTGGCTGGCCGATCGCTGGAGCCGGCGCAATATGATGGCGGTATTTTTTTTCGGCATCGGCGCAGCCACGGTGTTGACTGGCTTCGCGCAAACCACTGCACACATCGCCATCGGCCTCACGCTCATCGGCATCTTCGCCGCGATTTATCATCCCGTCGGCATCGCCATGCTGGTGAGTTACACAGATAAAGTCGGCAAGACGCTTGGCGTGAATGGCGTGTACGGCAACGTCGGCGTCGCCATCGCCGCCATCGCTGCGGGCGCGCTGTGTGATGCGTTTGGCTGGCGCGCGGCTTTCATTGTGCCTGCTGTTATCGCGCTGATCATCGGCGTGCTATTTATTTCCTTAGTCCCAGCCATATTGCCCGCGCCACACAAAAGCGCCGCCAAACACATCAGCATGAGCAATAGCTATATGCGCAGAATATTCATCGTACTAATGCTGGCGACAATCTGCGGCGGCATCATTTTCAACGCGACGACCATCTCCATGCCCAAGCTGTTCGACGAACGCCTGCGCGCGCTCGCGCAAACCACCACCGGCATCGGCACACTGGTCGCCGGTGTTTATCTGCTCGCCGCGATGGCGCAATTGATTGTCGGCAGATTGCTGGATAAATACCCGCTGCGTAATGTATTCGTCGGAATCGTCGCGCTACAAGCGCCGCTATTATTCTTCGCCGCTAATTTACAAAACTACGCCATGCTCGCCGTCGCACTGGCGATGATGTTTTTTATTTTCGGCCAGATACCCATCAACGACGCCATGGTCGCAAGATACGTTAGCGACGAATGGCGCTCGCGCGCCTACGCGCTGCGTTATCTCATCTCCTTCAGCGCCAGCGCAACCGCCGTGCCGCTGGTCGCATATTTGCATAGCAGTGGCGGCGGCTTTGAAAAAATTCTGCTCGTGCTCGCGTGTTTTGCAGCTATGAATTTTATCGCTGCGCTGAGTTTTCCTAGAATGCGATCAAAGCCAGAATTAAAAACCGTAATGAATGAAATCCAACATTAGTCTCGTAGGGCGGGCATTGCCCACCAGATCGCGGCTGATATATTTACAAAGTCATTTTTCTCATAGAGATTCGGATAAAAACTGGTAAGGCGATTTTGGCAACCGCAGTACTAATAACACCCGATCTGCGACGACTTTGACCTCCAGCGCCACGTTGATTACATTCACTACAACTCGGTGAAACATGGTTACGTAAGCCATGCCGCCGATTGGCTGTGTTCGAGCCTCCACCAATACATTGCATGCGGTGATTTGAATAAAAATTGGGGAACGTCAGAAGATGGTTTGCTGCGGATGAGTTCGGGGAGTGACATTGTTGGGGTTCGTACTTCACCCCAGCGTACGCTTACTTCAGGCTTTGGGAATCAAAGGGGCTTACATTAATTTCTTTGAAAATTTATGCGAACCCCTCAATGCACTTTTATAGCGGTTTTACAAGTTCCTCCAGCGCGCTCTTACAATTGTTGAGATAGTCCTGCTTTACTTGTACACGATGCCCGTTAATGGACTGCTTACCTGCGCGCACTTTCGAGAATGGAAGGCCTTTTGCAAACGCAACGACGCCTGTGGTTTGGAAGTCTCGTATTTCAACAAAACCCCTGTCGGACTTCTTAAACGTAAATATCCGTGGATGAGTTTTTAAAAGTCCGTCAATGTCGGCTTGAATCGCGTTAAGTACAGCCGCATATGCGGATGCCGATGTTATGTATTGAGTGATTCGGTTTTTTACTATCAGATGAATTTTCGGAAGCGGCCTGTTGGCAGAAGTAAGTTTCGTGGCAAACATGTAAGAGGCATATATATCGGATGGTAGTTTAAGTCCATATATTAGTGAAAATGCATTTTGGATGGCACGGCGCGAGGAGTCATCTGCCATCACGGGAAGGATAATTCGATCTGCGGTTGCCAATGCGATTTGTGTATATAAAGAGAAACTCGGATTGCAATCGAAAAATACTGTGTCGTACTCATTGTAGATCTGAGCCAAGAAATCCTTGAGCCAGTCGATAACAGCTATCCATGGTTCCACCCCGGGTATATTATGATTTGCCAATGTGTTGACGGCGTTAGCCTGCAACTCAAGCAAGGGGTCACCACAGACTAGGTCAATGTTCGCAGGCATGGCATGGTTGTAAGTATTTGGATTAGAAATGAAATCATGCGCATCGAACTTGGGCGGTGCATATGGTGACGGTAGGCGAAGCTGGAAGTATCCACCAACACTGCATCGGGGTAATTTCCCGTGACGCTCTAATAGCTTTTCACTTCCTTTGTTGCTCAAGCCCCCTAGCATAAGCTCTGACAAATTTGCTTGCGGGCAAATATCAATAGCGAGCACTCGTTTTTTAGGATGCAGTTCTGCGTATCGTGATATTGCCTGAAAGGCGAGACTAGTTTTACCAGTCCCCCCCTTGTTGTTCCAAAATGCATACTTGATGTCCATAACGCCTCCGTGATGTGTAGGACGAGAATACGTCCATAAAAAACATAATAATGTCATTTATGGACGTTGTAAAGTCTAATATAGCCAATAAATCTAATAAATCAGTGGGCCCAACCATAAGTTTTCCCGCGAATAACTATTTAAAACAATTAGTAAGCATAGGCTGGGGTTAAAGCACGAACCCCAACATTCGTTGATTGGCACCAAGATCAATCCAATGTCTTGCAATAAAGTTTTAATCCCACACTCACCACTACCAGCATAAATAATCCCAGCGGCTGGCGAGCATCCGTTCAATCCAGATAGCTTGAAATTACAAAACGCACAACATTGACAACTCATACAGAAATCTGTACGCTAAAAACATGAAAACCACCCTCGACATTAACGACTCCCTACTCGCCAACGCGAAAGCGTTAGCGGCGAAACAGCAGACCAGCCTGACGCGATTAATTGAGGAGGGCTTGCAACTTCGACTACGCTCGGCGAGATCGGCGTCGAAGCTAAAGCCAGGCAAGCTGCCGGTATTCAAGGGGCGTAAAGGCTTGGTAGGCGGCGTCAATCCTGTGAGCAACAAAGCGTTATTGGATGCCGCCGAATTTGATGCGTCCGACAATGACGCCTGATGTCAATTTGCTTGTCGCGGCTTCGCGCAGCGATCACCCTCATCACAAAGCAGCGTATGCTTGTCTGAATGAAGCAATTGATGCTTGCGCATCGGGTGCCAGTTTGAAATTGATGCCAATGGTGACGGCCAGCTTTCTGAGATTGGTAACGCATCGAAAAATATTTGTGAATCCCACGCCGATTGAGGCTGCGGCCGCATTTATCGACGCGCTGCAGGCTGTGCCGGGGGTTGAAGTACCACTGCTTGGCGATGAATGGCCGATCCTGCGACAGCTTTGTGAGGAAAAAAAGCTGGTCGCGAACGATATCCCCGATGCGTGGCTTGCGGCGGCGGTGATCCAGCTAGGCGAACATCTTGTGACTTTCGACGCAGATTTTAAGAAGTTGTTACGGCGCACGCAGGTGACGGTGTTGTCGGCAGTTTGATGTTTTTTTGCATCAACTTTTATGCAAATCCCCGCCTAGCTCCTTTTTTTCAGAGGGGGAAGCAATCGTAGGGAGCGCTTCCGCGCCAGCTCTCCAAATTTCGTTTTTGTGATCACTCTGAGCATTTGGTGCGCGAGCGCACCCTACGCCAATTCCAATCGGTTATACCGCAATTCAATCCAATGTCTTGCGATACAGTTTCAATCCCACGCTCACCACGACGAGCATAAACAATCCCAGCGGCCACAGGTGTTGCATGAGTTCGGGCAATTCATTTCCCTTGAGTAATATCCCGCGTACCAGCCGCAAAAAATGCGTCAGCGGCAGCAGGTTGCCGATGGCTTGCGCCCATTGCGGCATGCCGCGGAAGGGGAACATGAAGCCGGATAATAAAATCGACGGCAGGAAAAAGAAGAAGGTCATTTGCATCGCCTGCAACTGGTTGCGCGCGATGGTGGAGAATGTCATGCCGAGGGTGAGGTTGGCGGCGATGAACAGCAGCACGACGCTGTAGAGCAAAAACAGGTTGCCGACAAAGGGGACGTGAAAAATAAACCGCGCGGCCAATAAAATCAGCGTGACTTGCACCAGGCCGATCATGATGTAGGGGACAATTTTGCCCAGCATGACTTCGGCGGGTTTTGCCGGTGTGGCCAATAAATTTTCAAACGTGCCACGCTCGCGTTCGCGTGTCATGGCGAGGCCGGTCATCAACACCATGGTCATGGTGAGGATGACGCCCATCAATCCGGGCACGATGTTGTATTGCGTGATGCCTTCCGGGTTGTAGCGGCGGTGCACGCGCAACTCGAATGGGTCGGGCTTGCCGGCGAGCGGTGATAGCGCGCCTTGCAAATCGCGCGCGATGGCGAGGTTGCTGAGTGTTGCGAGCGCGCTCAATGCATTGCTGGTTGCGGCTGGATCAGTCGCATCGGCTTCGAGCAATAACACGGGCCGCTCACCGCGCATGAGCTTGCGCGTAAAATTTTCAGGGATGGTTAACACGAATTGCGCATCACCGTGCGCGAGCATTTCGTGGGCTTCTTGCTCGTTATTTAAGTATTTGATTATATTGAAATATTTACTGTTCTCTAAACCTTTTACGATGCTGCGCGAGAACTCGCTGTTGTCTGCAGCGAGAATGGCCGTCGGCAAATTTTTTGGATCAGAATTGATAGCGAAGCCGAACAACATGAGTTGAATAATCGGAATGCCGACGATCATGCCGAAGGTCAGCCGGTCGCGGCGGAGTTGAATAAACTCTTTGATGGCGATGCCGATGAGGCGCGAGAAATTGAACATGAATAAGCCTTAAAAAATTTCACCACAGAGACACAGAGACACAGAGAAAACCAAAACAAAAATTAAAATAGAACTCTGCATAATTTGAATTTCCGAAGAATCTATAGGCGTTGCATTGCCCTTCTCGGTGCCTATTTGTCTCTGTGCCTCTGTGTCTCTGTGGTGTAAGGTTTTCATTAAAAATTATCACCGCAGAGGCACAGAGAAAACCAAAACAAAAATTAAAATAGAACTGCGCATAATTTTCTACGAATACATAGGTGGCTGCTTTTGCCCTTCTCGGTGCCTCTTTGTCTCTGTGCCTCTGTGTCTCTGTGGTGAAAGGTTTTCATTAAAAATTCTCACCACAGAGACACAGAGAAAACCAAAATGTGCATAATTTAAATTTCCTAAGAATCTATAGGTGGCTGCTTTTGTCCTTCTCTGTGCCTCTGTGCCTCTGTGTCTCTGTGGTGAAAGGTTTTCATTTTTGAATTCCGTAATTATCCGGCGCGCGTTCCATCAGGTTGATAAACACGTCTTCCAAACCCGGCTCAATCGGTGCCCAGCGATGAACAGCGTTTTCTTTCAGCGGCGTGATGCTTTCAAATAAACGTT
>JAYTVC010000061.1:0-15133 GCA_043744215.1 Pseudomonadota bacterium
GAGTAAATCCAGTGGTGCAGGCAGCTTTGCCGCCCTCAACGAAAACTTTTGATGAAAAACAAATTCCAGCGGCATGCGCTTGAGGGATTTTTCGTCTGCCCCGCACAGCGACATCAGGCGCAAACATTCAGTATAAGCACCGAGCAGAATATGCTGGCCGTTGTCGAGATCGAGCTGGTTGGTATGTATTTTTCGCGCGCGGCCACCCAATTCGGGAGCGGCTTCAAATACGCAGACGGGGATATTTTTCGCGGCCAGTTCCGCGCCCGCTGCCATGCCGGCCCAGCCGCCGCCGATGATGGCTATGCGCATGATGGAAGGCTAAAGTCAAAAACTTCACCACAGAGACACAGAGGCACAGAGAAATTCAAAAGCAAACTCAAGTGGGTTCGCTTGTTGGTTTCACCTCCGCCCTCGAAACATGCCTGCACCAGAAATAAAGATTTTGTTTTTCTCTGTGCCTCTGTGTCTCTGTGGTGAACGGTTTTCATTGTCAACCCTTCACCCAGGTTTTCCACGCCAGCCATAATTTTCGTAGCGGTGTGAGGGCGATGCGTTGATGCAGCACCTGGAATTTTTCGTGCGCGATTTCGTGCAGCAAGGTGCGGTAAATCGACGCCATAATCAGCCCTGCACGCTGGGTTTTGCGGTCTGCGGCGGGCAGGGCGGCGAAAGCCTGGTCGTAATATTTTTCTGCGCGCGCGGTTTGAAATTGCATCAGCTTGTTGAAGTTGTCGGAATATTTTCCGTTGATGATGTCGGCGCTTTGCAGGCCGAATTTCGCCAATTCATCCTGCGGCAGATAAATGCGGTCACGCCGCGCGTCTTCGCCCACGTCACGAATGATATTGGTGAGCTGGAATGCCATGCCCAGATCATGGGCGTAATCCAGGGTTTTTTGCTCGGTATAACCGAAAATCATGGCGGACAATTGTCCCACCACCGATGCGACGCGATAGCAATAAAGTTGTAAGGTTTGGAAATCAGCGTAGCGGTGATGGGTTAAATCCATTTCCATGCCGTCGATGATTTCGTGTAATTTTTCCTGCGGCAATCCAAATGTTTTGACAATCGGCATCAGCGCCTTGCCGACCGGGTGTTGCGGATTGCCTTGATAGGTATTCACCACTTCGGTGCGCCACCACGCGAGCTTGGTGCGCGCGATACCCACGTCGACCACGTCATCGGCCACGTCATCCACTTCGCGGCAGAACGCATACAGCGCGGTGATGGCGCGGCGGCGTTCCATCGGCAAAAACAAGAAGCTGTAATAAAAACTGGAACCGCTTTGTGCGGCTTTTTGTTGGCAATATTCGTCGGGTGTCATGTTGTCTGTATGTCCTGTGGGCGGCATTATAACGCCCGCGCGGCCATGATAAACCAATCGGCGGTTTTCAATTTCGGCCGATGATGGAATACATCGCCGTGGTGTTTTTCGAGCAGATCGAGAATGCGTAGCCCGCCCTGGATAATCATGCGCATCTCCAGGCCAATGCGTCCCTTGAGAATGCGGCCTAGCGGTTTGCCTTCGAGCAGCAAATTGCGCGCGCGGCGGATTTCGAATTGCATCAAGTCCTGAAAGGGCGCGCCAACATTTTTTTCGGCGATATTTTTTTCGCTGACATGAAAGCGGTGCAGGTCTTCCAGTGGAATATAAACGCGCGCTTTGGCGAAATCGATTTCCACGTCCTGCCAGAAATTGATTAGTTGCAGGGCGCTGCAAATGGCATCGGAATACAGCATGTTTTCCGGGGTGGCTTGCTCATATAAATGCAGCATCAATGTGCCGACCGGGTTGGCGGAGCGACGGCAATAATCCATCAAGTCATAAAATGTGGCGTAGCGTTTTGTGGTCACGTCCTGGCTGAACGCATCGAGCAAATCGTAAAACGGTTGCAGCGGGAGAGCATGTGCCTGAATGATTTCAGCCAGGGCTTGAAACAGCGGATCGGCTGACGTTTCGTCCGCTTCAATATGACGCAATTGCGTGCGGTAATTTTCCAGATTGGCCAAGCGAACCGTGTCGGCTGCATCGCCTTCATCGGCGAAATCGTCGGCCGATCGGGCAAAGGCATAAATGACTTGTACGGGATGACGCAATTTTCGCGGCAATAAAACTGACGCCACGGGAAAATTTTCGTAATGGCCCGATTTGAATGACGCAAGGGCGGGGCTGGCAGTTGAATTCACAATTGTCGGTAATGCTTGATTTTTTTGAGGATTTTGTGGGGGGTAAAGGGTGCTTTTGGCTGACAGCGCACCCTCAATAATATACACTAGCGCATGGAGCGAGGGTGGCGGAATTGGTAGACGCACTGGATTTAGGTTCCAGCGCCGTAAGGCGTGAGGGTTCGAGTCCCTCCTTTCGCACCAGATAATGAATGAACGTATTTGTGATAACGATTTTTGACAGGATATTTTGATGCAAACCCAAGTGACCAATCCTCTGGAAAAACAACTCTCCCTTTCATTGCCCGTTGCGCAAATTGAAGCGGAAATCGAAAACCGCCTTAAGCGTCTCTCGCGCACGGTGAAAATGCAAGGCTTTCGCCCAGGCAAAGTGCCATTCAAATTTGTGGTGCAGCAATACGGCCCGCAAGTTCGGCAGGAAGTAATGTCTGATTCGGTACAAAAAAGTTTCGCCGAAGCGGTGCAAAAACAAAGCCTGCGCGTTGCCGGTTATCCGCGTTTTGAATCGAAAGAAAATGCCGGTTCGAGCCAAAGTATCGAGCTGACGGCGATATTCGAAGTGTATCCCGATGTCGCCATCGGCGATTTGGGCGACAGTGCTATTTCCCGCCCGGTAACGGCGGTGGAAGAAGCCGATGTTGACCGCACCATCGACATTCTGCGCAAGCAACGTGTGAAGTACGAAGCGACCGATCGTGCTGTCGCGAAGGACGATTCGGTCAACATGGATTTCCGGGGCACCATGAACGGTGAAGAATTTCCCGGCGGCCAGGGCAAGGCAGTGCAAACCGTGATTGGCGAAGGCCGCATGCTGCCGGAATTTGAAGCCGCCCTGATCGGCATGACCAAGGATGGGCGCAAATCATTTGAATTGACCTTCCCCGCGGACTATCATGGTAAAGACGTAGCAGGCAAAACAGCGACGTTTGAAATCAGCGTGAACGACGTGTCTGCGCCGGTGTTGCCCGTAGTGAACGTTGAATTTGCCCAGGGCCTGGGCGTAGCGGACGGCGATGTGGCCAGAATGCGCGCCGAGATCAAAGCCAACCTCGAACGGGAAGTGAAAAAGCGCACTCAACAAAAACTAAAAGACCAAGTGATGAACGTATTGCTGGCCGCCACGACGGTTGAAGTGCCGAAGTCGCTGGTAGAAATGGAAACCCAGCGCCTGATGCAATCGGCGATGGAAGATTTGCAACAGCGCGGCATGAAGGGCAAAGATATGATCGACTTACCGCCGGAATTATTTACTGAACAGGCGCAGCGTCGCGTTAAACTGGGTTTGATTCTGGGCGAGATTGTGAAACGCCACGAGTTGAATGCCAAGCCCGAACAAATCCGCGCTGCGCTCGAAGAACATGCGCAAAGTTTTGAGCAGCCTGAACAAATGGTGCGCTGGTATTACACCCAGCCTGAGCGCATGCAGGAAGTGGAAGCGCTGGTGCTGGAAGATAACGTGGTGGCCTGGGCTATGGGCAAAGCCAAAGTCAGCGACCAACCGACCAATATGCAGGATTTGATGGGGAACGCAGCGTGAGCGACTATAACCGCATGGAACCACAGGGTCTGGGCATGATCCCAATGGTGATTGAACAAAGTGGCCGCGGCGAGCGAGCCTATGATATTTATTCGCGCCTGTTGAAAGAACGCGTCGTGTTTCTGGTAGGTCCGGTGAATGAAGCGACGGCCAACTTGATTGTCGCGCAACTTTTGTTTCTGGAATCGGAAAATCCCGATAAGGATATTAACTTTTACATCAACTCGCCCGGAGGTTCCGTGTCGGCGGGCCTGGCCATTTACGACACCATGCAATTCATCAAATCCCCCGTGAGCACCACGTGCATGGGCCTGGCTGCCAGCATGGGAGCATTTTTGCTTGCGGCGGGCGCGCCGGGCAAGCGATACTGTCTGCCAAATTCCCGCGTGATGATTCACCAGCCTTCAGGCGGATTCAGCGGGCAGGCGTCGGACATTGAAATTCAGGCAAAAGAAATTCTTTACCTGCGCCGCCGCCTCAATGAAATGATGGCTAAGCATACTGGGCAAGTTATTGATTTAATTGAAAAAGATACCGACCGAGATAATTTCATGAGCGCCGAGGAAGCGGTGAAATACGGCATCATTGATAAGGTGTTGACCAGCCGAACGGACGGCTGACAACACAGTCTTACAGTAAAGCGCATTATTTTTTACACGGCAGGAAAACGAACGAGAGCAGGATTGGCATATGTCTGACAAAATCAGCGGCGAAAAATTATTGTATTGCTCGTTCTGCGGCAAAAGCCAGCATGAGGTGAAAAAACTCATCGCCGGACCGTCGGTATTTATTTGCGATGAATGCATCGAGTTGTGCAACGACATCATCCGCGAAGAAGTGCAGGGCGATGCCATCGGCAAAGCGACCAAGTCCGATTTGCCCGTGCCACACGAGATTTGCCAGATCCTCGACCAATACGTTATCGATCAGGTGCAGGCGAAAAAAATCCTGTCGGTCGCCGTGTACAACCACTACAAGCGCCTGAAAAATCCGGCCAAAAATGCCAACGACGTTGAAGTCGCCAAGAGCAACATCCTGCTCATCGGGCCGACGGGTTCGGGCAAAACATTACTCGCGCAAACCCTCGCGCGTTTGCTCAATGTTCCGTTCGTCATCGCCGACGCCACCACGCTGACCGAAGCCGGTTACGTCGGTGAAGACGTTGAAAACATCATCCAGAAATTATTGCAGAAATGCGATTACGACATCGAGAAAGCCCAGCGCGGCATAGTTTACATCGACGAGATCGACAAAATTTCGCGCAAGTCCGACAACCCCTCCATCACCCGCGATGTCAGCGGCGAGGGTGTGCAGCAGGCCTTGTTGAAACTGATTGAAGGCACCATCGCCTCCGTGCCGCCCCAAGGCGGCCGCAAACATCCGAACCAGGAGTTCGTGCAGGTTGATACGACCAACATTTTGTTCATCTGCGGCGGCGCCTTCGGCGGGTTGGAAAAAGTCGTGCGTGGTCGCTCAGAGCAGGGCGGCATCGGCTTCGGCGCAAGCGTGAAAAGCAAAGACGACCGCAAGGAAATCGGCGCGCTGCTGCGCGAAGTGGAGCCGGAAGATTTAATTAAATACGGCTTGATTCCCGAATTCGTCGGCCGCTTGCCTGTCGTCGCAACGCTTGATGAGCTCGACGAAAAAGCGCTGGTTCGCATTCTCACCGAACCGAAAAATGCGCTCACCAAACAATATCAAAAATTGCTGGGCATGGAAGGCGTCGAGTTGGAGTTCCGCGAAAACGCGTTGAACGCCATCGCCAAAAAAGCCCTCGCACGCAAAACCGGCGCACGCGGATTGCGTTCCATTATCGAACATTCGCTGCTCGACATCATGTTCGAATTGCCGTCGATGCAAAATGTTTCCAAAGTCGTCATGGATGAAAACGCCGTGGTGGGCGAAGGAAAACCGATTTTGATCTACGCCGATCAACCTAAAGTGGCAGGGGTGTAAGTATTTGATTTTATTGATTTTTTTTGCGCTTCTCGGCGCTCATCCGAAGGGGAAAACCAATGGTCCGGCAGTATCGACCTTGAAATGTTCCAGGCAGTCCCCACGTTAATTGCAACTACTTGAAAAGGTGAGCACCATGTCTTCAAACGAAATCCAAACGCTTCCTTTATTGCCATTGCGCGATGTTGTCGTATTCCCGCACATGGTCATCCCATTGTTTGTGGGCCGCCAAAAATCTATTAAAGCATTAGAGACTGCCATGGAAGCGGGCAAGAGCATTGTGCTCGTCGCGCAAAAATCTGCGGCCAAAGATGAGCCGGTGCCAGAAGATTTATACGATGTCGGCAGCCTCGCCAGCATTTTGCAAATGCTCAAACTGCCCGACGGCACGGTGAAAGTGCTGGTCGAAGGCGGCGAGCGCGTGAATATCAATCGCATCATCGACGTTGACACCCATTACAACGGTGAAGTGAGCCCGCTGCCTGAAACCGGCACCGACAATCACGAAATCGAAGCCATGCGTCGCACGCTGGTGTCGCAGTTCGACCAGTTCGTTAAACTCAATAAAAAAATCCCGCCAGAAGTGTTAACTTCGCTGGCCGGCATCGAGACGGCCGGGCGCTTGTCCGACACCATCGCTGCGCACCTGCCGCTCAAGCTCGAACAAAAACAGCAGATACTCGAAATGTCCGACGTGAAACAACGTCTTGAACATTTATTGAGCCTGCTCGAAACGGAAATCGATATTCTGCAGGTTGAAAAACGTATCCGTGGCCGTGTGAAACGTCAGATGGAAAAATCGCAGCGCGAATATTATTTGAATGAGCAAGTGAAGGCGATCCAGAAAGAACTCGGTGACGGCGACGAAAGCGCCGACATCGACGAGTTGGAGAAAAAAATCAAGGGCGCGCATTTGCCCAAAGAAGCCCGCACCAAGGCAGAAGCCGAGCTAAAAAAATTGCGCTTGATGTCGCCCATGTCGGCGGAAGCCACCGTGGTGCGCAACTACATCGACACGCTGGTCGCATTGCCATGGAAAAAGAAAACCAAAGTTTCCACCGATTTGACCTTGTGCGGTGACGTGCTCGATCAGGACCACTACGGCCTCGAAAAAGTGAAAGAGCGCATCGTTGAATATCTGGCCGTGCAACAGCGCGTCGAAAAACTCAAAGCGCCGATTCTTTGCCTCGTCGGCCCACCCGGCGTCGGTAAAACTTCGCTCGGCCAATCCATCGCCCGCGCGACCAACCGCAAGTTCGTGCGCATGTCATTGGGCGGCGTGCGCGACGAAGCGGAAATCCGAGGCCATCGACGTACTTATATCGGCTCGATGCCCGGCAAGATTTTGCAAAACATGAGCAAGGTCGGTGTGCGAAACCCGCTTTTCCTGCTGGATGAAGTGGACAAAATGGGCATGGATTTCCGCGGCGATCCGTCTTCGGCATTGCTCGAAGTGTTGGATCCCGAACAGAACCACACCTTCGTCGATCATTACATCGAAGTGGAATACGATTTATCCGACGTGATGTTTGTCGCCACGGCCAACACGTTAAACATTCCCGGCCCGTTGCTCGACCGCATGGAAGTGATTCGTTTGTCCGGTTACACCGAAGACGAAAAAATTAACATCGCGCAAAAATATTTGCTACCGAAACAAATGAAAGCGAACGGCCTGAAAGAAAACGAATTGTCCGTCGCCGAATCGGCGCTGCGTGACATCGTGCGCTATTTCACGCGCGAAGCTGGCGTGCGCAGCCTTGATCGCGACATTGCGAAGATCTGCCGCAAGGTGGTCACGGCGTTGCTAAGAGGCACCAAGAAATCCGCCAAGATCACCGTCAATGCGCGCAACCTGGATAAATATCTTGGCGTGCGCCGCTACAGCTACGGCATGGCAGAGAAAAATAATCAGGTCGGCCAAGTCACCGGTTTGGCCTGGACAGAAGTGGGTGGCGAATTGCTCACCATCGAATCCATCCGCGTGCCGGGCAAAGGCAAAACCACCACCACCGGCAAGCTGGGCGAAGTGATGCAAGAGTCGATTCAAGCGGCGATGTCCGTCGTGCGTTCGCGTGCGAAATCGCTCGGCATCCCTGAAGACTTCCACGACAAGAATGATATCCACATTCACTTGCCCGAAGGTGCCACGCCCAAGGACGGCCCCAGCGCGGGTGTCGGCATCTGCACCGCGATTGTTTCCACACTCACCGGTATTCCCGTGCGTGCAGACGTGGCGATGACAGGCGAGATTACCCTGCGCGGCGAAGTGTTGCCCATCGGCGGCCTGAAAGAGAAACTGCTGGCGGCCCATCGCGGCGGCATCAAGACGGTGTTGATCCCGGAAGAAAACACCAAAGACCTGATCGAGATTCCTGACAACATCAAAAATCATCTCGATATTCATCCGGTGCGCTGGATCGACCAGGTGCTCGACATGGCGCTGGAGCGCAAGCCCGAGCCGCTGGCGGATGTGAAAATTGAAGGGGCACCCATCGCCGGCAAACCCGACGATGCGACAGCCGCGCAAATGAAACATTAAGCGGTTTGCAAAATTAAAAAAGCGCGGCGACCGTCGCGCTTTTTTATTGTTGGTCTACGCAACAACGCGTTGCGCAAATTATAAAAATATTGATTATAATCAAATAGTTACGGAGTGCTCGCATGAACAAAGCCGATTTGGTTGAATCCGTCTCTATCGAAGCAGATATTTCTAAAGCATCGGCCGAGCGGGCCATTGATGCGGCGATGGCGGCCATTAAACTTACCTTGAAAAAAGGTGGCAGCGTCACGCTGGTAGGCTTCGGCACCTTTCATGTGGCCAAGCGCGCGGCGCGGATGGGGCATAATCCGCGCACGCACATGCCCATTAAAATCAAATCCGCTAAAGTTCCTAAATTCCGGGCTGGAAAAGCGCTCAAAGATGCAGTAAACTAGCGGACTTATTTCGGGTGCTTAGCTCAGCTGGTAGAGCGTCGCCCTTACAAGGCGAATGTCGGCGGTTCGATCCCGTCAGCACCCACCAAGATGCGTTTTTACCGAAACAAAACTGGAGTGGTAGTTCAGTTGGTTAGAATACCGGCCTGTCACGCCGGGGGTCGCGGGTTCGAGTCCCGTCCACTCCGCCAACATGAGGGCGAACGCAAGTTCGCCCTTTTTCATATTTCAGATTTTCGATAAACGACAACCGGATCGATATCGCCATGATGCTCGAAAAGCTGCGTGAAAAAACCCAGACGAATATTGCCAAATTTATCATGGCAGCCATCACCCTTGCCTTTGTGGTTACCGGCGCCAACATGTATCGCAACAGCAACCCTGGGGCCGACACCATTGCCACCGTAGCGGGGCAGGATATTTCCTACGGCGAATTCAGCAACGCGATGCGCGCCCAGCAACAGCAAATGCAATCCATGCTCGGCCCGCAATACGATGCTGCCATGATGGATAACCCTGAATCACGCAAAGCCGTGCTCGATAGCCTGATCAACCCGCGCCTGCTGGTGATTGCAGCCGCAGATGCCGGCATGGTCGTCTCGGATAAACAAGTTGATAAGTTTATTACCGAAGTACCATTGTTTCAGGAGGATGGAAAATTTTCGCAATCGCGCTATGAAGCTTTTCTGAAAACCAACCAGATTACCGATAAACGATTCAAGGCGCGTCGGCGTGAAGACTTGCAAATCCAGCACCTGCGCGAAGCGGTGACCGACACGCCGATCATCTCGCAAACGGTTGTCGATAACTTCATCCGCGCCTCTGAGCAAACGCGCGAAGTCAGCGTGGCGAATTTCCCGTTTGAACAATATATGGCACAGGTGAAACTGCCCGACGGAGCCGGCAAGACTTACTTCGACACCCATCAGCCAGAATTTGAAATCCCCGCGCAAGTGAAGTTGGAATATCTGGTTTTATCGGTCGATTTACTCGCAGAAAAAATGGAAGTAACCGACGACGAAGTAAAAAAAATCTATGGCCTCGAAGAAAACAAACCAAGGTTTGTGCAAAAAGAAGAGCGCAAAGCCAGCCATATCCTGATCAACTCCAAAGCGGACGATAGCGACGCAGACAAAAAAATCGCGCGCGAAAAAGCCGAAGAACTGCTCAAGCAAGCCAAACAAAAAGGCACCGACTTTGCCGATCTGGCAAAGAAAAACTCCCAAGACACCGGGTCTGCGGTGCAGGGCGGCGACCTCGGGTTTTTCGGCAAGGGCAGCATGGTCAAACCGTTTGAAGAAGCAGCATTCTCCATGGCGAAAGGAGAGATACGCGGGCCGATTCAATCCGACTACGGTTTTCACATCATCAAATTGGTTGATACCAAACCGGAAAAAGTGCGCAGTCTCGCCGAAGCCTCGGGCGAAATTCGCCTCGAACTCAAAAAACAAAAAGCACAAAAAGCATTCAACGATACCGCCACCGATTTCGGTGCCATGGTATTCGACCAATCCGGCAGCTTGAAACCGACGACTGAAAAATTCAAACTCGTCACGCAGACCAGCGATTGGATTTCCAGGAAAGGCATCGCGCCGCCGCCGTTGAATAACGAAAAATTGTTGAAAGCAGTATTCGCCGACGAAGTCCTGAAAGAAAAGCGCAATACCGAAGCAGTCGAGACCGCGCCGAACACACTCGTTTCAGCCCGCGTGCTCGAAGCCAAGCCCGCCACCATTCGGCCATTCGACGAAGTAAAATTGCAAATTCAGCAAAAATTATTGCACGATGAAGCGGCGAAGATAGCCATCAAGGAAGGCCAGGCGCAACTCGCACAAGTAAAAGCGGGCAAAGAGATTGCCGGAGCGAAATGGCCAGCCCTGACCAAAATTTCTCGCGACAAACCGGCCGCCAATCTTCCGCCGCAGGCGACCGAAGCCGCATTCAAATTGCCCTCGGATAAATTGCCTGCCTACACCGGCATCGAAACGCCGGGGGGATATTTCCTGGTGAAGCTAACACAAGTGCAAGACGGTGGAACAGTCGATGAGGCCAAGCGCAAAAATTATTCAGAGCGCATCAAGTCTGCACTGACACAGCAAGACTTCACCGGCTTTCTGGCAGCCCTTCGTGCAAACGCTAAAGTGACCGTGAACCAGGCGCTGCTGGAAAAGAAAGAGAGCAGGGAGTGAACACTGAGGGTTGATTAAAAAAGGCGCACCACGGTGCGCCTTTTTTGTTTGTTGATTGGATTGCGCGCTAAACAATGGCTATATTGAAAAGCCGGTTAATTAACCAGCACGACGAAATTGCGGTGGCAGACCTTATAGAAATGTGAAATTTTTTGAATATAATCATATGGTTACGATTGCATCGAGTTGTTATGCAATCCAAAACGGCGTCATGGTTACAATCAGCAGCAATCGCCGTAAGCTATGAGAGGCAGTGTTTCGAGAGACTCAATAGTGTCTAGAACATCGGGGGCGATTCAACTTGTAAATTAAAAAATACATACTACAATCACACGAATTGCACTAAAAAATAGCGTTTCCTTGAAATCTCGCTACAGCAAATCTTAAACGGCAGTCATATCGAAAGAACGGGAGAGAAAAATGCTAATTAAAGTATTGATAACACTTCTTATCTTGCTTCAATGGTCTTTTTTACCCGGTGGCACAGCATTTGCTACCCACATCGACGACAGATGTCCCGACAAAGAACAAAACGGCGGCGAAGGTTTGACGTATCGCTTGCGAGACAATCTTACTGGCGCTCTGATAGATGAAACGGCGATTCTCCCACCACATACACAGGTCACTTTTGAAGTAATTGCCACGGCTTTAGGCTATTGCGAGACCATTCATTACAACCCAGCAACTAACAGTTGCGTTTCTAGCGGTGTCGAACAACGCGGAATAGGCATGGCGTTTAATTCCGTAAATATGCAAACTTCCAACGGTCCAAACGGCGAATATACCGTTGGTCACATATGGAGCAGAAATGGAATCCCACCGTTGCACTTGTTTGACTGTACAGACACCATTACTACGACTGGATGCACTATCTCGCAGCTTGGATGGCCAGGCCATTATCAATACACCATAGTTCATCTTATTAATATAACGACCTGTCAGTTACCCCCAGACCGCATCACCAAGAAACTAACGTTGGTAGTCCATGATTATGCAAAAGATAAAGACCTCGGCTGCAATGAAAAAGGTCAAGGTAATCCTTGTAATCCGGCGACTGGAAATAAATACCAGCGCGAAACAGATTATATTAGCCCAGACCTTTCATTTGTGCGGCATTTTAATAGTGCGTTGTCGATGGACTTTGGATTGGGACTTGGATGGTCAACTACTTACCACAAAAGATTGGAGAAAGTTGCAGATGGAGCGCTAGCTGTACGACGTGACGATGGCCGCGGCGAAATATTCAGGAACCCTACGGGAAACGCATGGCAAGGAGATGCGGACAGCCGATTCAACCTTTCGCAGGATGCAAGTGGTTACACATTGTCATTACAAAATGGGGGTAGCGAACGCTATAACCTGAGCGGAAAGATATTGGCAGAGACCAATAGAGCCGGTAACTCCACGAATTATGAATACAATACGGCGAACCTGCTTGCTCGAGTAACGAGCCCGTATGGAAGATCCCTGACATTTACCCATGACGCCAATGGGCGTTTCGCGACGATGACCGATCCAGCCGGGAGCGTGACTAGTTACGGATATGATGCCAATAACAATGTTACCTCCGTGGCTTATCCCGACGGCAAAGTTCGGACTTACCTTTACAACGAACTTGCTTATACCAACGGTAAACAAAGGCCCTACACTCTGACTGGTATTGTAGATGAAAATGGTGACCGCTTTGCGACCTATGCATATGATGATTACGTCAGGGCCACTTCAACCGAGCATGCAGGAGGTGCGGAAAAAGTTACGCTGGCCTACAATTTAGATGGCACAACGACGGTTACCGATGCCCTTGGTACCGCTCGCATTCACAGTTTTCAAAATATACTGGGCGCTTTCAAGACCCGATCGATTTCCGGGTTACCTTGCGCATCGTGCAGCACTACTCAGACCTTAACTTACGATACAAATGGTAACGTCGCATCTCGTACAGAATATAGCGGAAATAAGACGACATACTCGTATGACCTTAGCAGTAATCTCGAAACATCCCGCACCGAAGGTTTAAACAGCGCCGGCACCGCCACGTCTCAAACCCGTACCATCACCACCCAATGGCATCCTACATTCCGTCTGCCCACCAAAATCACCGAGCAGGGCAGGATAACGGATTTTTTCTACGATCCCGTGCAGGGCACTCTGCTCAGCAAAACCATTACCGATAGCGCCACGCTGAAAAAGCGCATTTGGATATATTCCTACAACGCCAAAGGCCAAGTGTGGACAGTCGATGGCTCGCGCACCGATGTGATCGACAAGACTACCTATACCTACGACGTGGCAGGCAACATCTCAACAATCACTAATGCTTTGAATCACGTCACCCAAATCACCAGTTATGATGCCCATGGTCGTCCGTTATCAATTACAGATCCGAACGGCGTGATAACGTTGCTGACTTACGATGCGCGTGGCCGCCTCAAAACCCGCAAGCTCGGCGCGGAACTCACGACTTACGAATATGATGGTGTCGGTCAACTGAAAAAAGTTACCCTGCCTGATACGTCATTTATCAACTACACCTATGATGCTGCTCATCGTTTAACCGATATACAGGATAGCTTCGCCAACAAGATTCACTACACACTCGATTTAATGGGCAATCGCACCAAAGAAGACGTCACCGACCCTGCCGGTACGCTGGCACAAACCCGCTCCCGTGTTTACGACGCACTCAACCGCCTACAAAAAGACATCGGCGGCACCACGCCGGCCACGCAGATTACCCAATATGGCTACGACAACAACGGTAACCTCAAAACAGTCACCAACCCGCTCAACCACACCACTACCAATAATTACGATGCCCTCAACCGCCTCGCGCAAATGACCGACCCTGGCAATGGTGTCACTAAATATAATTACGACAGCCTCGACCACTTGGTTCAAGTGACCGACCCGCGTAACCTCATCACGAGTTACGGCATCGACGGCCTCGAAAATACCAACCAGACTGTTAGCCCAGACACCGGCACGTCGATCAATACCTATGACGACGCTGGCAATCTCAAGACCGCCAAAGACGCACGCAACCAGACCGCCACCTATACCTACGACGCAATAAACCGCGTCACCGCTATCGCCTACACCTCCGGCATCGGAGTAACCTTCCAATATGATATCGGCCTCAACGCCAAAGGCCGACTGAATAAAATCACCGACGAATCCGGTATAACCAATTGGACTTACACCGCGCAGGGTCGGGTCGCAAGCAAAGCCCAAACCACCGGCGCCGTCACCAAAACCACCAGCTACGGCTACGATACTGCGAGCCGTATGAATGCGATTACTTACCCGTCGGGCCAGCTCATCGGCTACACCTACATCAACAATCGCATCAACAGCGTTACGCTGAACGGCGTGGCGATTCTCACCAACATCCAATACCACCCCTTCGGCGTGGTAAAAAGCTGGACGTGGGGTAACGGCAGCACTTACACCCGCAGCTTCGACGCCGATGGTCGCATCAAGACTTACCCCCTCGGCACGGTGAGCAAAACCCTCAACTACGATGACGCCAGTCGCATCCTCGGCATCGGCGAAAGCGCGGTCGCCGCCAATAGTCAGGGCTTCGCCTACGACCCCCTCGGCCGCCTCACCGCCTTTAGCCAAGGTAACACCACTCTGGCCTACAGCCTTGACGCCACCGGCAACCGCACCAATTACATAGTTGGCGTCTCGAGCTATCCCTACACCATCGACCCTGCCAGCAACAAACTGACCAGCACCAGCGGCCCAGCTCCGGCCACGATCAACACCTATGATCTGGCCGGCAACCTCATTGGCGACGGCAGCGGTTTGACCTACACCTATAACGCCCGAGGTAGAATGGCCACGGCTAAGAAAGGCAATGTCACCACTACCTACCAAATCAACGGACTCGGCCAGCGCATCAAAAAGTCTGTCGGCACAACAGTGACCTTGTTCGCCTATGACGAGAGCGGACACCTGCTGGGTGATTACGACGCAGCGGGCAAAGCGCAGCAGGAAACCATCTATCTCTACGACCAACCGGTGGCCGTGATCAAACCCAACAGCAAAGGCGTGACCACCGCCTACTATGTGTACGCCGACCATCTCAACACCCCGAGGCTGATCACCGACAACGCTGCGCCCGCTTCCAACAAAGCGGTGTGGAGTTGGATCAGCGACCCCTACGGCAGCACACTCCCGAACGAAAACCCCGCTAGGGCGGGCGTGTTCACCTACCACCCGCGATTCCCCGGCCAGTACTACGACAAAGAGACCGGACTGCATTACAATTACTTCCGCGATTACAATCCGGGGACGGGCAGGTATGTGCAGAGTGATCCGATTG
>JAYTVC010000062.1:0-55816 GCA_043744215.1 Pseudomonadota bacterium
CAATCGGATGCGCAGGTACGAATCGCGCGATGTGCTGCGGCCAAATTTTATAGGCGAGCGTGACCACATCCTGCTTGGTGCTGCCCGCATCGGTGATCACCGTTTGTGCGCCGACATGCGGCGCGATTTGTTGCATGACCCCGGCCATCTGTCCGACGGGCATGGCGAGTAAAACCAGGTCTGCGTCACGCAAGGTTTTTGATGACACATCGCCGATTTCATCAATCGCGCCCAACGCCAATGCCTGGTTCACGCTCGCAGTTGAACGGCCGACGCCGACGATTTTGTTTGACGCGTTAACCTGCTTCAACGCCAGCGCAAACGAGCCGCCGATAAGCCCGACGCCGAAAATGACTATTTTCATAACATATTGATTATATTGAATTATTTAAGATAAAAAAGCACTTACCCGGCGCTTGCTAATGCTGAAAGAAATGTTTCGTTTTGCGATTGCAGGCCGATGGTGACGCGCAAATATTCCGGCAACCCGTAACTGGCGACGGGCCGCACTATCACGCCGGCGCGCAATAATTTTTGATACACCTCCGCTGCGTTGCCGACTTTCACGCTGATGAAATTGCCGAAGGAGGGAATGTATGCCAGATGCAATTTATTAAACCCGTCAATCAATTGTTGCATGCCCAAACTGTTGAGCGCGTAACTTCGTTGCACGAATTCGTCGTCGTTGAGCGCCGCTTCGGCTGCGGCCAGCGCGAGGCTATTGACGTTGAACGGCTGACGCACACGGTTCATCATCGCAATCAAATCAGGATGTGCGAGCCCGAAACCCACACGCAAACCGGCGAGGCCGTAGGCTTTTGAAAACGTGCGGCTGATAACGAGGTTAGGAAATTCTTTTAGCCATGAAATGCTTTGCGATTTATTTTCCGCCGACAAATATTCCGTGTAAGCCTCGTCGAGCACCACGAGAATTTCCTGCGGCAGGCCACGCAAAAATGCCAGCAGCGCATCGGATTTGAGATAAGTGCCGGTCGGATTATTTGGGTTCGCCACAAAAATGATTCGTGTGGCTGCCGTGACGGCCGCGCGCATGGCATCAAGATCATGGCCGAAATTTTTTGCCGGTACTTCGATGCCGCGCGCGCCAATCGCTTTGACCACCAGCGGATACACGGCAAACGCGTGCTGCGAATAAATCGCTTCAAGGCCGGGACGCAAAAAACTGCGCGCCATGAATTCGAGCACATCGTTGGAACCGTTGCCGAGCACGATTTGATCGGTGGTCACGCCGAATTTTTGCGCAATGGTTTGCTTCAGCGCATAGCCGCTGCCGTCAGGATACAACGCGAGTTCGGGAATGGCTTTTTCAATCGCCTCATGCGCCTTCGGGCTCATGCCCAGCGGGTTTTCGTTCGACGCGAGCTTGATAATATCCGCCTCACGCAAGCCCATTTCACGCGCGAGTTCGGCGATGGGTTTGCCCGGCTGATAAGGCGCGATGGCGCGGATGTAGTCGGGAGCGAGGTCACAGAGGTTCATAAATTATTCAATAAAATCAAATAGTTACACAACGGCTACGGGATAGGATCCGAGCACCTTCATAAACGACGTGCGCGTTTTTAATTCGTCCATTGCTTTGCTGACAATGGCGTCGTCGCGATGTCCTTCGATGTCGATGAAAAAAACATATTCCCATACTGTATTTTTCGACGGGCGCGATTCGAACTTGGTCATCGACACGCCGTGCTGCGCCAGCGGCGTGAGCAAATCATGCACGGCACCGGGGCGATTTTTGGTCGAGAGCACAAGAGAAGTTTTGTCTTTGCCCGACGCTGCCGAATCCTCTTTACCCAACACTAAAAAGCGCGTGGTGTTGTTCGGTTCGTCTTCAATATTTTTTGCCAGCGCGATCACGTTGTATTGCTCGGCGGCCATGGCACCGGCGATGGCGGCGCTGCCCGCTTCCTGCGCCGCCATACGCGCCGCCTCGGCATTGCTGCTCACGGGAATGCGCTGCGCGTTGGCCAGATGAGTATTCAACCACTCATGGCATTGCGCCAAAGATTGCGCATGGGAAAAGATCTTGCCGATTTTGGATAATGCCATTTCCTCTTTGCACAGCAGATGATGATGGATGCGCAACACCACTTCGCCGCAGATTTTCAGCGGCGTTTGCGTGAGTAAATCCAGCGTGCGGCCAATGGCCCCTTCAGTGGAATTTTCAACCGGCACCACGCAAAAATCCGCTTCGCCTGATTCGGTTGCGCGAAAAACGGCATCAATAGAAGTCTGCGACATCACATTGGCCGCGTGGCCAAAATGTTTCACCGCCGCCGCTTGGCTGAACGTGCCCAGCGGGCCGAGGAAGGCGACAGACAAAGGCTTTTCCAAAGCCAGACAGGCCGACATGATTTCGCGAAACAAAATCGCTGCCGTCTCGCCAGACAGCGGGCCGGGGTTGAGTTCTTTAATCCGGCGCAATACTTGCGCTTCGCGGTCGGCTCGATAGGCCACACCTTTTTTCAACCGCCCGATGGCCTGGGCTTTTTCCGCACGGGCATTGAGCAGCTTGAGCATTTCGGTGTCGATGGCATCAATGCCGGCGCGCAATTGGTTTAAGTCATCGGACATGATTATTTTTCGGCTTTAACGGAAATGGCGCGCACGGATAAAACGCCCTGAATCGCTGCGATGGATTGCACCACCTCATCGGAAATCGGACTGTCAACATCGACTAGCGTATAAGCCATGTCGCCTTTGGATTTGTTGATCATGTTATGAATATTCAATTTCGCATTCGCCATGGCGGTGGAAATCTGGCCCAGCATGTTCGGCACGTTGGCATTGGCAATGGCCATACGGTAGGGCGATTCGCGCGGCATTTCCACGTTAGGAAAATTCACCGCATGCACAATAGTGCCATGCTCCAGATATTCACGCACCTGGTTCACCACCATGACGGCGCAATTTTCTTCCGCCTCTTCGGTGGATGCGCCCAGATGGGGCAATGCCACTACGCCAGACTGGCCAATCAAATGCTTGCTGGGGAAATCGCACACGTAGTAGCGTAATTTTTTGTGTTGCAGCGCTGCGATGACTGCGCCCTCTTCCACAATGCCATCGCGGGAAAAATTCAGCAGTGAAGCATCGCCTTTCATCAAAGCCAAACGGGTGGTGTTGATGAGATTCCGTGTCGCGTCCAACAACGGCACATGCAAGGTCACGAAATCGCTGTGCTTCAACACTTCTTCAATGCTGTGCGCTTTTTTAACGCTCGACGGCAAACGCCAGGCCGCTTCAACGGTGATATCCGGGTCGTAGCCGATGGCTTTCATGCCCAATTTAATCGCCGTGTCGGCCACCATGCTGCCAATGGCGCCGAGGCCGATGATGCCGAGGGTTTTACCGGGCAATTCAAACCCGGCAAATTGTTTTTTGCCTGCTTCCACTTTCGCATCCAGGTCGGCAGCAGAAGTATCAAGGGAATCCACATAGCTCAACGCTGGCGAAATATTGCGCGCGGCGATGAGCAAACCAGCCAGCACTAATTCTTTTACCGCATTCGCATTGGCACCCGGCGCGTTGAATACCGGCACGCCGCGCTCGCTCATTTTTTTCACAGGAATATTATTGGTGCCGGCCCCGGCACGGCCGATGGCTTTGACGCTGGCGGGAATCTCCATCTCATGCATCACATGGGAGCGCACAAGAATCGCATCGGGGTGGGCAACTGTCTTGCCGACTTCATAATGATCGTGCGGCAGGCGATGCAGGCCTTGCGGGGAAATTTGGTTCAGTACGAGGATGGAATATTTTTTCACTGGCAGCAGTGATGCAAAAAATTATGCGTTAGCTTTCTCAAATTCTTTCATGTAATCAACCAGGGCTCTCACGCCTTCCACCGGCATCGCGTTATAAATCGAGGCGCGAATGCCGCCGACGGAGCGATGGCCTTTCAATTGCAACAAGCCACGAGAATCTGCACCTTTGAGAAAAGCCGTATCGGTCGCTTCATCGCGGGTTTTGAAAACAACATTCATGCGCGAGCGGTCTTCTTTGGCGACATTATTTTTATACAGCGCGCTTTGGTCGATGCAATCGTATAGCAGTGTTGCCTTGGCGATATTTTGCTTTTCCATCGCGGCCAGCCCGCCGTTTTGCAACAGCCATTCAAACACCAGGCCCGCGACATAAATGGCAAACGTGGGCGGCGTGTTGTACATGGAATCGTTGTCGGCCACAGTTTTGAAATCAAAAGCCGATGGCGTAATCGGCAAGGCATGGCCGATCAAATCTTCTCGCACAATGACTATGGTCAAACCGGCCGGCCCGATATTTTTTTGCGCGCCGGCGTAAATCAAACCGTATTTCGAGACATCGAGTTCGCGCGACAAAATGTTCGACGACATATCAGCGACCAATGGCACGTCGCCCGTTTGCGGTGTCCAATGATATTCCACGCCGCCGATGGTTTCGTTGCTGCATATGTGGACGTAAGCGGCCTCTTTATTTAATTTCCATGCGGTTTGCTTGGGCACGAAAGTAAAGTTTTTATCTTCCGCGCTGGCGACAATATTCGCCGTTGCATATTTTTTTGCTTCGCCAATGGTCTTCTTGGACCACTCGCCGGTATGCACAAAATCGATGGATGTTTTTCCGCGCAGCAGGTTCATCGGCACGATGGCGTTCTCGCCGATGGCCCCGCCCTGCATAAATAAAACTTTATAATTATTGTTTATATTCAATAACTTACGTAAATCCGCTTCCGCCTTGTCGGCGATGCTGATGAATTCCTTGCCGCGATGGCTCATCTCCATCACCGACATGCCGCTGCCGTGCCAATCGAGCATTTCGTCGCGCACTTTTTCCAACACGGGTTTGGGCAATACCGCCGGTCCGGCGGAAAAATTAAAAATGCTTTTTGTCATTATTCTTCGACTTCCTCTTCTTCGGCGATGCGCGAAATGCCGAT
This sequence comes from Pseudomonadota bacterium, assembly GCA_043744215.1. Classification (GTDB taxonomy): domain Bacteria; phylum Pseudomonadota; class Gammaproteobacteria; order Burkholderiales; family JBEEJL01; genus JBEEJL01. The sequence goes on from JAYTVC010000062.1 coordinate 4,934, forward strand.
GAGTTTCTCGCCGACTTTCTGGTCGAGTGCTATCAGAGTCACGCCCTGCGTCGAGCGGCCCATCTCGCGGATTTCTTTGACGCGAGTGCGAATCAATACGCCACCGGTTGTGATGAGCATAATCTGGTCTTCGGTGCGCGCCAATGTGGCCGCGACGATTTTGCCGTTGCGTGCGGAAGTCTGGATGGCGATCATGCCCTGCGTGCCGCGACCATGACGGGTGTATTCGGTAATCAAGGTGCGTTTACCAAAACCGTTTTCCGTTGCGGTAAGCACCGACTGGGTTTCGTCTTCCGCTACCAGCAAGGCGATAACAGACTGGTCCGCACCCAGACGCATGCCGCGCACGCCGCGCGCGGTGCGGCCCATTGGGCGCACATCGTTTTCGTCAAAGCGCACAGCTTTGCCCGCGTCGGAAAACAGCATCACGTCGTGTTTGCCGTCGGTAACCGCGACGCCGATAAGGAAGTCGTTGTCATCCAGATCGACCGCGATAATGCCGGCCTTGCGCGGGTTGGAGAAATCGCTCAACGGCGTTTTCTTGACCGTGCCCATCGAGGTGGCCATAAAGACAAAATGGTTTTCGTCGAAAGTTTTTACCGGCAACACGAAGGTGATTTTTTCGCCTTCGGATATTTGCAGCATGTTCACAATCGGCTTGCCGCGGCTGCCACGGCTGCCCACAGGCACTTCATATACCTTTACCCAAAACACACGGCCTTTGTTGGAGAAGCAGAGAATGTAATCGTGGGTATTGGCGATAAATAAATTATCAATAAAATCATCTTCTTTTGTCGCTGTCGCCTGCTTGCCACGGCCGCCGCGTTTTTGCGCACGGTAGTCGTCAAGCGGTTGCGATTTAATGTAGCCGCTGTGCGATAACGTGACCACCATTTCCTGCGCGGCGATCAGGTCTTCCATCGACATATCTTGCGTATCCACCACGATTTCACTGCGGCGCTTGTCGCCGTATTGCTGTTTGATGTCTTTCAGTTCTTCGGTGATGATGGCGCTGATGCGCGCGGGCTTGGCGAGAATGTCGAGCAGATCGGCGATTTTTTCCATCACTTCTTTATATTCGCCAACGATCTTGTCTTGCTCAAGGCCGGTCAAACGCTGCAAGCGCAATTCGAGAATGGCCTGGGCTTGCGTGTCGGATAAACGATAGCCTTTTTTCGACATGCCGAATTCTTTCGGCAAACCGTCGGGGCGATAGGCATCGCTTTCGGCGCGCGCCAACATGTCTTCCACCAATTGCGAGCGCCACAGCTTGCTCATCAACCCTTCTTTGGCGATGGCGGGCGTAGCGGATGCTTTGATCAGCGCGATGATTTCATCGACGTTGGATAAGGCGACGGCGAGGCCTTCCAGAATATGGCCGCGATCGCGCGCCTTGCGCAATTCGAACGCGGTGCGGCGGGTGACCACTTCACGGCGATGACGCAGGAAGGCGTCGAGGAATTGCTTCAGGTTCAACAGGCGCGGCTGGTTATCGACCAGCGCCACCATGTTCATGCCGAAGGTGTCCTGCATTTGCGTTTGCTTATATAAATTATTCAGCACCACTTCGGGCACTTCGCCGCGCTTCAATTCAATCACGGCGCGCATGCCGGATTTATCCGACTCGTCGCGCAAATCGGAAATGCCTTCGATTTTTTTGTCGCGCACCAGCTCGCCGATTTTGATCAGCAGGTTGGCCTTGTTTACCTGGTACGGCAGTTCGTCGATGATGATGCTTTGGCGTCCGCCAGCCTTGTCGATATTTTCAAAGTGAGTGCGCGCGCGCATCACCACGCGGCCGCGGCCGGTGCGGTAGCCCTGCTTTACATCCGCTGTGCCGTAAATAATGCCAGCGGTAGGAAAGTCGGGGGCGGGTACGATGGCAATCAAGTCTTCGATGTCGATATCGGGATTTTTCAACAGCGCGAAACACGCATCGATGACTTCATTCAAATTATGCGGCGGAATATTGGTCGCCATGCCGACTGCAATGCCGGAAGAACCATTGACTAATAAATTGGGGAATTTCGCAGGAAGTATCAGCGGTTCTTTTTCTGAGCCATCGTAATTGGGGCCAAAATCGACCGTCTCTTTGTCGATGTCATCCAGCAATTCCTTGGCGATTTTCGCCATGCGGATTTCGGTATAACGCATCGCCGCCGCGTTATCGCCATCCACCGAACCGAAGTTGCCCTGGCCATCAATGAGCGGATAACGCAGCGAAAAATCTTGCGCCAACCGCACAATCGTGTCGTACACCGCCGTGTCGCCGTGGGGGTGATATTTACCAATCACGTCGCCGACAATACGCGCTGATTTTTTGTAGGCTTTGTTGTGTTCGTTGCCCAGCTCATGCATGGCGAACAGCACGCGGCGATGCACGGGCTTGAGGCCGTCGCGCACGTCGGGCAATGCGCGCCCCACAATCACGCTCATGGCGTAATCGAGGTAAGAATGGCGCATTTCCTCTTCAATGCTGATGGGCAGGGTTTCTTTGGCGAATTGGTCCATGGGAGGGTCTTTTTAACGAGAATAATTGGTAACTAATTGATTTTATTCAATATTAATACACTTAACTTGTGAATTTTATCACAAAGCGGGAGGCGCTGGCGAGTAAATCCCGGGCGATGGTGGGTCATCCAGGCGTTACCGTGATTGCTTCAAACGAGGAAAAGAAGGAAGTTGTAATTTTGCAACAAGGTTTTCAAACGATGTTGCCCCAAGGGTTGTGCCAAGGCGAAAGGGTTGTGTATCATCGGGTTTGTGTGATGCAGTTATCAGAATTCAAATAGTTGTTAATAATCATTCATCTTCATTTGCAGGAGTACACGGTATGAAAATTTCACTCATTGGCAAGCTCGCGGTAAGTGCTGCGGCGGTTTTTGCTTTAAGCAACATCCAAGTTCTTGCCCACACTGCCGGCTCCGAAGGAACCGCCCAGAGCGGACATCTGACGGATGCGTTTGGCCACCCTATTAAAACGGGTGCCGCCGGTGAATGCGTTCACTCCGGCGTAGGTGCCAACGGCGGTTACGGTACAGACTGTGCGGTAACACCCGCTCCTCCGCCTGCCCCGACACCGGCTCCAACCCCCGCCCCGACACCTGCGCCCACACCGGCACCTACGCCTGCGCCGGTAGCACCGCCGCCTCCAGCTCCAACGCCCGCGCCGATTCCTGCGCCGAAGTTACCTGAGAAAATTTCGCTGCAAGCCGAAGAATATTTCGACTTTAACAAAGCGACCCTCAAGCCAGCGGGCAAGGCACAGCTTGATGACCTGGTATCGAAGATGCAGCGTGTGACGGTTGAGCAAATCAACCTGACCGGCCATACCGACAGCATCGGCGGACCCGCTTACAACCAGAAACTTTCCGAGCAGCGTGCTGCATCCGTGAAGGCCTACCTGGTCAGCAAAGGTATCGACGGCGGCAAGATCAGCACATCGGGCAAAGGCGAAAGCCAGCCCGTTGCCAGCAACAAGACGTCTGATGGTCGCGCCAAAAACCGTCGCGTTGATGTTGATCTGGTCGGCGTGAAGTAATCAATAAGCATCTGGCTTTATCGCCCCTTAAAACCCCCGCTTCATGCGGGGGTTTTTTATTGCCCGCATTCGTGTAGATTGTCGCCATGACAAATCAAACCAATACTGTATTCGATGCCCGCTGGGTGGTGCCTATGGAGCCCGCGGGCACCACGCTTGAAAATCACAGCGTCGTCGTTAACGGCAATGGTCGCATTACCGAAGTGTTGCCCACGCCCGATGCGCACCAGCGCTATGCCGATGCGACGCGCGTTGCCTTACCCAACCAAGTGCTGTTGCCCGGGCTCATTAACCTGCACACCCACGCCGCCATGAATGTCATGCGCGGGCTTGCCGATGATTTGCCGCTCATGCGCTGGCTGAACGAACGCATCTGGCCTGCAGAACAAAACCACATGAGTGACGAAATGGTGTACGACGGCACCTTGCTCGCCTGTGCGGAAATGCTTTGCGGCGGTGTCACCTGCTTTAATGATATGTATTTTTATCCCGGGGCTATTGTGCGCGGCGCGCTTGCCACCGGTATGCGCGCGAATATTGGCTTTGGCATCATTGATTTTCCTACCTCTTACGGCACGGGTGCCGCAGATTATTTGCACAAAGGACTGGCGACCCGCGACGAATATAAGGACGAACTGCTAATCAGTTTTGCCATGGCACCCCATGCGCCCTATACCGTGAGCGACGAAACGTTCGTTCGCATCGTGACATTGGCCGAACAACTGGATTTGCCGGTTCACATTCATTTGCATGAAACCCTTGATGAAATAAATCAAAGTCTCGCGCAATATAAAGTGCGTCCGTTAGCGCGGCTGCAAAACCTCGGCGTGCTCGGCCCGAATTTCATCGCCGTGCATGCAGTGCATTTGGAGCAAAACGAAATCGATACGTTGGCCAAACTCGGTTGCCATGTGGCTCACTGCCCTGCTTCCAATTTGAAATTAGCGAGCGGCATTGCACCGATTGCACAAATGCTCGACGCAGGCATCAATGTCGGCATCGGCACCGACGGCGCGGCCAGCAACAACAAGCTCGATATGTTCGCCGAGATGCGCCTCGCGGCATTGCTGGCAAAAGGCGCAAGCAGCCGCGCCGATGTGATGCCCGCGAAACAAGCGTTGGAAATGGCGACCATTAACGCAGCTCAAGCATTGGGCAAACAAAACGAAATCGGCTCATTAGTAAAAGGCAAAGCCGCCGACATGATTGCCGTGGATTTATCTTCTCTGGAAACGTCGCCTTGCTACGATGTGATTTCCCATCTCGTTTATGCCGCGTCGCGCGAGAACGTCACGCACGTATGGGTGAATGGCGAACTTCGCGTTGAAAACGGCAGACTAAGCAAACTCAATCACACCGATTTAATTGCCAAAGCCCATTACTGGCAAAAAAAACTTCAGGCACAAACATGACCAACATCGACCAAGCCGAACTCGACAAATTTAGCCGCCTCGCCAGCAAGTGGTGGGACCCTCACAGCGAGTTCAAACCGCTGCACGATATCAATCCATTACGCCTTGATTATATTGAGAAAATTGTCGGCGGTTTGAATGGTAAAAACGTCGTCGATATCGGTTGCGGCGGTGGAATATTATCCGAGAGCATGGCGGCGCGCGGCGCGAACGTGACGGGCATTGATCTCGCAGAAAAACCGCTCAAAGTCGCGAAGCTGCATTTATTGGAAAGCGGCCATCACGTCGATTACCAGCTCATCTCGGCCGAAGATCTGGCGCAACAAAAACCCCATCAGTTCGACGTAGTGACGTGCATGGAGATGCTGGAACACGTGCCCGACCCGGCCAGCACGGTAAAAGCCTGCGCGACATTGGTGAAGCCTGGCGGCAAAGTTTTTTTCTCGACCATCAACCGCAACCCAAAAGCGTATTTGTTCGCCGTGATCGGGGCGGAATATATTTTGAACATGCTACCCAAAGGCACGCACGAATATGCGCGTTTCATAAAACCCGCCGAGCTCGCGGCCTTCGCGCGCGACGCGGGCTTGAATGTCGAACAACTTATCGGCATGACTTACAACCCGCTGAGCAAAGTCTATGCGCTTGGTAGCGACACCAGCGTCAATTACATCGTTAGTACGACCGCTTCATGATTCAAGCCGTATTGTTCGACCTCGACGGCACCTTAGCCGACACCGCGCCCGATCTTGGTTACGCGCTCAATGTTTTGCTCGAACGCTATGGCCGTGAAAAAATTTCCCTGGAAAAAATTCGCCCCGTCGCCTCACACGGCGCGCGCGGTTTGCTCGAACTGGGCTTCGGCATCAAACCGAGCGAGCCCTACTTCGACGAAATGCGCACGGAATATCTCGACCTCTATTTGAAAAATATTTGCCGCGAAACCAGATTGTTCGACGGCATGGAACCCTTATTGCAAAAACTCGAAACGCAAAAAATCAAATGGGGCGTCGTCACCAACAAACCCAAACGCTTTACTGACCCGCTGATGCGTTTGCTCAAACTCGACCAACGCGCCGCGTGTAGCGTGAGCGGCGACAGTTACGAAAAACCCAAACCTTATCCCGATTCCCTGCTCGGTGCGGCAAAAGAACTATCCGTCGAATCAAATACAATCGTTTACGTCGGTGACGACGAACGCGACATGCAAGCCGCGCGCGCGGCAGGCACCCATGCCGTCATCGCCAACTGGGGCTACATGGGCACCGGCAATCATCCCGACAAATGGCCGCACGACGCGCGCATCGACCAGCCGCAGCAATTGCTAGAATATCTTGGGCAAATAAACACCAAGGTTTCATAATCAGCTTTACGCTTGCTGCTTGCAGCAGATTCTGGGATATTGTTCCAAGCAATATATTTAACGAGGTTGTTATGACAGAATTGATTTTTGTAGTTGAGGAAGCACCCGAGGGCGGCTTCTCGGCTCACGCGCTTGGCGAAGACATTTTCACTCAGGCTGATGATCTAAAAACCTTGCAAACCAATGTACGCGATGCGGTGAAATGTCATTTTGAAAACGGAAAAACGCCGGCTATTGTTCGTTTACATTATGTGCGCGATGAATTAATCACGGTATGAAATTGCCGCGCGATTTGTCTGGCTTGGAACTGGCCAAAGCAACGCGGGTTTTTAGGTTATGAAATCACGCGCCAGACAGACAGGCAGCCATCTTCGCCTGACAACGCAGCGCAGCGGCGAACATCACATCACTATTCCTCACCACGACCCACTGAAAATTGGCACCTTGGTGGCAATCATCGGCAGTATCGCCATCCACATGGAAGTCACCCGCGAAGAAGTAGCGAAATTAATCTTCTAACTGGATTAAATTTAAGCACTCGCTATCTCCGCTACGAAAAATTATTCAATTAAATCAATTAGTTACAATAATGCTAATTGCATCCAAATTTATACCCCGCCAGCAACAAAACAACCCTGCTAAAATACTTACATGACAGGCACTTGAAACACCCGCGCCTGCCATCATGTAATCAAACACGTTGTTAAACTACATGGGGGCGACCTGGCTTCGACGTGGGTTGCAAAGCAGAACCGTGCATACCGAGGATCAGCTACCTCGTAAATACAACTGAAAAACTATAGTCGCAAACGACTCTAACTACTCTTTAGCCGCTTAATACCGGCTAAACTCTGCACCGACCGGCCTCTGGGTTGGGTTGAAGGCGCAAGCTGACAACAGCAGAGTCATAAACATGAGGATCGCCTTGCACCGGGTTACTTGATGCAAGGTTAAATTTAGGTAACTCGCTGTTGGAAAGTTTGTCGGTTAATTAGCCAACAGTTAAATAAAATAACCTGACTAAGTATGTAGAGCGGCCTGTAGAGGACTTGCGGACGGGGGTTCGATCCCCCCCGCCTCCACCACTACCAAAATCCCAACCCTTACCCGGTTGGGATTTTTTCCACCTCCCCAGCATTGGCGCGGTATCGCACCCTGGTCCCTTGAGCACGACCCTGCGGAAGTCGCCGTTCTAGGCGCGCGCATTCCACAGTTTTCTCTCTCTGCCCAGTCTTGTTACATGCTAAGAAGCGGAAATCGCTGCCCTGTAGTAATGCTAGGCGGTTGGTTGGGGCCCGGAAATTCAATCAGCCCCAAACTTCGACCAGATTTCTGGCTGCGAGTAACTTGTCACGCAACGCGTAGCTTGTAGCGCGAAGATTGCAAATTCACGTTGGTAAATTTTGGGCGAGGAATAAGTACAATCGCAGTTGCAGCATCCTTTAGGAGTTGATCTTGTCATCTCAGTAGCTGCGCCGCTTAAACAGCGGCGTCTTCGTCGATTTCAGCCTCACTTTCATCATCCTCATGAAGTAGCCATAAATTCGTTTCTTCATTAAATTTTGCACCGCCCGCCGCCATGGCGGCATAGACACTTTCTTTTTCCACTGGGCGTCCCAAAATTTCAGCCGCTTGCATAGCAAGATCAGAAGCTTTGAATTCAAGTTCTTTGATTTGCGTAAGAGCGGCAGTGACCGCGTCCCCTTGAGAAAGTCTGCGAGATCCCTCCCAAGATGCAAGATAAACGTAACCACTTGGCGAGAGTTTGAATTTCGGGTCGATCGTCAGGATAGAAAATATCGCGTGTGAATCCTCGACACGAGCAACTTCAGGAGCAATGCCGCGAAGCCGTTCTCTAATTTCCGTCAGGTGTATCCCGCATTGATCGCGTTCAAGAAGCATTGCCGCAGACGAGCAGGTATGACGCATCTCTGCGTGGCTCAACGGAATATCTCTTTCCAAAATTCCCCAGCAGCCAGCGCTGGTTCTCACCAGAGAACCCCGCGAATGAATTTGAAAGTAGCCAGACAGACCGCGGTCTCTCAACAACGCAGCACGAATTTCGACCCTTGTCATCGGCCTTCCGGCCGATTGCAGGACGCTTAAAGTAGCTTGTGCTATATCGATCCTATCCTGGGTTCCAGAATGGCGTTCCCCTGACTGCACCCAAACAAAGCGTCCGAGATTGGATAATACGGAAGATTTGTGCAACGCAAGATGGACTACGTACATATTGATACTGCCTTCAAAATCAAGTACTCGCTCATCGAGCTTTTCGATGAGTTCAAAGCAACTCCATTGCCTGCCATTGGAACCCGACAAAATAATTTCTTCAGCCTCTTCGCGCAGAACATCCATTTCCTCTGGGGCCAAAGGGCAATGCCGGGACGTCCCAAACGTGCCTCGTCCAAAAAGCAGGCCAACATTCCGCGCAGCGCTATGCGCTCTGCGAAAATCAATTAATCGCCCAAAAGCATCTTGGACGCGTTTCGGAATTTCGGTGAAATGAAGCGGGCGATCAGAATTGGCAAGAACTGCGGCGACGAGTGTTTCGGCGCTGGTTCCAACTCCGACGACTCGTTCAATGCCGTCTTTATCCTTTGCAAAGAGAGCTACGGTTTGAACAGCAGTCCAAAGCTCGGACGCCAATTCTGCTCCCTTTTTTGTCAGAATTTCTTCAACGCCGCGACGGGCATTCGATTTAGACATTTTGACCTGTGCCGCGCTCTTTAGAAAAAAGCCGCCGTCACGCACAGCGTCACGCCATTCACTTTTCGAAATTCGAGTTACAAATTGACAATCATTGACTTCGAGTATGAAAAATTGGTTTCCTAGAACTCGATCAAGGACGAATTCGAATTCTGGCATCATATTCTCCACGTCCGCGAACCATGAATCGAAGATGCTGAGGCTTTGAGCCGGGAGGGGATCTTCGCGATCACGCAGAATGACGTCGAGTCTCGCGGCCAATTCAGTCTGCCAGACTCCATCGGCATGGAAAATTGTAATTACTTTAGATTCAATTTGCCTGACGCGTTCACGCGTTATTCCCTCTTCGTCGCCAATTTCTTCCAAGGTCTTCTTTTCACCGTCTGACCCAATTCGCTGAATTAAAATGCGAGCTTGACTTTCTATCAACCGTGATTTGCTGGATTCAAACGCTAACTTGAATGACCTTCTCGAAGGATGATCGTTAGCGGCATCAACAGAATATTCATAATTGTGTCCAACGATGAGCTTGGCTCCCTCCCCAATGTGCTCAACTTGCTGGTAAGTTTTTTCGTGGGCTCCTTTCAAGATAGGTCCATTCTGCGCTGTCAAGCGAAGAGCAATCGCAAGATCTTTGCGACTCTTGTGCCCAAAATTGGGGATTTTCAAAAGATCGTCCATTTTCATCTGGAGTAAATCGGCGACTAACATGATTCCAGCACCCATCAAAGCGTTGACGCATCGAACTGTGGCATTGATTGACTTGATAGGAGTGTCGACTAACCATTGAGGACTGGCTGTCGCAACTTGAATGGGATCGTCAGGGTCGCGCGTCTTCATCAAATACTCCATACGCGCAGAGCCCAAGGCATGCCGCATGGCCCAATTGAGAGACGCTTCATTGATATGATACGAAGCATCGTCGCGCACGCCAAGAGACCACGCCTCGCGGACCATTTTCGGATTAATTTCGTCGAAGTTCTCAAGCCACGGGGAGCCATAGTACCGAATCTCGTCTTCCCGTGCAGATCGGTGCGCAAGGGCAACGTCGAGCAGGTCGGGTTTGACATGGCCCCAGCCAGAAAGAGCGACATGGAGGCCAAGCCCTTCGACGTGGTCAACCGCCTCGGAGTAAGTCCCAAATTCGTCAAATACCCATCGAGCACTTGTCGTCAAAATGATGCAATCCAACAAGCCTGACGCGACTTTGCCAAAAGATGCGTTCGGCGGTCTTGAAATGCCCACATGGACGATGCCAACGGTCTCGGGGATTTTGCGAGCGGCTTCCCATGCCGCCAAAACGTCGTCGAGGTCGCTGTGGACACTTGTGATCCACTGGACTTTGTTGGAGCACAGCAATAGATATATTCTTACTGGCCGCATCATTCCATCTCGGGAGTGTCTGTCGCCGCAGCGCGTTCAGCTTCTGCAAGCATCGCACCAATGTCGAGCTTTCCTTGTGCCGATTTTGCCGCTAGGATTTCGACGCCCACCTCGGCGAGCCGTTCTGCCCATCGGTAAGGTGGAACTTCGTCGCACGGCATAAGGGCGCGAATGGCGGTGGCGAGTGATCCGTCGGGATCAACCGTCGGCGTCGCGAATATATTTTGCCGTTTTTGAAGTTCAGGAGGAATCCCGCCTTTCACAATTGCCAACGAGATGGCAAATCGATAGGCGTCCCGCATCTCTGAAAAATAACCGTCATTCTTCAATGCCTCGAGATGGGGATGCATTTTGCTGGACAGGCCAATTTGCGTCAAATCGCTGGTTTCAGTCATTGCAATCTTTCAAGCACGGAATGGTTCTGAGAAATTTCTTTGATTTCGTAGCGGGCACCGATGCGATGAGCCAAGGCGTCGAGGCCAACGCCTCCGGCAATTTCGCCGTCATGGACGAACAGCACGAGTTGGTTGGCCGCGTCGGGGAGATAGCGGAGGATGTTTTGGCGATGCTTGGTGTCTAGCCGTCCGAACGGCGTGTCCATCACCACTGGGCCGGCGGCACGCCCCGAGCGGCTAAGTCCGTCGATGAGGGACAGCGCAACGATCTGTTCGGCTCCAGCACTTCGCAGCGGAACGCTATCGCCGTCCTCGCCGATGATTGTCAGGCCGTAGTTGTCGTTGATGGATAGTCCTTGGTATGTCTTTTGGGTGCTCATGGCCAAGAACGCCTCGGTTGCCTTTTTTTCGACGGTCATTCGCAACGCGGCTCGCAAATTGTCTACGCTCGCGGAAAAAACGGAGTGCATCTGCTCCAGAGTTTTGGCGATTTGAGAGGCCTTGGTCGTGTTCTTTCCAGCCTGCGCATTCATGCGTTGTGTCAATGTTTGAAGTTCGCGGTCGGCCTCCGCGATCTTCTTTTCAGTCGCCTCGATTTCGAACACATACTTGCTCTCATCTCGCTGGGCTTGTTGCAGACGGGCGCGCTTTCGAACAATCTCATCCGTGCCTTTTTCAGCCAATTCCGATTGCAATTGATCAATGCGAGTATCAACCTTGGCAGAATCGATTTCTAACCTCACCAGATCGTCGTCAACATCAATGAGTCTGTCCTTGATGGGATATCCAAGCACCGCATCCAACGCTTTCAGGCTTCGATTGATCGTTTCGGCGTCACCGGAATGTACGCCTAGCTTTTCCAATTGGATCAGATAATCGTCGATTTGCCTCTGTTGGTTGTCTCGATCCTTGTTCTCGATCTTCTGGTGGCATGTTGGACAAATGGAATCCGACATATGGTCTTGCAGGTGTTGAATATGGAATTGAAGCTTTGCCCTCTGACTGATGTGTTGGGTAGCCTCTTCTTGAAGCTTCTGCAAGGTAGCCTTTTTCGCCATGATTTTTGGCCTGAGCATGTCCCTCCACGCTTCGCCAGCCAGATCGAGCTTCAATGCGTTCTTGTCCTTCAACTCTTTGGCAATCTCGCTGCGCCTGGCAAGTTTAGCGTCGAGTTCCCCCTTCTGTTCGAGCAAGGCTTGCGAAGCGGAAATTTCGTCTTCGAGAACTTGCCGCTCCTCTTTGAGTTCCGCATGCTTTTCTTTGAGCATTATCAAGTCATTGTCGAATACGTCTCGTTTGCCGGACCATTTTGAAAATTGCTCCACAACAGACTCCAACCCCTTAACCGTGGCTGCCTCTTTGGCTTGTTCCTTTTGAGCCTGTTTTCTCAAAATTTGCAAATCGTCACGTCCATTTATCAAAGCTGGCACGCCGAGAGCTTGTTCAATGGCTTCCTTGATCTTCTTGCCTTGTTCGCTGCCCTCAATTAAGAGTTCTTCATATTCCTGCAAAAGTTCGCCATCGAATAGGAAAAAGCGGGAGACCTGTTCAGGGGCGAACTTGTTGATCTCGGCTTCGATGCCGCTTGCAGGGATCGCAGAGCCATCTTTTTGGAGATGGGCGAACACTTGGAAATCTTCCGGCCGCGACGGCTGCAACACCGTGGGCTTCTTTTTTGCCTCCCTGCGCAGATCGTATTGGCTTCCGCCAGCCTCGAATTCGATCCTCGCCTCCATGGCCCAATCGCCTTCCGCTGCCGCTTCGCGGTTCGGCATCAGATGCAGTGGAATCGGGCGCAGATGGCGACCTTGGGCCTTCGCGTAGAATGCCCAGCGTATGCCGTTGAGGAGACTTGTTTTGCCACGCATGTTGTCGCCAAGCACAACCAGAGTGTTGCGGTTTGGATCTTCGGGGAAATCGAGAACTGTTTCGCCTTTGTAAGGCATGAAGTTTTTTAAGGTCAGGCGTATGAGCTTCATTGGGGTGCACCTGCAGCCACGAGGTCCTCGACCATTTTTTGAAGGCTCTTGAGGGGTGTTTCCCGCGCCTCGTCGAATTGATGAGCCCGCTCGATGGCATAGGCCTGCCGAATTATTTCCATGTTCAACTCCGGCACGATGTCGGATCTCGCGGCCAGCAGGGCGTCGAGCGCCATGTTTTCTGAATTTTCACTCATAGTTCTCCGTCTTCCTCAATTGCATCGATGATTATTTCGTCAGGGTTGAAGCCAACTTCGCGGGCAATCTCCCGCAGCGCCACTCCAGCCGACATGTTAAGCGACGATTTTGAAAATTCAATCGCCCGCAGAAATTCCGATTTCAAAAGCGAGCCTTGCTCTGGCTCGTCTTCAAGCCCGATGGGGACCACGATCGCATCGTGTATCGTCGCAAACAGTTTGCCCTCAGATTTACGAAGGACTCTTCCGCGCCGCTGGATGAACTGCCGTGGATTTTGGGAAGACGCTAAAATGATCGCATGAGAAACGGACGGAATGTCGACGCCTTCGTCGAGGCACTTTATCGAAACCAAAATTCCACCGTATCGACGGAACCAATCCAAGGTTGCCACACGATTCCCCTCCATATTGGAGTGATATTCGATGGGGTTGCGCCCAATCGCCTGTATCTCGGCCATTGTCGAAGCGAGGTGATCGGCGTCTTCACAGTAGATGAGCCACCCTTGACCTTCTTCGAATGATTCCTTCAAAATTCTCGCGGCAAGTGGAGCTTTTGCCGCAGCTCTTTTTGCGATTCGAGAACGCCGGATCAGCAACATTTTGGCTTTGTCCGTCAGGCGGGAAGTCGAATCCTTGGAAGACTTAGCCATTTCAAATCGGATCGATTTCGTCAACGCCTTCTAATCATCAGCCTCTTTGGCGTTCAAGTGGATTGCGTGGGGATGATAGATGTAGTCCACCAAGCGTCCTGATGCCACGGCATCCGCCAATGTAATTGGCGGCGGCACGATCGGGCCAAAATAATCCAGGATGCGATCTGTGCCCTCGGGATCTCCATAGCGTTGAGGAGTCGCGGATAGTCCAAGCCTTGCGCCAGTGTCAATGGAAAGGCTCTGCGAGTTAAATGGGCTTCCAATCTGATGGACTTCATCGGCGATAATCATCAAGTGGTCGCCTTGCCAAAGGGCTTGCCTGAAAACCTCCGTCGCGGCGGTTTGCATGGTGGCGAGGATGAATCGACCCGCAATTGTAGACGGGGAGGATATGCGTTGCAGCTTGCCTTGCTCCTTCCACCGGTCGTTTCCACCACCAGCCAAGACGACCGCTGCTTCTGGAAATTCCTCTTTGACCTCCTTCGTCCATTGCTTCAGTAAAAGTTCGCTGGGTAAGAGGATCAACACCGGGAGACCCAATTCGATGTGCGGACGAGCCGCTTCGAGGGCCGTGAATGTCTTGCCACTGCCTGTAGCGTGCTCGAATACTCCCATTTTGCCTTGCGCGATCCACGCCTCGATCGCGCCTCGCTGATGGGGCATCAACGTCCGCTTTTCGGGGTCCGGCGGATTCTGCCATTTGTCCGCGGCGTCCCGTTCAGCTTCTTCGATGGAAGCGGCAGCTTTCATGCAAAGCTTCCTTCGCACCGCTTCGGGGAATGGCAAGGTCAAGACGTCGGGAGTAGTGCCCGACCACAGCTTGTCGAAGTTGAGCAGATGTCGAGCGGCTCTCGTCCTATCGCCGTCGTCGCGCCAACTACAAAACACTTCGACTGATTCGAAATTGCCATGTGCGTGCCAGCCGCTCCAAGATTCGTTGGCTGAGCCAATGAAGCTAACAGTACTTCCTTGGGGATCAGTAAATATGCCTATCTTTTCATGATATAGGCCATGCGAAGGAGGTCTAACCGCAATTTTCACCTCCATGCGACCCGTCGCGATAAGCGTTGCCAATACTCTTACGCGCCATTCAGATTTCGAATCCGCCAACAGCATGTCAATTTCGGCCTCAACGCGCGCCGACGCCAATTTTTCGCGCGTGGCGTATCCAGCAGCGATTCCCTCTTGATCCTCAATCGTAAGTTCAGGGGAGCATACGAGAAAGACGGTCGCACCTCTCTTTGCGAAGGCGAGTACCGCAGGTCCGATGATCGAGTAGATGCTCGATCTAAAATAGCCGACTGCGCGCCTATATTGATCCGCCGCTGCTAAGCATGGGGCGTAAAATTGGGAGATTGGATCTGAGGTGCCAGTTCGGTATTCGACGGCCAAGTCGATACTGGCGAGCCCAAATGAAGCGTTTGGGCCACTAGATGAATTCGGACCGGAATCAATAGAGTTTGCCATAGATTAACCGAGATCACCCTATGAACGCATCCCATGTGATTGCTTGCACGCTAACCATCGTGGTGTGCTGCAGCTTGCATCAATTTTCAATTTCATGACGGGCGGGAAGAAGGTCGTTGTCGATAATTTGAATTCGATCCTGATTGAAACGTCCAAGCGACCCCTTTATGT
This sequence comes from Pseudomonadota bacterium, assembly GCA_043744215.1. Lineage (GTDB taxonomy): Bacteria > Pseudomonadota > Gammaproteobacteria > Burkholderiales > JBEEJL01 > JBEEJL01. The sequence continues at coordinate 20,204 of JAYTVC010000062.1, forward strand.
AATGTGGTGTAGGCTCTACAGCGATCCAGTAACGATTTAACTTCTCTGCAGCCGCTCCAGTTGTATTACTACCGCCAAACAGATCGAGAATAATATCGTCTGCATCAGTCAGGAAATTGATGAAAAATTCAGGCAAATCGATTGGCATCCGTGCCGGGTGAAATTCAATTTGATTGTCACGGCAATATTCTTGGTAAGGATCGTTTGCGCTCGTATTCGATATCGTCAATACATTTGGGGGAATTGCTCCTCCATTGTCAACCGCGAAAGATTCTTCACTAATGTGATGTTCTGAAGGACGTTTCCCGGCATTGAACTGTTTTGTCTTTAAGAGACGTTGCATTGCTGCGCTGTATTCCTTCAATACATTCTTGTTATTAGCTTTTGGGCGCGGACTGGGTGATAACCACCAGAGTCTTGTGAAACTATCTTTCAGTCGAATACGTTCTATCGTCACCCATTGAGCCGGACTTGGCAAGCGCGCAGGATTGTGACATATAAATTCCTGACATAAATGTAGTTTGTTCTCTTCTTGAAACTGCAGCAGCGCCTTTAGACCGAGAGTCGACATCGTAGGAAGCCCCGGCTCCCAAGAGTTACCAAGTTCGATTACGATCGAACCATCTGGTGTGAGCAATTCACGAAAGAGCGGCCCAAAACTAGTTAGCCATTGCAGGTATTCTTCCCCCTGAAGATTTCCATATTTCTTCTTGGTATTAAGCGGAAATGGGGGTGATGTGAATATGAGCTGAACCTTGCCCCGAATTTTAGACAAATCTTTATGTTTCAGTACATCTTCTGCAAGACCATGAAGCATTAACCCGCGTTCGGTTACATATGCTGTACCAGCAGGGAAATTTGGAAGTATCGCGGCGGGCCGTTTTTTTGTACTCAATCGATATTCCTCTCGAAAAAATCTAAATTTACATCTTTATCGCCACCGAATTTACCAACTTCAACGTTGTTTGCGTTAAAAGCCAAACATTTATTACCGTATTTTGCTTTAGTCTTGCGACAAGTGCACAGTATCAACGGCGAACGCTGCCAAACCAGATGAAATTCAGGATTGCCGATATTCACGGCTTTACTCCCTTGAGCAAGTCGACGCTCGTTTTCAAACGCCTTGAGGCTGATTGGGCCTCTTCCAGCAGACGATCCCAGTCATTGGGCGGATGACCACTTTCGAGCATTTTTTTGAAAACCAGGTAGGCGTCGTCCCCACTTTCAAAAGCGCGCTTTGTATCGTCATCGTTTACCCAGGCAAACACAATCACTTTGCTAAACGCATGGTAACGGAAGAACAGCCGGTACTGCTGGAAAAACTTGGCGCGAAACCAGTGCTTGTTATTTTCGCCAAGTGTGTTGCCCTGCCTATAATCAGCCCGCGACGGATCTTGCGGAATCACCTCGAATGCAAGCTTGGTAATCGCTGCCAGCCGTTTGGTGGCGTTCTTTTTGGTAAATCCCGCTAGGTCTTTTTTCTTGAGCCCTTCGACCTGCCTGGTGAGCACTCCAAGTTGGGCGAGGAACAGGGGGTGGGCAAATACCGTCCATCCATTGATCACCAATGGCGCGGGCGCGGGCTCGCTCCCGCTCATTCATCGTCTACCGATATGGCAGCGTCAAGATCGACTTCAATGCCGCCGACCAACGAATGAATGCGCTGAATGAGACTGGCGTCGACGGCCTGGAGCCGTTCCGGATGACTGGCAATGTCACGAGCCAAAAAATCCAAGAACTGCCCTAGCACCGGGTCGTCTTCTTCGGTGGCATCAACGCGTGTGAGTACGACCTCACCACCGGGACGAATCGTGTAGTGAATTTTGTCCCGCTTGCCCAGTTTAAGGACGCGGCGAACAGTTTCCGGCACCGTGGTCTGGTAGCGGTCTGTCAGGGTGGATTCGACTTCGAGGGTGGCAGCCATGGCTCGCTCCAGTCTAATTAGTAAGTATCACAAACAATAATGCAATCGCCTTGCTATGTCAATGCAAATGCATTGTCTGCTACCGATGCTCCAGGAAGCAATTTCAGAGGACGACTGGTTGCTGCCAGTTGACCGCATCGAACACCGCGATCAAGGCGGGCTCCCAATCCGGCCAATGTCCACGAAAACAGCCAAATGACCCAAATCCGTGACAGTGTTCTCGCGGGCGAACTCCTGTTCAGATGACGGACGCGGTTTCGGTTCCGTGTTCTACCACCAAATAAAAGCACCACCGATTTTCGGTGGTGTTTTTATTTGCCTGTTTGCGCTGGTTTCTGCGTGTTGCATGGCCGATTATCTCCCTGTTCAACTTACCAGCCGAGCGCTATCCCTGCTCTGATCCATTCGTCGCAGCTTTTACGGAGATTTGGCAGACTTTTAACTGCAATTAGATAAAATTTCTCGTCCGAGACATTTTCTTAACTAAAGCTACCAAAACAGCATATTATTCCCGATCAGGAAATATTTCTTGCGTAGTAGCTAGTTCAGGCACATAATTTCCCGAACGGGAAACTGAGAAAACTATGCTATCCATACAATCACCGCAACAACTCGGCGATGCCCTTCGCGGTGCACGCAAGCATCTCGGCCTGACACAGCCTCAACTGGCTCTGGCCGCTGGGGTTGGTGTGCGTTTTATTGTTGACCTTGAAGCTGGTAAGCCCACGTTGCGACTTGAAAACGTGTTGCGGGTCATTGATGCCTTGGGTGGAGAAATCCAGTTGGTCGGATTGCCATCCGTTGCTGCAAAAAACCAACACAAGGGCAACGACCATGGCGCATGAACTGGGCGTCTGGTTTTTCGCCGATCGTGTCGGCACATTGGCGCTGGTTGATGGCCGCTTGGGTTTTTGCTACTCGCCCGATTGGCTATTACGTCCCGACGCAGTTGCCTTGTCCGCCTCGCTGCCTCTTCAAGCGGAACCGTTCGATGATCGCAATACGCGTCCCTTCTTTGCTGGCCTGTTGCCGGAAGGACGGATGCGTCGCCTGATTGCGCAGCAATTCCAGGTTTCTGTGCAGAATGACTTTGCCCTGTTGGACCACATCGGCGGCGAATGTGCCGGAGCGGTGACGTTCCTCGAATCCGGGCGTGCATTGCCGGTGCCTGCACGCAACGATGACGTTCAATGGCTGAGCGACGAGGAAGTCGTCGCCATGCTGGATGAATTGCCGCGTCGCCCAATGCTGGCGGGTAAAGACGGCCTGCGGCTTTCTCTAGCGGGCGCACAAGACAAACTGCCGGTGGTGTTTGATGGTAATCGTTTAGGCATTCCCCTCAACGGTGCACCTAGCTCGCATATATTGAAGCCCGCCATTCTTGCTATTGAAAACAGCGTGATCAACGAAGGCTTTTGTATGGCGCTGGCCGAAGTCATGCAGATCAACCCGGCGAAATCGAAAGTTCATTCTGTATTAGGTCGCGCATTTCTGCTGGTTGAGCGCTATGACAGGGTTGTTGATGCCAAAGGAGACCGGCAACGCCTTCATCAAGAGGATTTCTGTCAGGCGCTGGGCGTGGTGCCTGAAATGAAATACCAAAACGAAGGTGGGCCTGATCTGGCACAGTGCTTTGATCTGGTTCGCCATATCACGCGCCCGAATGCGCCACAGATCCTGCGCCTGCTCGACTACGTGATTTTCAGTGCACTGATCGGCAATCACGACGCCCATGGCAAGAATTTCTCGCTTCTGTACTCTAGCAAAACACCTGCGCTGGCGCCGCTCTACGACACGCTATCGACAGCGGTGTACCCAACACTGACGCCAAATATGGCAATGAAAATCGGCGGCAAGTACAAGTTCAGCGAAGTCCAGGCGCGGCATTGGGATCAATTTGCAGAAGAGGCCGGGCTTGCCAAGGCGCAGGCCAAAAGGCGCATTCTGGAGTTGGCAAAGTCGCTGCCACTGGCCGCACGCAGGCTCCACGCAGACCCCGAGCGCGGCTTTAGTGGAAATGCATTGATAGAACGAATCATTGCCTTGATTGAACAACGCTGCGCGCAGACGATTCGACGGCTGACAGATCGCGCAGCCGAAAGCATCAATGCCACTGAACCCGCTGCATGACCTGCCAAACCGCGCAGGTTAAATTTCCGCCGCCTCAACGAGCGCAGTCTGTAGTGTGTGCTGCGCGCACGAAAACTGCCGCCGGTTGTATTGATCATGCGCACAGCGCACGCTACGCTGGCTATCCAGATTATTTCTTTAACTGCGACAGCTCTTCACGCAGCAAAGCAATGTCGCCTTCCAATTTGTTCAATCTTTCCGTCACCGATAATTCACGCGGTGCTGCTTCGACCTCGCCACAGAGCGTATGCGCGTAGCGCGATTCTTTAGTGCCGGGTTGGCGGGGGAGTTTGATTACGCGGGGTGGATAGCGGTCTTCGGCTAATCGGTTGAGAGTGGCTTCAACTTCGGCGAGATCGGCGAAGGTGTGCAGGCGGCCGCTGCGGGCGTTGAGTTCGCCGGTGGTTTGCGGGCCGCGTAATAGCAACAAACAGAGTACGGCATGTTCGTCTGATTTTAATCCGTGTTGCACACTGAGATGTTGCGCGTATTTCACGACGCGGCTGCCAGCCTGATGCACTTGCACGACGAGTTTTTTTGCGCGCAGGCTATCGAGGGCTTCGTTGACTGTGGCTTCGTCGTAACTCACTACCGGATCACGGCTGGTGGTTTGGTTGCACGCGGCGATGAGTGAATTCGTGGTGAGCGGATAGGCATCAGGTGTGATGCGTTCTTTTTCCATCAGCGCGCCGATGACGCGGGCTTCGGTGGGCGTTAACAGGGTGTCCATTTCTTTTACCTGTGGATTGGGGATAGATGATGAGTATAGCGGGTGCCGCTGCTATTCATGCTTTGATTGCCCCCATAACAAACGGAGAACGCTGAAGTTTTATTCTCTGTCACTGCAATCCATAGTGGCGCTCAAAAAACGCCCTATCCCATTCAACAGAAATTTCGATTTTAGCCACCGCTAAAAATCTGTTATAGAATACCTTCTCCGCGGTACTCACCGGCTTGGCTACAGTATTCTCGTGCAGCTACCTTAATCAGCCTGACCTGTTTACCAATATTTTTCCGCTTCGGCAATGCTGCTTTTGCTTGATTGAGTCTTATCAAACGCGATACTCTTTGAGCCGTTTGGAAAAACCCGTAACGAAACAATAAAAAGGCCCGCTATGGAATCGACCGACATTCGCACGAGCAGTTTAAGCAAGCCTGGCCATACTTACTGGCTCACGTTGTTGCATGGCTTGCCATTGCTGCTGCTGGTGATTTTATCCAGCGTATTATTATTCCGCCTGCCTGACATCGGCGGCGTGCTGGCGCCGCCCGCTGCGCCGCGCTTGCGCGACGTTTTGTACTTGCTGATTTATATCGATGCGCTGGTGATCATCGCCCTGCATCGTGACAAGCTGGCGGATCTCATGCGCGGCCGCTGGCTGGCTGCTGCGATGTTGCTATTCGTGCTGACCACTGCGTTATGGTCGCGCCATCCAAAAGAAGTGCTGCTCTTGTTTGCCCATCTGCTTGGCCTGACTGCGGTAGCCATGGCCACGGTGCTTGCGTTCAAGGGCGATGAAAAAAATCTTCTGCAAACTTTGGTTGCCGCTTCAGTAATTTTGGTGCCGGCGTATTTGGCGGCCGCTTTTTATCGCGGTGGCGCAGTGGCACCTTTCATCACCTGGATGGGTGGCGGCATCAACGACAACACCTACGGCACGGTCGGCATTTTGGCGGTATGGGCAAACGTGTCGTACATTTTTTATACCAAAAGCCGCGCGATGCGCGCGCTGAATGTGGCGATTATTCTGGGCTGCATTGTGATGACTATCCGCGCCCACGGCACGCTGGCGACACTGTTGTCACTTGGTTTGGCTATCGTCATTCCGCTGTTCATTCAATATCAGCATCATGCCCGCACACATTCCGTCATCAAATGGATGCTGTTGGGCGGGCTCGGCATGATTTGGCTGGTCGCCGTGGTGGGCACAACACCGGAACTGTTTGATACCGGAAAAATGATATCAGTGATAACCGGCAAGCCTATCACCGCCGAACGGGCAACCTATCTAGGCGCTGCGCAAAATGCGATGCGCGAAGGGGCGTGGTTCGGCTGGGGATTTGACGGCTTGAAGTCGGTGATGGGCGCGCACAATGTCAACGACCAGCAATTTCACAACGGCTTCCGGTTTATTTTAATTAGCGGCGGCAGGGTCGCCCTGATTTTGCTGGCTTGGATGTCGGTGTCGATGGCGGTGCGCGCGCTTCGATGGCAAACGTCAAACCGTCGCATGTATGTCAGCTTCACCATGTTGCTACTGGCGCTGATGATTTACAGTTATGCAACCGAGTGGTTTATTTTGAGCCCGAATATTCTCTGGCTTTTATTCACCCTCGCTTATTTCATGCTGCCGGTTGATAGCAAAACGGCCCTGGAAAAATCCTGATCTACGCGCGCCCTGCATAAAAATGCCACCCTGAAGTGGCATTTTATTTTTAGAATGGGTTATTATAACCTATTGATTTTATTCAATTTTTTACTGTGCCTAAAATCATCAGCCAAGCTGCACGCTCAACATGCTGATCGATCCCAAATCGATGCCTTCCACCGGAAACGTTACCGCTTCCCCATCGCGCTGCATGCCCATGATGTAGAGCAAGGGCAGAAAATGTTCCGGCGTCGGGATGCTCCACTGTGCATCTGCACCCAGGTTCACATAATCGATTAGCGGCGCGTGATTATTTTGCTGCAAATGATTTTTTACGCTTTGTTCAAACCGCGTCGCCCATTCGAAAGGCGGTGTATCGGTGGCAAAATTGATCACGCGCAAATTATGCACGACGTTGCCGCTGCCGATTATCAACACGCCTGCTTCGCGCAATGCGGCAAGTTTTTTGCCAACATGGTAATGAAATGCATTCGGCTGTGTCGCGTCCATGCTCAACTGCACGACGGGAATATCGGCGCGCGGAAACAAATGCGCCAGCACTGACCATGCGCCGTGATCCAATCCCCAGGTTTGATCCTGCTGCACAGCCATGGGCGCGAGCACATCGCCCACGCGCTGTGCGAGCGCCGGTTCGCCGGGGGCCGGATATTGAAAATCGAACAGCGCCTGGGGAAATCCGCCGAAATCGTGGATGGTGCGCGGCGATGGCATGGCCGTCACCGCCGTGCCGCGCGTTTGCCAGTGCGCTGAAATGACGAGTATGGCCGATGGTTTGGGCAACGCGGCGCCGATGCGCTGCCACGCCTCGGTATAACGATTCTGCTCTAGCGCATTCATCGGGCTGCCGTGGCCGATGAACAATGCGGGCATGAGAGGTTTGGGTAATTGTGAATGGGGAATCATATTATTCAGTGAATCGACGCATTACCGCGAGCGACATCGAGTTGGTTTTGTTCGGCCAATTGGCGGATGAGACTGATCGTGTCGATGTCCGTTTGCCGATAGGCTTCACGCAAATAATCATTGTATTTTTCGTCCGCCGGTTCCAGCGTGTCCGCCTTGCCGTCGTCATATTCAAAGCGTACCAGCAGCATGCCCGGCTGCGGTTCTTCGATGCGCATGGTCAGGCTGGCGGCGGGCATATCGGCTGCGGGTTGCGTGTCATAGCGGATATGCGTCGGCGCAAACCAACTGACGCGATCGCGCACAATCAGTTTGCCGAACTGCAATTCGCGCGACATGCCGTCCGGTGAACGGGCGACAATCGTACAAGCATCCAGCCACGGAATAAATCGCATCGGCTCACCGGCGCGCAACACCAGCCCGCACCACAACTGTTCGCGCGTCAGCACATCGAGCAAGGGCTCGAACGGGTCGTTCACTACAACAAGATGCTGAAATTTCATATCGTCGACTAGAGGTAAATTATGAATACAACCCATCCATGCGCAATGCATTCTATCAACCGGGCACCGTGATGACGAGCCGACCTGAAAATTGCGGCCGATTGCGCAAACATTGTTCATAAAAAGCGCGGCTTCTCCCTCTTCATAATTTACTGGCTCATTGCAGCGCAACCCTCACATTTTGCTGGATATTTTTCCTCGTTCATGACAACCTTTCACTCGCCGAATGTGTGAAAGTTCACTTCATCGCCGAGGCGATTCCTGTAGTCTTCGATTTCCTGATAACGCATTTTTCCGCGCACCACGACATTATCATAACTATCTGTTTTTATTGAATATTTTAATCCATGCCGTATTTTAAAATTATCCATCGCCATCCAGCGAGGCCCTCGCTTTGAAAAACCAGCGTCTCGGATTGCTCATGATTGCCGCATCACTGGCCGTGATAGCGGCGATTGTCTTTTTACTCGCAGAGCGGCAAGCAGAGTCGCGCCGCGCGCAAATGCGCGTGCAGGGTTTGTCGATGGTGCGCTCCATTTCCGGCATTCCCTACGACCAGCTTTTTCCGAAAGACAACCAACCAGCCCTGTTGCAAGCGCTGCTCGGCGTCAAAGGCAACCCTGATTTTGCCTACGGCGCCGTGGTCGATGCACAAGGCAAAACATTGGCTGATGTCGCCTCGGCCGGTGCCATTGTGCCGGCGGCAAACTTGAGCAGCGAACCATCGGCTTGGTATGGTGAGCAGCCCTTGGTTTCTCCCGGCGACAAACGAAAAGTCCGCGAGTTTTACGGCCCGGTACTCAACCAGGGAAATCTTGCCGGCTTCGTGCGCCTGGGGTTTTTCGAACCGCGCCTGTTCAGCGCCGAACAGATTTCTTTTCTATCGATGCTGTCGTTGCCTATTTTTTTACTTGTGCCGATATTTTATTTTCTGATACGCCGCGAAACCAAACCGCTGGATAAAATCAGCCGGCAATTGCAGGAAATTTCTGCCGCCGGCCCCGCCACCATGAAACTCGAAGCCTCGGGCGACATGGGTGACTTTGTGCAGAACTTCAACCAATTCATGCAACTCACACAGAACCGGCTAAAAGATTTCGAAGGCGAAAAAACCAATATGGTCGCCTCTAACCGTATGTTGTCATACAAAAAAAATAAAATTGAAACCGTGCTGCAAGCCATTCCCGAAGCCGTGATCGTGCTCGACGAAACAGGGGCGATCAGTTTTGCCAACGCCAAACTCGAACCCCTGCTCGGCGTGAAGCCTGAAGCGGCCCTGGGCAAATTGCCAGAGCAATGGTGTGACAACGCCGAGGTGCGCGGATTTCTCTCGCGCTTTTTGCATCAGCCTGCGCAATCGTGGCGCATAGATTCGCTCGAGTTTGCGCCGCAAAATGCGCCTGATCGGCGCATTGCAGCCACCGCATATCCGTTGTTTTCTGGCCACGACAATGCAGAAACCCAGGGCACGCTGGTGGTGTTCCGCGACATTACGCAAGAACATCTGGCTAAAAACGCCGGCGCGGAATTTGTCGCCCACGTTTCCCACGAACTCAAAACACCGCTCAATACCTTAGCCATGTATAGCGAAACCCTGCTTGGTGAAGCGGGCAAAAATGAAGCCGTGCGCGTCGAAGCGATCAACGTCATTCACGACGAAGTCGAGCGCATGAGCTTGCTTATCAGCAACCTGTTGTCGATTTCCAAAATGGAAATGGGCAACATTTCTCTCGAACGCAAGCTGGTGCGGATGGTAGATTTACTCAAAGACACGTTCGACAACCTCGCCCAAAGCGGCCGCGCCGGCAACTTGAAATTCGTCTGTAAACTGCCGCCGGACATGGCACCGGTGGCGCTGGACAAAGACCTGTTCCGCATTGCCGTGAACAACCTGCTTACCAATGCCATCAAATACAATCGGCCAGGCGGCGGCGTGATGCTGACAGCAGAAGAAGGCGACGACAACATTACCATCCGCGTGCGCGATACCGGCATCGGCATTTCGGCGCAAGATCAGGCACATATATTTGATAAATTTTTCAGGGCCGCCAACCCTGAAGCGGCAGGCCGTGGAGGTCACGGCCTGGGGCTCTACCTGGCGAGGGAGATTATTGAATTGCATCACGGAAAACTGACAGTACAGAGCGAAATGGGTAAAGGTACCGAATTCGCCATCACCATTAAAAAAGCGCCCGCGCGCGCTACTAGCTAATAACATGAAAAGAATATTGATCGTCGACGACCAGCCGCACGTCATTCGCGTGCTCAAATTAAATATGGAAGCCGAAGGCTATCGGATTGATAGCGCCAGCAACGGACACGAGGCGCTGGAAAAAATTGCCGCCAACGAACCCGATGTATTGGTAACCGACATCCAGATGCCCGGCATGAACGGACAGGAGCTATGCCAGATTATCCAGACCACCATGCCGGCGCGGAAATTTCTGATTCTGGTCATGACCTCCACTACCGAACGCGACCAGCGCGATTGGGTGCGCAATATCCAGCATCTTGAATTTCTGGAAAAACCCCTCAGCCCGCGCAAACTGCTGTCGCGCCTGAAGCAATACTTTGCTGACGAAGCTGAAAAATAAGGAACCCATCATGGCTAACCACGCCTACGCAGAAGTTGATTTCTCCAAATATCATCGCTGGCTTTCGCGTGTGATGGGCAAGCCCTTGCCTTTCGCGTCATGCAGCAACGAGGGCGCATTGTTGTGGGCCAGCGATGGCAGCGGCTTTGATGGCGTGGTGGAAAAATTGCATGAAGAAAAATTTGATTGGGCGTGCCAGGGCGAAGGCATGCAACGGCACGACCTCGACGGCAACATGAGCCTGCTCTATCAACCGGTAGTAGCCGCCGGTAGCAAGCGCCTCGGCTGGCTGGCGCTGTTGGTTGCAACGCCCAAAGGTAATGAAGTGCCGGTGGAATGGGATAGCATCGCCGAAACGCTGGAAGATATTTACGCAGCCATTCACGACGAGTACCGGCTCAAATCCGAACTCAACGTGATGGCACAGGAATTATCCGAGCGCTATGAAGAATTGCATCTTGTTTATAACGTTGACGAACAAGTAAAAAAACACCATAACAGCGATGACCTGTTCGATGCCCTGCTGCGCAATTGCGCCGAGCATCTCGACGCTGACGTGGTCGCCTTCGTCAGCCCCGTGGGCGGGCGCTCGCTAGCGGTAGAAAATTTATCCAAGCCGATTCACAACCTCGATCTGGTGCTGGTAGAAATGCGCGGCGACTTGTTCCGCTTTGTAAACAGTTCTCGCCAATCGGTGGTAATGAACACTGCGGACGACCCGCGCCGCCTGTACATTTTTACCGATATGCCCTACAAAATTTTAGCTTGCCCGATTTACAAAAATGGCAGCGTCGTGTCCGTGCTGGTATTGCTCAACCACGACCACAAAACCGACTTCAGCAACAGCGACCGCAAGCTCGGCGAGGTATTGGCCAACCAGCTTTCATCCCTGGCGAAAATGGATGACATGCTGAACGAAACCAAGCGCCTGCTGCACGAACAAAGCAAGTTTACCGAGCAAATGGCCGCCGCGCTGATCGAGGCCGTCGAGGCCAAAGACCCTTACACCCGCGGCCATTCCGAGCGGGTGCATTACATCTCGATGGAAATCGGCCGCGCGTTAAAGCTGCCACAAGATGACTTGAAAAATCTTTATTGGGGTTCGTTATTGCATGACGTTGGCAAAATTGGCATACCCGATGCCGTGCTGTGCAAGCCGGGCCGCCTCACGCAAGACGAATTCACCTTTATTATGGTTCACCCGGAACGCAGCTACGAAATTTTGCGCCACATTGATGCGCTAAAAGAAGCCGTGCCCGGTGCACGCCACCATCAGGAAAAATACGACGGCACCGGTTATCCGCACCAGCTCAAGGGAGAAAATATTCCCTTGCACGGACGTATCATCGCCGTCGCCGATACGTACGATTCCATCACCAGTTCGCGCGCGTACCGCCCCGGCCGCTCGCACGAAGCGGCGATGAAAGAAATTGATCGCGTCATCGGCACCCAGCTTGACCCGGCGATGGTAAATGTCCTCAAACAAATCTGCGCCGAAAACCCTGCGTGGATCGCGCAGTTCGGCATCAAGCGCGAACCGGAGCTTGCCCATGGCTGAAGCCGTGATGCGCAGCCGCGTCGGCGCGATGACTTACCTCGCGCCGGTTGGCACGCTGGTCAGCGACGACAGCGTCAACGCTTTGCAACAGGCGTTTGATGCGTCCATCGCCGCACACCAGATTCAATTGGTGCTCGACCTGAGCCAGATTCAACTGCTCAATGGACGCGCGCTCGAAGTCATGCTTGATGCCAACATCAAGCTCACCACGTTGGGTGGCCGCCTCAAAGCGGTTAATCCTAACTCATTGATTAAAGACATATTTTTGGCAACTGGTTTTACCGACTTTGTGCCTGTCATCGACCCGATGACAGGCTCCGAAAGCGCACGAGCCGGCGCAAAAGTACGCAGTAAAAAAAGACTCGGCGATATTCTGATCGAACTCGGTTTGCTCAAGCCCGAGCAAATGACCGAAGCGATTAACCTGCAACAGCAAAAAGGCAAGCGCCTAGGCGAAATTCTCATCGAGCGCAACTACGTTTCAGAACAAAACCTGATGCGCGCGCTCAGTGCGCAATTCGGCGTGCCGTTTGTAGAATTGCGCAACGGCTTGTTTGACATTGCCGCCTTGTCGTTGCTCGACAAGGAAACCGCGAAGCGTTTGGAAGTGCTGCCGATGTTTTGCGTGCAGGGCCGGCTAACGCTGGCCTCGACTGATCCGCTGTCGATTCCTGTCAGCGACGAAGTGGAAAAACTCACGGGCAAAAAAGTCCGCCTCGTGCTTGCTCGCGGCGACGACATCGCCAAGTTCTGGCACGAGGCCTATACCGGCAACATCGCTTTACCGGATTTTGTCGATAGCGCTGAAAGCGACCTGGAAGTAGTCGAATCGCAAATCCCCGATGATTACACCCAGATCGACGAAATGGCCGGCGAGAGCCCCGTCATTAAATTAGTCAATAGCGTGATTCAGCGCGCCATCAGAGACAAGGCCAGCGACATTCACATCGAAACATCGCGCGCCCGTTCACGCATCCGTTTTCGTATCGACGGCGTAATGTACGAGGTGATGACACCGCGATCAGAATTGCACCCGGCTATCGTCTCGCGCTTAAAAGTGATGGCGAACCTCGACATCGCCGAGCGCCGCGTACCTCAGGACGGCCGCATCCAGGTGGCAACCCAAGGGCGCACCGTCGATTTGCGCTTCAGCTCGCTGCCGGGTATTTTTGGCGAAAAAGTCGTGTTGCGCGTGCTGGATAAAAATCAATCCATTCTCGATGTCGATAAGCTCGGCATGGCGGACGCCAACGTATCAGGCTTCAAAAAACTATTGGCGCGCAGCCACGGGTTGATTCTGGTGACAGGGCCAACGGGCAGCGGGAAAACCACGACGCTGTATGCGGCCATCAATCATTTGAAAAGCATTGAAAAAAATATTGTCACCATCGAAGACCCGGTGGAATATCAACTCGACATCATCAACCAGAACCAGGTGAACGAAGCGGTCGGCCTCAACTTTGCCAAAATGCTGAAACACGTTTTACGCCAAGACCCCGACATCATCATGGTGGGCGAAATCCGTGATCGCGAAACGGCGGAAATCGCCGTGCAATCTGCCCTGACCGGCCATTTGGTGCTCTCGACCCTTCACACCAACGATGCCGTCGGTGCCATCTCGCGTTTGATAGAAATGGAAGTAGAGCCTTATCTGCTCTCGTCGGCGCTCATCGGCGTGGTGGCGCAGCGCCTGGTGCGCTCGGTATGCGGCGCGTGCAAAACATCCTATCTGGCCCCGCCGGAAATTGTCGCCAAACACGGTTGGGATGCGGAAGCCAACATCCAGCTCACGCGTGGCCGCGGCTGTCCTACGTGTTACGACTCCGGCTACAAAGGCCGCATCGGCATTCACGAGTTATTGGAAGTGAACGAAGAAATACAAAAGCTCATCATCGCCAACGCCCCGCGCGACCAGATACTCGGCAGCGCGGCCAAACAGGGACACAAGGATTTATATGCTGACGGCGTAGCGCGCGCATTGCGTGGCCATACAACGCTGGAAGAAGTATCGCGCGTGATTCATACATTTTAGTCTTCATTGATTTTATTGAATTTTATTTTTTGCCTGATAGAACGACATGATAGAACGATCCCTCCCCACACATAACCGAAAACCCTAACCATGGCCATCGAAATCGCCAGCACCGCCCCGCAAACAAACGCCAAAGACGGAAAACCCAAAAAGAGTTTTTCGTGGAACATGCAAATCGGCGGCAGCAACAAAGTCACCGTAGTAGAACGTATGCTGTTCACCGAGCGGCTGGCACTGCTTTTGGAAACGGGCGTCTCATTGCACCCCGCCCTTTCCACGCTCGCCGACCAAACCGCAAACCCGGCATTCAAAGCCGTGCTGGAAACCATCTCGAAAGATCTCACCGAAGGCAAACCGTTTTCCGAAGCCTTGGCCAAACATCCACAAGTATTTGACTCGACTTATATCAATCTGGTCGGCGCGAGTGAGCGCGGCGGTTTTATGTTTGAAGTATTGCAGCAACTGGTGAGCATGGATGAAAAACAGGAAGCGCTCAACAGCACCATCAAGGGCGCGTTGCAATATCCGCTATTTCTTATTGCGTTTTCCATTGGCGTCGTCGTATTTGTGCTCGTGGCGGTATTCCCGAAATTTGCCGATTTGTTCAAACAAATCCGCGACCAGTTGCCCATCACCACCATTATATTGATGTGGATGAGCGACATGATCCGCCAATATTGGTATTTGATCCTCGCTGCAATGGCTGCTATCGGCACTGGTTTGCGGTTCTGGCTCGTATCGTCCGAAGGTATCGAACTAATCGACCGCGCCAAACTCGGCATTCCTAAATTGAAAGATATTTTTATCCAGATTTATTTCTCGCGTTTGCTGCGGGTGATGAGCATTTCCCTCGCCAATGGCGTGTCGATTCTCGACACACTGGTTGCCTGCCGCGAAGTAATCCGCAACACAAAATTCCGTGCCTTCATGCAGCAGATTGAATCTAAAGTCGTCGAAGGCAAAGGCATCTCAGCCGGTTTTACCGACGTGCCGTTTATCCCGCCCCTCGTGCGGCAGATGATCAACACCGGCGAAGAAACCGGCAACCTCGCCAAAGTCATGGCCCGCGTAGCCGATTATTACGAGCGGGAGCTCACCAAAAAAGTAAACGGATTGGCGAAAATGGCCGAACCGGTGATGCTGATTGTCATGGGCGTGGTGGTTGGCACCATCGTCAGCTCGCTGATATTGCCCATATTCAAGTTATCCAAAGCGGTGCATTGATCCGCAGGGCGGACCGCACCCGCCTTATGCGCTCTCGACACTTCATCCTCGGCCATTCCCGCGCAGGCGGGAATCCAGTGCTTCATCCCCCGTCATTCCCGCGCAGGCGGTAATCCAGTGCTTCATCCCCCGTCATTCCCGCGCAGGCGGGAATCCAGTGCCTCATCCCCCGTCATTCCCGCGCAGGCGGTAATCCAGTGCCTCATCTCCCGTCATTCCCGCGCAGGCGGTAATCCAGTGCAGTTAAATGAAAAAAGCATTTTAGTTTTTGGCTGGATTCCCGCCTACGCGGGAATGACGAAGAAAATAAGTCATAGTGGTAATTCAAAAGGCGGAAGCAAAAAAACTCCCCCTTTGAAAAAGGGGGATTGAGTGGGATTCGAATATTTGATATCCGCCTGAGAGAGCATGGCAAAAGCCGCGTCACGGGAAATTATGTAACTAATTGATTATATTCACTATTTTTTACATTCTTTGCTTGCGCTGATTCACATACATTCATACTATATAAAGAGCTAAACAAGACATTCGATCAAGCTGTAAAACATTGTCAACATGGGACAAATGCCCGCAGTTTGTGATGTATTTCATACATGCGTTTCAATACTCTCTCTACAATCCGTTCCGTGTAATGCAGTATTCGCGTAAGGATTTACACAGGGGGCTTACGCAAACCGGCAATTAATTGATTTAATACTTAGGAGTAATAAATATGAAACAAACTATCAAACGTAACCTGCAAAAAGGTTTTACTCTGGTCGAATTACTGATCGTCGTGATTATTCTGGCGATTTTGGCCGCCATTGTGGTGCCGCAGTTCAGCGCCTCGACCGATGATGCCAAGCTGGCTACCCTCGACACCAACTTGTCGGTACTCCGCTCGTCGATCGAGCTTTATAAAGCACAGCACACTAATTATCCGGGTACTGTCATCGCTGTTACTCCGGCAGTTGCCTGCGGAACCCAACCTACTGTTGGCAATGATACTTTCATCAAAAATATGACCATGTATTCTGATATTAACGGCAACGTATGCGCCACGGGCGATACCGCCAACTACAAATATGGCCCTTATGTTCGTGGCGCGCTGCCTAACGAACCCATCAACAACAAAGGCTCAGTAGCAGCAGACATAGTCGTCACAACCGCTGGTACAAAACTAGCCCCTGCCGTAACAACAGGCGGCTGGGCCTATGACTCCAAATCGGGTGAGTTTGTAATGAACAGCAACGCACTCGATACCAAGAGCAAGGCTTACTCCACCCACTAATCCAGCTTGCTATCAAACCACCGCATGCGTGTGATGAACAACAATGCGCAACAAAGACTGTGGTTTTACGTTTGCTGAGTGAATGGTTATTGTTTTCATCATGGGGATTGCCGCGACAGCAGCAATCCCCAATTCGTTTTAGCGCATTCACTACGTATCAATAAACGGTTTTAAGCTAAAAATAATGTCCGTACCGCACCTACGCAAAAAAAAATCGGCGACCCGTTTTTGGGGCCGGCGAGTTGCGTTTCAACCTGCGGCGCCGCCTCAGCACGGATTTACGCTGGTAGAAATGCTCATAACCGTAGCGGTGCTGGCAACAATCGCAGCCATTACCATACCCATATTTTTTGCCAGCACAGATGAACAAAAAATTGATGTGGCCGCGCAGGAAGTGGCCAACGGATTGCGGTTCGCGCGTAGTGAAGCCCTGCGCACCGGGAACATTTATCGCTTCGAGCTTCCGGCCGGAATTGCTCCAAAACTGCGCGTCTATCGCTTAAACAGCGCTTATGCTGAGGATACGGCGAATCCGGTTTTCGACCCTGTCAGCAAAAAGGCCTATGACATTAGCTTTAGCGATTCAAGTTTCACCCAGTTGGTACAGGTTACCGGCCAACCCCTTATCGCTGTTCCAGTATCGACAGTAAATTTTGGATACCCGAATTGCGGGGTCGGTGCGCCGCTCCATATCGGTATTTTTAACGCACAAAATTGCTACGCGGTTGGGTTCAGCACGTTTACATTGCGACTAAACAAGCTGAGCAGAAATATCACCTTTGATCCGGTTACCGGCAGAGTAGTTGTCAACTGACATGAAGAAAAATGTTATCTCACAAACTTACACTATCGTCCTTACACTATCGTCTAAGGTAATGGTTGCATCAGCATACACGTAAAATAATGAATATAATCAATAAGTTACACATAAAAAACAAAACGAGACAATACGGGCTTTCGCTTGTCGAAGTCTTGGTTGCCATGATACTGATCGTGGTAGCTTTGGTGCCCGCGTTGCAAGCCTTGCAAGCGGGCGTGCAAGCAGCGCGTATTGATGTGACGTTTACCCAGCAAACCCCGACGGAAATTATGGAACAGGTGCTGGCAAGGTCCTATGCGGCACTGGAAGTTGCGGTCCAAAGCGGCGGCGCAACGGGCGGTAGTGCGACGACGGCCATTGCACCATACGATCCGGCAGTTGCGCTGGGATCAACTCTCAGTTCTTTGCCAGCACCCGCCGGCCCGGGATTTTCCAATAGCCTCTATAACGTGTTTCTCGATTGCATCAGCGCGACCACAGGTTTGAATACGGGCACATGCAACGGCCTCATCAGAATTACTGTCGTATCGCTGACCACCGGCCAGCAATTTACCAGTTACAAGGCGCTGTAAGCATGCCGGCCAAAATAATCTTTCAGCGCGGCGTAACGCTTGTTGAACTTATGCTGGCCCTGGCTACAGCGGCATTGTTGATGGTGGGCTTGAGCAGCGCTATTAGCCAGGGCTTACAAGCCAAAAGCTACGCGCATAATGCCAACGAGATGTCGTATGCCGCACGCTTCGCGCTGAGCCGCATTGTCGCCAACACGCGCTTGGCCGCGTCGATAATCGACACGACCAGCACCGCCAACCAATTGACCTGTATAAATTTGACTACGCCTGTATTGCACGACGTGGCCTACACCTACACGCCGGCCACTGCGACCACTCCGGGTTTTCTGACAGAAAACGACAACATGAATTCGTCCACCGTGGTGGCTGACAACGTCACCGCATTCGTCGTCACTAAGTTAGGCAAAGTGCCCACACCGGCCAGTTACGGGGCGATCAAGGCAGGCGCGGCATTAACGCCCGAAGTTGCAAAAATTGCTCTGACGCTATCCACTGGCGGACAATCCATCACCGTCGTGGCGTTCAGCCGCGTTGGGCCGCTGTAATGACAGCCCATATAAAAAGCCGAATGCAGAACAGGCGCGGGTTTATTCTCATCGCTGTCATGCTTGCGCTGATAGTGGTCGGAGCGATTGCTTATCTACTCAACCGTGAAGGCGCGATGAATGTCGATATGGCCGTCAGCGAGGCTGATGCAATCCGCGCGCGTTATGTGGCAGAAGCCGGCCTTGCCTACGCGACTGCGCAAATCAATGCGCCAGGCACCTGTGCAGTACCCACTTTTCCCATTGCGCTCACATTGCCCAACGGCGATAGCTTCAGCGTCAGCGGCAGCACTGCCTCAACTTCACCGTTGCAATTGAATTTGACATCCGTCTCCACTTTGGCCGGCAGCACGGGCGCCGCAGGTGCCACGCTGACAAAAAAAATCACGGTTTACACGGGCGCCACGCAGCAGACTACTATTGTTAAAGCCACAAACGCCACCGCACTTAGTGATACGTACATTTCGTATCCGAACCCAACCATCAATTATGGTACTAGCGCATCTATTTTTCTGGATAACGGCCCCAAGCTTTCACCGCTGTTATTCGGGTTTAATTTGACGCCCGATGCGCCTAACGGATACCCCCTTCCGGCCAACGCAAAATTGCTCAAGGCGGAACTCAAACTTTTTACCAAATCATTTGCAAACAGTTATTCGGCCAGTTTGGGCATCCCGTCCAAAGCGGAACAATTGAGTGATGTGACCGCCCACAAGATCACCAGCCAATGGAACACCACGGCCACATGGAACCTGGCCAAAACCGGAAGCCCATGGAATTCGTCTGGAACGGCACCGACTGCCAGTTATATCGACTACAAGTCATCAGGCAGCAATACCAGCACCATTTCCAAACAAGGTGGCGGCGACTATGACCCCGCCTATGTCAGCGTGCAAAATGTAGACTCGTGGGCGGTGGACAACCCTACCGTTGCAAACCGGCGCGCGTATTACACGTGGAATATCACGCCCCTCGTCGCCGAGTGGATTGCCGGTGCTGACAATTACGGAATCGATTCCGGTGTGCTGTTAAAAGCCGAACAGGCATTGGGGCAAGCTGAGTTTTACAGCAGCGAGGACAACAGCAACAGCGGCACTAACCAGCCGCAATTGATACTGACATCTCAAGTGCCGTGCGCTGGGCCGACCATCACAGTTTCTTTCCAGGCCGCCGCGGGCAAGCCCATCAGGGCAGCGACCATCAATACGCCGATTGAACTGAAAATCGATTTGTTTAACCCTTATTCGACAAGTGCGACGTTGTCCTCTGGTCTCACCATCACACTTCCGGCAGGCGTAACGATTTCTTCCAGCCCAGCTGCAACATGCGCATTCCCGTATTCCGTAGTTGTCGGCCCGCCCGCACAAATCGTGATTCCTTCAGGAAATAATATTCCAGCCTATACTCTTCCTTCCACACCAACATCGGGACTATGCAACATTACTGTCCCCGTGATAGCGACGGCTCTTAGCGGCACCGCCACTCTCACCAATCTGGTTGCGCCCGCGTCGAGCATTAACATAGCGGCAGGCGCTCTAAAGACTAACAAGGGAAACAACGCCACCGCATCAACTGCCAGTGTTTATGCTGTCCCCATGCCAACGCTAGCTGCCGACAATCAGATCTTTTATGATCCGGCCAAGCCTGCAGCAGTCACACTGAATTGGGGAACTGAAGTGAATACTGAACTTCAAAGTGGACTTGCAGGCGCGGCGGAAGGTCGAACCCTGCTCCTTTTTAATGCCTTACCAGTCAATGTGCAAGTTCAATCTGCGAAACTATTTATGTATGTGCGGAAAGTCCAAGCCAACCCTGCCGGCATTGCTTTGATGGTGACACCAAACTATCTTACCAAAGCGTGGGTGGAAGGCACATCGAAAAATACCGCTACCAACGGTTCATCCTGGAATAACGCTAACGCCGTTGGCACTACTTTAACGCCATGGGGAACTGCAGGAGGATCATTTTCCAAAGCATCGTCTCAAACAACGCAGGCGGTTGGCCCTTATGCAGGCTCATTTACCGGGTTTTTTAATCTTGATGTCGCGCCGACCGTTCAGCAGTGGGCCAACGGAACCGCAAACTACGGTTTTATTTTGACCGCCACTACCACTGCAACCACGAACCACGAGCTCATTCTTGACAGCAAGGAAGCGGGCGGCGGGGCGCCCAATAAACCATACTTGCAAATGACTTACCAGTGACCCATTTAACAGCATTCATCCCTTAACCCGCCTACCATCATGCTATTGAAATTTGGCTGTAACAAGACTAAAAATGAAAGCGTGGGTGATAAAAATGTTGTTAAATATCAAAGACTTATGGTCATCTACGCAATTCGCAGGGCGTAGCGATTTAAGCGCGTACGCCGAAACGCATATGGTTGAAGAGACGCGCAAAGGCGTTCGCGTGCAAGCGGTCATTTTGTTATTGCTGCTGTCGGCGACAGCTTTCTTCGGTTCGTGGATAGGTCTTGGTCAACACTATGCCATCACTTACGGTGCGCTGGCGGCGCTGGCGGTGCATGTCTATTTCGCTTCGGGAAAAGTCAACGCCATCAAAGAGCTTCATCTGCTCGGTGCTGCACTACTCACCATTTGCGGCGCCGCGATTGTGTTGCTGGCGCACCAGAGTGGCGGCATCGGCAGTGCGTTGTTCGGTAGCGCCGTGCTGCTTTTCATGGTGATACCGATGGTGCCGTGGGGATTGCGTGAGGCGGGCATAGTGGGACTGCTGATTTATCTGGTATTCACCGCGTCAACTTTCGGCAAGAGCGGAACTTTCACTACCGAAAGCCTGTTGACGTTGCAATTCTTCATGGTGTCTTCCTGTGTGATCGCGTTGTCGCTGGTGGCACGCGGCGTGCGCGTGCGCAAGCATGATATCGAAGCGCGTTTCGATCTAGAAAAACAACATGCAGTGATGGAAAACCTTTCTTACACTGACCCGCTCACCGGTGCCTGGAACCGCCGCTACCTGTCAGACAATTTCCAGTTGTCGTTGAAGAAAAACCGCGAGGATAACCAGAACACTTATTTCGCCGTGTTCGATATCGACAAATTCAAAGGCATCAACGACAACTACGGCCACGGCTATGGCGACATTTTGTTGCAGTGTGTGAGTATCGAATTCAACAAGATTATCAATGCGGATGAAATTTTTGTGCGCCTTGGCGGCGATGAGTTTGCCGTGTTGCTCAACGGCGATGAACCCCATGACCGTATCAACGAAGCGATTGCGGGCGTGCAACGACGGGCGCTGGAACAAGGCCCTAAACTCACGGCTGTGCCCACGATGAGTGTCGGCTTCACGCGCATTATGCCGGAAGACCGCATCTCCCACGATGTGGCTTACAAGCACGCCGATCAAGCTTCGTACATTGCCAAAAAAGCAGGCGGAAACCAGACTTCCGAACTGACTCCCAACCTGAAAGATTTTGAAGTGACTGCTGTGCGGAGACCCAAATGATGTCGCTGCGCGCACCTGCACCGTTGCGCGGCCTATTCGGCAAGTTTGCGGTCAGCAGCAAGGCGGGGCCCATCGGCCTTGAGTTGGCGGCTGAAAAAATGCATTTAGTGCAGATGGAGCAAACTGGCACAGGCCTGCGCATCCGCGCCGGCGTGTCGTTACCCTACCCCTGCCCGCGCGAAGAGTTGCTGGCCGATGCGGGCAAATTCAAAGCCTTCGTCAACCAGGCCCTGCGCCGCCGCCCGTTCAAAGGCAAGCAGGTGGTGTCTTCATTGCCGTCAAACGACATTAAAATTTTATTTCTCACTTTCAAGCTGGCCGAGGGGCAAAGCGTCAACGATGCCATCGTGCGCGAATTGCGCGAGCGCCTCAAAGGCGAGCTGGATGAATCGGTGATCGATTTTCTTTCTGTTCGCGAAAACAATCCTGATGGCGAAAAAAGTGCCATCGTGGCCATAGCGCCCAAAAAACGTGTGATGGAATTTCTCGGCCTGTTGCAAAAAGCCGGATTGGAACCCATCGCCCTCGATATTGGCCCCGCCGCGCTGGGCCGTTTGGTGGCGAATCTGCCAACCAATACGACGCACCCCAATGTATTGTTAGTGAACTTCGGCCGCGAAAAAACCTATTTGAGCGTGATTTGGGGCAAGCGTTTGATGCTCGATCGCGAAATCGATTTCGGCGAAAAACGAATGATTGAGAGAGTTTGTAACACATTGAATATTAACAATAAAATGGCAACACAATTACTCTACGAGCAAGGTCTGCATACCCACGGCAGCGCGTCTGGTAACAATGAATTTGCGCAAACTCTCACTCAAGTTTTGCGCCCGGAATTTATTGCGCTAGCCGAAGAAGTGAACAAGACATTGATTTACACCGCGTCAATCACACGCGGCAGTTCGGTCGAGCAAGCGTATTTGCTTGGCAGTGTGGCGCGTTATCCGCAGGTCGCTAACTTCATGCAAAATCTGTTTGCCGTTCCGGTGGATGTGCTCAATCCATTCTCCAGCTTTCCATCCAATGATGATGCGGCCATCCAATCCGAACTTGATCCTATTGCCGGCATTGCGCTCGCATCCGGGCTTTGCCTGCGCGGAATGACCGATGTCTGAAATCGATCTCATCCCCCAGGCTTACCGCGATTCCCAACGCATACAACGCACACTCAAGACTTTTCTTTTTGTGTGCGTGCTACTTTTGGTGATTGTGGCCGCGCTACGCGGTGTGCTGGCATATTTCAATGCAAACATCGACCCGGATATCGCGCGACTAAAAACCCAGGAAGCGTTGTCGATCGCGCAACTGACGCAGCTTGACCAGATGCGCGCGCTGAAAACCAAATCGGAAAAACAATTGCAGGTATTGCAAGGCCTGCGCGGCAAACCTATCGTCGACCAACTGTTCAACGCCATCGACAAAGCGTTGCCCGGCAGCCTGTGGTTTCAGGATGTGCGCTACATGCGCGAAGGACAATTCGTCGATATAAAACCGGAAACCAAACAAGTTGGTTATTTCATCGTGATGCCCAAAGACGAAAAAAACCCTGCGGCCGGCGAACAAGCCTGGCGCGTCGAGCGCCATATTGAAGTCCACGCCCAGGCGGCAGATCACGCGACAATGACAGAATTTATCCGCCAGCTCAGCACGCAACCGGGCATCAGCAATGTGCGCTTGCTCAACACGCAGCCAAAAGAATATGGCTCAACGCTGGTTACAGAATTCAATGTGGTCGCCACCATTGACGCAGGATCGCCAAAAAAATGAACGGTCTTCTCGAACGCATCGGCAAGCTGGACCCTAAAGTTTTGCGTATCGGCATGGCGCTGATACTACTGCTCATCGCTTTCGGATCATGGCAACTGGTGTTGAAAAAACCGTTCATGGATTTTCGCCAGAAGCAGCAGGAGAAAATTACGCTGGAGCGCGGTGCGGCGGAAGCGAAAGGCTACCCCGCCCAATTGGCGCAATTGAGCGGAGAAATTGACGGCCTGCGCGCACAGGTTATCGGCAACAACTCTAGCCTTTCCACTGACCAGATGGTGGTGAAGCTGGTGGATCAATTAGCCACCATCGGCAAACGCCATAACGTTGTGCTCGGCAATGTGGTGCCGAGCGAAGGCAAAAATATATTCATGTTCAGCGAAGTAGCGTTCGATATCAATGCCAAAGGCAGTTATAATGCCTTGTTTAATTGGCTATATTCTGTAGAAACCGAACTGGGCCCGTTGGTGGTTTCACAAATGCAAATCCGTCCGGGAAATGCAGCGGATAAAACGCTTTCGCTGGCGGTCAAGCTGTCGGCCTATCATCTGGTTAAAGATGTCGGAGAAATGAAATGATGCGCCGTCGCTTGTTGGTGTGCGCATCGCTCGCAATCATGTGCGCAGGCGCGCAGGCGGAAGATTCATTACCGCGCAAGTTAATGCATGACCCGTTTGCGCTGCCGTCATTCGCGCAGCCGCCCGGCGCAATAACGCCAGTATCTGCTGCGGGCGCAGACGCTAGCGCGGCAAAAGAAACCTTACTATTTGATTTGCGCATGGTGATTAACGCAGGCAGCCACTCGGTTGTCAATGTGGGTGGGAAAATATTGAAGCTGTACGAGAAATCAGAAGGCTACCAACTCGTATACGTGGGAAACAGCAAAGCATCGTTTATCAAAGACGGCAAGCGATACGAATTGGAATTGAACAAAGGGGCACAAAAATGAAGCCGAAACAAATCACTGTCGGCATGCTGTCTTTATTGTTTTTGGCTACCTTGGCCGTTGATGCATCAGCGCGCGAACCAAAAGCAAAAGTCGCTGAAACTGCCGCTCGCTCAGACGTGGTAAGCATGAATTTTAACGACCAGCCGATACAGGAAGTGGTCAACGCCCTCTCCCGCACCCATCAGGTCAACATCGTGCTGGGCAAAGGTGTCACCGGTAACATCTCGGTCAATTTGTACAACGTATCGCTGCAACATGCGTTGCGCACCATTGCCGACTCTGCGGGAGTAGCACTCGAACAGCGCAATGAAGATTATTATCTCGTTGACCGCAAAGAAGTTGGCCAGGATTTCGCCTACGGCAGCACCATGGTCAAATCGTTCAAAGTGCAATACTCGAACCCGAAGCAGGTCAGCGATATCGTGACTAAATATTTGTCGCGCTACGGCAAGCTCACGATGATGGAAGACCGCAAAATGCTGGTGGTGGAAGACACGCCGGAATTTATCGGCCGCATCGAAAGGATATTGCAGGAGATTGATGCCGAACCTAAGCAGATCATGATCGAGGCGAAGATTCTTGAAATTAGATTGAATGGCACCGAAACTTTCGGCGTGGATTGGAGCGGTATTTTCAACCGGAAAAACACTGCGGGCGGCACCAGTGCGTTCGGCACGCAAGGCATTGCGACGCGCGGCATTCCGGGCCTGTTTTTTAATTACGTAAATAACAATATCAGCCTGTATCTGGACGCCCTCAACACCAAGGGCCGCGTGCATACGCTTTCCACGCCCAAACTGTTGACATTGGATAATCAGGAAGCCTCGACCAAAATTGGCGACAATATCGGTTACCTGACCACGACCACCGTAAATCAAATAACCACCAGCTCAGTATCATTCCTTGAGACGGGCGTGATATTGAAAGTGACGCCGTCGGTCGATCAGCGCGGGCGCATCCTGATGAAAATTCATCCCGAGGTCAGCTCCGGCTCCATCAGCACTTCAGCGGGCAACTCGATTCCCAGCAAAAAAACCACGGAAGTCACCACACAATTATTGGTAGAGGACGGCCAGCCGATTCTGATTGGTGGACTGATCAAAAAATCTTCCAGCCTGTCGCGCAGCGGCGTACCGGTGCTCGGTGATGTGCCCATGTTCGGCCGCTTGTTTTCCAGCACCGATGAAAACAGCGATACCAGCGAGACGGTGGTCATCATCACCGCCCGCGTAGTAAAAAACCCGCTGGACAATATGCCGGCAGACACCGCGCAAAAACTCAACCTGTCGCAACAAACATTTCTCAAACAGTCGCAGGAATTGGAAAGCTTATTGCAGTCGCCCACGCAATCAACCCAAGAAGCAGATGACACTTATATGATCAAGCCGTTTAAGCAATAAGCAATATAGGTGCTCCTCAAAAAGCCGGCCACTGGTCGGCTTTTTGTTTTCCGCCTTAATGCTCTGCACTATATAAACGGATTACAGAATCGGATTACTGTAAAATTCAACCTCCTGACCAGCCGCAGATATCCCCCATGTTCAACGCCATTGATTACCCATTCGCTGAAAAAATCCCCGCGCCCGGAGAGGTGATGGAAGTGACGCCCGGTGTAATGTGGCTGCGCATGCCGTTGCCTTTCGCGCTAAACCATATCAACTTATGGCTGCTGCAAGACGGCGACGGTTGGGCTATTGTTGATACAGGTTTCGGCCACGATGAAACCAAAAAAAATTGGGAACAAATTTTCAGCACTGTTTTGGCAGGCAAAAAAATTACCCGCGTGTTGGTTACCCACTATCACCCTGACCACATCGGATCGGCTGCCTGGTTGTGCGAACGCTGGAGCGTGCCATTGTGGATAACCACGGGCGAATATCTCACGGCCCACGCAGTGCGCGACAGCAAAGGCGGTTACGAGCATGCGGCAAACCAGGAACTTTTCCGCCAACACGGCTTGAGTGATGCGCAACTCAAGGCGCAAGACACCCGCGTCAACGCCTATGCGCGCGGCGTGCCTGCTCTGCCCGCCACTTACACGCGCATGATGGATGGCGACAAGATCTCCATTGGTAATCATATGTGGCGCATCAAAACGACGTTTGGCCACGCACCGGAACACGCGACTTTGTATTGCGACGAGTTGAACGTGCTGATTTCCGGCGATCAGGTGTTGCCGCGCATCACCACCAATGTCGGCGTGTGGGGCAACCAGCCCGACGGAAATCCGCTGGAATTGTTTTTACGCTCGCTGGATTTTTTTGAACCGCTGCCGCAAAACACGTTGGTGCTACCGTCCCATGACCGCGTTTTTCGTGGCCTGCATTTTCGTTTGCAGCAATTGCGCGAGCACCATGTTGCGCGCTTGAATGAATTGGTCGAAGCGCTCGACCAGCCAAAATCCGCTGCCGAATTGTTACCGGTGTTATTCAAACGCGCACTGGATGACCACCAGCTCATGTTTGCGATTGGCGAAACGGTGGCGCATTTGAATTATTTACTCAATGAAAAACGTGTGCACCGCGAACGCGATGCAGCGGGCTTGTGGAAATTTTCCAGACAATAAAAAATTATTTGACGCGAAAATTTCGTGTCAGCACGGCGGTTTCCGCCGAAACGTTCTCCCACATCAGGCAAAAATCATCGTTTCGCGTTGCTATGTAACTATTTGAATATATTGATATTTTCTTTATGTCCAGAGGAAAGAAAACCTCGCTGCCCTGATGGTAATGTAGATTGAAATTCATTGGCTGCGATGCGCGGAATTCAAAATCCACCGTTTGGCCTTCGCGCATTTTGAAACAATCTTCATGGGTTTTTTTCGACGCGATACTTACTTCAGTTGTGTGTGGCATCTGCGCGCAACCGATCAACAGGGCGAGGGTGATGACGTGCGCGCAACAAAGCAATGTTCTCGAGTGCATTTTTTTCCTTTCATGCGCAATAGCGCATGACAAAATCAATCATGATCTGCGGCGAAAAATAACCGGAAAAAACCCAGGCAAGTAAGGCCACGCCCGCTACAAAAGCGAGCCATCTCCACTTGCGCGGCATCGACACAGGATGTAAGCCGGGCTTTTCTTCCGGGGATAGGGGTTGGTTCATATTTTCAACAATGCCTGCCTGATAGCCGATTCATGCAGTAAAATTACCATACTCCAATGGAAACGTCATGACTACCTCAACCAATCTGGCATCGCTCGTCGCATGGTGGGGCTTCGGGCTCGCTTTCGTGTTCGGTTATATCGCCAATAAAACCAGTTTCTGCACCATGGGCGCGGTGTCCGACATCGTCAACATGGGCAGTTGGTCGCGCATGCGCATGTGGATGCTGGCCATCACCGTCGCGATGCTCGGCGCGGGCATGCTGCAATTCGCGGGGTTGGTTGATCTTAGCCAATCTATTTACGCACGCCCCACGCTCAATTGGCTATCGCATAGCGTCGGCGGATTTTTTTTCGGCGTCGGCATGACGCTCGGCTCGGGCTGCGGCAGCAAAACACTGATTCGTGTCGGTGGTGGCAATTTGAAGTCCGTTGTCGTAATGGTATTTCTCGGTATCAGTGCTTATATGACCATGCGGGGGTTTTTCGCGCCGCTGCGCGTGAATGTGCTCGACGCGGCCCATATCAATTTGGCTGCGCGCAACATCAGCCATCAGGATGTGCCCACGCTCATTGCCTCGGCAACCGGCGCTCACCGCCACACGCTCGCGCTGGTTGTCGCGGGCATCTTTTCGATGGGCATGCTGATATTTATTTTCAAAGACCGCGAATTTCGCCAGGACAAAAATTTCCTGCT
This sequence comes from Pseudomonadota bacterium, assembly GCA_043744215.1. Classification (GTDB taxonomy): domain Bacteria; phylum Pseudomonadota; class Gammaproteobacteria; order Burkholderiales; family JBEEJL01; genus JBEEJL01. Next base: position 48,651 of record JAYTVC010000062.1, read on the forward strand.
CGGCGGGTTGGCTGTCGGTCTGTTAGTGGTGGCGGGCTGGTACGTGAGCGGACACGTCGGCTACGGTGAAAATCCGGAAACACTGGAAATGGTTTTTTTCGGCACCAATTCACGCTCGGCCGAATCGCTCACTTTTGTCGCCCCTGTCGCTTACACGCTAGAGTTGCTGCTGCTGTGGACGGATAAATCTCTCGGCGTTACTTTTGGCGTAGCGACGTTGATCGGCACCATTGCCGGCTCATTGGCCTATGCGCTGACAAGTAAAACATTTCGCTGGGAAAGTTTTGCCTCCTCCGCCGACTTGCGTAACCATATTCTCGGCGGCATGTTGATGGGCTTTGGCGGCGTGTGCGCTCTAGGCTGCACTATTGGCCAAGGCATTACCGGCTTATCAACCTTGGCACTGGGTTCATTCATTACCCTCGCCGCCATCATTGCCGGTGCGGCTGCCACCATGAAATTTCAATATTGGCGTATCAGCCGGGAGACTTGACATACATCGGTTTATCCCTGTGCCATTCAGCCAAGCCATGCCAAACAAAATTGACACCTGCCCCTTGCGAAGCTAGAATGCGCACTTGTTTATTGGGTCGTTAGCTCAGTTGGTAGAGCAGCGGACTTTTAATCCGTTGGTCGCAGGTTCGAGTCCCGCACGGCCTACCAATTAAACAAAAGCTTAGCTGGCAACAGATAAGCTTTTTTTATTTGTCGCGTCTTTTAGTTTGTAACGTCACACCCTCCACTTACCGCTTTCGACCCGTCGCAATTATTCCGGCTTCCACGGTGCGAAATGTTTACCTGCAAACAACTGATTGGGCTATCGTCACTACCTTGCAAACCATCATCTCCATTTCAAACCTCTCCAAGAAATATGCGTCAGGCTTCGAAGCGCTGAAGCGCATCAATCTGGATGTTCGCCGAGGAGAAATTTTTGCACTACTCGGCCCCAACGGCGCAGGCAAGACAACGCTGATCAGCATCGTCTGCGGCATCGTGAATGCAACCGACGGCGCGGTGCTGGTGAACGGGCTCAATATTGTCAGCCACTATCGCGCATCGCGCGCCATCATCGGCCTCGTGCCGCAGGAATTAACAACCGATGCTTTTGAAACGGTATGGAATGCCGTGTCTTTCAGTCGCGGATTATTTGGCAAGCCGCCGAATCCGGCCCATATAGAAAAAGTGCTCAAAGATTTATCGCTATGGGACAAAAAAGACAATAAAATCATGATGTTATCTGGTGGCATGAAACGCCGTTTACTCATCGCCAAAGCGCTCTCTCACGAGCCGCAGATTTTATTTCTGGATGAGCCTACCGCCGGCGTCGATGTGTCTTTGCGGCGCGAAATGTGGGATCTGGTTCGCGCGTTACAGGCTAAGGGCGTCACGATTATTCTGACCACCCACTATATTGATGAGGCCGAAGAAATGGCCGACCGTATTGGCGTAATCAGCAAAGGCGAAATTATTTTAGTGGAAGAAAAAGCCGAACTGATGCGCAAGCTGGGCAAAAAACAATTGACGCTGCAATTGCAAAATACGCTGACGCAAGTGCCTGCCGAACTTGCAGGGTACAAATTGAATCTTTCAAAAGACGGATCTGAACTCATTTATTCTTACGAGGCCGATAGCAGCCCCGCTGGCATCACCAAACTGTTGGCAGACCTCACGCAAGCCGGGATCGGATTTAAAGACCTGCACACCACACAAACTTCACTGGAAGATATTTTTGTCGATTTAGTGAAAGAACCCTCATGAACTGGCAGGCAATAAAAGCGATTTACGGTTTCGAAATGGCGCGCACCCGCCGCACCCTGATGCAAAGTATTATTTCGCCCGTGATTTCCACGTCATTATATTTTGTTGTATTCGGTGCGGCTATTGGCTCGCGCATTCAAGAAGTGGGCGGCATCAGCTACGGTGCGTTCATCGTCCCCGGGTTGATCATGCTGTCGCTGCTTACGCAAAGCATATCCAACGCATCCTTCGGCATTTATTTCCCCCGCTTCACGGGCACCATCTACGAACTGTTGTCGGCACCGGTTTCCTATTTTGAAATTGCCCTGAGTTATGTCGGCGCGTCGGCGACAAAATCCCTTATTCTCGGCCTCATCATTCTGGCAACAGCCGCGCTGTTTGTGCCGCTGCAAATTCTGCATCCTTTCTGGATGCTGTTATTTCTCGTGCTGACCGCGGTAACGTTCAGCCTGTTCGGTTTCGTTATCGGCATCTGGGCCGACGGTTTTGAAAAACTGCAACTCATCCCGCTGCTGATCATCACGCCGCTGACTTTTCTCGGCGGCAGTTTTTATTCCATCGATATGTTGCCGCCGTTCTGGCAGAAAGTCAGCTTGTTTAATCCCGTGGTGTATCTCATCAGCGGATTCCGTTGGAGTTTTTACGGCATGGCCGATGTCAGTGTAGGGGTTAGCCTGGCGATGACTTTTTTATTCCTGCTGATATTTTTGGCTATCGTTGCCTGGATATTCAAAACCGGCTATCGCCTCAAGTCTTAACCCCTTTCAACACCGGAATAATAAAAAGAGCCCATGCAGCAAGCATGGGCTCTTTATTTTCGAATACAAAAATAATTATTTATTCGGCTGCGGTGTCATGCGTAAATACGGTTTCAGCGCCTTGTAACCTTTCGGGTATTTTTTCTTGATGACTTCCGGATCGGTGACCGAGGTCGGGATAATCACATCATCGCCGTCTTTCCAGTTCACCGGCGTCGCCACGGTATAATTGTCGAATAGTTGCAACGAATCAATCACGCGCAAAATCTCGGCAAAATTTCTACCTGTACTCGCCGGGTAAGTAAACGTGGTGCGGATTTTTTTCTTTGGATCGATGATGAACACCGAGCGCACTGTCAGTGTGTCGTTGGCATTTGGGTGAATCATGTCGTAGAGGTTTGACACTTTTTTATCCGGGTCGCCCAGGATAGGAAAGTTGACCGCCGTGCCTTGCGTCTCCGCGATGTCGCCTACCCACTGGTTGTGGGAATTCACGTCGTCCACGCTGATCGCCAACACTTTTACATTGCGCTTGGCGAACTCGTCTTTGAGTTTAGCGGTGTAGCCCAATTCGGTAGTGCAAACCGGCGTGAAATCTTTCGGATGTGAAAATAAAATTCCCCAGCTATCGCCGAGCCATTGGTGAAAATTAATTGTGCCGGTAGTGGAATCCTGAATAAAATCCGGCGCGGTGTCACCTAATCGTAAAGTAGCCATGTCATTCTCCTCTAAAAAAACTGTTGTTAATCAAATAGTTACTATTCCGTATTTTAGTTGCAATTTGAGCCGTGTGAAATAATTTCCGCTTATGAACTTATGCCAACATAGTGAGATATTGCGTCGGATCCGCCACCCCCGCATCGGCAAACCCTTTGCGGCGCAAGCGGCACGCATCGCATGCGCCGCATGCGCGACCAAATTCATCGGCTTGATAACACGACACGGTCATGCCGTAATCCACGCCGAGTTGGCGGCCTTTCAAAATAATTTCTGCCTTGGTTAAATGCAGCAATGGCGCATGAATTGTCATGTGTGATCCTTCGACCGCCGCCTTGGTCGCCAGGTTCGCCATCGCCTCAAAGGCGCGTAAATATTCGGGGCGGCAATCGGGGTAGCCGGAATAATCGACTGCATTCACGCCGATAAAAATATCGCGCGCGCCCAACACCTCGGCCCACGCCAGCGCGAACGACAACATGATCGTGTTGCGCGCGGGCACATACGTGACAGGAATGCCGCTGGTCGCCTGCATCGGCACGGGAATGTTTGAGTCGGTCAACGCCGAGCCACCAAACGCCGCCAGGTCGATGCGCGCGGTGCGGTGCCGCTTGGCGCCGAGCCGCACAGCCACCCGTTCCGCCGCGTCAAGTTCCGCAGCATGGCGCTGGCCGTAATGCACGCTCAGGCAATTGCATTCAAAGCCTTGTACTTGCGCGATGGCCAATGTGGTGGCGGAATCGAGTCCGCCGGAAAGTAAAACTACCGCTTGGGGCATACGATAAATCCTGCTTGTTTGAATGCGCATATTTTACGCCGATTGGGCAACCCTGCGTGCTGCGAGCACGGGGTTGACATCGCTTTTCCGCAGGCATACTATTTATTCACTCCTAAAGGGGAGTAGCTTAACAGCACAAGTCGTCATCTCGGGATGCATTCCCCGGCTGTGCTGGCAACGAAAGTTGTGGCGAGACCTTTACCGACCGGTAAAGGTTTTTTTTCGCCTCCGCTTTGCCGGCCGCCCGAAAGGGGGGCGATACCACTGGCGCAAGCCGGGAGCTACTCTTATGGAATTATTCTCGACAGACTTTTTTTCCGCCCTGTTTGCCATCATCGTGATCGACCTCGTGCTCGCCGGCGACAATGCCATTGTCATTGCGCTGGCCGCACGTTCGCTGCCGCGGCATTTGCAACAGCGCGCCGTGTTCTGGGGCACCGGCGGCGCGATTGCCGCCCGCGTGATCATGACGCTCGCTGTCGTATGGCTGCTGGCGGTTCCTGGGTTACGGCTTATCGGCGGCCTGTTGCTGGTGTGGATCGCCTATCGCCTGCTCGTACCCAAAACGGAAGACCATGCGGAACATCATGTCGCGCCAACCGTCACGTTCAGGTCTGCGATCAAGACCATCGTTATCGCCGATGCGGTGATGGGCCTCGACAACGTACTGGGCGTGGCCGGCGCGGCGAAAGGCAGCATGGTGCTGGTGGTTCTCGGTTTGCTTATCAGCATTCCCATCATGGTGCTCGGCAGCTCGCTGGTGCTCAAGTGGCTCGACCGTTTTCCGTGGCTCATCTACGCAGGTGCGGGTGTGCTCGCATGGACGGCTGCAGGCATGATCATGTCGGAGCCGTTGATCGGCCAATATTTCGCGATGCACCGAGCCATCAGTTGGGGATTTTACGTGCTGGCCGTTGGCGGGTTGCTATGCGCCGGCTGGTGGCGCAATGCGCGACGGCGACAAAGTGCGATCAAGCCGAAATGAACTTGCACAAGCTTCCCAACTAGTACACAGGAGGAAATGCCATGCTGAAAATTCTGCTTCCCATCGGACACACAGGTGAAATTGAACCCGCGCTGTGTGATGCGCTCCGCCGCGAACTCGGCAGCGAATCGGTTATTGTTCACGTGCTATATGTGCAGCACCCGTTGTCGCAGCATGTCGGGCGTTTTGCGTCACACGAAGCCGTGCATGGATATTATGCGCAGCGCAGTCGCCCTGCCCTCGCGCGCGCTACCGCTACGCTGCGCGGGTTCGACTTCAATACCGAACCCCACGCGCTATTGGGCGACCCCGCAAGCCGAATTGTGCAGTTCGCGGACGAAATAAAAGCGGATCGCATCATGATGGCCAGCCACGGCATGGGATCGATATCAGAAATGCTGCTGGGATCCGTCGCGGCAGGTGTGTTGCGATTGTCGCCGATTCCGGTCGAAGTGGTACCCATCACGCCGCGATCAAAATGGCGCGCCTACGCAGGACCTGCGGGCGCAGGCGCGGGATTAATTGCATTACTTTATTTCGCAGCAGTTGAATAATTTTTGGGCAGCGGGGTCGGCAACGGAGGTGTGGCGATTGAGGGAGTCGTAAGCACAGGCTTCAGCAAACGTAGGGCACGCTTGCGATCCATTTCTCTTCATTTCATTTCATCTTTGCTGCGCCCGTCGGCATTGGGTGCGCAAGCGCACCCTACATTCCTGTTGGTTGAACTTGCTTTTTCGGTTACCAGAAATCAGAAATCAGAAATTATTCAATATAATAAAATACTTACATAAATAACCTTTAACGCCCCGGCCCTTCGCCCCACAACACTTTATGCAACTGGATTTGCATACGCACCGGCAATCGGTCGCGCAGTATCCAATCGGCGAGTTGTTTGGGTTTTAGTGTTTCGTATACGGGTGAAAACAATACGGGGCAAATTTTATCCAACGCGCGTGCGCGCAATTGCTCGCGTGCCCACAGGTAATCGGCTTCGTCGCACAAGACGAATTTGATTTCGTCGCGTTCGTTCAATAGCGGAATATTCTCGTAACGGTTTTTTTCCACTTCGCCAGAGCCGGGGGTTTTGAGATCGACGATGCGCGAGACGCGCGGATCAACGTTAGAAATATCCAGCGCGCCGCTGGTTTCGAGCGAGACGGAATAGCCTGCGTCGCACAGTTGTTGCAACAATGGGCTGCAATTTTTTTGTGCCAGCGGCTCGCCACCGGTGACCGTGACATAACGCGGCGCGTAGCTTGTGACGCGGTCGAGAATGGATGTGATGGTTTGCGTTTCGCCTTCGTGAAACGCATAAGCCGTGTCGCAATAGCCACAGCGCAACGGGCAACCGGTGAGGCGCACGAACACGGTGGGCAAGCCGCTACGACTGGTTTCGCCTTGCAGGGAATAAAATATTTCGTTGATACGCAGCGTCAGCGCCGGGGCGGTGCCCGGCACTTTTTCAGACGACGCTTGGGCGATGGGGCAAAGCGATACGACTTTAGAATTCACGCCCTACTTCTTTTTGGTGCCAGGCATCGGTGGCGGCGCAGGGACAGTTCGCGTTTCAGCAGGCACCACCACAGCCGGCGCCGTTGTAACGGGTGCCGAGGTAACCGTAACGGGTGCCGAACTGACGGATGCTGGCGCAGACGACTGCGGCACGGATGCGGCAGCGGCAGGCGTTTCTTCGAGCCGCTTGATGCGCGAATCCAGATCGAGATAAAAATCGCGCTGTTTTTTCTGCGTCACTTCGATGGAGTTGTTCAATACTTCCTGTTGCCCGCGCAGCGCTTTGATCTCGGATTTCAGCGCTTCAATCTGGCTCGACAGTTCGACCAGGCCGAGATTTTTTATGCTGTTATCAATGGATTTGATATTGGCATCGATACGCGAAAACTGCGCTTCATTGGCCGTATGGTCCGCCTGCTGTTGCGCGGTCAGGGTGTTGATGGCCTTGCGTGCATCGTTGTCGTCAAACAAACCGGCGTGGGCAACTGGCGACAGCGCCGAAGCTATAAGAATTGCAAAAGCGAATTTACGCATTACTGTCCTCCGTATTGAATATCGACGCGGCGGTTTTCCGCCCATGCAGTTTCGTCATGGCCCTGGGCACGGGGTTTTTCTTCGCCGAAACTTACTGCTTCCATCTGGCCATTGGGCACACCCA
>JAYTVC010000063.1:0-15097 GCA_043744215.1 Pseudomonadota bacterium
ATTTCCAAGGAAATGGCTTAAAAATACTGTGAGTACTGCTGTGTCTTGAGTCCTGCCGCTTAATTCCCCACGCAGATCGCTCCGCATACGGCTTCAGCCACAGGTACCCCACAGCAGGTACCCACATCTATCGGTTGTAGTTTGTTAAAGAACGGTGCTGCCGTGAGTGATTTTGTAATCCACAAACGTTGAGCGAAGGGCGCATTATACAGAGCGAAAATGGTTGGTCAAGGTTTATTTGAGCGAATTCTGTGCCGGCGCTTTTTTTGTGATATTTATTGTTTATAAACAATTAGTTACAATGATTGTCGTATTGCACCATTTGGTTCAAAAAGCGGGCTTTCGTCAACCGCGACAAATCGGGCGACGTTGAGCAATCGCAGCGGCAACAAACGTGCGCTGTGTGTTTTATCTCAAGGAGAGATCATGAAAATGAAAAACTGGATTATCTCGGCAGCAACCATTGCAGCCATCGCTTCACCATTCGCTTCAGCGAATGAAGTCGTTGGCGCAGTTATCGGCGGGGTTGCCGGCACGGTGATTGGCCGCGATGTGGGTGGACGCGACGGTGCCATTATCGGCGCGGCCATTGGTGCCGCAACCGGTGCGGTCATCGGCCAGCGCGCAAATACGCAACCGGCGGCCTATTACCCGCCTGCGCCTGTGGCCTATTACCCGCCCGCGCCCGTCGCCTATTATCCAGCGCCTCCACGCCCGGTTTATGTGCCGGTTCAGCAACCGCGATATGTCCCGGTGTATGCGCCGCAGCCGGTTTATTATGGGCACGGCCATAAGCACAATAAACATTATGTGGCGGATGGTTACGGCGGTTTCTACAAAGCGAAGCATAAGCATCATCACGATCGTGACGACGATTGAAGCTCAGTCGACGTAAACAAAAACGCCCGGTTTTGCCGGGCGTTTTTTATTTCGTTAACTATTTGATTTTATTGAATATTTTTAACTGAAAATCACGCGCGCAAATTTGCGTTTACCCACTTGCAGCACAACGGTTTCGCCTGAACGCAGCTTCAACGCTTTGTCGGAAATTTTTTCGCCGTTTAATTTCACGCCGCCTTGTTCGATCATGCGCAGCGCTTCGGACGTTGTTTCCGTCAGACCCGCTTGCTTGAGCGCTTGCGCGATCACCATGCCGTCAGGCGTGGCGTAGAGTTTCACTTCGGGCATATTTTCCGGCGCTGCGTTGCGAGTGAAACGCGCTTCAAAATCTTCCAGCGCCGCGTCGGCAGATTTTTTATCGTGAAAGCGTGTGACGATTTCCTGAGCGAATTGCACTTTGATGTCGCGCGGATTTTTCCCCGCCTTCACTTCTTCGCGCCATTGTTGAATCGTGCTCATCGGCTCGAACGACAACAACTCAAGATAACGCCACATCAATTCATCGGACACCGACATCAGTTTGCCGAAAATTTCCGTCGGACTATCGGTGATGCCAATGTAATTGCCCAATGATTTGGACATTTTATTCACGCCATCGAGCCCTTCGAGCAGCGGCATGGTGAGAATGCATTGGGGCGATTGGCCGTTTTGTTTTTGCAGTTCGCGCCCGACCAGCAAATTGAATTTCTGGTCGGTGCCGCCAAGTTCGATGTCGGATTTCATCGCGACAGAATCGTAGCCTTGCATGAGCGGATATAAAAACTCGTGGACCGCGATGGGTTTTTGCTCGGCGTAACGTTTGGCGAAATCATCGCGCTCTAACATGCGCGCCACGGTGTAACTCGATGCGAGTTTGATGACGCCCGCCGCGCCGAGCGCGTTGCCCCAGGCGGAATTGAACAACACCTCGGTTTTTTGCGGATCGAGAATTTTAAACACTTGCGTTTTATAGGTCTCGGCATTCGCCATGATTTGTTCCGGCGTTAGCGGTGGCCGCGTGGCGTTGCGGCCCGTCGGGTCGCCGATCATGCCGGTAAAATCGCCAATCAAAAACATGACGTGGTGGCCGAGTTCCTGAAACTGGCGCATTTTGTTCAGCAAAACGGTGTGCCCTAAATGCAAATCCGGCGCGGTGGGGTCGAAGCCGGCTTTGACGCGCAAAGGCTTGCCGCTGTCGAGCTTGGCTATCAACTCGGATTCGACTAGCAGTTCGTCACAACCGCGCTTTATTATTGTCAGTGCTTCTTCTTTTGATAAGTGCATGATTTTATTCAATAATTTGTAATTTATATCACTTTGTGGCAGGATTTCACCCGTAAAGCGCATTTTTACTGGCGCAAAAAACCCGTCTTCTGTTAGCATGATTGCCCGGTTTTGTTTGAAGGCATTACTTCAAAAATGCGAGCCAAGAATATGAATAGTTTAGCGCAAAAGCGTTTGACCAAGACATCCAAAACCAGCGAAGGCGCATCGCGCTTGCCGGTTTTAGCGGCGCTGGTTTTTGTTTCTCTGTTTGGTATCGCGGCCGCTTTTGGCATTGCGCCTGAAACTTCAGTGCACAATGTGCCGACCACCACCGTGGTGCAGCCCGTTCAATTGGCGCCGACTGCGCAGGCGACTGCAACGAAGGGCAGCTTTGGCTATCAGGATAAAGTGCGCGAAGGCGATAGCGTTGCCATTCTGCTCGCGCGCCTGAATGTGGACGATCTGGAAGCGGAAGATTTCATCCGCAAAGACGCCGTTGCGCAACGCCTTTACCAATTGCGGCCCGGCCGCATAGTTCGCGTGCAAACCAACGAAGACGGCGATTTGCTCTCGCTGGTTTATCTGAATACGCAGGAAACGATGTTGTCGATTGAAAAACAGGGCGACGGTTTCAGCGCAAAAGAGCAACCCATCGCGCCGACGGTACGCACCGTATTCAAGTCCGGCAAGATCCGCAGTTCATTGTTTGGCGCAACGGACGCGGCCGGCATTCCCGATGCGGTCACCATGCAATTGGCGAAAATATTTTCAACTGATATCGATTTCCATCAGGATTTACGCCGTGACGACACCTTCTCTGTCGTCTACGAAATGCTTTATCAAAATGGCGAGCCCGTGCGGGTGGGCAAAGTGTTGACGGCTGAATTTGTGAATCAAAATAAAGTCTATCGCGTGGTGTATTTCGAATCGCCCGACGGTGAAGGCGATTACTACACACCGGAAGGCCGCAATCTGCGCAAAGCGTTTTTACGCTCGCCCATCGAATTTTCCCGCGTGAGCTCCGGCTTCAGTTCATCACGCTTGCACCCGGTGCTCAATACCTGGCGTGCTCACAAAGGCGTCGATTTCGCGGCCGCCCACGGTACGGGCATTCTTGCCACCGCCGACGGTAAAGTGAGCTTCGTAGGCACCAAAGGCGGCTACGGCAACGTGGTAGAAATCAAACATCATGAATCCTACAGTACGCTCTACGCCCACATGTCGCGCTTTGGCGGCGTGCGCGTCGGCCAAAAAATCCGCCAGGGCGAATTGGTCGGTTACGTCGGCCGCACCGGTTTAGCCACCGGCCCGCATTTGCATTACGAATTCAAAGTCGCGGGCGTGCATCATAATCCGTTGACGGTCGCGCCGTTGTCGCAACCCATGACTGCTCAATATCGCCCTGCCTTCGACAAAGACGCCAAAGCCCTCACCGCCCAATTGGATTTGTTGCGCGGCACTAACCTCGCACGCTTCGAATAAACGCGGCGCGCGCGGCCTCCAGCACCCATCTTGGCGACGCCTGAACATTACATCGGCATCATGTCCGGCACCAGTCTCGACGGTGTCGATGCGGTGCTGGTTTCATTTCACACCTCTCAGCCCCGGCTGCTTGCCAGCGCGCATAAAATTTTCGACGACGAGTTGAAACGCGGTTTGCTGCAACTTAACGGCAGCGGATACAACGAGCTGGAGATTTCATCACTGCTTGCCAATGAACTCGCGCGCCACTATGCGGCGGCGGTCAAAGAATTGCTGGAAATGTCAGGGCAACCCGCCAAAAACATTGCGGCCATTGGTTGTCACGGCCAGACTGTTCGCCATCGGCCTGACCTCGGTTTCACCGTGCAACTAAACAACCCGTCATTGCTGGCCGAACTGACTGGCACGCCTGTCGTGGCTGATTTTCGCAGCCGCGATATGGCTGCCGGCGGGCAAGGCGCGCCGCTAGTACCCGCCTTTCACCAAGCCGTATTTGGCGATAGCAAAATGCATCGTGTCATCGTCAACATCGGCGGCATCAGCAACCTCACCGATTTGCCGCCGACAGGTGAAGTGAGCGGTTTCGATTGCGGACCCGGAAACGTGCTGATGGACGCCTGGATAAAACAACATCACGGCGTCGATTTCGACCGCAACGGAGATTGGGCGCTGGGCGGCGAATTGTTGCCTGATTTGTTGCACGCGATGCTGCACGACAAATATTTTTTGCAAGCGCCACCCAAAAGCACGGGACGCGATTTATTCAACATGGCCTGGCTGCAAAAATTCCTGCGCCCGCATATGCAACCGCGCGATGTGCAGACCACCCTGCTCGCCCTCACCGCACAAACTATCGCCGATGCGGTGAACCAATACAGCAGGCCGAAAAATAAAGGTTTGATGGAAATATATTTGTGTGGCGGCGGCGCGCGCAATGTTACGCTTGCCAAGGCACTGGCTGCAGCGCTCGCACCCGCGAAAGTCGGCAACACGGATGCGCTCGGCGTGCATGCGGAACAGGTCGAAGCCATGGCTTTTGCCTGGCTGGCCAAACAGGCACTGCACATGCAGCCAGGCAATGTGCCGATGGTCACCGGTGCGCGCGGACAAAGAGTATTGGGCGGAATTTATCCGGCTTGATGCCGGTTAACGCGAGCAAATTTTCAGTTTTACCCGCGCTAATTCAGTGAAATACTACTGGCATTCCTTAGGTAACTTATTTTTGGAAATGCCGTCGCCGCTGCATTCCCAGGTCATTTTTTTGTCGGCATCCAGCGAGGGCACAAATAAAAGCGATCTGTTTTTCGGTGATCCCTTCAAGCTGACGGAAACTGTGCCTGTTGCAGGATCAATCGATAATTTTGAAATGTGTTCTGACGTTGCGTCCGAAAACGCGCCCGCTTCCTCCAGTGTTTTGGGAAACACCTTATTCTTTTCAAAATACGCGCCGACTTTTGTTGTCGCTTTATTACCTTCTGTATATGCCACTTTCAGTTTCGCTTTGTTTTGGTATTCACTAAATTGCGGAATGGCAATCGCAGCCAGAATGCCGATGATCGCAATCAGGAAAAATACGCCCACCACCACGCCGATGATGATGGCCGCACTGCTTCCGCCCGAGGAAGGGACGCCTTTGTTGTATTTCGCATCCCAGTTTTTATCACTGGTGCACAGAAAAACAATCGCCTCTACCAGCGCCACCAACCCAGGGATGAGCGTCCAGAACAACAATACATAAAATATGCCCCACCATTGGCCGAGATAAAACCGGTGAACGCCGAAGCCGCCGAGAAAAAATGCGAGCACTGCGGCGACCACTTTGTTTTTGCCGCCACTGCCTGACGCTGCGGTACTGGCATTGCAATGGGGACAGGTAAGCGCTGAGGTGTGAACTTGCTGGCCGCACGCGCGGCAATAAATTATGTCGGACACGAAATTTCTCCCTGATTATTTATTGTTGAATATCCGCGCAACACAAAACATGCCGGCGGCGCGTTGATAATACGCTGTGAACAAATAAGGCTACAAGCAGATTCTATTCGCTACCGAAAGGCGCAAAGTTGATGACTGGCAATAAAAAAGGACGCTAAGGCGTCCTTTTTGTTGGATATTTTATTGAATATAATCAAATAGTTACATTATTACGCCGAAAATGACGATCCGCAGCCGCAGGTCGAGGTCGCGTTCGGATTTTTGATCACGAACTGCGCGCCTTCGAGGCCTTCCTGATAATCGATTTCCGCGCCAATCAAATATTGGTAGCTCATGGCATCGATCAATAACTTCACGCCATTTTTTTCCATGGTGGTGTCGTCTTCGTTGACGATTTCGTCGAAGGTGAAGCCGTATTGAAAGCCCGAGCAACCGCCGCCCGTGACAAATACGCGCAGCTTGAGGTCGTCATTGCCTTCTTCATCAATCAGGCTTTTCACTTTGTTGGCCGCGTTGTCGCTAAAAACCAACGGGGCGGGCATTTCGGTAATGGCATTCATGGTGTGTCTCCTGTTACGGCGTGACTGCGATAGTTCATTATTTCACTGGCACGCCCGGCGGTCAAATAAGCTTAATTGCTGCCGGGGCCGGATGGGTAAGTGGTTTTGAGCTCCACTACTTTATCTTTGCTTACGGTTTGTTCGTGCATCATCTTGCCCATCACAATGGCGCCTACGTGGATTTCGATGGATTTGTAGAATACATCTCCTGAGACCCGCGCCTTGGGCAACAGTTCAACGTATTCTGTCGCGCGCACGGGGCCGGCTACGGTGCCATTGATGACTATGTGGCCGACGTTGATTTCGCCTTCGACCTTGGCCATCTCGGAGAGCACCAAGGTGCCAGGTTTGTCGCCAACGGAAGTGATGTTGCCCTTGACATGGCCGTCAACGCGCAAGCCGCCGCTGAATATCACATTGCCTTCGATGCGCGAACCTGCACCAATGAGGCTGTCGATGGGACTGGTCTTGCCCTCTTTTTTACTGAACATAATTTTTCTCCTACGTTAAGTTAAAGTTGCGGGTAAATTTCATTTGCCCTGAGGGCAACTCAAGCACGCGCACTTGTACGCTTTTTATTTTTACCCCATCAGCGAGCTTGAACCGACCTTCCACACGCTGGTAGTACTTGAAATTTACGTCCAGCCCAACCGCTTTATCTTTTTCGGCTTCGGGTATGGTCACTGTTGCGGGCACGCCATTGTGCGTAATGCTGACCACCAGTTGTACACGGCCCTTGAAATCATTTTCGCGCTGGCCTCCTTGCATGATCATCATGCGGTAGCGGTATTCGTCGGGCGCGGCTTCATGCTCCAGCTTAAAATTATAGACGTTTAATCCGTCCGGCGAGGTGGAGGTGGACATGATGCTGCGGAAAAATGCCAGGTCTTCCTTGAGATTGGCGTTTTCATCCTGCAATTGGGTGAGCGATTTGGTCAACTCGGCTTGCGAAGCCTTGTCGATTTGCGCTTGCCGTTCGAATTCAATGGCTGACGATTTGAGCTTGGTATTGTCTTCACCCAATTGCTGTTTGGTCTCGCTCAGCTCGGAAATTTGTTTTAGCGCGGCGTCTTTGTCAAAACCGGCGAGTTTTTGGCCGGCGTCAAACATCCAATAAACCAGGCTGGTTATCAGCGCGATGCCGATTGCCGCCGCCGCCCATTTCCAATACCAGGCGACATGGGTTTGCACGGCGATGCGCTGTTTGGGCACACCCATTTTACCGCGCACCTGTCGGCGTAAATATTTCATGGCAGGACAGGCACGTGGGTGAGGCCGGTGGTTTCGGGCACGCCGAACATAATGTTCATGTTATGCACCGCCTGGCCCGCCGCACCTTTGACCAGATTGTCTTCCACCGCCAGCACGACGACCGTATCGCCTCCTTGAGGCCGATGCACAGCGATGCGGCACACATTCGATGCGCGCACCGAGCGCGTTTCAGGATGGCTGCCCGGCGGCATCACATCGACAAACGGTTCATGGGCGTAGCGCTTTTCATACAACGCCTGAACATCCACGTCTTTGGTCAGCCGCGCATACAACGTTGCGTGAATGCCGCGAATCATCGGCGTGAGATGCGGCACAAAAGTCAGCCCGACTTTTTCACCCGCCGCGCGCGACAAACCTTGGCTGATTTCGGGCAAATGCCGATGGCCCGCGACGCCGTACGCTTTGAAATTATCTGCCGCTTCCGATAGTAAACTGCCGATTTCTGCCTTGCGACCTGCGCCGGAAACGCCGGATTTCGCATCTGCTATAAGTTGTTGATTATTAACAATTTTTTCTTCAATCAAGGGCAAAAATCCGAGCTGCACTGCGGTCGGATAGCAGCCGGGATTGGCCAGCACACGGGCTTTTTTAATCGCTTCACGATTCACTTCGGGCAGGCCATAAACGGCTTCTTCGACCAACTCGGGGCAGGCGTGCTTCATGCCGTACCATTTTTCCCATTCGGCGATATCTTTAATGCGAAAGTCTGCGGCCAAATCAATCACTCGCACACCCGCTTTCACCAGCTCGCGCGCTTGCTCCATCGCAATACCGTTAGGCGTGGCAAAAAAAACGACATCGCATTTGGTCAGCGGCGCATCGGTCGTATCAGAAAATTTCAGGCTCACGTGGCCGCGCAGATTAGGGAACATCTCCGCCACCGGCATGCCCGCTTCTTTGCGCGACGTAATCACTTCGAGTTTCGCCTGGGGATGTTGCGCAAGCAAGCGCAGCAACTCAACGCCGGTGTAGCCCGTGCCCCCAACAATACCTATCTTTATCATCAAATATCTATTCCAGTTTTTGTGGCGGGAATAAACCCCACACCCATCAAGGCACTATAAAACACCGAGGCAAGGGTAGCAAACAAAAAGTCTGCCTCAGGCCAATGGTTCTGCAATACAACCCAGGTTAAAGAAGCCATAAGCCGCGCAAAACATTGAGCCGTCGCTTAAAACAAAAAGCCGCCAAGGGCGGCTTTTTGCGAGGCCGAAACGCTTAGCGTTTCGAGAATTGCTTACGACGGCGCGCTTTGCGCAGACCGACTTTTTTACGCTCAACTTCACGGGCATCGCGTGTGACCAAGCCCGCTTTTTTCAACGTCGGCTTGAGCGCTTCGTCGTATTCAATCAGCGCACGGGTGATGCCGTGGCGAACGGCACCGGCTTGACCCGATTCACCGCCACCGAACACGTTGACCATGATGTCAAAGGTTGCGACATGGTTGGTGATTTCCAACGGCTGGCGTACCAGCATACGGCCGGTTTCGCGGGCGAAGTAAAGATCCAGCGGCTTTTCGTTGACGATGATATCGCCCTTGCCTGCTTTCAGAAATACGCGGGCAACGGAGCTTTTGCGACGGCCTGTGCCGTAATGGAATTTGCCAATCATGTTAATCCTTTATTTCCAGAGCTTTCGGTTGTTGCGCGGCGTGTGGATGCGTAGCGCCGGCATACACTTTCATTTTTTTGATCATGGCGTAACCCAGCGGACCCTTGGGCAGCATGCCCTTGACGGCTTTTTCGAGCACGCGCTCGGGATGCTTGGTTTGCAAATCGGTGAAGTTGGTTTCGCTGATACCACCGGGATAGCCGGAGTGGCGATAGTATTTTTTATCCAACGCCTTGTTGCCGGTAACGCGCAATTTGTCGGCATTGATCACGACGATATAATCGCCGGTATCAACGTGCGGCGTGAATTCGGGCTTGTGCTTACCGCGCAGGCGGTGGGCGATTTTGGCAGCAGCGCGGCCTAGAATAAGATCAGTGGCATCAACGATGAACCAATCACGGCGAACTTCGTGGCCTTTTGCGGAAAATGTTTTCATTTCAGACAATCCAAAGAAAATGCATCAATCAACAGAGAACCCGTGATTTTAGGCGACTTAACCCCGCGCTGTCAAACCGCTTTTATGGGCGGGCACCCTGAGCTCAGGTCTTCGCCCCCCGCAGGCTTTGCGCTACACTACTGTTTTAATTGAATTCTTCAGCAATATACGAGGTACAGCATGCGCACGACAATCAGTTGGCAAGACGGCGTCAGTTTTATGGCGCATTCGGAAACCGGTCACAAGGTGATCATGGATGGCCCCGCAGAATCCGGCGGCCGCAATCTGGGCGCGCGGCCGATGGAATTGGTGTTGATGGGCACCGGCGGTTGCACCAGTTACGACGTGGTGCATATTCTGAAAAAAAGCCGCGCAGACATTACGGGCTGTGTGGCTGAAATCCAAGCCGAACGGGCCGAGACCGACCCGAAAGTTTTCACCAAAATCCATTTTCATTTCATTGTAACGGGCAAAAATCTCAAGCCCGAGCAAGTGGAGCGGGCGATCAATCTGTCTGCGGAAAAATATTGCTCGGCCTCAATCATGCTTGGCAAAACCGCTGCGATCACTCACGATTTTGAAATACGCGAAACTTGATGGCCGCAGCTTACACCCAGTAAGCGGTCTTCGTCATCACCTTCGACCCGAGCTTCATCGCCAGTTTGACGGGCGCCGGCATGTCAGCCGCACCATGCTCACTGGCGGTTTGGGCATGGAGCGCTTCGTCAGCGCGCATTTGTTCGAGCACCGCGCGGCTTTGCGAATCCGTCGCCGGCAATTGTTCGATATGGCCGGCCAAATGGCCTTCTACCTGGCGCTCAGTTTCAGCCAGGAAAGCCATGTTCCATTTATCACCCAACACCCCGGACGCGGCACCCAGGGCAAAAGATCCGGCATAAAACAGCGGGTTTAGCACACTCGTGTGCCCGCCCAAAGCCGTCAGCCGCGTGGCACACCATGCGAGGTGATCCTGCTCTTCCTTCGCTGCGTGTTCTAACAGTTCACGAGCAGCGGACGAGCGAGCCGTCAGCGCCTGCCCCTGATAAAGCGCCTGGGCACATACTTCACCTGCGTGGTTGATGCGCATCAGGCGCACCGAGTGCGTTTTATCTTGCGAAACCGGCTCGTCGACGTGGGGGGCAGACGGTATCGGGCGGGCGGCGGCGGGGGCGGCCAGCAGCGTGCGCAAGCCATGATCAAAACTGATAATCAATCGATCAAAAAACTCAGTCGAAGACATAATAATTCAATATAATCAAATAGTTATATAATATTGCCGAGTAACAGCGATGCATTCCTTGTTGCTTTGGCGCAACACAATGCTGATGCGAGGTCACTAAAAGCCCTGTTGCACTTGTGACATGGGTCTCAGTTTTGGCAGTATAACCCTTGCTTCTTAACGAATGCAGTAATAAAAGCGTGGTGGGCAGCATGTTGCAAGCCCTCCCAAAATTTTCCAATACCAGGAGATACTTGTATGAACAAAAAATTGATGGCAGTTGCAGTTGCCGCTGCACTTTCGCCCCTCGCTGCGCTGGCTGATCCTTCCGGCGTAACGCTTTACGGCAACATGAACCTCTCCGTCGAGCGCGCAACCGGCTTGGGCGCAACGGGTGGTGCTCGCGAAACCCGCGTATCCGACTCTTCCAGCCGTATCGGCATCCGCGGCGCTGAAGGCTTGGGCGGCGGTCTCGAAGGCTTCTTCCAGGTTGAAACTCTAGTTGCGCCTGAAGGCAACAACGGTAACGGCGGTGCCGCTCTGGGTTGGGCTTCGCGTAACTCGGGCTTAGGCTTGCGCGGCTCCTTCGGCGAAGTACTGGCTGGCCGTTGGGATACCTACTACACGGACGCTTTTGGTGCTGACGGTTCGTTGATTGCCCGTGGCCCCTTGTCGGCATTCGAGACCACTATCCTGGGTGCAACTGGTTTTGAAGGTAACGCAGCTGCCTCCACAGCGGTGTTGAACTCCGGCCCGGGTGGCGCAGCGGCGCGTACTGGCCTAGGTGCACGCTTCATCGGCGGTCGTTATGCTAACGTTGTGCGTTATGCTACGCCGAATCTGGCTGGCTTCCAGGGCATTGCAACCCTCGGCGCTGCCGAGCCAGCCACCGCTGATCTCGCAAGCCCCGGCAAAAGAATGGCCTTAAACGCGCGTTATATCAATGGACCGCTGTTCTCCTCCTTGTCTTTCCTGCGCGAAGGTAAAGATGGCATTAGCAGCGACTACAACAAAGGCCTCAAAGCCGCCGCCGCTGTGACATTCCCCATCATTTCATCCGGCCTGACCAAAGTTGGCCTGACCTACGAGCAACTCAAATGGCCCACCAACACGACAGAACTCAAGCGTAAAAACTACATCGCGTCGTTGAGCCAAAATCTGGGTGCGGTTGACCTGAACCTGGTATTCGGCAAGGCGAAAAGTGCAGAAATCAGCGGCGCAGAGTTGGCCAATACGGGTGCAAAATACTTGAACCTGACGGGCGCTTACAACTTCTCGAAGCGTACTCTGGGTTTCGTTTCATATAACAAGATCGACAACGATGCCCGTGCAGCCTACGATTTCTTCTCGCTCGGCGGCTCGCGTTTCAACGGTCCAGCGGGCGGCACGCCAAACGCTTTGGGCGCCGATCCCAAGACCATCCACGTTGGTGTCAATCACGCGTTCTAATAATAACTTTAGGAATCGGGTGCAAACCCGATTCGACAATAACAAACTTAAACGGACACCCTCGGGTGTCCGTTTTTTTTGCGTCGGTTATTCGTAAGAAAAAAAATCGGGTTGCAGAATATTAACTGCGGAACAAGCGCGCTAACTCTGCGCCGGGATCAGTGGCGCGCATAAACGCTTCGCCGATAAGAAAACTGTTAACGCCCTGCTCGCGCATGCGCTGCACATCGGCCGATGACAGAATGCCGCTTTCGGTAATGACCAACCGGTCTTGCGGGATGACGGGCAATAAATCCAGTGTGGTTTCCAGTTTGGTATCGAAGGTGCGCAGGTTGCGGTTGTTAATGCCCATGAGCGGCGTTTTCAAGCGCAAGGCCTTGTTGAGCTCTGAACCGTTGTGCGACTCAACCAAAACGGCCATGTGCAATGAATGCGCCAGGGATTCCAACTCTTTCATCTGCGACAAACTGATCGCGGCTACTATCAGCAAAATGCAATCAGCTCCCATTGCGCGCGCTTCATACACTTGATATTCATCAATCATGAAATCCTTGCGCAACACGGGCAGATCGCATGCCGCGCGCGCTTGCTGCAAATATTCCGCTTCTCCCTGAAAAAATTGCTTGTCCGTCAACACGGACAAACAAGCCGCGCCGTGCTCGGCGTAGCTCTTGGCAATCTCTGCCGGATTAAAATTTTCGCGCAATACGCCTTTGCTCGGGCTGGCCTTTTTTATTTCGGCAATGACTGCCGGCTTTTGGGCATTCAGCCTGGCGCGAATGGCGCCAGTGAAATTGCGAGGTAAAGGCATCGCTTCCGCTTCTGCACGCAGCACATGCAAAGGCTTGGCGGATTTTGCCGTCGCAATTTCCTGTGCTTTTACCGCAAGGATTTTATTCAGTATGTCGGCCATTAAAACTCTTTTCTCAACAATTGAATCAGCGGGTTTAACGATTGGAAAATTGCACCAACTCGTCCAGTTTTTTGCGTGCCGCGCCCGAAGCGATAACTTCCAACGCTTTATTCACTCCGGCTGACAAACTATCTGTTAGCTCTGCCGCGTAAATTGCCGCGCCTGCATTCAGAGCCACGATGTCACGGGCAGGCCCGGATTTATTTTCCAGCGCGCCGAGCAACATGGCTTTCGCCTCCTCCACATTGGCGACGCGAATTGCATTAAGCGATGCCATCTGCAAATTAAATTGTTGCGGATGGATTGTGTATTCGGTAATTTCGCCCAATTTCAATTCCGCGATAGACGTCTCACCGGAAATGGTAATTTCGTCCAAGCCGTCCGCACCATGCACCACCAGCACATGCGTACTGCCTAGCTGTTGCAACACGCGCGCAAGAATGCCGACAAGATCTTTATGGAACACGCCCAACAGTTGATGCTTCGCGCCCGCGGGATTCGTAAGGGGCCCTAAAATATTAAACAGCGTGCGCACACCGAGTTCTTTGCGCACCGGTGCCGCGTGTTTCATCGCGCTGTGATGATTCGGCGCGAACATAAAACCGATGCCAATTTTTTGAATTAAATCAGATACTTGCGAAGAAGTTAAATTAACCTTCACGCCCAGTGCTTCCAACACATCGGCACTGCCGCAACTCGATGAAACAGAACGCCCACCGTGCTTCGCGACTTTCGCTCCGGCCGCTGCGGCAACGAATGCCGATGCAGTGGAAACATTAAACGTATGTAAACTGTCGCCGCCGGTGCCGCAAGTATCCACCAGGTGCGGAATATTTCCGACCTCCACTTTCGTCGATAACTCGCGCATCACCTGCGCTGCAGCGGCAATTTCGCCGATGGTTTCTTTTTTCACACGCAAGCCCATGATAATGGCCGCGATCAACACCGGCGACATTTCGCCCGCCATGATCTGGCGCATGAGATGCAACATCTCGTCATGAAAAATTTCACGATGTTCGATGACACGGGTGAGCGCTTCTTGCGCAGTGATTTTCATACTTTGGTTTGCAGAAAATTCTTCAACATCGCGTGGCCGTGCTCGGTCGCAATCGACTCGGGATGAAATTGCACGCCTTCGACTGGCAAGGTTTTATGTCGTACGCCCATGATTTCGCCGTCGTCGGTCCAAGCCGTAATTTCCAGACAGTTCGGTATCGACTCACGCTCGATGACCAGTGAGTGGTAGCGCGTCGCGGAAAACGGCGACGGCAATCCGGCGAACAAACTTTTATCGTTATGGGTAATCATCGAATTTTTGCCGTGCATAAGTTGCTTGGCATGAACAATTTTTCCGCCGAAGGCTTGGCCAATGCTTTGATGGCCGAGGCACACGCCGAGTATCGGCAGCTTGCCGGCAAATTCTTTGATCAATGGCACGGAAATGCCCGCTTCGTTCGGCGTGCATGGCCCAGGAGAAATCACAATTCGCGCCGGTTTCAGCGCGGCGACTTTGGCCAAATCAATTTCGTCATTGCGAAACACCAGCACGTCTTCGCCCAACTCGCCGAAGTATTGCACTAGGTTGTAAGTGAAGGAATCGTAGTTGTCGATCATGAGTAACATGGCAAACCTTTTTCACCACAGAGGCACAGAGGCACAGAGAAAATCTGCTTCATAACTTCATCCTTTTTATCCCGTCAACGAGCTTGGGAACATTGAAGTTAATCAGCAAGCCGGTGCTTAGATGCGCTAATTTGAGATACGTGAGAAGCTGAGCTTCGTGGATGGGAAATATTTTTTCAACCGATTTTAATTCCAAAATTATCTCATTTTCGACGATGATGTCGAGCCGATATCCAGCATCCAACTTAATGGATTTATACACCAGAGGTAATTCAATTTGACTTTGATAAGTCAAGCCCAACTCTTTGAGTTCCAGCAGTAAGCACGCTTCGTAAGCCGATTCCAAAAGACCTGGGCCTAATGCACGATGGACGGCAATGGAAGCCCCTATTATCTTTTCAGATAAGGCATCTCTCTGTGTCTCTGTGTCTCTGTGGTGAAGCATTTTTAACTTA
>JAYTVC010000064.1:0-15039 GCA_043744215.1 Pseudomonadota bacterium
CCGCGCGCTGAAGCCCGAGGCCTTCGCCGACGACAAGTTCGGTGCGATCACGGTGAAGGACATCCTGGCCGAACTCGAAAAGCCCGGTCGCGACCCGCGCCCCGAATTCAAGGCCGCGGTGTTCAAGGACGGCGTCGAGGACATGAAGGATCTCCAGCCCGGCATGCTGCTGGAGGGGGTCGTCACCAATGTCGCCAACTTCGGCGCGTTCGTCGACATCGGCGTGCATCAGGACGGGCTGGTGCACATTTCGATGCTCGCCGCCAAGTTCGTCAAAGACCCGCACACCGTGGTGAAAAGCGGCGACGTGGTGAAAGTCAAAGTGCTCGAAGTGGACGAGAAACGCAAGCGCGTCGCGCTGACCATGCGCATGGATGATGAGCCAGGTGCGGGCGTTGCGCGCGGCGCGCCAACGCCAGAGCGGCCATCGTCGCGGCCGCATCAGCCCAAACAAACCCCATCAAAAGCGCCGCAACAGGAAAGCGCGATGGCGTCGGCGTTTGCCAAGTTACGTAAAGGTTAAATGCTAGCGTGCGCTGTGCGCACGATGTTCTTGATTCAAAACGTGCGCATGGCTTACGCTACCATTATTACTTGGCAAAACTGCAACAGGGTTTGTACTCAGGCTGGTGAACATTTTCGCCTATCAACATCGGCCCCACAAATAATTCCTTGTCGTTTTCAAAGCCGCACAAAACGTCGCGCGTGCGCGGATTTTCATAGGTGCCGAACAGCATGTCATAAACAGGCAGCGCGTAATTGTTTTTGTGTACGTCGATTTCATGATGAATGCGGTGCATCTCCGGACGCTGGATGAAATAGCCGATCCAATATGGCGTGCGCAAATTGGCATGGGCAAAATAGTCGTGAGCACCTTGATACAGCGCGTACCACGCTACCGCTTCGACAGTTAAGCCAAGCAAGCCATAGAGCACACTGCCGCTCAACAACAAATTAAACACGAAATCCAGCGGATGGCTGTAGTAAGCCGCGAGCACTTCCTGCCGCTGCGGGCTGTGATGCATTTGATGCAGCGTGCGCCAGAGAAAATTATTATCATGTCGGGTGCGGTGCCAGAAATAAAATACAAACTGAAACGCCAGGAGCCCGAGAAGCCCGGCAAGGGCTGGCGGCAAGTCTGACAAATCAAAAACATGATGGGCGCGCAGCCACGGCTCCCAGGTGATACCCGCTGCAAGCATGAAGGGTAGAGGCAAAACATTTAGAACGGCAGCTCGCGGCAGCCATAAGCGCACATGCGGTTGCGTACGCGCAGGAACCAACTTCTCCAAAACAAACAGCAACATGCCGGTCAAGATAGTAAGTATTAAGAGCTTGGTTTTTCCTTTTGCTTTAACAAAAATTATTCAATATAATCAAATAGTTAGATTACTTCTCTTTTTCCATTACATCAAACACTTTCCATGCGACAAATCCGCCAATCAATTGCGCGATGATAAATCCCGGCGCATCAATGGGTCGAATGCCGGCGAAGGTATCGGACAATGAGCGAGCAATGGTGACAGCGGGATTGGCAAACGATGTGGACGCGGTGAACCAGTAGGCCGCGGTGATGTACGCGCCGACTACATACGGCACGGCATCGGGCTTATGGCGCGCGCAATGCAGGATGACGGTGATGAGGCCGAAGGTGGCGACAAACTCGCTCCACCATTGTGATGCGCCGGTGCGCACATGCTGCGAAAAAAATATGAGCGGCAACTCGAACATGAGATGGGCGGCGATGACACCCACTATCGCACCCAGGATTTGCGCGGTGATGTATGCGCCGGTATGTTGCCAGGAAACTTTCTTGCGACGCGATTCGACCAGCGTGACCACAGTATTGAAGTGCGCCCCCGATGTGGCGCCGAAGGTAAAAATCAGCGCGATCAAGCCGCAGCCTGTCGCGATGGCATTGGCCAGTAAAGCCAATGCGTTGTTACCGCCGGATAAACGCTCGGCCATGATGCCGGAACCGACGACAATGGCGAGCAAGAATGCCGTGCCGATAAATTCGGCCATCAAGGCGCGGCGCAGGTTCATCGTTCGAGATCCGCCGCGATCTGGCGCACGGCAATTTGTTTTTCTGTTGCGCTCATTTCATTCAAAGGCATCGCGACCAGCCGGTCGATATGGGTTTCAATCTGGTGAAATATTTTTTTGAACGCCGCGCGTTTGTCTTCGTCGCTACCTTGTGTTGCAGATGGGTCGGCAAAGCCCCAATGGGCGGTGAGCGGATGGCCGGGCCAGACGGGACAGACTTCGCCCGCGGCGTTATCGCAGACGGTGATGACCATATCCATTTTCGGCGCGTTGGCTGAGGCAAAGACATCCCAACTTTTACTGCTCACTTGCTGCGCCGGATAGCCAATGGTTTTTAATATCTCGATGGCGAACGGATTCACCCGGCCGCTCGGCTGGCTACCCGCGCTATAGCCGACGAAGCGGCCTTTGCCTTTGATCGTCATCAAACCTTCGGCCATGACGCTGCGGGCGGAATTGTGGGTGCATAAAAACAGCACGTTTAATTTTTGTTTTTCCATCAGCAGCATTTACCTTCCGTTGCTGCTTTAACCGGAATGGAAATGGCTTTGCGGCCTTGATTTACTGCAACAGATTTCGGCGCACAACAAGCATCGGATGCATTGGCCGCTGAGGTAGGTGCATTGAAAGTCGGAATCGCGCCGAGCGTGTGAAACGATTCCCACGCGATGCCCTGCGGATCGGTGATCCAGTATTTGTCCGACTCGGCGTAACAGCAAGCGGCCGCAGTTTCTTCCTTGATGGGCGCCTCCGCGTTTGCGAGCTGGCGGCGAATAACTTTTAATTCTTCATCGTTCTCGGCTTGAATGCCGAGGTGATTTACGCCCGGCGTTTCGCCACGCATGGATATGGCGAAGTTGACGCGCGGGTCATCGAGCATCCATTTCGCATAGTCGGGCTTCACCACACTGGGCTGCGCACCGAACATGGCGGAATAAAAACGGATATTTGCCTCGAGATTATCGACGGCGACATGCACATGAAAACGTTTCATGATGATTTCCTTTTCAAAGTGGATTTAGGTTTGCAGCCGGCACCGCCGCAACAGTTTTCCGTCAAGAACCCCAATAGCTGATTCATGGCGGCGAAGTCGGCGGAATAAATGATTGAGCGGCCAGCCGGTTGAGCGACAATCAATTGCGCTGTGGTCAATTCTTTAAGATGAAATGACAGCGTGGCGTTGGCGAGCCCCAACTCTTCGCCGATGGCCCCCGCCGCATAACCTTGCGGCCCGCGCTCCACCAGCAGGCGAAAAATCGCCAGGCGGGTTTCCTGCGCCAATGCGCCGAGCGCTTTGATGACATGGGTAGTTTCCATATTTCCAATAATATCGAAATATTGGCAAAATGCAAACTTTATTTCTGCCGGCGGCTCCAACCCAGGTAGCGATTTACAGCGGGCAGCGCAGGCACTACCATAGGCACTTCACGTCGCAGTTTTGGGAACCCATTATGAAAATCAGATTGATTATTGGCTTGGTTATCGCGTTGTTTTCGTTAATCTCTTATTTCAGCAGCACGTCGGTAAACGAAATCACTGGCGAGAAGCAGCACATCAAATTGTCGCCCGATCAGGAGATTCAACTGGGCCTGCAATCGGCACCGCAAATGGCGCAGGAGATGGGCGGCCTTGCCCAAAACCCGCAAGCCCAGGCGCTGGTGAAAAAAATCGGGCAAAAAGTGGTGGCAAGTTCGGTCGCGTCGAAATCGCCGTATAAATTTGATTTTCATTTGCTCGCCGATCCGGAAACCATCAACGCCTTCGCACTGCCGGGCGGACAGATTTTTATCACCGTCGGTTTGCTCAAGCTGTTGCGCACCGAGGGCGAGCTCGCCAGTGTGCTGGGTCACGAGGTCGGCCACGTCGTTGCGCGCCATTCAGCGGAACACATGGCAAAAGCCGGGTTGACGCAAGGCCTCGCCAGCGCCGCCGTGATCGCCGCCGACCCCACAGGCCAAGCGGGCGGCATGGCGCAAATGATCAGCAGCGCCATCAATATGAAGTATGGCCGCAACGATGAACTCGAAGCCGACAGCCTCGGCGTTCGTTTGGGTGGCGAGGCCGGTTATGACCCACGCGCGATGTTGGGCGTGATGGAAATTCTGGAAAAAGCGACCGGCGGCCGCGGCCGTCCGCCAGAAATGTTCAGCTCGCATCCCAACCCGGAAAACCGCGCGGAGAAAATAAAAGAAAATATTGCTGCCCATTACCCGAATGGCATTCCACGCGGCTTAATTCCGTGAAAATATTTTAGTTTTTTTGACAACTCATTGAATTACATAACCTATTGATTTTTATCATTATTTTACATATTGCTGGACAGCCGTAACAAGACTGGTTACCATGCAATCGCTGAAATCCTTCAGCGCATTTTTAAGGGGAACCACCATGGCAAAGAAAGCTAAGAAAGCAAAAAAGACCAAAAAAGCAGCCAAGTAATTCGCTGCGGGTCTTATCAAAAGTTTCAAAATTAAAGGCCGGTTAAACCGGCCTTTAATTTTTTGTGCTTCGAAATTTTTCAGCTCGTTATTCTTTTTCTTCAATCCACGCCATCTGAATCGCTTCCAGAATTTTTTCGCCGGAGCGTTCAGGCACGTCGTCAAATTCATCCAGCCCCATCACCCATTCACGCAATTCGGTGAAGCGGATTTTAAGCGGATCAATGTCGGGATATTTTTCTGCCAGTTGAATAGCGATTTCGAGCGAGTCGGTCCATTTCATTTTGGCGTGCCCTCTTTCACCATGTTCACTGTGTATTTCGGAATTTCAATCACCAGATTTTTGTTCGCCACTTTCGCCTGACACGATAAACGCGATTGCGGCTCCAGCCCCCATGCCTTGTCGAGCATGTCGTCTTCTTCCTCGTCGCTGGGTGTCAGCGATTCGAATCCTTCGCGGATAATCACATGGCAGGTGGTGCAGGCGCACACTTGCCCGCAGGCGTGTTCGATATCAAGGTCGTGTTCCAACAGCGCATCGCAAATGCTGGTGCCAGGCGCGGCTTCGATGACGATGCCAGTGGGGCAAAGGTCGGCGTTGGGAAGAACGGTAATATGGGTCATGGTATTTTTCTACATTTGAGAAATGTTTTGTCCGGCCAATGCTTTTGAAACGCTACGATTCATGCGTTTAGCAGCGAAATCTTCACTGGCGAGGTTGAGTTTTTCGATGGCATCTTTGATGCCGCGATGGTCCTGGCCCTCAATCAATCCGCGTAATTGATCAATTGCAGTTTGAATCGTCGCCCGCTCTTTTGCATTGAGCAAATCCAAGCCATCTTTTTCCAAAGCGTTTTGTACCGCCTCCAGCAATTGCCGGCCCTCTACTTGTTGCTCGCGCAACGCACGCGCCTGCATGTCGTCGCCCGCGTGGGCGAACGAATCCTGCAACATGCGCGTGATGTCGTCATCGGCTAAACCGTACGAAGGCTTTACAATAATATTCGATTCGATACCCGTGCTTTGTTCGCGCGCGGTGACGGAAAGCAAGCCATCGGCATCGACTTGCAAGCTGACACGAATGCGCGCAGCGCCTGCAGCCATGGGAGGTATGCCGCGCAATTCAAACTTGGCTAACGAGCGACAATCGCTCACCAATTCGCGCTCGCCTTGCACCACATGAATGCTCATCGCGGTCTGGCCATCTTTGTAAGTAGTAAACTCCTGGGCGCGTGCCAAAGGCAGTGTGGAGTTGCGCGGGATGATTTTCTCCGTGAGGCCGCCCATGGTTTCCAAACCCAGCGACAACGGAATCACATCAAGTAATAGCCACTCATCACCCACGCGATTGCCCGCCAGCACATTGGCTTGCACCGCCGCGCCGAGGGCCACGACTTTATCCGGATCAAGATTGTTCAGCGGGGCTTGTGCAAAATATTCGCCTACTGCATTTTGCACATGGGGCATGCGCGTCGCGCCGCCGACCATCACCACGCCATCAATCTCATTTACCATAAGACCCGCATCGCGCATGGCCTTACGTGCAGGCGTGAGACATTTTTGCACCAGCGGTTGCGTTAGTTTCACGAACTCATCGCGCGTGAGGCGCACATGAATTTTTTGGCCGTAACTCAATGTAACGTCCGCATCGGCCTGCGTTTCGGTGGTGAGTTTTTCTTTTAATGTGCGCGCCGCCGTGAGCAGCCGACGCGTATCACCCTGATTGGCGTCAACGAGTTTATGTTCGCTGCGCCAGTGGGCGGCAATGGCCTGATCAAAATCGTCACCGCCCAAAGCCGAATCGCCATTGGTGGCCAATACTTCAAACACGCCGCGGGTCAATTTCAAAATGGAAATATCAAATGTGCCGCCACCCAAATCGAACACGGCGAAGGTACCTTCACTGCGATTGTCAAGTCCGTAAGCGATGGCGGCCGCGGTCGGTTCGTTGAGCAGGCGCAACACATGTAAACCGGCCAGTCTCGCCGCATCCTTTGTGGCTTGGCGCTGCGCATCATCAAAATACGCGGGCACGGTAATCACTGCACCGACCAGTTCGCCGCCGAGGGATTCCTCTGCCTGCTTGCGCAACAGTTTCAATATTTCGGCCGACACTTCGACCGGCGACTTCACGCCGGCGACAGTCTGTATTTGCAGCATGCCCGGCGCATCAACAAACTTGTACGGCAACGCGCCGTAGTGCGCGACATCTTTCACACCGCGCCCCATGAAGCGCTTCACGGACACAATGGAGTTTTGCGGATCGTCCGACTGCGCCGCTTGCGCCTCGTAACCTAGCGCGATTTTTCCATCAGGCAAATAGCGCACGACTGACGGTAACAGCGGCCTCCCTTGCGCATCAGGCAACACTTCGGCCACACCGCTTTTAATGGTGGCGACTAAGGAATTGGTGGTGCCCAGGTCGATGCCCACCGCCAGGCGGTGTTCGTGCGGCGCAGTGGATTCGCCCGGTTCAGAGATTTGTAGTAGCGCCATTTATCTTTCCAGGACTTCAAACGCGTCTTTAATTTCTTCATCCAATTTTTCCAGAAAGCGCAATTTACGCACGCTGCCGGACGCGGCATTGAAATCTTTTTCATCATCAATCTGTCGCTGCAAAATATGCAGTAATGCGCCACTATCCGCGCGTATTTTTTTTTCCAGCGCGATCAAGCCATGTTCATCACGCGCTTGCTTCGCTTCCAACACGCCTTCGCGCCATTCCATTTGCTCCATGAGAAACGCGGTCGGCATAGAGGTATTGGTTTCTTCCTGCGTATCGACGCCGTGCAGAGAAAGTAAATAACGCGCGCGGCTAATGGGTTTTTTCAACGTCTGATACGCCTCATTGGCGCGCGTGGCCCATTGCATCGACAAGCGTTTTTCCGTGTCACCCGCGTGGACAAATTTGTCCGGATGGATTTGCGATTGAATGTCACGGAAGGCACGGTCAAGGAATTCCATCGGCACGGAAAATTTTTTCTCCAGGCCGAACAAGTCAAAATAGTTTTTTGAAAAATCACTGCTCATTCGACATTGCACACTAAAAAGGGCGGAAATCATCCGCCCTTTTATTGATAATAATCAATAGGTTACGACGACACTGCCGCGCTGCCCGAATGGGCATCATCGACTACTCACACGTTGAACGATTCCCCGCAACCACACTCATCTTTCACGTTCGGGTTGTTGAATTTGAAACCTTCATTCAAACCTTCGCGGGTGAAATCGAGTTCGGTGCCATTGATATAGGGCAAACTTTTCGGATCGACCAATACTTTCACGCCGTGACTTTCGAAAATATTATCTTCCGGGGCGGCGGCATCGGCGAACTCGAGTTTATACGCAAGGCCGGAGCAACCGGTTGTACGCACACCGAGTCGCAAGCCGAAACCTTTACCGCGTTTGGCGATGTAATTTTGTACGTGCTTGGCGGCACTGGGAGATAAGGTTACTGACATGGTTCACCTATATATTTGGTTACTGCGCTATTCCGTGGGCAATAGCCCGAAGCATCTCGTTCGCTATATTCAACACCCAAAGGCAGATCCTTCACTATCTTTCAGGATGACAAAGTTTAGGCGTTCGCCACTTTCGCCAGCGCCACTTGCCCATGCTTGGCTTTGTAATCTTCAATCGCGGCCTTGATCGCATCTTCGGCCAAAATCGAACAGTGAATCTTGACGGGCGGCAGCGCCAACTCTTCCGCAATTTGCGTATTCTTGATGGTCATTGCCTCATCCAGCGTTTTGCCTTTCACCCATTCCGTCACCAGCGACGACGACGCGATGGCCGAACCGCAGCCGTAGGTTTTGAATTTGGCGTCCTGAATAATGCCGTCCTTGCCGACTTTGATTTGCAGCTTCATAACGTCGCCGCAGGCGGGCGCGCCGACCATGCCGGTGGCCACGCCTTCGTCGTTCTTGTCGAACGAGCCGACGTTGCGGGGATTTTCGTAGTGATCTAAAACTTTTTCGCTGTATGCCATGATGTTTCTCCTTTATTTCCTCATGATGGGCATGCTATCGCTTTGCCCATCCTACATTTATATGACGCAATCCTGAATCCGCAATCCCACTCTTAATGTGCAGCCCACTGCACCGAATTCAAATCAATACCGTCCTTGAACATCTCCCACAGCGGAGACATTTCGCGCAGCTTGCCAATTTTTGCATGTAACAATTTGACGGTGAAATCTACATCTTCTTCCGTCGTGAATCTGCCCAGCGTAAAGCGGATGGAGCTGTGGGCCAGCTCATCGTTGCGGCCCAGCGCGCGCAGCACATACGATGGCTCCAGGCTTGCCGACGTGCAGGCCGAGCCGCTCGACACGGCCAGTTCCTTGATGCCCATGATCAGCGATTCGCCCTCAACAAAGTTGAAGCTGATGTTGAGGTTGTGCGGCACGCGGTGATCCATGTCGCCGTTGACATAGGTTTCTTCGATGTCCTGCAAGCCTTTGAGCAAGCGGTCACGCAACATGCGGATGCGTTCGTTTTCGGTCGCCATTTCTTCGCGCGCGATGCGGAAGGCTTCACCCATACCGACGATCTGGTGCGTCGCCAACGTGCCGGAACGCATGCCGCGCTCGTGGCCGCCGCCGTGCATTTGCGCTTCGAGGCGCACGCGCGGTTTTTTGCGCACATATAATGCACCGATACCTTTGGGGCCGTAGGTTTTGTGCGCGCTGAAACTCATCAGATCGACTTTGAGTTTTTCAAGATCGATCACCACTTTGCCCGTGGCTTGCGCGGCATCGCTGTGAAATATAATTCCCTTCTCGCGGCAGATTTCACCAATGGCAGCAATGTCCTGAATCACGCCAATTTCGTTGTTGACGAACATGACGGAAACCAAAATCGTGTCGGCGCGCAACGCAGCTTTGAATTTTTTCAGGTCGAGCAGGCCGTTGGCTTCGACATCCAGATAAGTCACTTCGTAACCTTCGCGCTCCAAATCGCGCATGGTATCGAGCACGGCTTTGTGTTCGGTGCGCAAAGTGATGAGATGCTTGCCCTTGGTTTTGTAAAAATGCGCCGCGCCCTTGATGGCGAGGTTGTTCGATTCCGTCGCGCCGGAAGTCCAGACGATTTCTTTCGCCTCACAATTCACCAGTTTGGCGACTTCTTCGCGCGCGTTTTCGACCGCCGCTTCCGACTCCCAGCCATAGGCATGGCTGCGCGAGGCGGGGTTGCCGAAATGTTCCGTCAGAAATGGAATCATTTTCTGCGCAACGCGCTGATCTACCGGCGTGGTGGCCGAGTAGTCGAGATACACCGGCATCATGTTTACTAATTTATTCATTGCATTACCTCAAGCGGTTGCAGCGCTTCGTTTAGCGCTCAATAGTTTTTTGTTCGGCATCATTTTTACCGTCTTCACGGTGTTGGCGGTTTGTTTTTCCACCAGATGTGACAGTTTGATCGACTGCAAATAATCGAACATGTGCTCATTCAAGCTGGCCCATAAATCGTGCGTCATGCAGCGGTGGTCGTCGTGGCAATTTTCTTTACCACCGCATTGGGTGGCGTCGATGGGTTCATCAACCGCCACGATAATATCGGCAATAGACACCATGTTGCCTGGCTTGGCCAGGCGATAACCGCCGCCGGGCCCGCGCACACTTTCCACCAACTCTTGACGGCGCAGTTTGCCGAAAAGTTGCTCCAAATACGACAAAGAAATTTTTTGCCGCTCGCTGATACCCGCCAGTGTCACCGGCCCATTATGGCTGCGCATGGCGAGATCGACCATCGCGGTTACGGCAAAGCGGCCTTTCGTGGTCAAGCGCATGATGGATTCCTTTACCCTACTGATTTAGTCAAGTATAGCGTTTTGAGGTTCCCCGGTCAATTTACATCGGGGAAAATTAATTTTTCACGCTGCGCACATTGGGGCGGAAACCTTCGCCCACTTCGGCGTCGTCGCCCGTCACCTGTTGTTCCAGATGCTCGATACGTGCGATGAGTTGCGCAATTTTTTCATCGGTGAGGTGGCTGTAATCGACCAGGCCGCCGATGGCTTTGTTGATCGGGTCGTTGGCGTCGTCGCTCATCGCATAAGCGGTAAACGTGGCCTGCGACGGCTTGCCGTTTTCGAGAATACGCGCAGGTATACCGACGGCCGTCGCGCCCGGCGGCACGTCTTTAGCCACCACCGCGTTGGAGCCGACCTTGGCGCCCTCGCCCACCAGAATCGGCCCGATAATTTTTGCGCCCGCGCCGATGACCGCACCTTTGCCCAGTGTCGGATGGCGTTTGCCTTTGTTCCACGACGTGCCGCCGAGCGTCACGCCGTGATACAGCGTGCAATCGTCGCCGATTTCCGCCGTCTCGCCGATGACCACACCCATGCCGTGATCGATGAACACGCGGCGGCCGATGGTGGCGCCGGGATGAATTTCGATTCCCGTCAACCAACGCGACACATGCGACGCCGCGCGCGCCAGCCATTTGAAACCGGCGAGCCACAAACGATGCGCCACACGGTGCATCAACAACGCATGCAAACCGGGATAAAGCGTCAACACTTCCAGCTTGTTGCGTGCCGCCGGATCGCGGTCAAACACAATGGCGATGTCTTCTTTTATACGATTGAACATACCGATCTTTCGGAGGATTTTAATCAGTATTCAATACCATAGTGAATTAGTCAAGTATTGTAGTGAATACTACGTAACATATTGATTATAAACAATATTTTTAAGCTATTTGATGGTGATATTGCTGTTTTTGGCGGGGTTCGCGCGGCACGTTGCGATCGCAATGCAAGCTACGACGGCTGTCATGCCCGTGAAAACAGCATTGACAGACTGCTGAAGAAATTTCCATCACCCCATTACTTGCTTATTCTTTGTTCCACCGATTTCAAAATCCCGCGCAAAATATCTACTTCGTTTTTTTCCAAACGGCTGCGCGAAAACAAACGACGCAAGCGCTGCATCAGGCGCTTGGGAATGCGCGGATCAAGAAAGCCGGTTGCGACAATGACCTGTTCCAAATGCCCGTAAAAATTTTCAATCTGCTCAAACGTCGCTGGCGCTTCGTCGTTCAACTCAGGCACCGACGCACCCAAAGCGGCCATGCGCATTTCATAGGCGACAATCTGCACCGCTGCCGCCAAGTTGAGCGAACTGAATTCAGGGTTGGCAGGAATGGTGATGAGTAACTGGCATTTATCCAGTTCGGCGTTCGACAAGCCAGACATCTCGGTGCCGAACAACAATGCGACTGGGTGTGCGGCCGCCTGCTTTACTATTTCAATGGCAGCATCGCGCACCGACAACATTTGATGCGACAAATCGCGTCGACGCGCCGTGACGCCCGCCACCAGCACGGTGCCCTGCAACGCCTCGTCCAACTGTTCGCACACCTGCGCGCGCTCGAGGTTATCCACCGCGCCTGCGGCTAGCGCACTGGCTTCGGCATGGGGAAATTTTTTCGGGTTGAGCAATATTAATTGCGACAAACCCATGGTTTTCATCGCCCGCGCTGCCGAGCCAATATTGCCCGGATGGCTGGTGTGCGAGAGGACAACGCGTATTTGGTCAAGCGGATTAGGCGGATTCATATTAAAATTCGTTTTCGCTTGCGCTTTGCGCGCACATGAATAATTGCTCTTTATAAAGATCCGACATCATGCATCCCATGCTTACTATTGCGGTCAAAGCCGCCCGCCGCGCCGGCTCTATCATCAACCGCGCTTCATTTGACCTCGACAAGCTCACGGTCACCAGCAAGCAGCACAACGATTTCGTATCGGAAGTGGACCACGCAGCCGAAGAAGCCATTATCGAAACTTTGCGCGAAGCCTACCCCGACCACGGTATTCTAGCAGAGGAAAGCGGCGAATCACCCGGCAAAAACAAAGCCATCAAGTCGGAATATTTATGGATTGTCGATCCTCTCGACGGCACCACCAATTTTCTGCACGGCTTTCCGCAATACTGCATCTCCATTGGCCTTCAACAAAAAGGGCTCATCACCCAAGGCGTAATTTTTGATCCGACACGCAATGAATTATTCACCGCCTCGCGCGGGCGCGGCGCATTCGTCAACGAACACCGCATGCGCGTATCTAAAACCCGCGACTTGAAAGACGCCCTCGTCGGCACCGGCTTTCCTTTCCGCGACTTCAGTTATCTCGACGAATACATGGCAATGTTCAAAGCCATGGTGCAAAAAACCAGCGGCGTGCGCCGCCCCGGCTCGGCCGCGCTTGATCTGGCTTATGTGGCCGCCGGCCGTCTTGATGCATTCTGGGAAAAAGGCCTCAAGCCCTGGGACATGGCTGCCGGATCATTGATGGTGCAGGAAGCGGGTGGCCTCATCACCGACCTGCACGGCGATGAAGACTGGTTTGAAAGCGGCGAAGTGTTGGCCGGCACGCCGAAAATTTTTACACCGATGTTGCAGACCTTGGCACCGTTTTTAGCAGCGAAGAAATAACATAACAGTTATCTCGTTTTTTAAATAAAAGTACAGGCCCAAAATTTTTCCAAAGAATCCCCTCCCCTTACAAGGAGAGGGTTAAGGGTGGGGATGGGTCACTCCGCAGCAATTTACTGTTAGCACATTTCAACTATGACCAATCCCTCCCCCCATCGCATCCTCATCGTCGGCGGCGGCGCCGGTGGCCTCGAACTGGCCACGCGCCTTGGCGACACGCTCGGCAAAAAACAGCGCGCCGATATCACACTCGTCGATAAAAGTTCTACGCATTTATGGAAACCGCTGCTGCATGAAGTGGCCGCCGGCAGCATGGACATTCACGCGCATCAACTCGACTATCTCGCGCAAGCCCACTGGCATCATTTCAATTTCCGATTAGGCGCGCTGCAAAGCCTTGATCGCGCCAAAAAAACCATCACCATCAGCGGCAGCCACGATGAAGACGGCGAAGAAATTTTGCCAGCACGAACTTTGGCCTATGACACGCTGATCATCGGCATCGGCAGCGTCAGTAATTCTTTTAATATTCAAGGGGTTACAGAACACGCAATTTCCCTCGATACGCCAGAGGAAGCCGAGCGTTTTCATCGCAAACTTGTCGCCGCGTGCGTGCGGGCGAATGCAAACGCCAGCGCGGGGCAATCACCCGAAGTGAACGTCGTCGTCATCGGTGCAGGCGCGACAGGTGTTGAACTCGCAGCAGAATTGCGCAACACCACCGGCCTGCTCGCCGGTTACGGCTTGAGCCATCTCAACCCCGCGCGCGATGTGAAGCTCACTATTGTTGAAGCGGCCAACCGCATCCTGCCACCGCTCTCCGAAAAAGTTTCCATCGCCACCCACGGCTTGTTGAACGAACTCAGCATCAATGTATTGGTGAATGAAAAAGTCACCGAAGTCACCAAAGACTGCGTGCGCACCGCCAGCGGCAAAAACATTCCAGCGCAACTCATCGTCTGGGCCGCCGGTATCAAAGCGCCGGATATTCTCGCCCAACTTGGCGGCCTCGAAGTCAATCGCGCCAACCAACTCGTCGTCAAACCCACGCTGCAAACAACGCAAGACGAAAATATTTTCGCCTTCGGCGATTGCGCCGCCTGCGAATGGCCGGAGAAATCGACACCGGAACGCACCGCCCTCATCCCGCCCCGCGCGCAGGCCGCGCACCAGCAGGCATCGCACATCGTCAAACAAATCTTGGCGCAAATGAATGGGCAAACTCTCAAGCCATTCCGCTACAACGATTACGGCTCGCTCGTGTCGCTCAGCGACTACAGCGCCGTAGGCAGCCTGATGGCGCGCTTCGTTAGCGGCAGTTTGTTCCTCGAAGGTTTTGTCGCCCGCATGATGTACGCATCGTTATACAAAATGCATCTGATCGCCCTGCACGGTTATGTCAAAACCGCTTTCGACACGCTGGCGCATTTCATCAAACGGCGGACGGAGCCGAGGGTCAAGTTGCATTAAGGCTTCATGCAATGAACGGATCGCGAGACTTTCACATCCTCATCCAGCTAAGGCGGGAATGCCGGCGCCGGACTGGTTGGTCAAAGCCAAGCTTGTTGTTTCAATGCTCGCGCGCGCGCGCGTTGTTTAATGGCATCGTAAATGGAAGGGCGTTACAATCCTCGCCCCTTGGATCCGCGCCCGGAAAAAAGCGTTTCAATCCTCGCCCGCGGCGAATGCTAGCGATGCCTTTATATGTTTCAATCCTCACCCCAGCGCAAGAAATCTACTCGATCGACGTTTCAACCCTCGCCCGCACAAACGCATCAAGGTGCGCCGCCTCGCCAGTTTCAATCCTCGCGCGCGGGCGCTTAAACAGCTTTGGAAAAGAGCTTTTTCACGATTTTGTTTCAATCCTCGCCCCCATGGATAAATACGACATAGGAAAGTGGTTTCAATCCTCGCGCGGGCGCCAAGCGCTTAGAACATGCCGACCAGAGCACAAAAGTTTCAATCCTCGCCCGCGCGCGGGCGCCACGGATGGAACCGTGACGGCGTCGTCAACGTCACGTTTCAATCCTCGCCAGCGCGCGGGCGCCATTCACGAAAAATCATCGCTCCGCCCTGATCTAGTTTCAATCCTCGCCCGCGCGCGACGC
>JAYTVC010000065.1:0-14876 GCA_043744215.1 Pseudomonadota bacterium
AGTCGATTTCCAGACGCCAGCGTACTGGGTTTGGATGTGATCGACCACGACATAGAGGGTCCGGGGTGCGTCGGCCTTGGCGCCATCGATGCCGATGAAGCCGAAATAGTCGATCGCGTTCGCCCACGGCTGTGGAACGGCTGACGGCGTGATGTTCTCCCACGTCCCGGTCGGCGTCGGGGTCGGCGTCGGCGTCGGTGTCGGCGTCGGGGTCGGTGTCGGCGTCGGTGTCGGCGTCGGCGTCGGTGTCGGTGTCGGTGTCGGTGTCGGTGTCGGTGTTGGCGTAGGCGTCGGTGTCTTTGTTGGCGTAGGTGTTGGTGTTGGCGTAGGCGTAGGCGTGGGCGTCGGTGTTGGCGTCGGTGTCTTTGTTGGCGTTGGCGTTGGCGTCGGTGTTGGCGTGGGCGCCTTCGTTGGCGCAGGCGTAGGCGTAGGCGTTGGTGTTGGCGTTGGTGTTGGCGTCGGTGTTGGCGTAGGCGTAGGCGTAGGCGTAGGCGTTGGTGTTGGCGTAGGCGTCGGTGTGAGCGTTGGCGTTGGCGTTGGCGTCGGTATTGTTGAATCAGCCCCTGACGAGCAGGCGGCGAGGGCTGCGAGCACGCTCACACAAATGATTTTTTTTGTTTGCTTGTTCAAGGCCATAGCTTTTAGTCCACAAAAATATCCAAAAATGACTGTCCACGAAATTCCGTCACTGTATCCGGTTGTTTCTTTGCATATCCTCTAGAGCAATGTCATCAGCCACACTGTATTGCGTGAACTATACGTTGGCACCCGTAGTTTACAAGTAGGGTAAACCCCCATATGGCTGGAGGAAGAATGCCTATAAAGGTAAACAATTGTTCTAGTATGCGGCAAGCACCAATTGAGATTTTTCAGTTGCATCATCCAGCACGGAAAAGATGCAAAAGGTAGAATCATGTAACCTCATGATTCAAAATGCATTCGTATTGCACTTTCAACGCGCCTGTTTTGCGCTTGTTGACCGTTAACCTTGCAGCGAGTTTAGGTAGCTTATGGATTTCCCCGCGCTGGTTCAAAATTACGGCTACCTTGCCGTGTTTATTGGGACATTTCTCGAGGGAGAGGTCATTCTCGTGCTGGCGGGAATCGCCGCCCATACCGGCCATTTGTCGCTGCCAACCGTTGTTGCCGTCGGCGCCTTGGGCGGATTTCTGGGTGACCAGTTTTTTTTCACCCTCGGCAAACGCTATGGCCCTGCCTTATTATCTCGCCGCCCCCACTGGCAACCGCGGGTAGACAAGGTTAACGCCCTGCTTCACCGCTATCACGCCCCGCTGATTATCATGATCCGTTTTATGTATGGCCTGCGCGTCATCGGCCCGATTGTGATCGGCATGAGCAGCGTGCCGCGCTGGCGCTTGGCATTGTTTAATCTGATTGGCGCGATAATCTGGGCGCCGCTGATTGCGGGCGCGGGCTATCTGTTTGGGCACACGTTTGAAATGTTTTTGAATGACATGAAATACGGGCAGCGCGTCATACTGGTGCTGCTGATTGCATTAGGTATCGTTGCTTGGTGGTATGTGCGACGGAAAAAACGTAAGTAGAAAAGGGCAAGATTACTTTTTTGTTTTTTCTTTCGGCATGACATCGTCTTCAATTTCCCAATGAAATTCGTGTATCAAGCGGTGCAAGACCGGCGCAAATAATATGCCGACACCTACTAGAAAAATAATGCCGGAAAATAACGCATAAAACGAAGCGAATAATTTGCCCGCCGTTGTTTGCAGAGGATTGATCGGCCCCATACCGCCTAACAGCATTGATGCATTTAACAGCGCGTCTATCCACGGCAAGTTTTCAAAATAGCGATAGCCCAGCACGCCGAATGCCAGCGAGAAAAAAATCAGCGCACTGGCCGCCAGGCCGTGCAAAGCCAATCGACGTTTGTATAAATGTTTGGTGAGCAGCGGTTTTTTGCGATGTTCGTACACGTCACCTCAGTCATTATTTTTTCATCGCGTCGGATTTATATCGGCATGGGCACGGTGCGCACTATCATCTTCGCCTTCAAATTTAGCGTGAATAACATGCGCAGCAAAAAACTGTAACCTATTGATTATTATTAATATTTTACCTTGCTACTTGATGCCCTCAGCGCTTCCAGCGTTGCGCGGCCGCGTCATCACTCACCCGCGCATCGACCCAGCGCGCGCCCTGCGGCGTGGATTCTTTTTTCCAAAACGGCGCGGAGGTTTTTAAGTAATCCATGATGAATTCACACGCCGCAAACGCTTCGCCACGATGAGCGCCACACACGGCGACCATGACTATTTGATCCGTTGGCTTCAACGTGCCCACGCGATGAATAATCAGCGTATCAAAAATATCCCAGCGCGATTTGGCTTGCGCGGCGATGTCTTCCAATGCTTTTTCTGTCATGCCGGGATAATGTTCCAGCGTCATGTCGGCAACACTCGAACCGTCATTGACATCGCGCACCAGGCCAACGAAGCTGGTCACCGCGCCGATTTTCGGATTATTTTTTCGCAGCGCGAGAATCTCCGCGCCCAGGTCAAAATCCTGTTGCTGCACTTTGACAGTCATGTCAGCCGCCCGTCACCGGAGGGAAAAACGCCACTTCATCGCCGTCGCGCAGCGGCGCATTGAGGTTGGCCATGACTTGATTCACGGCGACTTTGATATTGGAATGTTGCTTTATGTTTTCTTGCCATAATCCACCGCGCGCGCGCAACGTTTGCATCAGCGCTTGCACCGTATCTGCCGACGAAGACCATTCAATCGCCTCGTGCGAAACACCGAGGTTTTCTTTCAGCGATGCGAAATATTTCACGTTAATCATGCACTGCTCCGGCTTTCCTGGCGGCGTGTGGCATCAAGCCAACTTGCTGCATGATGAACAGCGCAATGGCTTCCGCGTCGTCGATATGAAATTGCGGCAGCTTGGTGACAATCCGCTCATCGCAGGCGACGGCGACAACATTTTTGTCTTGCGGATACAGCGGTGGCTTGGCGTTGGCGACTCGATGCACTTCGAGTTTGGGAATCGGCTCGTTCTTGAAGCCTTCGACCAGCACCAGGTCACAAGGCGAAAACTGCGCGATAAGTTGTTGCAGTGTCGGCTCCGCTTCGCCACGCGATTCGTGCATTAGCACCCAGCGCTTGTCCGACGTGACGAGGATTTCACTCGCGCCTGCTTCGCGGTGGCGATAGGAATCTTTGCCCGGCCGGTCCACATCAAAATTATGGTGTGCGTGTTTGATGACGGAAACTTTCAAGCCTTCCATCACAAATTGCGGAATCAGGCGCTCCATCAGCGTCGTTTTGCCACTGCCGGAATAACCTGCTATGCCAAATACCTTCATGTAACTCTATCCTCGAAATTCTATTTTTATATTTTAGCACTGCAAAGACATGGCCGCCGCATTCGCAGGATAGGCAAAGCCCGCGTTTTT
This sequence comes from Pseudomonadota bacterium, assembly GCA_043744215.1. Lineage (GTDB taxonomy): Bacteria > Pseudomonadota > Gammaproteobacteria > Burkholderiales > JBEEJL01 > JBEEJL01. The sequence continues at coordinate 3,435 of JAYTVC010000065.1, forward strand.
TGCGGCTGCGCCCATTGTCTACAGCATGCTGATGGGCACGCTATCGCTTTGCCCACCATGCAGCGAACGAGAAGCGACATCACAACCACTTTTTATATTTGAAAAACAGCAGCATTCCCACAAACATGCAAATCATCAGCATGACGGTACCCTGAAAACCGTACTGCCAATCAAGCTCGGGAAAGTTGTGGAAATTCATGCCGAATATGCCGGTAATAAATGTCAGCGGCAAAAAAACGCTGGAGAAAAGCGTCAGCACTTTCATCACTTCGCTGGTGCGGTTGCTGATGCTGGATAAATACACGTCCTGCATGCTCGACAACATGTCGCGGTAGGTATCCACGCCTTCCGTCACGCGCACCACATGGTCCTGCAAATCGCGCAAATATAAGGACGTGTTGTCGTGTATCAGTGGCGATTCGGAACGTTGCATCGATGCGATCACCTCGCGCAGCGGCCAGACCGATTTACGCACAAAAATCAGCTCGCGCCGCAGGTCGTGGATCATACGCAAGGTATCGGGTTTCGGATTGGTTGCCAGCGCCGTTTCTACCGCTTCGATTTTTTCGCCGATTTTATCCAGCACATCGAAGTAGCGGTCAACGATGGAATCCATCAGCGCGTAGGCGGTGTAATCGGCTTTCATTTTGCGGATGCGGCCAACGCCTTTGCGGATGCGTTCGCGCAGCGGATTGAATACATCGCCCGGGCGTTCCTGAAACGAAATCACATAATTCGCGCCGATGACTAAACTCAACTGCTCAATGGTGATGTCATTTTTCTCGCCATCCAGGTCGAGCATTTTGATCACCACAAATGCGTAGTCGCCGTAGTCTTCATACTTGGGCCGCTGGTCGGTGTGCAAAATATCTTCCAGCATCAACGGGTGAAAGCCGAGGGTTTTGCCAAACGTTTCCAGCACGCCGGGAACCTGCACGCTATCGACATTGATCCACGTCACCGTGTTCGCGTTGGCAAAGGGCATGCACTCTTCCACTTTGTCGAGCGTCTTTTCTACGAAGTGCTGCTCATCAAAATCGAACAGCGTGATGCGGGCATCTTTGGCGGCAGGCTTGTCGCCCACATAAACCAACGTGCCCGGTGCCATGCCGGATTTACGAACTCGTTTTTTTGCGCGCATAGGAGTGATAAATATTCAATAAAATCAGGGCGTATCGTATCACGATGCGCGGGGGCAAAAAACCGGTTTCAAGGGAAGAAATAAAGCCATTCAATTCAACCGCGCATTGATATCGCTAAGCTCTTTCACCATGTTGTGCACCAGTTGCGCATCACTGGCTGCGGGCATAAGTTCGAGATAGTGTGTTAAATCCGCCAGCGCCGCGCGGTAGGCTTCGAGTTGCTGATAGAGCAAGCCACGGTCGCGATATTCTTCGGCGGCATCGGGGTCGATCAGCAGCAACAGGTTGATGACTTCGACTGCCAATTCCAATTCATCTTCATCGAAATAAATTTTCTTCAAATTGCGCAACAGCCGCGACAGAATATCCTTGTGGCTGGCGGGTTGAATCAGCGTATCCAGATTCACTTTTGCCGCGATGTCCACGCCCTGCGCCGCCGCGAGAAAACCGCGCAGGTCGTCGTCGCTTACCGTTTCACCATGGTTAAACGGATTGAATACTGTGCGCGTTTTTTCACCCGGCAACATTACCAGAAAATGTCCTGGAAACGACACGCCTTTCAAATCAAGGCCGATAGCTTTGCCTAACGCAATATAAATAATCGACAAGGTAATGGGAATGCCCGCTTTACTGTCGAGCACTGCCGAGAGAAAACTGTTCCACGGGTTGTAGTAGTCGATTTCGTTGGCGGTGTATTCCATGTCGTCAAACATATAGGCGTTGAGCGCGGCGATTTTTTGTTCGGTCGTGGCGCTGTTCGGCAAAGTCGCCGCGAGTTCCGCCTGCATGTTTTGCAATTTTTTCAGATACATTTTGACATCGGTATCCGGCGCGAGTTGATGCGCCATCTCCAACGCCGCTTCGGCCAACGGAATCGTTTCGTCGGGGCCGGCAAGCAAAGTCTTGAGTCGGTTTGTTGAGTTGCTCATTTAATCATCACCGCTATTTTGTCTGTTGTTCCCGTGAAAACGGTCATCCATTTTGATTTTCGTCGGCAAAGGATTGCCGACCTACTTAATCCGCTATTCCCGCGCAGAGCCTGCCCTCGAATGCTTTAGACGGAGGCGAGAATCCAGCGGGCAACAAAAAACTCGGCAGGTAAAATCTTAACGGCAAAAAATGCTCATTAGCCTAAACCATCGCCGATGTACAACGCGCTGGATTCCCGCCTACGCGGGAATGATGTAACACTGGCGAAATATCCCATGCCGAAGTCACGTCATGACTCCTCCACCACCTTCAGCCTCGCCAGCGGATCCTGCCGATAAAACAGACTCAACTGTTTGTACACATCCGCATACTCGTCAAACACCACATCGGGCATTTCAAAAAACGCTTCGGTGAACACCGCAAAAAATTCTGCCGGATGTTCTGATGCATAGGGGTCTATTATCGTATCTATTTGATTATTAACAGTATTTACGAAGTTCTCGTAAGCCGGTTTGAACGCAGAAACCCATGCATCGCGCGTCATATTTTTATGCAGCGGCGGAAAACCATTGGCATCGCCATTCAACATATCAAGCTTGTGCGCAAACTCGTGGATCACCACATTATAGCCGTCGCCCTGCCCGCTCGAGGCGGCATCTTCCCAGCTCAACACCAGCGGCCCGCCCAGCCACGACTCGCCCGCGAACGGATGGTCACTCACATGCACCACGCCCGCCTCGTCGGTATATTCATGCCGCGGCGTAAACTGGCGCGGATAAATAATAATCTCGTCCCAACCCTTGTAATAGTCGAGCCCCAGATTCAAAATCGGCAAACACGCTTGCGTCGCGATGAACACGCACATCGCATCAGTGACCAGCAAATCTGCCGCGCCGGTAAAATGTTTTTCGTGAATGAACAACGTGACTAACTCACGCAAAAGCGTAAATTCGTCGTCAGAAAAGCCAGAAAGAAACGGCATCGCGCCAAGCGTGTCGCGCCATAAAGCATCAGGAATCGCCGTGCGTTCCAGCGTGCGTTTGCGCTGCCAGCTTTTGAGAAATGAAAGCATCAGTAGAACCAAAGTTTTTCAAAATCCGCCTGCTTGCGCAAAGCGAAGGGCCTGCTGTTGTGCTCAGGGCGTGAGGTTTCAGACAAGCCTTAGTACAACAAGGGTGACAGTTTACCTCTCATCCAAAGGGCTCTTCACGCCCTTCTCGTCTATAGGATGCCGTCGGGTTTTGCCCGCGCGCGAACCGACCGAAAAATTCTGCGACAGAAAAATATAGCGTAACGTGATGTCGAAGGCAATGTGCGTCGAGGCAGCCACGTTGCCCACTGCCGTCAAGCGGTCAAAAATGTTTCAATCTCTGCGCGCCCACGTTAATCAGGTGTCGCTTGCCATGAAATAAAATATCGCGTTTAATCCAATGCAAATATGTCTGTTACGCGCGACCCGCTCAACGCTTCACCCGCAACTTCTCGCGGACTTGGCCGAGCAGTTTGGAGGCTGTGATACTGTGGTAGCTTGCGCATTTTGTCGGGCGTAATTGAATTAAAATATTCAATATAAACAATGAATTACATTTCTCAATCAAGAATATACACCTTGAACATGTCGAAAAAGACGCTGTTTCGGGTATCTACTTTACGTTAGACATCGCACCCATGATTAGCGCAAGACTGGAAGAATCAGACTATTTGTGTGCGCAATTCCTAGATCGGCGTTGGCAACCGCGAAATATCGTCGGCGCAATCGCACTCAGTTGTTTAGCTTGCGCTATTTCTTGGCTACTTTGGTCTACTGGCAAATGGATAATTGCCGCCGGCATTCTTGGCGGTCTAGTCGGCGGAGCGATCGGCGGGTCAATCGTTCGTTACGTCTACGTACCTTGGAAGACAAAGCGTGTTTTTCGTCAACAAAAATCATTGCAACGCGAATTCACACTTTCCTGGGAAACGACCGGAGTACAAACAAAAAGTGTGAATGGTGAATTTACTTGCAACTGGTCGGATTTTATTCGATGGAAAGAAAATGAAATTCTTTTCTTGCTCTATCTTTCAGATATTCAATTTTTGATGGTTCCGAAACGTGCGTTCAGCAACATGACAGAAATAGATCTCTTTCGCAGCAATATCGCGCAAGGTATCAATGTCTAACTCTGCATTCGAGGCGACCGAGCTAAAGTGCGTCGCCTCAATTTGAACGTTAGATGTCCTCAGCATCACCCTTTCGCAAGGGCGTTAGATTTGAACAAAACACACGCACTGACGGCCATTTTTATTGCCTATCTGTCAGTTGAGGCCGCAGCCCAATCCATTCCGATAGAAGAACAAGGCTTAGTATGGCTCTTGAAAAAGCGTTTTATAATTAGGTGTAGAAAGAGTAAGTAAAATTTTAGATTAGATAGGACAATTAATCATGAGCCGCAGAAAAATGAACGTTGATGGCACATTATCCATTCAATCCATGTCGTATTGGGGAAATGGTGATGCTGATGAACATTTTAGAAAAGAGTGGGAGCACATCAATCAGCACAACCGCGAAGCTTTGGAAGTATGGAACGCCCTTACCGATGAGGAGCGTGCCGAACGTACTAAAAAATTCGAAGAAGAACGTGCTGACCCTAACTGAGGTATTCCTGCTTTTTTGAGGAAAGCACCAGAGAACGAGAATATCTCTGATTAATTCAAAGAAGAATCAAAGGGGCCTGGCCCCTTTGATTTGCCTTCACAACCAAGATGCCCGATAAAATTCGGGGGGCTACTTTAAGTTAGGCGTCCTTATGCGATTCCATCGAGTTTGCAACCTGCTCGCGATTTGCCTACTTGCTTCATGCGCTGGCGTTTCCCGGGTTCGATACAGTGCTCCTCACATTGACGAGGCGGAGATGCCGACTCGTCGCGAATCGGGTGTAGACTCCATGTTTCTTTGGAGCGATGTGGCATTTTCAGTCTATCCACTCAATCGCAAGAGCAAAGATCTGCTTCTTTTTCCGCTTCCACTTCCTATTGGCGAGACTACCGGCGCAGCCACCTCCTTTCGCATTGGAGTGGCGCTTCGCCCCACACACTCTGGGACTATCTTTGATCCGATGCGCGTCAAATACTGGATTGACAAAGCCTCCGTCTCCTATCCGCTGCGAATACAAGGTCCATACGCCTGTAACAGCTCCAGCGCGCGCCCACCATGGCGGTCTATGCCCGTCGATTCCATAGAAGTGCCGGCTCTGCAATGTACATATGTGTGGCTGGAATTTCCTGTCGCGGCCCCCGACCCGAAAGAGACTTTTCATGTGCAAATCGACGGTGTTACCGTTGACGGCGCAGATCGGCCGATACCGTCTCTTGAGTTTCTAGAGGCGAAGAAGACTGAAAGCTTTACGCTGCCATGAAACGGACGCCTAACTACGCGTTGCAGCGGACGCTACGAAGCGGTGGCGAGCGAGCGGCAAACAAGTTTGCGCGCGCCTCGCGTGGCTGGCGGCAGCGCAGCGCCGCTGAACGCAGGCGTTAGGCGTTAGGCGTTAGGCGTCAAATGACCTCTCGTACTGCAGATCGTTGCCTCCGACAGTCCGTGGCTGCCCCGCTGATGTTGTGCACTTGCCTTACCGCATGGCCCGCCGAGCCGCCAGAATGCAACGACCAGCGGATTCTGGCCAATATCAAAAGCGCCCATGTGCAGGTCGTAAGGGCACTTGACTTCCCTACGCTGTTGGACGTTTCTCCACGTCAGACACATCTGGTTCCATATGTTCCGTCACTCGATTCTCCTAGGAACCGGAAACTTCTGGGCGGCTACCCCTGGTCAAGCTCGCGCTTTTGCACTGCGTCGTTGGCTCTCGAAGGTGGTCAAACCGATACAGTCTTCTACAGAATCGACGGACGCAAAGACGGCCCAGAAGACCAATACATGTTCACCCCGTGTTTTGCATCCGTGGCAACTCACTACTCGCGTGAGCATAAGGAAGAATTCAATTGCTCCCAGTACCAGCAGCCCTAAGTGCACACGTCCCCATGACGACGCTTAACCGTTCCATCGAGGGGATGCCCAAAAGGCTGCGCCTTTCGAGCACCCCTCAGGTCAAACGTTAGGCGCCATAATATTGCTACACCGCGTATCCAAACATTCGGAATAACGACAATCTGAAGGGAAAAACGATGGCTCTTATCAACCCCCACATCAACTTCAACGGAAATGCGGAAGAAGCATTCAATTTTTACAAATCAGTATTTGGCGGAGAATTCGCAACTGTTATGCGTTTCAAAGATATGGCAGGCCCTGAAAATCCGGTTGCAAAACATGAAGAAAATAAAATAATGCACATTGCTTTGCCGATTGGAAAAAATATTTTAATGGCAAATGACGTCCCAGAAATTTTGGGGCGGACAAATGAAAACGAAAATAGAAGTAAAATTTCAATAAGTGCAGAAAGCAAAGAAGAAGCTGATAGATTATTCAGCGGACTTTCAGCAGGCGGACATATTGAAGGACCCATTGGAGACAGCCCTTGGGGTTCATATTTTGGTTGTTTTAGAGACAAATATGGAATTGAGTGGATGGTAGATTTTGATCCGAAATATAACGGTAAAATATAGTCAGCAAAAGCCTAACTACGCGATCTAAGGCGACCTCCCTGAAGTGCCTGCATTCAAGTTTCACACCCGGTACGTCGGCAGCTTACTTTGTTCGTCAGGGTTCGTTTGAACGCCCTCAGCTTGCCACACTCAACAAAGCACTCCGCGAAAGGCCCAGATGGAACCGATAGAAACCCGCTCAGACGCAAGACGCAAACTGCTCACCGCCAACCCGTCGGAGGTCTTTGCCGCGATGAGTGACCCCGCCCGCGTTGCCAGATGGTGGGGGCCGGATGGATTTGCTAACACGATTCACCTGTTTGAGTTCAAGCCCGGCGGAAGCTGGCTGCTCACCATGCACGGGCCGGATGGCTCGGACTACCCGAACGAGAGCCGCTTCACGCGCATCGTCGCCGATCAGTTGTTCGAGATTGAGCATCTCGGCGCGCATCACTTCGTGCTGACCATAGAACTGGCGCCAAAAAACGGCGGCACGGAGGTGAAGTGGCGGCAGACCTTTGACACCATCGAGCATTACAAAGAGATAGCCCAGTTCGTGGCTTCAGCCAATGAGCAGAATCTTGAGCGCCTTGCGGTCGAAGTTCAGATTGGAAAGCGCGGCGCCTGACACTAAAATTATATGGGTTATAAATGGATGAGTCAGCTCGGAGCCGATATCGTTTTATGCAAAAATATTCAATATAATCAAATAGTTATAAATTTACTATAATGCATTATACGAGCAAAAAATCGCGCTCATATATGGAAAGGAAATCGTATGAATACCATGGAAATTGCCAACCAACTTGTTGCCCTGTGCAAGCAAGGAAAAAATGCGGAGTCGTTGAACACGCTTTACTCGAACTATGTGGTGAGCGTTGAGGCCGGCGGGCCGCCAGGCATGAACCCGGAATCAAAAGGGCTCGATGCGGTGAAAGCGAAAGGCGAATGGTGGATGGGCAATCATGAAATCCATTCCGCTAACATCACCGGCCCGTGGCCGAACGGCGACAAATTTATTGTCGGGTTCCAATACGATGTGACCAATAAGCCATCGGGTCAGCGGATGAAAATGGACGAGATGGCGCTCTACACGGTGGCCAACGGCAAAATTGTGCGTGAGGAATTTTTTTACAACATGGGTGCGTAGCAAAGCATTACTTTTTCATGCCAGCAGGCTCGTCACCCAAATGCGCGATGGCATTGGCGTAATAATTCAGCAACTCCAGCTGCGCTTGATTAGCGCGAAACAGCCCTTCTTCTTCCGCCACGATGTGCCGCATCGTGAGCATGCGCAGGCCAACGCTGAAGGCGTAATCAAGATCCTGGCGCGGCACATAAATATGCGCGCCCATGGTTTCCAGTTCGCGCATGCGCTGGTGCGCGGCGGCTTTGAGTTCAAACTCGCTCATGGCGCGCGTGGGGTCGCGGGCGAGGATGCTCGCGACGAGGGACACCGGCAAAACCGGAATCACATCGCCGATCGAGTCCATTAGTTTGGCTGCGATGGTGGTCACTTCATTGCGGCGCGCGACGTCATCAAGCGATGGGAAATGAATATGTTTTTCCTGCGCATAGTTGCGCATGGAAAACGGCGTGCCGAAATTGACACAGGCGTAGCCGAAACGATGCCAGCCGCCGGTGAGCCATTGCCATAAGTTGCGTGCCACAAACCCCGCCGACGTTGCAGCACTGTGCATTTTCCCCGGGCGCGGCGCTTCAGGGTGCAGCTTGAGCAGTTGGGTGCGGTCTTCCAGCACGCGGTCGTAGTTGATGCCGACAGGAATGAAAACCAAATCACGCTTGCCTTCTCCGGGCCGCTCGTCAAAAGTCTTGAGCATGTAATCGAGCAAGCCGAACTTGGGGGCGCGCAAACGGCCGTCCGCCGTGAGCCCGCCCTCTGGAAAAACCGCCTGGGTGACACCGGCTTCCGACGCCATTTGCACATAGCGCGACAACACGGTGCGGTACAACGGGTCGCCGGAATTTCTTCGCACGAAATACGCACCCATTGCTTTCACCAATTGTTGCAGCGGCCAGATGCGTGCCCATTCACCGACCGCGAACGACAGCGTGGTGCGTTCGGCAGCGAGAAACGCCACCAGCACGTAATCCATATTGCTGCGGTGATTGATAACAAAAATAATGGTGGAATCAGGCACGATGCCGGCAAAAGATTTTTCATCGACAAAGCCGATGCGCACGCGATAAAGCGCCTTGGCCAATGCTCGTGCAAGGGCGTAACCGACGCGGTAATAAATGTAAGCATTAAAAGAAGGCACAATCTCGCGCGCATAACGATCAACCCGTCGCCACACGTCGCTGATTGCTTCTTTGCTGACGTTGGCGTGAGCCAGCGCGGCAGCTTGCACTTTGGGATCGTGAAACAGGCGATCAATCAGCACTTGCCGGCGCGTCAAACTGAAGGACGGCAATTTGATGTTCAGCCGATCACCGATATGATGAATCGCGCGCTTGATGCGGCGGCGAAAAAACCAGCGCATTCCCGGCACCAACAGCAACACCAATACTGACCAGCCTGCGAAACCGCACAGGACTACCAGCAACCACATCGGCATTGTGATGGTTTCGCTCACTGCTCCCTCCCCTGAATTTCTATCTTGCCAGAAATGATTTCGGGCACGTGATTTTTGTTTGTACTTTGGTATACGCTATATAGATCGTGTAAATTAAAACAATGAACTAAGCGTCATGCATAAAATACAAAATAATTCATTATAATCAATAAGTTATATATTATGTTTAATGAGCGCCCACTGATACGCCAAGTCATTGAATCGTGGTTGCGCGCCACGGCCAACAACGACATTGAAACCATCATGAACCTAATGGCTGGCGATGTGATTTTTTTGCGCCCAGGCCAGGCACCCATGCGCGGCAAGCAGGCGTTTGCCGACGCATTCACAGCGGGCGTTGGAAAATACAGGATTGAATCAGTGTGCGAGCCGCAGGAAATTCAAGTCGATGGCAACTTGGCATTTTGTTGGTCGCAAATGAATGTGACGGTCGCGCCGTTGCAAAATGGCGCGCCGATGCATCTGTCTGGCACGGTGATGTCGGTGTTTCGCAAACAGGCTGATGGCCGTTGGCTGATCAGCCGCGACGCGAATATGTTGACGCCGTCGGCATAATTTTTTAAGGCTGACGTTTCAATCGCATCAACAGCAACACCGCCGCACATAAAAAAATAGTCAGCGCAGGCAAGGTCCACAGCCCAAAGTTATCCATCGCTGCGCCCGTCATTATCGGGCCGATGATCGTGCCAATGGTGAACGCGATGGAAATTTCGCCCATGGCAATACTCATATCTTTTTCGTGATTTGCCGCGTGTTCGGTCACGGCGATGATCGCCAGCGTGAGCATGCAGCCTGCCACCACGCCGAGCAAAAATACCGCCGGCCAATGCAGCAGCGACTGATTCGCCCATAATAATATCGCGCCCGCGATACCGACCAGTGACGCGACCACTGCCGCATAACGCACACCGCGTGCATCGCTCAACCAACCTAAAGGCGCCGATGAAAGCAAACCGCCTGCACCGAACACGGTCATGACAATAGCCGCTTCTGCCGCGCTGGCACCACCTTTGACTTCATACACGGCCAACATGCCGAATAACACGCCGTCAATGAGGCCGGCCAAAAAACCCAATTGCACGCCGATAGAATACTGCGCGTGATGCCACATGACCTTGGCAAAGTGCGCAATGGAAACCGGTACTGTGAGATTGTTCGTCGGCATAGGTTCATGGGCCCAGAAAAACGGCAGCACGGCACAGGCCGCAAAAAATGCGCTGGAATAAAATCCCCAATCTGTGGTTACGCCAATCCACGCAATCAAAATCGGCCCGACGGTTTGGCTGATATGAATCAGCGTTTCGTGAATGCCGACGATGCGCCCGCGCTGCGCGCCGCTGATAATGGAATACAGCCACGACTCATTGCCGATCCAGCGCAGGCCGACGCCGAAACCGATAGCTGCGCTGGCCACGCACCAGAGCCAAATGGCCGAAGCGGCGATATGCGGCATCATGCATGCGATCACTGCCGTGCCGAGGCAGCCGATTAAAACCATCGTGCGTGCGCTTGTGCGAAACATGCCAAACGGCGCGTACAACAAGCCGCCCAGCATACCAACCCATTGCATCGAGCCGACTAAACCAATTTCGGATGCGGAAACATTTTTTGACGCGAGCCAGATGGACACCAGCGGATAAATGATGCCCATCTGCGACAATTGTGCCAGCGCAGAAACAATATTGAGCGCGATGATGGTTTGCACTAAACGATTTTCAGAAGCGACTGCCATCAGTGCGCTGCCTCTTTCGCCAACATACTCAATGCCACCGCTTCGGCGACCTTGATGCCGTCCACCCCCGCCGACAAAATCCCGCCCGCGTAACCCGCGCCCTCACCAGCGGGAAACAAACCGCGCGTGTTGAGGCTTTGCAAATCGTCATCATTGCGCGTGATGCGGATCGGCGACGAGGTGCGAGTTTCCACGCCGGTGAGCACAGCGTCGTGCAGATTAAATCCTTTGATTTGCTTGTCGAAAGCAGGCATCGCTTCGCGGATGGCGTCGATGGCGTAGGCAGGCAAACAGGGATTCAAATCCCCCAGTAGCACGCCGGGTTTATAGGATGGAATGACCGAGCCCAACTCGCGCGACGCTTTGTTGGCGACAAAATCGCCAACCAGTTGCGCCGGTGCGTTGTAATTTTTTCCGCCCAACTCATAGGCGCGTTCTTCCCATTGGCGCTGAAACGCCATGC